>JAZNZE010000012.1:0-37983 GCA_045594785.1 Eubacteriales bacterium
TCAGCAGATTTCATTTTCTTAGCGCGAATTTGCGACAGGCTAACAGGCTAATGAAATCCAAGCATAGCTTGGATGAAATCTGACAAAGTCAGATGATGTCTGCTTCGCAGATGAAGTCCAACGCAAATGCGTTGGGTTTTATCATTCAACCGACACGCAGTGTCGACTTCATCCACCGCAGGTGGACTTCATCCGTTTTTCAAACGGATTTCATCTGCTTTAGCAGATTTCATTTTCGTCAGCGGCTTTGTGCGGAGTTGGTATGAACTCTTTAATTTTGCACTTTGCATTTTTTATTTATTTTGGGTATAGTTATGAGAAAAAAGCTACTTAAATTTTCGCTGATATCGTTTATAATTTCAGCGGTTGTTCTTGCGATAAATTACTTTTTCTATCACTTCGTCACGGACGAGGGTATAACTCTTACCTTCCACGAAGAACCCGGAAAGCCGTTCGTTGCCGACCTTATAGGTCAGCTCGGTGTGCTGTTTCTTTTCTCGGCGGCGGTAAGTCTTATGGCGGCGTTTATACTCTGTGACAAGGAAAACAAAAACTAAGGAGAATTTTAAAAATGGAAAGCTATAAAAGAGAATTTATAAAATTTCTTGAGGGCGCGGGAGTTCTCAAGTTTGGAGATTTCACCGCAAAGAGCGGCAGAAAGATACCCTATTTCATTAATGCGGGCGAGATAAAGACGGGCGAAAACATCGCAAAGCTCGGCTCGTTCTACGCCAAGGCTTATCTTGATAAGCTCGGACGCAAGCAGGCAGCTCTTTACGGCCCTGCGTACAAGGGTATTTCGATAGCCGTTTCCGCATCTATCGCTCTTGCAGGCGAGGGACTTAATCTCCCCTTCTTCTTTAACAGAAAAGAGGTTAAGGACCACGGAGAAGGCGGCGTTTTCGTAGGTTACAAGCCGGGTGAAAACGAGGAAATCGTTATAGTTGAGGACGTTATCACCGCAGGAACTGCCATAAGAGAGACTATGGATATTATGGCGGCAGCTCTTCCCACCGCAAAGGTTGCGGCTACCTTCGTTATGGTTGACCGTAAGGAAAAGGGCAAGGGTGAAAAGGGCGCTATGGTTGAAATCGAAGAGGAGTTCGGCTTCCCTGTTTACTCGGTTGTTGACGTTTACGACATCATAGAATACCTCGAGGAAGACGAGGCAAACCGCGAGAACATAGAAAGAATTAAGAACTATCTTAAGGTCTACGGCGCGTGAGCGAATGCGACAGCATTCAACCGACACGCAGTGTCGACCTCATCCACCAAAGGTGGACTTCATCCGTTTTTCAAACGGATTTCATCTGCGTTAGCAGATTTCATTAAGGCTCCTTCCGGGAGGGAGCTGGCGCGAAGCGACTGAGGGAGAGTGCGTTTGTCAGCACTAGGAAAGCCGAGCGTTACATTCGCAGGCTCTTTCCACCGCAAGCGGTCCCCCTCTCTCTCGGAGAGAGGCTTAGTTAATTAAATCCGTCTCTGACGGATGAAATCTGACCTTGTCAGATGAAGTCCGCGTTCCGCGGATTAAGTCCAACGCAAAGGCGTTGGGTTTCATCATTCATCCGAAAAGCTGAGCTTCGCAGTTATAATGCGCCTATGGCGCATTAGGAATAGGAGAACAAAATGAAAAATCTTATTGACATTCTCGACCTTTCGGTTGAGGAAATAGACGAGCTTATAGGCACGGCTCTTGATATAATCGACAACCCCTGGAAGTATAATTCTGCTTGTCAGGGAAAGATTCTCGGTGCGCTCTTCTTTGAGCCCTCCACCAGAACCCGTCTTTCCTTTACCTCTGCTATGATGAGCCTCGGCGGAAACGTGCTCGGCTTTGACCAGGCAGGCTCTTCCTCAACGGCTAAGGGCGAAACGGTTGCCGATACTATAAGAATGGTAAGTGCCTACACCGATATTATCGCTATGCGCCACCCCAAAGAGGGCGCGCCTATCGTAGCCGAGAGAAATTCCTCCGTTCCGATTATCAACGCGGGTGACGGCGGTCATTTCCACCCCACTCAAACGCTCACCGACCTTCTTATGATAAAGAGACGCTTCGGCAGGCTCGATAATCTCACCGTAGGTATCTGCGGCGACCTTAAGTACGGCAGAACCGTTCATTCGCTTATTGCCGCTATGGCAAGGTATGAGAACGTGAAATTCGTGCTTATTTCCCCAAAGGAGCTTACTCTCCCCGATTACGTTAAGGACGAGTTCCTTCTCGGCAAGGAGTGGCGCGAGGTCACAGACCTTGAAGCCGAAATCTCAGGTCTTGATATCCTCTATATGACGAGAATTCAGGGCGAGAGATTTGATTCTAAGGAAGAGTACGAAAGGCTTAAGGATTCCTATATCCTTACGGCTGAAAAGCTTGGCGGCGCAAAGCCTACTCTTTCGATTCTTCACCCGCTCCCAAGAGTTAACGAGATAGACACGGACGTTGACGAGGACGAGAGAGCAGACTACTTCCTTCAGGCAGAAGGCGGCAGATATATAAGAATGGCTCTTATACTTAAGCTCCTTTCGGATAAGGAAGCAGACGGCTCTAAGAGAGAGGGCAGGGAAAATCCCCGCCTCATTTGCAGAAATCCCAGCTGCATAACCGTTGAAAGAGGAGTTAAAAAGCTCTTCTCAGGCACAAAATGCCTTTACTGCGATAGTGAGGCAAGTAAAATATAAACGAAAAAATGTATAATGAACAGATAAGAAGCTCCGTACCGAAAACTCCCGTTCACGCGGGCGCATATCCCGAAAAGCTCTCCGAGGTAGGCTCGATAGTGGGGCTTCACTATCATGACGAGCTTGAATTTGTAATAGTGTACGAGGGTTGCTTTGCAATCACCGCTATGGGTGAGGAATACTTTGCCGAGGCCGGAGACGTGGTTTTCGTTGGCTCGGGAGTGCCGCACAGCACCAGATACGCCAAGCCCTCAAGAACAGGGCTTATCCAGTTCAGAGAAAACGATTTTTTAAGCTCGGGAATAACCAGAATAATCAAATATTCGGTAAAATTCAATAACCTCTCGGAATCGAAGATAAGAGTTATCAAGAACCGCGAGCTTTTTGATTCCCTTGACCGCCTGCTGCTTGAATCAAACGGCAAAAAGGGAGCTTTCGATATCTTCGTGCGCTCGGAGGTATATAAGGTTCTCGGTCTTCTCTACCGTGACGGAATTTTGCTTGATACCGAGAGCTTTTTCGCCTCAAAGGAAATTCAGAAGATTCTGCCCGCCCTTGAATACGTAAACAAAAATTACGCTGATAATCTCACTCTTGAGGACGTAAGCAATCTTCTCGGCTTCGATGCGAGCTATTTTTGCCGTATTTTTAAGTCGGCAACGGGGGCAACCTTCACCGAATATCTTAATTTCGTAAGAATCTGCAAGGCTGAAAAGCTTCTTAAGCAGAGCGAAAAAAGCGTTCTTGAAATATCCGAGGCGGTAGGCTTTTCCTCTATGTCCTATTTCAACAGGGTTTTCAAAAGGATACGCTTCTGCTCGCCGAAAAGCTACAGAAAACTGAACGTTGCAGGCGCGGATTTCGATCCCACCGCACCGCAAAATTTAACGCTTTATAAATAATAAGGTAAGAAAAAATGGAAAAGGTAACTGAAAAATTTGGTTTTACTACTTATGAATTTGAAATTATGGGCAGATATGCCCGTCTTATATGCCCGAATTCAGAGCCAAACGGAAAATGGCTTTTGAAGACCGAGTATGCAGACGCGTTTCCCGCGCTCGAAATAGAAATGCTGCAGAAGGGCTATCACGTAGCCTATATCGAAAACCAAACGAGGTGGCACGTTGACGCTGACGATGAGGCAAAGCTCGCTCTTGCCGATTTTCTTAAGGAAAAATACGCCCTCTCCGAAAAATGCGTTACGGTAGGTATGAGCTGCGGCGGTCTTCAGTCTATCTATTTTGCGGCGGCTCACCCCGATAGAGTTGCGGCAATGTTTCTTGACGCGCCCGTAACCAATCTTCTCTCCTGCCCCGCATACGTTGGAAACGAGGAAAAAATGCCTGAGGACTTCTGGGGCGAATTTCATAACGCAACGGGAATTACCCTCTCCGAGCTTCTTAACTACCGCAACCACCCGATAGACAGAGTTCCCGAGCTTCTTAAAAATAATATTCCGATTTTTATGGCGGCAGGTGACGTTGACGAGGTCGTTCCCTATGCGGAAAACGGAGCATATCTTGAAAAATACTATAAGGAAAACGGCGGTACAATAGAGGTCGTAATGAAGGTAGGCGTGGGCCACCACCCGCACTGTCTGTCCGATAACGCACCGATAGTTTCCTTTATCGAAAGGTATTATTAAAACCGCTGCGAGCGCAAGCGCTCGCGCGACTTCATCCGACCTTAGTCGGACTTCATCCGTTTTTTAACGGATTTCATCTGCGTCAGCAGATTTCATTTCAGCTCCCTTGTGTAAAGGGAGCTTTATTCATTTTTGGTGCATATTTTGCATAATATGTAGAAATATGAATAAATATTCATTTTATAGGTGTCAAAATGCACAATGCACCAGCGGTTTTTCTATCATTTTATATAATAATTTCACAAAAATAAAAAAATTTGCAAAAAACTATTGCATAATTATTCTGAATGTGCTACAATGTGAACATCAAAATTCAAAACAGAAAAGGAATTCAAAAAAATGAAAAAGATTATCTCACTTGTTATTTGCCTTGCGCTTTGCTTTACCTTTGCGCTTGGACTTACCTCTTGCGGAGAGGAGAACAACACTAAAATCGGTCTGCAGAGCGGAACGACCAGCGAAATGTACGCAAAGGCTCTCAAGGGCATTGAAGTTGTATCCTACGACACCTTCGCTCTTTCGGCAACCGATATGAAGAACGGAAACGTTGATTACGTATTCTGTGACAAGACCACCGCATCTGCTCTTTGCACAGAAATTGACGGCCTTAAAATAGTTCCCGTTTCTCTTGCTCAGGAGTTCTACGGCATCGCAATCGACAAGAAGCAGGCAGACCTCAAGACCAAGATTGACGCAGTTCTTGCTGAATATGCTTCTGCAATACAGGCTATGGCAGAGGATTTCCAGAAGGGTGAAAACGAAGCAAATTACACCGGCGTGGTATCCGCAACCAAGGACGCATCTAAGGCTGATAAGCAGCTCGTTCTTGCTACCAACGCTGAGTTTGCTCCCTTTGAGTACGTTGAAAACAATGATGGAGTTAAGACCTACTACGGTATCGATATGGAAATCGCAAAGCTTATCGCTTCCGAGCTTGAAATGGAGCTTGTAATCGAGGATATGAAGTTTGAAACCGTTGTAGGCGCAGTTGGTAATAACGGTGTTGACATCGCTATGTCCGGTCTTACCATCACCGCTGAGCGTGAGCAGGTTGTTAACTTCTCTACCTCCTACTTCGCAGAGGATATCGTTATCATTTGCAAGGCAGACGACACTACCTTTGACGCTTGCAAGACCGTTGTTGACATATTCGCTATAATCTGCAATCCTGCTGCAGAATAATAAAAACTGAAAAGGTGAATTTAAAGGCTTAGTTTTTTAGCTAAGCCTTTAATTAGGTTTATATATATGAAAGAATTTATAAAGCAGTTTATAACCAACAAGGGCTATATGTCGGTGCTTGACGGTCTTGTTAAAACGATAGAGATAGCGGTGCTCGGCTTGATTATCGGTATCGTTATCGGTACGGTTATCGGAGTAATCAGAGTTATGCCAAAGTACAAGCGCCTTCCCAGAGTTCTTGATAAAATATGCGTAGTCTACCTTGAGCTCTTCCGCGGAACTCCCATAGTGGTTCAGCTCCTTATCGGATACTGGGTTCTTCTCCCGGCCCTCGACATAACCGTAAGCTCAGGCGTTCCCGTAGCAATTATCGTATTCGGTCTTAACAGCGGTGCTTACGTCAGCGAGATTATGAGAGGCGGAATCAACTCGGTTGACGCAGGTCAGCTTGAGGCGGCAAGAGCGGTAGGTCTTCCTTACCCTGTCGCTATGCTGAAAATCGTAGTTCCGCAGGCTATAAAGAATATTCTTCCCACACTCGGTAATGAGTTTATCGTTCTTGTTAAGGAAACCTCAGTAGTAAGCTTCGTTGCCGTTACCGACCTTTATAAGTCCTTCAAGCAGCTCGGTGACCCGACCTACAATTACATCGTACCCTATCTTATGCTCGCTCTCACCTATCTCATAATGGTGCTTCTCATTTCCTTCGGTGTGAAAATGCTTGAGAAAAAATTCAAAAAGAGTGAAAGATAATACGAAAGGAGATTTAGGAAAATGAGCGAAAATACCAACGAAAAATCGGTCATACTCTCGATAAGAGGACTGGAAAAATCCTTTAACAACCTTAAAGTATTAAAGGGTATTGACCTCGATATTCAGCACGGAGAAAAGATAGTTCTTCTCGGCCCGTCAGGCTGCGGAAAGTCAACCCTGCTGCGCTGCATTAACTGTATGGAAGACCCCACGGGAGGCTCGATTTTCTTCAGAGGCGAGGATATCGCCGATATGAAGGTCGATATAAACAAGCACAGAGAGCACATAGGAATGGTGTTCCAGCAGTTCAACCTCTTCAATAATAAAACCGTAATAGAAAATATAATGCTCGCGCCCGTATACGTAGGACTTCGCGCGCTTCGCCGCTCAAGGAGAGCAGCCGTTTCCGAGGCAAAGGCAAATTACCGCGCTGCGCGTAAGGCTGAAAACGCAGCTCCCGAGGCTATAGCTGAGGCAAAGGCAAATATCTCTGCGGTTCGCAGAAGTCAGAAAACCAAATCTGACGTTATAGCTGAGGCTAAGGCGCACGCGCTCGACCTTCTTGAGCGTATAGGTCTTGCGGATAAG
Organism: Eubacteriales bacterium; assembly: GCA_045594785.1. Taxonomy (GTDB): domain Bacteria; phylum Bacillota; class Clostridia; order Oscillospirales; family CAG-272; genus UBA1740. Next base: position 6,851 of record JAZNZE010000012.1, read on the forward strand.
GCTGACGTCTATCCCTCTACTCTTTCGGGCGGTCAGAAGCAGAGAGTTGCTATAGCAAGAGCTCTCGCAATGAATCCTGACGTTATACTCTTTGACGAGCCGACCTCAGCTCTCGATCCCGAAATGGTAACCGAGGTTCTCGACCTCATTAAGAGCCTTGCAGACGCAGGAATGACGATGGTTATAGTAACGCACGAAATGGGCTTTGCCCGCGAGGTTGCAAACCGCATAATCTTCATTGATGACGGTATGATAGGAGAAGAGGGTACTCCTGAGGAAATCTTCGAAAACCCCAAGAGCGAAAGGCTTAAATCCTTCCTCTCAAAAGTATTATAATAAAGGATATGTAAATAATGCTTAACATAAAAGGCAAAGATTTTTTAAAACTCCTTGACTTTACCTCAGAGGAAATCGGCGAGCTTATCGAGCTTGCGCTCGACCTCAAGGCAAAGAAAAAGGCAGGAGTTGCGCATAGACTGTGCGAGGGCAAGAATATCGCTCTTATTTTTGAAAAGACCAGCACCAGAACCCGTTGCGCCTTTGAGGTAGCGGGAATGGATCTCGGTATGGGTGTAACCTACCTTGATTCCCAGGGCTCGCAGATAGGCAAAAAGGAAACGATAGCCGACACCGCAAGAGTTCTTGCCTCAATGTATGACGGAATAGAGTACCGCGGATACGGTCAGAATCTCGTTGAGGAGCTGGCAAAGTATTCTAAAGTTCCCGTCTGGAACGGACTTACAAACGAGTTCCACCCCACTCAGATTCTTGCAGACTTTATGACTATAAAGGAGCATTTCGGATTCCTCAAGGGAATCAAGCTCGTTTATATGGGCGATGCTCGCTATAATATGGGCAATTCGCTTATGGTAGGAGCGGCAAAGATGGGACTTAACTTTGTCGTTTGCGCTCCCGAAAAATATTTCCCCGATAAGAAGCTTGTTGCCGAGTGTGAGGCTATAGCCAAGGAAACCGGCGCAACCCTCACCTTCACCACGAACGCTAAGGAAGGCTGCAAGGGCGCTGACGTAATCTACACGGACGTTTGGGTTTCTATGGGTGAACCTGAAGAGGTTTGGGCAGAGAGAATAAACGAGCTTTCCCCCTATGCCGTAACAAAAGAGATAATGGAAATTGCAGGCGATAAGGCGGTATTTATGCATTGTCTTCCGTCCTTCCACGACCTCGGCACAACGGTAGGCAAGGAAATGGGCGCAAAGTTCGGCAGAGAATATATGGAAGTCTCAAACGAGGTTTTCGAATCCGAGCAGTCCATAGTGTTTGAGGAAGCAGAAAACAGAATGCATACGATAAAAGCGGTGATGGCAGCCACTCTCTCCTGAGAGGTATAAATTCCGAAATACGTCAGAATCCCATCGACTTGTCGCCCTCGACATAGTTATCTATGCCTTCGGGCTTCGCGCTCGGTATTCCTTGTCTTTCAAAATTTCTCCTCTCTCAGTTTCTGAGAGGCATAAATTCCGAAATACTGCGTTGTCGGCAGAATCGCTCGAATCGCTGTAGTTATCTACAGCTTCATTTCGTTCACAATCTTACGCCTTGTATTTCAAAATTTCTCCTCTCTCAGTTTCTGAGAGGCATAAATTCCGAAATACTGCGTTAAAGCATCGACTTGTAAGGCTCGACATAGTTATCTATGCCTTCGCCTTCCTCGCTCGCTTTGCCTTGTCTTTCGAAATTTCTCCTCTCTCAGTTTCTGAGCGGCATAAATTCCGAGATACTGCGTTAAAGCATCGACTCGCAAGGCTCGACATAGTTATCATTTTTCTTAATTTCGCATTTCGCATTTCGCGTTTCGCATTTTCTTCCCTTGTCTTTCAAAATTTCTCCTCTCTCAGAGTTTTCTTTAGGACTCTGTAAATAATCAGAATAGGCTTTCGCTCTGCGATGGCCTTTTCTTTTTAACCGCTGCGAGCGCAAGCGCTCGCGCGACTTCATCCACCGAAGGTGGACTTCATCGGTTTTTTAAACCGATTTATTCTGCCTCGGCAGATTTCATTTTTTTCCCCTTCGGCAGATTTCATTTTCTGTATCATACATTTGTATGAATGTCAATACATATATTCGTATGAGTGGTATAATAGTATAAAAAATTGAAGGAGAGAAAAAATGCACACATATCGAAGACTTAAGGATTTACGCGAGGACTCGGAAAAAAGGCAGTCTGACATTGCTGAGCTGCTTGAAATTTCAGCGCAGCACTATTCGATGTATGAGAGAGGGCTGAGAGAGCTGCCAATGCATCATTTCATTACTTTAGCGAAATATTACAACGTTTCTCTTGACTACCTTGCAGGACTTATCGATACTCCGAGAAAGCTGAAATAATAACAACCGCTGCGAGCGCAAGCGCTCGCGCGACTTCATCCACCGAAGGTGGACTTCATCGGTTTTTTAAACCGATTTATTCTGCCTTTGGCAGATTTCATTTTTTTCCCCTTCGGCAAATTTCACTTTTTCTGCCTTTGGCAGATTTCATTTTTCTGCCCTCGGCAGATTTCATTGGCATTATAGCGCGGCTATAATGCCGTGTCTTCTTCTATCCATTTTCTCACGGTTTTATAGTGGCTGTGGGGCGGTTTTCTGCCGGTTTTGAGGTTGTCTTCAAGCATTATTTCGAGCTTTGCGAGATATGGCATAAGCTCCTCTGACGGAAGAAGCTCAAGTAGCTGCTCGTACTGCGGCTCGGTCATTCTGACGCTGCCGGACTTTCCAAAGCTGAGAAATTTTCGGTTGTCACCCTCCTTTTCGTACCTATGCATCATAATAAAGGTGTTCCTTTCGTGCTCGGGCAAGTTTTCCGAAAAATATCTGCTGTCTTTTTCCTTTTTTTCCGCGCGCACGGGGGTGTTCAGCGTGCCGTCCTTTATCTTTTGATTTATGCGGGCGCATAGCTCGTCAATGCGCTTCAGGTGGGCTTCGGGGGACTTTTCGGCAGCCTCTGCTGCCTTTCTTTCCTCTATTTTCTCATTAAGCTCGGCGGCGAATTCTTCCTGGGCCCTTCTCGCCTCGCGCAGCCTTTCCTGCTTTTTCTCCTCTACCCTTAAAAGACTGACGCACCTTATTCCCGAGAACCGTCCGTCTTCGCTAGTATACTTTTCGATAAGCTCCTTTTCAAAAAGACTGTTATACGCTCTGCGCACCGTTTTTTCGTTAAGCCCCAGCGAATTCGCGAGATATTCTGCCGAGCCGTAATAGACCCCCGTCTCTCCTGCCGTAAATGAGTAGAGCGCTGCATAAACCGTAAGGCCGCTGTTCCTTATTCCGAGGTCATACATAAATCTGTGGATATGATATTCTGTTCTTATGATTATTTCTTCGTTCATTTCTGCTCCCAAAAACTTTCTTGCCTATAGTTTAGCAAAAATAAAAGCGGTTGTAAGTATAGTTGCATTCCAAAAATATTTTCTTAAAACAGCTTTTTATTGTGCAGTTTGCATAACGGATTTTCTTAATCAAAAAAGAAAATTCAAATTCCTTTTTTGCTTCTCGCGCGCGTCACGCGCTATAGTCGTTGTAGTAGTAATCATTTTATAATCTCTTTTATAATCTCTTTTATAATGTATTTTATAATAGGGCGGACATTTTGTCCGCTTTTTTCCGGACATTTTGTCCACTTTCACCGGACATTTTGTCCGTTTTTTTCGGACATTTTGTCCTTTCGGCATTTTATTGTTTTCATATAAAAAAGGCAGAGGTTAAAAGTTTTCCTCTGCCTTAGCTTTATTTTTGCTTTTATAGATTTTTTAAAAAGCTCATAAGAGCTTTGAAGTCACCGTTTGGGAAATCCGAGATTTTTCTATCCGTTTTATTTATAAGGCAATCGGTGAGAAGGAAGACCTTCATACCGAGATGCTCGGCAACCATATCATCGCCTACGTCATTTCCTACCATAACGCATTCCTCGGCAGAAACACCGAGTTTTTCAAGAATATCCTTATAATATGCAATGTTTGGTTTACAAAAACGCGAGTTTTCATATGTAGTATAGAGCTCGAAGTCCTGGGGTGAGAGCCCTGCCCAGCTCATTCTTTTTTCGGTTGCTATGGCGGGGAATACGGGGTTTGTGGCAAGCGCGGCGCGCAGACCGAGGCTATGAACGAGGTCTATAGTCTCTCTTGCCTTTTCGGTGTAGCCGAGAACCTCGCGCACCCTAAGGAAGCCGTTTTCGCTATTGTAAAAGGCTTCGAGCAGCGGCTCTGATTCTTTTCTTCTTTCACCGAAGGCGGCTGTGAATTTCTCCCAGAATCTTTCCTCATTTCTTTTCGTTCCGTCATTTTTTACCATAGCGGCAGTACCCTGCCAGATGGTATCGGCAAGAGCCTTCGGCTCGTAGCCGTGAGGAGCAAGGGCAGAAACAAGTCCGCCAAAATAAGCCTTTATAAAGATATCCTGGTCCATCGGCAGAAGCGTGCCGTCCAGGTCGAACAAAACTGCTTTAATACTCATTTTTTGAGATGCTGTATCCTTTCTGCAACTATTCCGCCGAGCAAGCCGACACAGATTCCTGCGATAAGCCCCGAAACCGTAAGAGGAATGAGATAATATACTATAGCTGCGTTTCCGAGAAGTATCAGCGCGGCAAGAATCTGACCTGCGTTATGGGCTACCGCGCCCAGCACGCTTACACCGATAGGCGAGAAGGGAAGAAACCGCTTTGACGGTATCATAACCAGGAGCGAGAGCGCTGCTCCGAAAGCGCTGTACATCAGGCTGACGAAGCTTCCGAACAGGAGCGCCGAGAGAAGCACTCTGATAAGCGAAACGGTGACAGCCTCCTTCCAGCCGAGCCTATAGAGCAAAAACACCGTGACGATATTGGCAAGACCGATTTTAACGCCCGGTATCGTTGAAAGGGGCGGAATCTGCGATTCAACGAAAGCGAGAATCATACTGAGCGCTATCGCCACCGCGAGAAAGGCAAGCCTTTTCGTAGAATTTTTATTCACCCTTTGCCCTCCTTTATCATAATCATAACGCGGTTGGGAAGGCAGGTAATTCTCTCGCCCGAAAGATATATTTTGCCCTGGTGCTTGCACCAGCCGTCAGGGCAGTCGGCAAAGAGCATATAAGCCTTGCCGTCTTCGATTTTCAGGATATTTTTGCCGCCGTTGATTTCGTACTCACCGTTTCTGCCGAGCGGATACTCGGCAACGACATCATTTCCGAGGTACACGACTGCAACTGCCCCTGTATCCTTTCTGTAAAACAAAAGAAAAAGGGAAAGGCAAACTGCAAGAAGCGATACGATAAGAACGAGGTCAAATATATATCTTTTCCTCTTTCCTACGGTATTCATTTCCCAGTTTCCTTTCCGTTTTTATTAGAAAAATCAATTTTAGTTTTAGAGAAGTATTTCGAATAAGAAAATATAGAGATAGCTTTATCGGCTCGTGTCCCGAAGCCGTAGATATCTACGGCGAGCTTTGACGGGGAGCGGGGATTTTAGCCAAAAAGTTTTACTCAAAAAGTCTTACTCAAAATGAGCGCCGCATATAAAATTGCCTTCGTGTATACAGTGAACGGGGCAAACCTCTCTGCATTTACCGCAAGCAATACACTTGTCGTAATCAATCCTTGCCAGGTTATCCACAACCTTAATAGCCTCTGTGGGACAAGCCTTTTCGCACTTACCGCAAGCGATACAGCCGTTCTGGCAGAATTTACGCACCTCTGCGCCCTTATAGTGATTATTACACTTAACGACAACGCGGGTGATATCGTCAACGAGGTGGATTATTCCGTTGGGGCAGGTGCGCTCGCAAAGACCGCAGCCTATGCATTTCTTGGGGTCGATTTCGGCAATACCGCGCTCGGTAATCGAGATAGCATCGCGGGGGCAGACCTTGGCGCAGTCACCGTAGCCGAGGCAGGCGAAGGTACAGAATCTGTCACCTGAGAAATTCATATTTGCCGCCTGGCAGGTCTGAGGGCCTGAGTAGACATATTTTCTCTCTTCGGGGCGGCAGGCTCCGTTGCAGGCAACGTAGGCAACCCTCTCCACAACGTCCTCAGCCTCAACGCCGAGAATTGCCGAGATTTCATTTGCCGTTCCGTCACCGCCGGGAATACAAAGATTTGTTTTATCGGTTATGCCCTCGCTGAGCGCCTTTGCGTAGCCCTCGCAGCCCGAAAAGCCGCAAGCGCCGCAGTTTGCGCCCGGAAGACATTCTCTGATTTGGTTTGCTCTTTCGTCCTCTTCAACACCGAAATAGATAGAGGCAACGGTGAGAAGCACCGCGCAGAGCACGCCCGTGCCGAGAAGGAGAAGAACAGGAATTAAAATTTGCATTTCAGTCTCCTTTCAGGCAAGCATTCCCTCTACGACACCGGCAAAGCCGAGGAACGCGAGAGAAACTATTGATGCGGCAATAAGCGTTATCGGAAGTCCCTTGAATGCCTGGGGGGCAGGGCAGTTCTCAATTCTTGAGCGCACGCCTGCGAAAAGCACCATAGCAAGAAGAAATCCGAGACCGACACCGAGCGAGGATATTATAGATTCTAAGAAATTATATCCATCGGTGATGTTGTTGATTGTAACGCCGAGAACGGCGCAGTTGGTGGTTATAAGCGGAAGATATACACCGAGCGACTTATGAAGCGCGGGAATAAACTTCCTTAGCACTATTTCAACGAACTGAACGAGCGCTGCAATAACGAGAATGAAGACTATCGTCTGAAGATATCCGAGGTCGAACTCGTCAAGAAGATAGGTCTGTATAGGCCAGGTAACCACGGTAGCGCAGAGCATTACGAAGGTAACGGCAATTCCCATACCGACAGCCTGGCTTGATTTTTTGGAAACACCGAGGAAGGGGCAGATTCCGAGGAAACGCTGGAGAACGTAGTTATTTACAAGAACTCCGCCCATCAGAATGAGTATAAGAGCTTTTACGTCCATCATTTATCCTCCTCTGCCGCGTTCTGATTTGCTTCGGTGTCGCTTATATGAGCGGTAACCTCGGTCATATCGCTGCAAGCGGTTTTGCCGCAGAGTGAAGCCGAGGGGCAGCCTGCGCAGGAGAATTCCTTATTGCGCTTTTCCTTGCCCTTTTTAACACCGATTTTGTTGATAATTGCGATAAGAATACCGAACACGAGAAATCCGCCCGGCGCTTGCGTGAGAATAGGAATCTTATAGTCGGCAAGGAAGGGAATTTCAAAGGGCTTGCCGGGAATAATCGTTATCGTTCCCGCGCCGAGAGGTTCTCTTATGATAGCCATAGCGAGAAGCGCAACGAGAAATCCGAGGCCCATTCCGAGACCGTCAAGCGCAGAATCAACAACGCTGTTCTTTCTTGCGAACATTTCGGCTCTTCCGAGAATGATACAGTTAACGACTATAAGCGCAAGGTAAACGCCCATCATATCGTAAAGGTCGGGCAGATAAGCGTGGAGCAGAAGCTGAACCACGGTTACGAAAGCTGCGATAACTACGATATAGCAGGGAATTCTTACCGTGTCGGGAATTATATTTCTGAGAGCTGAGATTACGGCGTTCGAGCATATAAGAACGAGAGTTGCCGCAATACCCATGCTGATAGCGTTTATAACGCTTCCCGTCTGAGCGAGTGTCGGGCAGGTGCCGAGCACGAGTACGAGAACCGGGTTTTCAAGGATAAGGCCCTTGAGTACAAGCATAAGCTTATTATTTTTCATAAGGAGCCCTCCTTTTCTTATTGTATATAAGCAGCGCTGCGAACGCACCTATTGAACAAACGGTAATTATTATACCGAGAACTCTCGGAAAAGCAGCTTTTTCCGTTTCCTTAACGGCGGTCAGCGCTTCGTTGAAGGAATCGAGAACTCTCTCTGAGGTGTTAGAAGCCTTCGTAACAATCTTGGTATCGTAGAGAGAATAGTAATCTACACCCAAAAGCCTTTCGTAGAACGCCTCTGCCTCCTCTTTTGTAGGAGGAACGTATCCCCAGCCCTCAGCGCTGGTTTTCCAGGTGAGAGTGTTTATGGCTTCCACCTTAGCATCGTTTCCGATATAGATAACGGCTTCGGTTTCGGGTGTGCCGTAGTTAGGAGATATAACGAGAACGTAAGCAACGTAGCCGAGTCCGCTCCTTTCCTTGTAAAGACTAACGAGGTATTCGTACTGACCTTCAAGCTCGACCTTGTCAAATCCCTTTGCTTCGGGAACGAGATTTGCCGCGTGGGTAAGGATTTCGCTCTCTGCTCTGACGTAGGGATTATCTACGGATTCCTCCTTTTCGAGCGTGCCGCCGTTATAGACGGTGTATCCGTCAAGAGCGGCCTTGACCGCCTTGTAAACTCCCTCGCTTGTCAGCGTTGCGCCGGAAACGAGGACTTTGCTAAGGTCTTCCGAGCTTTTGCCGTTGTAAGCTCCCTCTTCGCCCATAACCGTGTTAAAGACCTTTTCCTTATAACCGGGAGTTTCGTTCTCGGAAATGACTTCGATTGCCACAACCTTGCCCTCGTTGTCAACGCCGCACATAACCGTCATAAATTTATTACCCTTGACGTAGGTTTCAAAAACAATTCCTTTATCCGCCTTATACGCGCTCTTTATTTCCGAGGGATAGTTTTCGCTAATCTCTATTTTTTCAAAGTTGTCTGCTCCGGGAAGAACCACAACGAGCGAATCTCTGAGCTTCTGCGCTGCCCTGTCTTCGATTTCGGGAGCGGTAAACATATTAATTCCCGCAAGCAATGCGGCAACTGCTACACAAATTGATACGAGTACGATTATGGGGGCAAGTGTTTTCTTGTTCATTTTCATCACTTATTACCTCCAAGAGCTCTCGGAGCCGTCCATTTTTCAATGTAGGGAGAGAGGATATTCATAAAGAGAATTGCGTAGGAAACGCCCTCGGGATAAGTGCCGAAGTATCTGATAAGGAAGGTTATAAGTCCGCAGCCGAAGGCAAATATCATTTTACCCGAGCGGGTTATGGGAGTAGTCACGTAGTCGGTTGCCATAAATACAGCGCCAAGCACGAGACCGCCCGAGAGAATCTGATAGAGCGCAACGGTAAAATCGGAATAGGCTATAAGAGAAAGCACGAACACCGTTCCAATGAAGATAAGGGGAATTTCGAAGTTTATAATCTTACGGAATACGAGATAGCCGAAGCCTAAAAGGAGCGCTATAATACAGGTTTCGCCTATAGCTCCTGCGCGCACACCGAGAAGCATATCAAGAATTGAAGGAAGATTTCCGCTTGTGCCTATAACTTCAAGAGGAGTAGCTCCGCTTACAAGAATTTCGGGTGTCGCTCCGCTAACCAGCTCTCCCGCAGCTTCTGCTCCGATAATGGGCTTAGCACCGCCGCCAAGAGTTGAGGTAAAGGAGATTACGAGAAATACTCTTGCGGTAATTGCAGGGTTTGCGAAGTTGCAGCCGAGGCCTCCGAAGAGGCACTTTACCACAATTATAGCGAAAACCGCACCGACAGCGCATTGCCAGAGAGGCGCGTCTGCCCTGAGGTTAAGTCCGAGAAGAAGTCCCGTAACTATAGCCGAGAGGTCGTCTACCGTCTGTTCTTTTTTAGTTACCAGGTTGAATATAAATTCCGAGAAAACGCTCGCTGCGACAGTCACGCACAGCACCGCAAGCGCGCGGATACCGAAGATTACGATACCTGCAACAGCCGCGGGGAGCAGCGCGATTATTACGTCAAGCATTATTCTGCGCGTGCTTATCGGAGAATGAATATGAGGGGAAGAGGAAACTATCAGCTTTTTCATTTTTTAGCCTCCTCCTTTGCCTTTTTGTTTTGATTAAACTCTCTGAGGTCTGCTTTTGCGAGCCTGTTCGTCTCAACCAGCGGTCTGCCTGCGGGGCAAACGAAGGAGCAGGAGCCGCACTCTATGCAGAGATTGATTTTTGCCGAGGTAAGTCTCTCGGCTCTTTCCTCTGCCGCGTCAACGTTCATAGCCTTGGCAAAAACGGTGGGCAGAAGTCCCATAGGACAGTATGACGCGCATCTTCCGCAATGAATGCAGGCGGTCTGCCTTTTCGGGAGAGCGTCTTTTTTGTTCAGCACGGTCAGAGCGTTGGTGTTTTTAAGCACCGGGTCGTCCACCGAATATACGGCAACGCCCATCATAGGGCCGCCGTAAAGAATTTTGCCTGCCTTCTCTATGTCAACGCCTACCTCGCTCAGCACGTCAGCGATTGCCGTTCCGACAGGAGCGATTATATTTTTCGGCGCGTCAACAGCCGAGCCGTCAACGGTGATGCACTTTTCAACGAGGGGCATACCCGTCTCGCAGTATTTTGCAAGGAAGGCAATAGAGGTCACGTTCATAACGAGAACTCCAACGTCAGAGGGGAGTTTGCCCTCGGGAACTGCTCTTCCCGTGGTATTGTAGATAAGAATCTTTTCAGCGCCCTGAGGATATCTGTCAGGCAGAACGGCAACCGTCACGGAGCCGTCATTTGCGAAAAGTTCGGAGAGCTTTTTTATGCACTCTTCCTTATTTTTTTCTATTCCGATAATGACCGAGGAGATATTCGAGGTCGACCTGACAAGCTCGATTCCCTTTTTGATATACTCACAGTCGTCAAGCATAGTGCGGGTGTCGCTCGTGATATACGGCTCGCACTCAGCTCCGTTTAAAACGAGGGTGTCAAGCTTATCGACAACTGCGGGGGAGAGCTTAACCGAGGCGGGAAAGCCTGCGCCTCCAAGTCCGACAAGTCCTGCGTCACGCGCAGCCTTCGAGAGAGATGCGAAATCGGTAATTTCGGGAGCTGAAAGCTCGGGGTCGGGCGTCATAAGACCGTCCGATTCTATTCTGACTGCAGGACAGGTTCTGCCCTGAGAGGAGAGATAGCTCTCTATCTTCTTTACCGTACCCGAAACAGACGAATGAATATTTGCGCTTACTGCTCCGCCTGCCTCTCCTACGAGCGTACCCACGTAGACCCTGTCGCCCGGCTTCAGAATCGGGCTTGCGGGAGCGCCTATGTGCTGAGCCATTGGCAGAAGTACGGTTTCGGGAAGCTTTGTCATTCTGACCGCAGGCATATCAGCGGTGTTTTTATAGTGCGGAACGTGTGTTTTTCCGAGTTTTAAAAATGACATTTCGTTTCCTTTCGTATATTGTTTTTTATCTAAGTAATTTTACCATAACCACCGTATATTGTCAACAAAAGATATTTTTTTAACAATCTCTATAAAATATGCGCCCAAGCAGATTAATTTATACGCTTGGACGCAAAAGGGTTATTAAATTTATTTTCCGGATAGCACTTTATAGCTTCCGTCATTAAAAATGAGGGTGACCTCGGTTTTTTCAAGTGTCGAAACGAAAGCCTCGGCTTCTTCCAAATCCATATTGAAAATGGCTGTGGAGAGCGCGTCTGCAACTCCGCTGTGAGAGGTCTGCACGCTTACCGAAAGATATCTCGATTCGGGCATAAGGGTTTCGGGGTCGATTATGTGGTGGTATCTGACGCCGTCTACCACGAAGTATCTTTCGTACACGCCCGAGGTGACGAGCGAATCGTCAAGAAGAGTTACGGTGCGCGAATACGGCTCTTCGTCTCCCTCAAAGTAGAGGGGATTTCTTATAGCGCCTGCCCAGCCGTCTCCGTTCGGCTTCGAGCCTACGGTGCAGAGGTTGCCGCCCATATCGAGAACGAGACCGCTATAGCCGCGGGAGATAAGCTCCCTCTTTATAAGCTCGGCAGTATAGCCCTTGGCTATTGCTCCAACGTCAATTTTAAGCTCGGGGTCGGTGAAGCTGACTGTGGAATTTTCTCTGTCAATCACTATCGCGTCTATCGAGGTATGCTCAGCGAGCAGAGAAAGCTCAGCCTTTTCGGGAATCCGTCTCTCCTTCTCGGGCGCATAGCGCAGTCCGTGCCAGAGCGAAAGCACCGAGCCCATAGCGATATTTACCTTGCCGCCCGTAAGCCGATACATATCGGCAGAAAAGGAAAGAAGCTCGATTATCTCACCGCTTACCTTGACCGCCTCCTTGCCTGCAAGCCTGTTGACCGTGGCAAGATTCGTTATACCCTCGTATTCGTGGTAGATGTCGAAAAGCCTGTGGTAATGCTCGATTGCCGCCTCGACCTCTTTTGAAAGTGCGGAAAACTCCTCGCTTTCAATTCCCGTATAGTCGTAAAGAACCGAGACTGTATCAAAATAATCGTAAAAAACCCGATTGTTCGGCTCGGGCTCTCGAGTCTTGCACGCCGAGAGGGAAAAAATAAAAAGGAGAAGCATTAAAAACGACAAAACACGGCCCTTTACTGTGCTTTTCATAAAATACTCTCCTTTTGAAATTTTAAATTTTAAAGTAGAATCAGCCCTATAACTCCCGCAATTATCCCTATGAGCGCGCCTGCGGCTACGTCACGGATAAAATGTATTCCGAGAAGAATTCGGCAAAGGCTCATAATCAGAGCAAGGATAAGAAGGAAAACGGCAACGAGCGTTCCCGCAAAGAAGGCAAGCGTTGTTATCGCAAAGGCGCTGTATACGTGCCTTGAGGGGAAGGAAGAGCCGCTTTTCTCCTTCGGCTTACGCTCGTAAAAGCTGTAAAGCTCGTAGGGACGGGGCGCGTCAATAAGCCGCCTCATAAGCGACACGAGAGCGAAGCCTACGAATGCAGACAGGGCAATCGTCAGCGCGCCGACATATTCCTCTTTGTAAATTAAAACACCTATCTCACCGCAAAATGCCAGCACGAAAATCGCTGATAATATATGGCATAAAATTGAAAGAAAAAGTGATAATTTGCGGTTTTTGTAAACTTTTATTAGCAATTTTTCCATATCAGTAGTTAGAAGTAGCGAGAATATCCGAATCAGTACCCGCAACGCCCTTGATTATAACGTCACCGATTTTTATTCCATCGGGAGCTGTGGTGCTGTTGATTTCACGCATAACGTCAAATACCTTTGCCTTGGGAACGGGGGCGCTGGTTTTTACCGAAACGACCTTTCCCGAAGCGCATCTTACCGTAGTGGTTACGGTTCTTGTGGGGCTCGTGCATTCCGAAACTGCGTAAGCCTCGCCCCTCTTGCAGATATTGCCCGAAACGCTTACGACCTTGTCACCGTCAAGCTCTACCTTGAGCTGACAGCCTCTGGGGCAGACTATGCAGGTAAGCTCTCTGATTTTCTTATTCATTACGCGTTACCTCCCTTATCAAGAAGTGAAAAGCTTATCTCACCCGATTCGACAGAGGAAATCATATCCGCGGTGAGCGTTACCGATTCCATCTCTCCCGGAGCAAGCTTGATTTTTTTCTTATCAACGAGAATTTTTTCTCCCGCCTTGACCACTATTCTCTTGTCGAGGAAAACGTCAGCCACTCTGAAATAAACGGTGGTATCCTTTGCGGCGGTTATTCTCTGAGGAACGGTGTATCGGATTTTTCCGTCAACCTTAATGCTTATGGGCGCTCTCTTTGCCTCTCTGCCCTTTATGTATTCGGCAGCGGCATTTCCCGCTATTACAGCCTCCTCCGAAACGAAGTCAACGAGGTCGTGAACGTGAAGCACGTTTCCGCAGGCGAATACGCCCTCGATTTCGGTCTCTCTGCCGCCGTCAACAACTGCTCCGTTCGTAACTCTGTCAAGCGTAATGCCCGCGCCTCTGGTAAGCTCGTTTTCGGGAATGAGGCCGCAGGAGAGAAGGAGAGTATCGCAGGGAATATATTCTCTCGTTTCGGGAATGGGGCGGCGGTTTTCGTCAACCTTCGCGATGGTTACGCCCGTAAGCCTGTCCTTACCGTGAATATCCACTACGGTGTGCGAAAGTCTTAGTGGAATACCGAAGTCGTTTAGGCATTGCTCGATATTTCTTGCAAGACCGCCCGAGTAGGGCATAAGCTCGCAAACTGCGTGTACCTTTGCGCCCTCAAGCGTCATTCTTCTCGCCATTATAAGTCCTATATCGCCCGAGCCGAGAATAACGACCTCCTTGCCCGGCATATAGCCCTTCATATTTACGTACTTCTGAGCAGTACCCGCGGTATATACGCCTGCAGGACGTGTTCCGGGGGTGTTGAGCGCGCCTCTCGGACGCTCGCGGCAGCCCATAGCCAGAATTATTGCCTTTGCGTCAATAAGGAAAATGCCCTTTTCCTTATTCATAGCGGTAACCGTTTTATTTTCGTCAATATCTATGACCATAGTGTCGGTCATAAAGGGTATGTTTAGCTCTCTTACCTGCTTTTCGTAGCGGTAAGCGTATTCGGGGCCGGTAAGCTCCTCGCCGAAGCGGTGAAGACCGAAGCCGTTGTGTATGCACTGCTTAAGAATTCCGCCGAGGGAATCCTCGCGCTCAAGTATCACGAGGTCGCGTATGCCTGCCTCGTAAGCCGCAACGGCTGCCGCCATTCCTGCAGGGCCGCCGCCGACTATAACCAGCTCCATTTTCATTCTCTCGGTCATTTTTACACCTCCTTAGTCTTTCCTACGTTTATGAAAGACTTTCTGCCGAACTTCGTAACCTCTCCGTAGTCACAGCCCATCTCGTTTGCGAGAAGCTCGACTATATAGGGAGAGCAGAAGCCGCCCTGGCATCTTCCCATAGTAGCTCTGGTGCGGCGCTTTACGCCGTCAAGGTCGCGGGGCTTCGGGTTGGTGCGGATTGCATCGAGAATTTCGCCCTCGGTAACAAGCTCGCAGCGGCAGATTATATGCGCGTATTCGGGCTGGTTTTTGATTACCTCGTTCTTTTCGTCAATCGAAAGAGAGGAGAACCAATGCGCCGCGCGCCTTTTGGGGTTGAAATCAGCCTTTTCCTTAAAGCTAAGCACGCCGAGGCTCTTTGCAAGCTCGGTGACGTACTCGCCTATAGCGGGAGCGGACGAAAGTCCGGGGCTTTCAATTCCCGCAACGTTTATAAATCTCTCCTTCGGAGAGCCGATTACGAAATCTCCAACGTCAGAAACGCTTCTGAGGCCTGTGAACGAGGTTATAACCTTGCCGAACGCAACAGCCTCGACCTGCTCAGCCGCAAGAGCGCGAACCGTAGCCAGACCTTCTGCGGTGGTGGCGGTGTTTTCCTTATCGTCAATATTCTCAGCGGTAGGGCCGAGGAGCAGATTTCCGTCAACCGTGGGAGTTACTAGAATTCCCTTACCCATCTTGGTGGGGCAGCGGAATACCGTGTGTGAAACGTGAGAGCCGCACTCCTTGTCAAGAAGCATATATTCTCCGCGGCGCGCGGTGATGGAAAAGCTTTCGTCACCGACCATTCTTGCGATTTTATCCGAATAAACGCCCGCGCAGTTGATAACGAGAGCCGCCTCTACACTCTCACCCGATTCAGAAGTGAGCCTGTAGCCGCCTTCGATGCTTTCGATTTTCGAAACGGCAAAATCGCACTTAAGCGAAACTCCGTTATCCATAGCGTTTCCAAGCGCCGCCATACAAAGCTCGTAGGGGCAGACTATTGCGCCCGTAGGAGCGTAAAGCGCCATTTTAGCGCTGCTGCCTATGTTCTTTTCGATTTTTACAAGCTCGTCTCTTTCAACTATGCGAAGGTCTCTGACAGCGTTCTTTTTTCCTCTTTCGAGAAGCTCGTTAAGCGTCTCTCTGTCCTCATCGGAAAAGCCTACGACAAGCGAGCCGCATCTGTTATATTTTACTCCGAGCTGAGAGCAAACCTCTTCCATCATTTCAGAGCCGAGAACGTTGAATTTTGCCTTAAGGCTTCCAACCTTTGCGTCAAAGCCTGCGTGAACTATTGCGCTGTTGGCTCTGGTAGCTCCCATTGCCACGTCAGCCTCCTTTTCAAGCACGCAAACGTTAAGGTCGTACCTTGCAAGATTTCTGGCAACGAATGCGCCCGTAACGCCCGCGCCGATAATCACCGCGTCAAACATATATATCATCTCCGTCTATATTTTTTACTTAAAATAGTATATCATAGCCGAAAAATCTTTTCAAGATATTTTTAAAAATAAGCGGAAAGTATAATTTTTCCGTCAGAAAATGAACGGTTAGGGAATTATTCACCGATGCGGAAGCACAGCGCCCGCATCGACTTCATCTGCGAAGCAGACATCATCTGACTTTGTCAGATTTCATCCAAGCTATGCTTGGATTTCATTAGCCTGTTAGCCTGTCGCAAATTCGCGCTAAGAAAATGAAATCTGCTGACGCAGATGAAATCCGCCGTAAGCGGATGAAGTCCACCTGCGGTGGATGAAGTCCAAAGCCGACACGGCTTTGGGTTGAATTCATAGGATAAGCGGCGCTTATCCTATGAATTCTTTGCAACACCTCTCATACGCTGCAACCGGGTCCTCCGCTGCGGTAATGGGTCTGCCGACTACTATGTAATCCGAGCCTATCTTCTTAGCCTCTTCGGGTGTCATTACTCTCTTCTGGTCGCCCTTGTCTCCGTCTGCAAATCTTACACCGGGAGTAACGGTGATAAAATTCTTTCCGCAAACCGAGTGAACCTTCTCTGCCTCAAGGGGTGAGCATACTACGCCGTCAAGTCCTGCGTTCTTCGCGTTCTCTGCGTAGTGCATAACGACCTCTGCTATAGGCTTATCTATAAGAAGGTCGCGCTTCATAGTCTCCTCATCGGTAGAGGTGAGCTGGGTTACGGCAATAAGAATAGGTCTCGTTCCGTCAGGTCTCGTAAGTCCCTCGAGAGCGCCCTCCATCATTTTGCCCGTGCCCGAAGCGTGAAGATTTGTCATATCAACATCAAGCCTGCTGAGTACAGCCATAGACTTCTTTACGGTATTGGGAATATCGTGAAGCTTGAGGTCAAGGAATATCTTGTGTCCTCTCGCCTTGATTTCTCTTACAATGGAAGGGCCTTCGGCATAGAAAAGCTCCATACCAATCTTTACGAAGGGCTTCTTTCCCTCAAATTTGTCAAGGAATTTAAAAGTATCCTCTGCGCTTGCAAAGTCACAAGCAATTATAACGTCCTTTCCCATCAGTGCGCTCCTCCTATAATTTCACTTAAAGAATTAATTCTGTATTTTTCCATAACCGCAGGCAGATTTTCGATTATCTGCTTGCACGCGTAGGGGTTAACGAGGTTCTCCGCTCCGACCTCAACGGCTGTTGCGCCTGCGAGCATAAGCTCTATAACGTCCTCTGCGCGAGAGACGCCGCCCATTCCGACAATCGGAATTTTAACCGCCTCGTAAACCTGGTAAACCATTCTTACCGCAACCGGCAGAATAGCGGGGCCTGAAAATCCGCCCGTCTTATTCTTGATAATGGGCGCTCTTTTTCTGAGGTCTATTCTCATACCCATAAGAGTGTTTATAAGGCTGACGCCGTCAGCCCCCTCAGCCTCGCACGCCTTAGCGATTGAAACGATATCGGTAACGTTTGGCGAAAGCTTGATTATAATAGGCTTTTTGGTTACGGCTCTGACAGCCTTGGTAACCTTACCCGCCATTTCGGGACTTGTGCCGAAGCTCATTCCGCCGCCGTGAACGTTGGGGCAGGAGATATTTACCTCAAACCAGCCTATTCTGTCAACGGCATCGAGCCTTCTGACCGTCTCTACGTATTCGTATTCCGAAAAGCCGCTGACGTTTGCCATAACCGGCTTATTAAATACCGAGAAGAGCTTTGGAAGCTCCTCGGAAATAACCTTGTCAACACCCGGATTCTGAAGACCTACGGCATTGAGCATTCCCGATGCGCACTCGGCAATTCTCGGAGTGGGATTTCCAAATCTTGCTTCAAGAGTAGTGCCCTTGAAGGAAAGCGAGCCGAGGATATTGATATCGTAAAGCTCGGCAAACTCATATCCGAAGCCAAACGTACCGCTTGCGGGAATAATCGGGTTATCAAGCTCTATTCCGCAAAGTTTAGTTGTCAAATTTACCATATTATCTCCTCCTTAACAAGCACGGGACCTTCGCGGCAGATACGCTTGTTTCCGTACTTCGTCTTACAGGAGCAGCCCATACAAGCTCCGAATCCGCAGCCCATACGCTCCTCAAAGCTGAACTGACCCGATGTTTCGGATTTATCGTAAACCGCCTTGAGCATAGGCTCGGGACCGCAGGTATAGAAGTAGGTATATCCGCTATCCATAGCATCGGTTACAAAGCCCTTTACGCCCTCGCTGCCGTCAACGGTGGTGACCGTAACGGGAACGCCTATTTTTTCAAATTCTTCCTTGTAGAAAACCTCGTCAGCCGAGCCGAATCCGAGAATTGCTCTCGGCTTTTTACCCATATCGACAAGCCTTCTTGCAAGAAGGAACATAGGCGGAACGCCCGCGCCGCCGCCGATAAGCAGGGGCGCGTCTCCCGAAAGCGAAAGGTCGTAGCCGTTTCCGAGGCCGCACAGGATATCGAGCTTTACGCCCGCCTCCATTCTTGCCATAGCCTCAGTTCCCTCTCCCACAGCCTTGTATATGAGGGTGAGCCTGTCACCCTCGAGGTTGCATACCGAGATAGGTCTGCGCAGAAAGAAGCCGTCAAGCTTTATATTAACGAACTGACCTGCCGCCGTTATATGCGAGGTGTCACCCGAGAGAAGCATCTCGTAGGTGTTCTTCGCGATTTTCTTGTTAGTGATTATTTCAAATATTGCCGTATTCATATCTGCCTCTCAGCTGTCTATAGTCGAGATAGTTATAGTGATATCCTCAAGCACGTCAAGGAGAACCCTTACCGTGTCAAGAGAGGTGAACATAGTGGTATTGGTTTCAACGGCAAGGCAACGGATTTCATATCCGTCCTTCTGCTCCTCGGAAGAGGAGATATCGCTCGTATTGATAACGTACGCGATGTGTCCCTGTCTTATAGCGTCTGCAATTTCCCTTGAATCCTCGGAGAGCTTCTTTCTCGTTCTGGTCTTGATGCCGTGATTTTTAAGGAAGGTAGCAGTTCCGCTGGTTGCCTCGATATTGAAGCCGAGATTGTAGAAGCGGCGAACGAGAGGAAGAGCCTCTTCCTTATCCGCATCTGCAATAGTGAGGAATACCGTGCCGTAATTCTGAACAGTCATTCCCGATGCCTGAAGAGCCTTGTAGAAGGCTCTGTAAAGGTCATCGTCATATCCGATAGCCTCGCCCGTGGACTTCATTTCGGGAGAAAGGTATGCGTCTATTCCGTTAATCTTGTTATAAGAAAATACGGGAACCTTGCAATACCAACGCTTCTTTTCCTCGGGATAGATATTGAATATTCCGAGCTCCTTGAGAGTAGCTCCCATTATTACCTCGGTTGCAATATCCGCAAGCGAGTAGCCCGTGGACTTCGAGAGGAAGGGAACGGTTCTTGAGGAACGGGGGTTAACCTCTATAATGTAAACGTCTTCCTTGTCGTCTACTATAAACTGAATGTTAAAGAGACCTACTATGCCGATACCAAGACCGAGCTTCTTGGAGTAGGAAAGAATCTTACCCTTAACCTTATCCGAGATTGAGAACGAGGGGTAAACGCTTATACTGTCGCCCGAATGGATACCCGTTCTCTCAACGAGCTCCATAATACCCGCAACGAATACGTCGTGTCCGTCACAGATAGCGTCAACCTCGACCTCCTTACCCTGAATGTAATGGTCAACAAGAACCGGCTTATCCTCGTCAATTTCAACGGCTGTTCTGAGGTAGTGGCGGAGCTGCTCCTCGTTTCCGACAAGCTGCATCGCTCTTCCTCCGAGAACGAAGCTGGGACGGACGAGCACGGGATAGCCTACCGTCTTTGCAACCCTTACGCCGTCCTCGATTTTGGTTACAGCCTGTCCCTTAGGCTGAGGAATACCGAGAGCCTCGAGTATCTTCTCGAATGCGTCTCTGTTCTCTGCTCTGTCAATAGCCTCGCAGTCCGTGCCTATTATCTTAACGCCTCTCTCTGCAAGCGGAGCGGCAAGGTTTATAGCCGTCTGACCTCCGAGAGATGCAACGACACCCTCAGGCTTCTCAAAGTCGATAACGTTCATAACGTCCTCGGTGGTGAGAGGCTCAAAATAGAGCTTATCCGAGCAGGTATAGTCGGTGGAAACGGTCTCGGGGTTGTTGTTTATAATGATAGCCTCGTAGCCGAGCCTTCTTATCGTGTTTACCGCGTGAACGGTGGAGTAGTCGAACTCAACGCCCTGACCGATACGGATAGGTCCTGCTCCGAGAACTATAACCTTCTTTTTGTCGGTGAGCCTGGATTCGTTCTCGCCCGTGTAAGAGGAGTAAAGGTAGGGAATGTAAACGCCTACGTGAGCGGTATCAACCATTCTGAACGCAGGAATGATTCCCGCCTTCTTTCTCGCGGTGTAGACCTCTATTTCCTTAGCGTTCCAGAGGCGAGCGATGTATTTATCCGAAAATCCCATATGCTTTGCCTCTGCAAGAAGCTTCGCGTCAAAGGGCTTCGCTCTGAGCACAGACTCAAGGTCGGCAATCTTCTTCACGGACTCAAGGAAGAAGGGCGTTATCTTAGTGATTTCGGCAATTTTTTCAACCGTCTCACCGCGTCTGAAAAGCTCGGTTACGGCAAAAACCGTATCATCGTGGAATTCGCTTATATAATCGAGGATTTTCTCGGTAGCCCACGAGTCAAACTTAGCCATATGAAGATGGCACACGCCGATTTCAAGCGAGCGTACCGCCTTGAGAAGACATTCCTCAAGGTTCGAGCCGATAGACATACTCTCGCCCGTAGCCTTCATCTGAGTGCCGAGCTTGTTGGGAACTGAGGTGAACTTATCGAATGGGAATCTCGGGAACTTAGCTACAACGTAGTCGAGCCTCGGCTCAAAGGAAGCCTTAGTGCCTGCAACCTCGATTTCGTCAAGCGTCATACCAAGAGCGACCTTAGCGGTAACTCTTGCGATAGGATAGCCCGATGCCTTTGAGGCAAGAGCCGAGCTTCTCGAAACTCTGGGGTTAACTTCGATAAGGAAGTATTCCGAGGAGTTCGGATTAAGAGCAAACTGAACGTTACAGCCGCCCTCTATTTTAAGCTCTCTTATAAGCTTGATTGCAGAATCGTTGAGCATTTTAAGGTCGTGGTCGGAAAGGGTCATAATCGGAGCTACGACCATACTGTCACCCGTGTGGATACCAACAGGGTCGATGTTTTCCATTCCGCATATGGTAATAGCGTTGTCCGCGGAATCACGCATAACCTCGAATTCGATTTCCTTATATCCCTTAACGCTCTTCTCTACGAGAACCTGATTAACGGGAGAAGCCGCAAGCGCGCCTACCGCAAGGATTCTGAGCTCCTCTTCGTTATACGCAAAGCCGCCGCCCGTACCGCCGAGAGTAAACGCGGGACGGAGAACTACGGGATAGCCTATTCTGCCCGCAACCTCTATCGCCTCGTCAAGAGTGTTGGCTATATCCGAAGGAATAACCGGCTCGCCTATGGACTGGCAAAGCTCCTTGAAGAGCTCTCTGTCCTCTGCTCTCTCGATACTCTCGCTTGAAGTGCCGAGAAGCTCAACGCCTGCCTCCTTAAGAATTCCCTTCTTCTCAAGAAGCATAGCAAGGTTAAGTCCGGTCTGACCGCCGATGCCGGGAACTATTGCATCGGGACGCTCGTATCTGATTATCTTTGCAACGTATTCAAGCGTCAAGGGCTCCATATATACCTTGTCCGCTATTGTCGTATCGGTCATAATGGTCGCGGGGTTTGAGTTTACGAGTATTACCTCGTAGCCCTCTTCCTTAAGAGCAAGACACGCCTGCGTGCCCGCATAGTCAAATTCCCCAGCCTGTCCGATAACGATAGGGCCGGAGCCGATTATCATTACTCTTTTAATGTCTTTCCTTTTTGCCATTTTTTTGTCCTCCGATTTATATCATTAATTTTTTATCCGTGTAAACAGCCTTGCCCTCGTAAACGGTGAGAAGGCATCTTCCGAATACCCTCTCGCCCTCGAAGGGCGTGGCTCTTCCCTTGGAGAGAAACTCCTCGGGGTCTATCTCGTAGCTATCCGAAAGGTCGAACACCGTAAAGCCTACGTCAGAATCTATATTAAATCTCGCTCTGGGGTTCTTCGACATAAGCTCGACAAGCCTTTGTAGGCTCATTTTTCCCGTTTTTACGAAATGAGTGTACATAAGCGGAAACGCGCTTTCAAGTCCAACGACACCCATCGCGCTCTTCTCAAGTCCCTTTGCCTTTTCCTCTGCCGAGTGAGGCGCGTGGTCGGTGGCAATCATATCAACCGTTCCGTCAAGAAGACCTCTTACCATTTCTTCTCTGTCCTCGGGCGAGCGAAGAGGGGGATTCATTTTAAAGCGTCCGTCTTCCTCAAGGCGACTGTCGTCAAGAATCAGGTAGTGCGGCCCCGTCTCGCAGGTGATGTTCACGCCCCTTGCCTTTGCGTCTCGGATAAGCGAAACGCTCTCCTTTGTCGAAATATGGCAGACGTGGTAATCAACCCCCGTCTTTTCCACAAGCCCGATATCTCTCGCTATGGGCGCGTACTCACTCTCCGAGCATATTCCGCGGTGTCCGTGCGCCTTTGCGTACTCACCGTCATGGATATAGCCGCCAAAGAGAAGCGAGTTATCCTCGCAGTGCGCGCTTATCGGCTTGCCGAGCGCCTTCGCTCTCTTCATTGCCGAAAGCATCATTTCCTCGCTCTGCACTCCCCTGCCGTCATCTGAAAAGCCTATGACGTCAGCCGCGATGTCCTCCATATCAGAGGGCTCCTCTCCTGCCTCGCCCTTGGTTATCGTGCCGAAGGGGAAAACGGCTATTTTCGCTCCCTCGTCTATCCTGTCAAGCTGAAGCTTCAGATTTTCCTTCGAATCGGGAGAGGGAGAGAGGTTCGGCATCGTGCAAACGGCTGTATAGCCGCCCCTTGCCGCCGCAAGAGAGCCTGTCTCCACCGTCTCTTTATATGAAAATCCCGGCTCTCTGAAATGCACGTGCACGTCACAAAAGCCGGGTAAAATAGCTACGTTTTCAAAAATGGAAATACCTTCGGTAATATCGCCGGAAAAAACGGAAAGGGAAGCGCCGGAAAGAAGCATATCCGCATTCTTCATAACGCCCTCGTCATATATTCTGGCATTTCGGAACAAAACTTTCATAGGTCTTCTCCAAGGTTTCTTTTTATCCTTGTTATTATATCATATACTTAGACCTATGTCAAGTTCTTTTAAAAATATTTATAAATTATTTATTACGCGGTATGTCGAAAACAAAATCGTCATCGGGAATTATTTCAACCGATTTTAATGAGAGGTCATATATCTTTACGTAAGCCTCAGCCTCGGTTCTGACAAGCTCGGTACAGCCGACACCCTCTGCTGCGGGCATTCCGTAGGTGAACTCTGCCTCGGCATTACATTCCGCGTGCGAGAGGTTATATCCCTCAAAAAAGGTTATTTTGACGTTTGCCTTCGCCTCGTCTACGGCAGCAAAATCCACTATAGATTGGTATATTTCCTCTGCTCCCGCTTCTCCGTACAGCTCGATAAGCTCCTTGACCGTCATAGAAAGATAGGAGCTTACCGCAGCCTTGACCTTCTCTATCAGCTCCGTAACGGACGGCTGCTCTCCCGTCTCCTCGCTCCACGGAGCTGCCTCGGGAGCGTTATACGCAATAGTAAGCTGCTCCAAAAGTACGACAAGCGGCGTTTCGCCTATTTCGTATTCCAGAATTGCGGCTTCAATATTAAGGGTAGACAGCTCGCTTATTATTTCGGTTATCTTCTCCTCGGCTACGCCCCGAAGCCTCAGCGAGTTTTCAAGAGATTTTATGAAATTCCCGTCACCCGCTATAGAATCGTAGAACTGCTGGGCAGTCATTTGCATTTGCTGCAAAGTCCACTCCTCAAAGCGAGCCAAAGCCTCGTTTACCGAGAGCGGAAGAAGCTCGTAGAGCTTTTCGGTTATATCAGAGACGGTGATATCCTCGTATACCGAGGAAATAATGTCGTTTAATATATCCTCTGCCGTCTTGGTCTCGGCATCTATTCCTTTAAGATAGGTCAGAAGCTCGGTGAGAGGCTCTTTTGCATCTATAGTGAGGGTTGCCACGTTGCCATTCTTATCAAAGGTGGCGAGAAAGGCTTCCTCAAGCGATTTCTTAAGCTCCGTAATTTCGCTGTCGGTAGGCACGGAGATATCACCCAGAACGGCTCGCACAGCCTCGGCAAGCTCGGATACGGTAACTGCGTCAACAGGCTTCTGATAGTAAATTTCTCTTTCGGTATCTCTGCTGTAGAGCATATTTCCGACAAGGTACATAAGCATTCCGTCAAAGGCGGTGGTATATTCCTCGTCAGGAGAGCTTCTCTTTTGGATTTTCGCATAGACCGAGGCGTTCAGCGTTTCCTTATCCTTGGAGACGGTCACAGTGTAATTTACGATACTTTCAACGTGCCTTTCGCAGCCGTCAGCAAAAACCTCTTCGGAGGGCTCTGCCGTTACCTCAAAGCACTGCGATAAGTGATAGGTAAGGTCAATCTTTGCAGATGCCGCCGACTCAATCTGACCGATTACCAGGTCGGCAAGCACTCCGCTCATTTCACCGTTAGAATTATTGCCGTTTCCATTGCCGTTTTCGCTCTCGTTATTATTTCCGCCGCTTGCGCCTGGGTCGATAACCTGCTCGTTATTTTCGGTCTTCTCACCGCAGGCGTCACAGATACCGTCACCGTTTTCGTCCGCGTGCTCCTTGCATTCCTGTGCGGGAGGCTCGCTGCAGGAAAGCATACCGAACGCTGCCGTCAGCATCATAGAAAGCAGAATAAAAATCGAAATAAGCCTCTTCAATTTGCATATCTCCTTTTTCTTTGTATAGTTATTATATCATTTCACCCTGCCCTTGTCAATTATTAAGATAAGACGAAAAATAAAAAGGAGATTTACAAATTATCCGGTTTGTAGTATAATGAGATGAATCAAAAAAACGGAGTAACGCTTATGTACGATTTACTGATTAAGAACGCGGCGGTGCTTGACGGCTCGGGAAAAGAGCCCTTCTTTGCCGATATAGCGATAAAGGACGGAAAAATTCTGAAAATCGAAGAGGGTCTTTCGGGAGCTGAAGAGGTAATAGACGCTGCGGGGCTTACGGTTTCGCCCGGCTGGATAGATTCGCACAGCCATTCCGACAGGCAGTTTCTTTCCTATCCCGATATGCGTGAGAAGGTCGAGCAAGGAATAACCTTCTCGATAGCAGGTCAATGCGGAGATTCCGAAGCTCCGAAAAAGGAAAACGGAAAAATTTTGAAAATGAGCGAGTATCTTGAAGCCGCCTCAGAGGTTATGCAGGGCGCGGGCGCGGGAACGCTCGTAGGCTTCAACACCATAAGACGCGCGGTTATGGAAACAGAAAACAGAGAGCCTACGGCAGAGGAGCTTCAAGCTATGTGCGCTCTTGCGAGAGACGCCGTAAGAGGCGGCGCTATCGGTATGTCATACGGCATCTTTTACGTGCCTGCCTGCTATGCGAAAACTGACGAGCTTATAGCCGTTGCAAAGGCGGTTGGCGAAGAGGGCGGAATACTTGCCGCCCATATAAGAAGCGAGGGAGACGAGCTTATCGAATCGGTGGAGGAATTTTTACATATAATTAAGCAGTCCGGCTGCCGAGCCGTTTTCTCTCACCACAAGGCTCAGGACAGATGCAACTGGGGCAAGGTAAGGCAGAGCCTTGAAATGATTGACAAAGCAATTGCCGAGGGCGCTGACGTTTACCTTGACGTTTATCCCTATACCGCCTCGGGCACGACTATGATAGCGAGATTCTGCCCAGGCAGCATTCACCCCGAGGGCACGAAATCGGCGCTCGACCTCTTATACGACCCGAAATTCTGCGAAAAGGCAAAGGCGTGGGGCAAGGAAAAATGGGGAGACGACCTCTCCTGGACGCTGGTTTCCTCCTGCCCGGGACACGAGGAATATCAGGGCAAAAACGTAAACGAAATTGCCGAAATGATGGGTGAGAGTGACAGATACGAGGCGGCTCTCGAAATAATCAGAATATCGGGCGGCAAAGCGCGCGGCTCGTTCTTTATGATGTGCGAGGAGGACGTGGAATATATTATGAAGCACCCGAGAGCTATGATATGCACCGACTCGGGCGTTGCCGGCAAATCGGATATATACCACCCCCGCCTCAGAGCCTCGTTCCCCAGAGCGCTCGGCAGATACGCAAGAGAAAGAGGGGTCGTCACAATACCCGAAATGATAAGAAAAATGACCTCGCTGCCCGCGTTCGTCTACGGACTTGAAGGCAAAGGAATTATAAAGGAAGGCGCGGACGCAGACCTCTGTATATTCGATGCAGAGAAAATCTGCGATAGGGCTGACTTCGTAAATTTCAGCGAAAGCAACGCAGGCCTTTCCTACGTGATAATAGACGGCAAGGCCGTGCTTAAGGACGGAATATATAACCAAATCAGAAGAGGAAAAATATACCGCAAGGGATATCGAAAGGAGAAAAAACAGTGACGGCTCATTTCAGCATCTGGTCGCAGTTTTACAACACCAAAGAGCCTGAGGAGGCTATTATCGAATTTGAAAAAGACGGACTGGAATATATAGAATTATCCTCGGAGCATATCACTTCTCTCCTTGAAAGAGAAGGCTCTCCCGAAGAAATAGGAGCTGATTTTGCTAACTTTTGTTTGCAATACGGTATAAAAATTCGTCAAGCTCACCTTGTTTTCCCATCAAATATAGTCAGTGACAGCGGAGCTGCCAGCCTTGTTGCAAAGCAATTAAAGATGCTTTCCGCTATGGGAGTGAGAGCCGCGGTTCTCCACGCTGACGAGCTTGAGAATACCACCCTTTCCTACGAAGAAAAGATAGAAAAGAACATCGAGGCATTCAGGGCTCTTGCAAAGAAGGCAGGTGACTGCTCCGTGACGGTATGCATTGAAAACCTGCAGAGAATTTTCGTTTCTATAGACGAGATACTTTACGCAATAAAGAAGACCGATAGCAAGCTGTTCGGAGTCTGTCTCGACACGGGGCATCTGCACCTCACCGCGACCTCATCGCAAAGAGAATTTATACTTAAGGCGGGCAAGCTTCTCGGGGCATTGCATATTGCCGATAACGACCGCTCAAGAGACCAGCACCTCGCCCCCTTCGGAAACGGAACGGTTAACTTTGCCGAGGTGGTAGAGGCTCTTCGCGAAATCGACTATGACGGACTTTTCAACTATGAAATAGGCGGTGACGCTCACAAATGCCCCGTTCCCGTGAAGCATTATAAATTTCTCGGCATAAAAGCGGGATACGACTATCTGATGCAATAGTTGCGCTTCTCGGAAGAAAATAGGAATTATTGACCGATGCGGCTTTATCCGTCAGAGACGGATTCAATTCCGTTTGATTCCGCCTCAAAATTCCCATAAATAGAAAAAGAGCAGCCGCGCAAGACGAAAAAATCTTGTACGGTTGCTCTTTTCCGTTAGTTATTTTAAGGTTACTCTCATTACCTAAAGCAAATACGCGTTGCGTGTTTCGACTTTGCAAAATCTCCGCTTTCAGCTTTGCAAATCAAAGCCCTTCGCAAGCTCTGATAGCCTTTCGTAGCAGGTCTCATTCGATGCTATAACCGAACAGGGCTCGGCGAGACTGAGGGGGTTGCCCTTCATATCCGAAATTTTTCCGCCCGCCTCGGTGACTATAAGCATACCTGCGGCAAAATCCCAGGGAGAGAGCCTCAGCTCGAAAAACATATCAAGTCTTCCCGAGGCAACGTAGCAGAAGTCGAGCGCGGCAGAGGCAAGACGGCGCAGGTCTGCGCTTTCCTTAAAGAGAGCGTGCGCAAGCTCAAAGCCTCTCCTGCCAAGCTCGTCTTTATAATAGGGAGACGAGCCGAAGGAAAACACCGCTTCCTTCATTTTTCTCCTTGAAACCGATATTCTCTCACCGTTCCTATACGCTCCCTTACCCTTTTCGGCATAGAACATCTCGTCAAGATACGGGTTATACACAGCTCCGAAGACAACCACGCCGCGAGAGGCGCAGGCAACCGATATTGCGCTGTGGGAAAATGCGTGTATAAAATTTGTCGTTCCGTCAATGGGGTCGATAATGAAGACCGTCTCCCCCAAGGTAACCGTATAGTCGTTCTCCTTCTCCTCGGCAACGAATGCCGCTCCGGGAATTTTCTCGGATATCTTCTCAATAAGATATTCTTCGGTTGCCCTATCGTATACGGTCACAAAATTTGCATCTCCGCTCTTTGAGAAAACCGAATTTTCACTCTCGGGAGAGTGAGCCGAGAGCATAATTTTTGCCGCATCTTTTATTATCGGCAGTATAATTTCTTTCAATTTCATAATCAAAAACCTGTAAATTGAAAACTTTTATTTACAAAATCAGCCTTTCGACTTATAATAGAGCATACAGTGGCAATATCCCTCAAACTCCGGGTCTGCAATCTGCTCGCGAAATTCTTCGCAGATGCACTTGTATTTTTCTTCCTTTGAAAGTCGGCAGGGACAGTATCCGTCCTTAGCCTTAAGGCCCGCCTTTATTTTTTCCACTATTTCCTTATCGGGATTAAGCGTGATTTTCGGCTTCATTTTATTCTTCCTTTCGGTTGCTTTTAGTATTATGCTTATTTTATCACAAAAAATAATCCTTTTCAATAGACTAACAGCATATTTTCTCAGTTATCGCCTGAACGCTTGACAAAGCCGGCATAAATCTGCTAAAATAGCTTACAGTCAAGGCGAGGACAAAAACACCTTGTTTTTTGAAAAAGGATACCTATGTGGCTATGAATTTTTTTGAAGACGTTTATATAACTAACCTGAATGCCGTTTGTAATATGGGCGGTCTTTATCTATGCTCTGACGACAGCTGGGAATATCCCGGCGGAGTTTTCAGGCAGAACAAGTTTTACTATATTCTCGGCGGCGAATGCGTAATCACGATAGAGGGCAAGGAATATCGCGGAAGGGCGGGAAGCTGGTTTTTTATTCCCGCGAACGCCTATCATTCATTTTATAACGTAAAGGGCTCGGGCTTTAAAAAGTACTGGATGCATTTTGACGCATATCCCGACAATGCGGTTTTTCAACGGCTCGCTCTTCCGTACGTAATCGAGCTTGAGGACGGAAGACGGGTAGAAGAGCTTTTCGGAAGATACGCGAAGATAGCCGACAGCAAAAAAATCTCCGACCTGCTTCTCGGCAAGGCGTATCTTACAGAGCTTCTGGCCGAGTACATAAGCATATCCGGCAGCGAGGATACGGTAATTACGGGAAAAGAGGACGAACGCTTCCTTGAGCTTCTCAGATTTATAAACGACAACAGAAAAAGGAGCTTTAGAAATTCCGAGCTTGCAGCAAGGCTCTATATTCACCCAAACCACCTTATAAAGCTTTTTAAGGAGAGAACGGGAAAAACGCCCTCTCGCTATATCGCAGAGAAAAAAATGGAATATGCGCGCCGCCTTATAGAAACGACAGCGCTTTCGGTATCCGAGATTGCCGAAGAGGTGGGGATATCCGATGCCGCATATTTTTCAAGACTTTTCAAGTCCTGCTACGATATGTCGCCAACCTATTGCCGAAGGTATTTTGAAAAATCCTGGTATACCGATGATATATAGCTCTCCCTTCCCGAAGGACAGTTCAAATCCTTAACCTGCGGCTGCTATCCTTATTATAATAAAATCAGAAGATAATTATCAGAATTTTCTCTTACGGAGGTTTATATGAACAAGATTGGCGTGCTTATACCTATGAGAAAGGATACCGATATTTTTGCCGAAATGAAGAAGGTGCGGGATATCGGCTGCAACTGCTGCCAGATTACTATGTGGGACCCGACCTTGTTTACGGACGGAACGGCAGAAAAAATAATTGAAGCAAGAGATAAATACGGAATTGAGATTTCTACCCTCTGGGTAGGCTGGTCAGGGCCAACCGAGTGGAATTTCACGGGCGGGCCTATGGTGCTGGGCATCGTTCCCGAGGCATACCGTATGAAGCGTACCGAGGAAATTCTGCGCGGAGCTGATTTTGCCGTTAAGCTCGGCGTCTCCCGTATCGCAACGCACGCAGGCTTTCTTCCCGAAAACATAAGCGACAGAAGCTATTACCCCGTTGTTGCGGCTCTCAGATATATCGTAAGAGAATGCAGAAAAAGAGGGCTCTGTTTTCTCTTCGAGACCGGGCAGGAAACCCCGGTTACTCTTCTGCGCGTAATTGAGGAGCTTGGAGAAGAAGGCGTAGGAATTAATATGGACACGGCTAACCTCATTCTCTACGGCAAGGGAAATTCCGCAGATGCGATAACCGTTTTCGGAAAGTACGTTATGGACACGCACATAAAGGACGGATTCTACCCCACCTCAGGAAAAGAGCTCGGCAGAGAGGTCAAGGTAGGCGAGGGTATGGCAAATATTCCCGAGGTTATAAAAAGGCTGAAGGCAGCAGGCTACAAGGGCAACTGGATTATCGAGCGCGAGATAAGTGGTGAGCAGCAGATAAAGGACGTAAAGGAGACCGTGGAATACCTCAAAAATATACTAAAGACAGAAGTATGAGGGCTTTTGACGGGTTTAAATATCAAAGGAGCTGGCGCATTCAGGCAGAACTAAATAAAAAACGGCAGAAGCATTGTCATTGAGCTGTGTTTCTGTCTTTTTTCTCTGCTTTTGCCCTGTTTTTGTTGAATTCTTAATGAGTCCGGCCCCGGAATAAAACTAATTTAAGTGTCAATTAAAGCAACAAAGACAGGGCTAAAAGTGTGATTTTCAGATTTTTTATATTTTTTTAAAAAAAGTATTGACAAACGCTTTTTCCTTTGATATAATATTAGAGCGTTTAACGGAAGGTTAGCTCAGTTGGGAGAGCATCTGCCTTACAAGCAGAGGGTCACAGGTTCGAGCCCTGTACTTTCCACCAAGAAAATACAAATGGCGCTTTGATATGCATTGCAAGGGTCACTGTACTTTCCACCAAGAAGGATTTTCCTTCTCTGCGATTTCAATAGAGATTGCAATTTTTATCGGGTTGGCTTGGTAGCTCAGTTGGTTAGAGCGCTAGCCTGTCACGCTAGAGGTCGTGGGTTCGAGCCCCATCCGAGTCGCCATCCCGATACGCCTCTGTAGCTCAGTTGGTAGAGCAGGGGACTGAAAATCCCCGTGTCGTTGGTTCGATTCCGACCGGAGGCACCATTTCCGCGGATTTAGCTCATTTGGTAGAGCGCCACCTTGCCAAGGTGGAGGTGGCGGGTTCGAG
>JAZNZE010000013.1:0-55604 GCA_045594785.1 Eubacteriales bacterium
GATATATCTTCGATGCGATATGCCCTCTCGGGCGTGAAGGGATTTATATCATATCGCAACCGACCGCACATTTGCAAAGCAAATCGGGAGGTTATATCGCATTTGAGCGTGAGCGAAAATATATCGCGTTTGCGATAGCAAACATATCGCCAAATAAAATAGCATCTGTGAACACAGATGCAGTGCTTGTCAAGAAAAGAGGACAGAGATTGCAGTTGCTTTCTCTGTCCTTTTCCTGTCGGTAGGTAGCTTATTCTATTTAATCTTAAAAACTGTCCTTTAGAGTACAGCCCTTTAGTTTCTGTCGTTTTTTTATGAAAATTTAAATAAATTAAGGTTGAAAACCTATGTTTTTTCCGTTTTATTCAAATTTTTTATTTAAGCTTGAATTTGAAATAGGGCGCGCAGTCTTCTTCGTTTACAGCCGGCACGGTTTCCTTGACTATCTCGATTTTGCCCTCTTGGTAAAGCGCTTCAAGCGCTTCGTAGCTCGCCTGGGTGTAGGTTGACACCTTGTCCTCAAACCTCGGAAGAAATTCTCTGGTTACAGGGTGTATTTCGTAGAGGTGGCGCGCTTTTTTGTCAGATAAGGCATTCTCAATAGCAGAATAGATTTTGCTCATAAGCGAGAGGTCGGCTGTCACTACCTCCGTGGGCGGATTTTTGTACCTCTTTGCCTCAAAGCTATCCTCGGTTACAAATCCTGCGGAAAGAACGGGTAGCTTTACAGGCTTTGTGACGGTATCGTCAGGAAATGCCATAGTCGTAGTTGCAAGATAAGCGCCGTGGCGCGAATATGCAAGGTTCATAGGTCTTGATATCTTAGACCAGAAAATCCTGTCCGGAGCTTTAAGCGAGAGAAGGAGACCTACGATGTCGCCCGGCATAGTGCAAAAGGCGTTTTCCATCGCGGCGTCAGGAGAATTTCCGAGGTCTGCCTCTTTTGCGATAAGAGAACACATAACGTCACTCATATGCACCATTTTTCCGTTGGAAAGACGGTTGTATATTCCGTCCTCCAGCTCTATCTCGGAGTCCATTTTATAACCCTCAGCTATAAGTCTTTCGGCAAGCAGATTATACTCGGGGTCTCTTGATTTGAATATTCCCGAGCCGCCATTTGCAACGTAGGCAACGGTAGGCTCTTTTTCAAATTTTCCTGCGCTGACAAAGGGGTGAGACCAAGCGTCAGGACCGCCCGATTTCGTTCTGCTGTGAATGATACCGATATTTCCGGGAAGGGAAGCTGCGTCTGTATTCTTAAGCAAAGCATCAAGGTCGCCGCAAAGCTTTCTGTAATGGATTTTTCCTTCGTGTAAGGTTGCTATACCCGTGTAGAAGCCTGCATCAATGCCTTCCTCACGGCGCAGCATTTCTATAAGTATGGGGGCGGCGGCTTTCTTTCCTACGTATCCTGCTATATTGCACATAACTTTCCACCTCGTTTGAGAAGCCGTCTTTTTACTGAATGATATCGAGAGTTGTTTGCTGAGCGTAAACCTCGCCTACTCTTGCAAGACCTTCCTTCCTGTAAGGAATCTTGCTTGAAAGCTCTCTGTAGGTTACGGTGTGCTTTACCTTCTTTCTCAGGCAGCCGCGCTTTTCGAGATTTGAATTGTCGCTCGGAAGACCGACTGCAAGCAGGAGCTTTTCAGTCTCGGTTTTCTTATCAAATACGAAGAATCTCGAAACCTTGTGCTTAACCGTCTTTTCGCTCTTGATAAGCTCGTTTTCGGTTTCTGTAGCTATAAACTTGCAGGTAGCGCACGTGTAAACGTAAATCGAATCTTCATCGTAATTCTGAATCTTATTGACGTTGAAGAGAAGCTTCTTTATATTGTTTCCGTCAATATCCATCTTGTAAAGCGAGTAGGAGTTCTTATCCCTTCCTACAGGCTCGTGACGAAGGAAGTAAATATAATCTCTGTCTATAATGAGGTTGGAGTGGTCGATGTCGTCTGCAATAACCTTGTTTTCCTTGCCGTCATTGCGAACAACGTGCAGGGTGTCCTTGCCGTCAAAATAGTAGATGTATACGTCATTCATAGAGACTATAGAGCTGATGTCTGTGCAGACAAACACGGTTTCCTTGCCGTCAGGGCTCATTCTGAAGAGCGTGGTGTTTCTTCTCGTGCCTCTTACGAAATAAATCCAGCCATCGTATACGGTATAGATTTCCTCTGCGTTGCGCATTATTTCGCGGCGGTCCGTGCCTTCTACGTTGTTAGAGAAGAGGGGCGCGTATTTCTTATTACCAACCTTGTAATAAACTCTGTCGCCTACGGTATTGAAGTAACCGAAGATGTTAGCCTCAATAAGAGTGGTTACGTCTGTTTTGAGGTTGTAGGAATAGAGCATCTGGTTGTATTCGTTGGGGTCCCAGGTCGTGTAAATAACGTTGTCGCCTATAACGTTGTGAATATGGCAGTCGTCACCGAGAACTCTCGTCTTCTTGCCGGTTTTCATATCGAGAACCATATATGCGGGAGTCATAGAGAGACCGCGTCCTGAGATATTTCCGGTAGCGTTGTAGGCTATATAGAACATACGGTCGTTATAGAATTCGGTAACGTCAACGAATCTGTCTATTTCAACCGTTGCCGTGTTGTTCTGCCTGTCTATTTTAAGGAGTGAGAAATTGTTCTTCGTATCCGTGAACGAGGGCTTCTTTCTCTTGAAGATGGAGAAGAATGCCTTAAAGCAGCCTCTTTTCCTAGATTTGAATGCGGAGAGCTTCTTTCTTACGTAGAATGCAGTCCTGTCCTTATTCCAGAAGGGCGGCTCCTTACGGTAATCACCAACGTTTCCTCTGTCAAGCTCGGTTTCCTCGTGAGTGAATATATCGTAGCTGCAAAGGCTTCTGTCTCTCTTTATATAGAAGAGTCTGTTTCCGTAGAAGGAGAGAATGTAAGAAATTCCGCTTATAACTGCAGGCTCGTAAGCCTTACCGCCTATTACTTCGTAGAGAGAAAGCGTGGGCTTTGCTTCTCTTATCGGAATTTTGGGCGTTTCTTCTACGGGAGTTTGATTATTTTCCGTGTTTTCCGTGTTTTCCGCGTTTTCTGCTTTTTCGGCAGCTTCGGGAGCTTCGGCTACGTCCTCGGGCTTGCGTACGTTGAATACGGGCGGTGCAATTTGCTTTACAAGGAAGTGCCTGTCGCCAAGCTTTACAAGCTTAGAATCAAAATTGAAGAAGGTGTTGATTTTGTTTATGTATTCGATAGAATCCGCGTAATCTCTTACTACCTCGAAAAGACGGAGAGCGTTGCGCTTGTTCTTTGATGCGTTATAAAGCTTAACAGCCTTTTCGTAGGTTGCCTTGGCGTCTATTCCTTCAACGTCAAGCCTGTCGGATACTATATTGTTGCGAAGCTCTACGGCTTCCATAACAGCCGGGATTTCCTTGAACGAATCAAAGTCGAAAACGTTATCGTTGTAAAGCTCTACAGCACTGTTGAAGCGGTGCTTCATTGCGGTAACGGTCTCAGCGTCAGCCTCAAGCCTTTCCGCGTACTCAATATCCTTCTGAAGCTCGGTGAAAAATTTCTCTGCGTTTTCCTTTATCTTGGCGGTAATTCTTTCGTAAAGGTGATACTTAGGCATAAGAGAAGTGCTGTTCAAGCCGTTATACTGGCTGACGAATATCTCCTCAAGCTCTTCAAGTCCCTCGAGCTTTTTGGTGAAGGGAAGTATCTTGCTTTCAAAATCAAGAATCCAGGAAATCGGGTTAGCGCCGTACTTTACTCTGTGCTTCTCGACTACCGTGTCAATCTCGGATATTTCAATAACCGGGCTCTGCTTATAAGCCTCCCAGTTATAGTCCTTAAAGAAGGTCTCAACGTATATGAGCGCGGAATCCGGACTGTCAATTTCCATAGCAAAGGACGCAGGCGAAGCAGGTACTGCAGCGCAGGACTCCTTTTTGACAGGGCTGAGCGCTCTGATATCCTTTACGTCAGCTACCTGTCCGCAATAAGGGCATTCAACAGCCTTCTCGTTTTTGATATAGTGAAGCAGATTTCCGCATTCGGGGCAATCTCCTACGTATTCCGCTACAGGCTGCTGTGCGCAGGCAGAGCTCTCTGTAACTGCCAAGTCGTTGACAGAGTTCACATAGTTGTTTTCCATTTGTTTTCCTCCTGAAAGAAGTAAGTGGTTAATCGGTTATGAACGGTCTACGGATAATCTATTCCTCCGTTCGGCGGACGGCATCGCAGGATTCTGCAAACGCCTTTTATAAGTCCTATTATCAATCCGTATTTTTGCAGAGCCATTATCATATAGGTAGAGCAGGTGGGCTCGAATCGGCACTGATGGCGGATTTCAAGAGGCGCGAACGCCTTGTACATAAGGACGGCACCGATAAGAAAATACTTGAAGAGAATATAGCTCAGAAGTATTGCAACCGTAAGACTTATCGCCATAACCGTTTTGTCTCTGCCGGAAAAGAAGAATCCGTATATCAGCCAAACCCCGCATATCAGAAGCGGCGGAAGGAGAAAATATATGATAAGATCGATTATTCTGATTTCTCTTATCTGCCTTCTCATCTTGCTCTCCCGTAAGGACAAAATCCCTATAATACATTTATTTTAGCAAAACTAAAATATTATGTCAATAAGTTTTGGACAAAAATGTTTTAAATAATTTAAAAATGCCGCAGAAAAATTGTAACAAGCAGAAAAAACAGTTAAATATCGGCAATTTACATTGACAACCCTCTGACTTTGTGCTATCATTTGAGGGTAAATAAATTCCAAAGGAGAAAAGGAATGAAAACATCAACAGAGATAAACTCTGCCGCTAAATTCGTAGGAGAGGAAAGAGCCATAGAGTACATAGCGAAGGCAGGCTTCGAAGCGTGGGACTTTTCTATGTTCAAAATGTGTAAATACGATTGGCCGACAAAGACGCTTCTTGATAACGACCACCCCCTTGCAGGCAAGGATTATCTTAAATTTGCGAGAAGACTTCGTCAGATAGGACTTGACAACGGTATCGAATGCAACCAGTCGCACGCTCCGTTCCCTACCTACGCTCCCGAGATACGCGCTCATTACAAGAGGGCGATAGAGTGCACGGCTGAGGCGGGCGGAAAAATATGCATTATCCACCCGGATAACTATAAGTCAGCCGAGGAAAATGCAGAGATATATCACGAGCTTCTTCCTTTCGCTAAGTCCTGCGGTGTAAGGATTGCTACTGAGAATATGTGGAACTGGAATGACGAGCTTAATCAGGCAGCTCCCGCGGCTTGCTCGCATCACGATGATTTCGTTAAGCATATAGACCTTGTAAATGATGAATATTTTACGGCTTGCCTTGATATCGGACACGCTGAAATGCGCGGTTTGAATACGAGCGCAGTTGAAATGATAAGAGCTCTCGGACCGAGACTTGGTGCGCTTCACGTTCACGATAACGACCTTCACTATGACAGCCATCAGATTCCTTTTTCAATGCAGATAAATTTTGATGTGATAGTCAAGGCTCTCAAAGAGGTTGGCTACAAGGGCGATATGACGCTTGAGGCAGACGCCTACCTTCACCATTTTGCCAAAGGGGACAAGGATAAGGTTTTTGAAGGTATAAAAAATCTTGCCGATGCTGCCAAAAAGCTTGCGGAAATGTTCAAGGCGTAAAACCGAAATTTATATAAAACACAGGCATAATGTAATCTTAACTTTGCGTTATGCCTGCTTTTTGTTTGCTTTTGAGAATGATTTCTGTGCAAGAAAGATTGATTTAAAGCTCAGCGAAAGGGGGAGTGGCAACGTCAAAAACGACATAAAAATCCGCCATTCTTAAAGGAAAGGGCAAGTGTGCAGAATTTACAATCTTGGGCAGCGAAAATTGTTGATAATGCAAAAAAATCATTTATATATACTTATTTGTCTTGACTATTAGATTATTTTATGTTATATTATTATATGCAAAGTGGCGTGTATATCTGATGCCCCGGTTGTGCGTCCTGGACGGAGGTGCATTTCGGTGGATTTTCACTTCGGCGCAAATCTGCCGAAAGTAGTATCAGGATAGCGCAACGCTTTACCCCCAAAACCGCCGGGGGTATTATGGCGGAAAAAACACAAAACAAACAAAAAGGAGAAAAAACATGAAGAAGAGAATCATGTGCTTGTTGCTGACAGCGCTTATGCTTCTTACCTCTGTGTTCAGCCTTGCTTCCTGTATGGGTGGCGGCACAACTCCCGGTGGTACAACTCCCGGTGGTACTACTCAGGCTTGTACGAACCACACCGACAAGAACCATGACGGTAAGTGCGATGTTGCTACCTGTGGCGCAGCAGTTACGCCTGCACACGTAGACGCTAACCATGACGGTAAGTGTGACGTTGCAACCTGCGTAAACAAAACCATGACGGTTAAGCACGATGACGCTAACAAGGACTACGTGTGCGATACCTGTAAGAAGGATATCGAGCATGAGTGCCTTGACGACAACGGAGACGGCAAGTGCGACAAGTGCAAAAAGGACTACGATGAAGACGCTCACACCTGCGTAGATACCGAGGACGGCGGAGACGGTCTCTGCGATATCTGCGGTGAGGAAATGGGCGACCAGACCTGCGAGCAGTGCATTGACGCTGCGGACTCTGACGGTGTATGTGACGTTTGCGGAAACGACATCGACTGCGATCACGTTGACGAAAACGGAGACGAGGCTTGCGATTTCTGCCAGGCTTACGTTGAACCCTCTACCGGCGGCGGTGACGAAGTGATAGAGTATCCTTGGGATACCACTACCATCATTATGCAGCTCACCGAGAACACTAACGGACAGGAAATCCTTTCTGTTTCCAGAAAGTATCTCGCGGGCGACCCCAATGCAGGAAGCGATACAATCGCTCAGTCTGTTCAGAGAAGAAACACTCTTGCATCTACTACCACTAAGGTAAGAGTTGACTACCGTTACTATCCTGATACCAAGGAATACAACTGGGGTACCAGCATAGAGAGAATTCAGAAGACTAACCTTTCGGGTGTTGACGTTCCTGACGTATACTGTAACTTCGTTTACGATATGGTTGGCGCGTCCCTTAAGGAGTGCTTTGCGAACCTTCTCGTAGAGAACATCAGCGCTACCCGTGGCACTAACTACTTTGAATTCCTTGATGCAGATTATGACGATTCCGAAAACGACAGAGGATATATGTACGAGTACATGGAGTCCTTGACTCTTGCTCCCGGTAAGAAGATGTACGTTCTTGCTTCCGACTACTTTATCGATATGGTTCGTGCATTCTTCTGCATTCCCGTAAGCGTTACCATCATGCAGGCTTCCTGTGCTGACGTTGTTGCACAGAACGAGGCAGGCGAGGTTGTATATGCAAACGGTGACAGAGACGGTAACGGCGTATTCAACCTTGACGACTTCTACGAGCTCGTTAAGGCGGGCGAGTGGACCTATGACATTCTTGCAAGATTTGCAGCAGACGTTTACCAGCCCTCTGCAACTAACGATGGCGCTTGCGTTATCGGAGATGACGTTGTAGGATTTGCTATGGCTACCGGTGGTCTTGCCGCTTCCGGTCTTCTTTACACCACTTCCGTTAAGATAATCAACAAAGAGTCTGACGGACAGGGCGGATACGAGTACAACTATCCCTCCAACAACCCTGACTTCTACGCATTCTGCGATGCTACCAAGAAGCTCTTCGGTGAGTCTAAGGGTGTATGCTACGTAGATTCGGGCTTCAACCAGTACGGTGACTCCTCTCTTCTTGCTATTCGTCAGAGATTTACCGAAAACAAGGTTCTCTTCGGAGATATCATGCTTGTAGGTGCTCTTGAGTTTGACGTTTACCAGGAAATGA
This sequence comes from Eubacteriales bacterium, assembly GCA_045594785.1. Classification (GTDB taxonomy): domain Bacteria; phylum Bacillota; class Clostridia; order Oscillospirales; family CAG-272; genus UBA1740. The sequence goes on from JAZNZE010000013.1 coordinate 7,836, forward strand.
AGGATAACGGCGGCTTCGGCGTAGTTCCCGTTCCGCTTTACAGAAGCGGTTCTACCGATAAGTACCTCACTCAGATACATAACATGGGTAGCTGCGGAGCTATCTCCATAGTTACTAAGAAGTTCTCCGAGTGCACTGCATTCCTTAACTATCAGTCCACCAACTCTGAGCAGATACTTAACGACTACTACACCTATAAGCTTCAGTACGACCTCTCGAACAACTCCAAGGGTACTGTTGAAATGCTTCAGTACATTCGTGATAACGTTCGTTCTTCCTTCGATAAGGCAATGGAAGACGCAATCGGAGTATTTAACCCCGATGCAGAAAAGTGGCATAACGTACTTTCTAAGGGTAAATTCCAGATAGATATTCGTGATCAGTACACCTCTACTTATAACGCAAAGGAAGAATATCTCGATGACCTTGCAAAAGCATTCGAGCTCTTCCCCGACTAATCAGTAGTCGAATATCTGAGAATTTATAATAGGTTGCCTCATTAAGCGCAACCGAATAAAAAACGCGTGGAGATGCTGTGAAAACGGCATCTCCACTTTTATTGCATTAAATTTCGAGAATTATGATAAAACGGCGGTTTCCTATTTCTTATTTTATTCTTAGCAATATTGCATATTCTTTATTTCTATGATAAAATAGAAGAGTAAATGCTAACGAAGGGGAGCGCAGCTAAGCGCATTTTAGATAAATGAAAGTAATTCTTGCATCAAAATCCCCCAGAAGACGTGAGCTTCTCTCCGCTCTCGGCTCGAAAATGGGTTTTTCTTTTGAGATAATTACCGAAGAGGTTGACGAAAGCGTTTCTGACGGAATACTTCCGAAGGATGCCGTGCGTATTCTTGCTGAAAGAAAGGGGAGCGCTGTAGCTGTGCGCGAGGACTGTAGGGACGCTTTGATTATATCCTCGGATACTCTTGTGGAGCTTGACGGGGCAGCGCTCGGAAAGCCGGTTGACAGAAGAGATGCCGTACGTATGCTTCACTCGCTTTCCGCAAGAAGCCATTACGTGCGCACGGGCGTCTCTGTTTCCTATAAGGGAAAAGTATTCAGCGGTGTGGCGTCTACCGAGGTTGTTTTTTATCCTTTGACAGAAGCTCAAATCAATTCCTACGTGGAAAGCGGTGAGCCTATGGATAAGGCGGGCGCTTACGGAATTCAAGGCGGAGCAGGTAAGTTTGTAAAGGAATATATCGGAGATTTTGATACGGTTGTAGGACTCAGTCTTTCTCTCGCCGAGCACCTTATAAACCAAGCTCTTGGGGGTGAGAGCTTTGACTAAAAAAGAGAAAAGAGAGCGAATGGCTCTGATATCGGAAAAATTAAAGGAGCTTTATCCGGAGGCTGAATGCGCCCTTGAATACGAGGGCGACCCTTGGAAGCTTCTGATTATGGGAAGACTTTCCGCTCAGTGTACCGACAAACGCGTAAATATAGTTTCAAAAAAGCTTTTTGAGGCCTATCCTACGGTATACGATATGGCAGCCGCAGATATAGACGAGCTTGCAGAGATAGTCAAGCCCTGCGGACTTTACAGGGTTAAGGCTCAGAACATAAAAGAGGCTTCGGCTATGCTTATTTCGGATTACGGCGGTGAATTGCCGAAGGATATGGAAGAGCTGCTCAGGCTTCCCGGGGTTGGTAGAAAAATTGCAAATCTTCTGATAGGTGACGTGTTCGGCGGCCCTGCAATCGTGTGCGATACTCATTGTATCAGAATTTGCGGAAGACTTGGAATGTACCCCGAAAAAGAAAAAAATGCCGAAAAAATAGAGCGTATTCTCTCAGAAATCATAGATAGAGCGGACGGCTCGGATTTCTGTCACAGAATAGTAATTTTCGGAAGAGAGGTTTGCTCGGCAAGAAATCCTGCCTGTGATAGCTGTCCGCTTTCGCAGCTGTGCGAGCATAATATAAAGAATGAACAGAGAAAAGAAAAGATTGACGCTGCCTCTGATTGTTGAGGGAAAATATGATAAATGCACGCTTTCCTCTTTGTTTTCGGGACTGATATTGACGCTTGACGGATTTTCGGTTTTTAATTCAAAGGAAAAGCAGGCGGCTCTCAGGAGGGTTTCAGAAAACGGAGTTATAGTTCTGACCGATTCTGACGGAGGAGGCAGACAGCTTCGTTCCTTCGTTTCGGGAATACTTCCGCCCGACAAGGTTCGTCACGTTTATATACCTAAAATTGAGGGAAAAGAAAGACGGAAAACGAAAAGGTCTCGCGCAGGCTATCTTGGAGTAGAGGGTATGGAGCCTGAGCTCCTTTTGAAGCTGCTCAGTCCCTTTACCGAGGAAGGCTTTGAGAAAACTCCCGCTTATGCTGACGTTACCTCCGCAGAATTTTACCTTGACGGATTTATGGGCAGAGACAATTCCTCACTTAGAAGAGAGGAGCTTGCAGAGCATCTCGGACTGCCCGGGGATATGACGGCAAAAGCGCTTCTTGCGGCTATAAATCTTTTGATGCTTCAGGAAAAATACAAGGAATTTGTAAATAATAGTTTGTAAAAACGAGAAAAAGACGCCTTCGCAAAAGGCGTCTTTTTAAGTCTTTAAATTATCTATGAGCTCGCAGAAGGATTTTAGAATTATATTATAATCATCATCGGAGAAATACTGATGATAAGAGCTCTTAAGGTGGGTTATGCTGACGTTTTCGTTAAGCGAGAAAATTTTAACTGCTTTTTTTGAAACGAGAGAATCGTTATCGGCGTGAAAAACGTATGTAGGTACTGCAAGGCTTGGGAGCATTTTTCTGGTTTTTCGGATTTCACTGAGCAGGCAGGTGAATTTCGGAACCCAGGGGATGTATTTCCAAAGTCTTTTGTCGGGTCTGATGCTGTACCAGCGTCTTGCCGAATCTTCTACGGGGTCCTGCTTTGAGGGCAGCTCGAAAATTATCCTAAGAGAGTATTTTGCCGAACGGGGATGCACTCTCACCTTCAGCGGAGAGCAAAGCAGAAACAGGGCTTTTATTTTTTCGGGACGCTTTACCGCGTTTTGTATCGAAAAGAGAGTTCCCATAGAGTGACCGACAAGTATCAGGCTTTCGTATTTCTTTTCGAGATATGCTATCAGCGCCTTTGCTTGATGCTTCCAGATTTTCATTGAGGTTTCGGAAAAGTCTCTGACGCCACCGCCGTGGCCGTCAAGAAGTATATTATAAACCGAAAAAGAGCACGGCACTCTTTCAACCAGCTTTTCAAAGAAAAGAGGCGTGCTGAGTATTCCGTGTATGAACACCACGGCGCATTTTGCGCCCGGAGCTTCTCTTATATATTCTTCGTGGCCGAAATCGTTCATAGATATCCCCCTTTCCTACTTTTATAGTAACGGCTTTGGCGGATTTTGTCAATTACCTTTGCAGTCATTTTATTATTTTTTATATTTTCTTAATAAAATACACCTTCTCCTATTGACAAAATGTTGTAAGTAGGATATAATGTATAAAAATATATTTGTATTCTTGTATACAATCTGCAAGAATGAAAGGAAAAAAGTAAAATGATTTCTAAAAACCGACACAGTAATCTTTTGGAGCAGTCACAGTACAGATATTCGCTTCAGGACGTAGATGACCCCAACCTTTACAGAGAGATATATCCTTATGACGAAATTCCAAAGATTGCGTTTAACCACAGACGAGTTCCTCTCGCTATGCCGGAGGAGATATGGATTACCGACACGACCTTTCGTGACGGTCAGCAGTCGAGAGCGCCTTACACGGTGGAGCAGATAGTCGAACTTTACAAAATGCTTAACCGTCTTGGCGGAAAGAACGGCATAATCCGTCAGAGTGAGTTTTTTGTTTATACGAAGAAGGACAGAACGGCAGTGGAAAAATGCATGGACCTCGGATATGAGTTCCCTGAAATTACCACCTGGATAAGAGCTAAGAAGGAAGACTTCCAGCTCGTGCGAGATATAGGAATAAAGGAGACGGGTATACTCGTTTCCTGCTCGGACTATCATATTTTCAAAAAGCTCGGGCTTTCGCGTAAGGAAGCTCTTGACCATTATCTCGGTGTTGTCAAGCGCGCTTTCGATGCGGGCATCCGTCCGAGATGTCACCTTGAGGATATAACTCGCGCGGATTTCTACGGCTTTGTCGTTCCTTTCGTTCACGAGCTCAACGAGCTTTCAAGAGAAGCGAATATTCCCGTTAAAATCCGTATGTGCGACACTATGGGATACGGTGTTTCTTATCCCGGAGTTGCTCTTCCTCGAAGCGTTCCCGGTATAGTTTACGGTCTTCGTCATTATGCTGACGTTCCTTCGGATATGCTGGAATGGCACGGACATAACGATTTTTATCACGGAGTTGACAGCGCGGTTTCGGCTTGGCTTTACGGAGCATCCGCGGTTAACTCGTCTCTTCTCGGAATCGGTGAGAGAACGGGTAATATTCCGCTTGAGGCTATGGTAATTCAGTATGCCGCAATAACGGGCAGCTTTAACGGTATGGACCCCACCGTTATAACCGAAATTGCCGACTATTTCAAGAATAATATCGGATACGAGATTCCTCCTATGACACCCTTTGTCGGAGATAACTTCAACATAACCAGAGCAGGTATTCACGCTGACGGACTTATGAAGGACGCGGAGATTTATAATATTTTCGATACCGAAAAGATTCTCGGTAAGCCTGCTGCTGTTGCAATTTCGAATACCTCCGGGCTTGCGGGAATCGCTTACTGGATAAATCATCATTATAAGCTTCCTAAGTTCAGAGAGTTAACTAAGCACGATGATTTGGTTATCAAGGTCAAGGAAGCAATAGACAAGGAATATGCAGACGGCAGAACGACTCTTATGGGTGATGCCGAGCTTGAAGAAATAATAAATTCCTTTACTTCAGACTTTTGCGGAGAGTGAAAAATGAAAGTAGATAGTAACCTTCTTTCGCTTGAGGAGCGGGTTTTTGTTACGCTCGAAGAGGAGATTCTGACAGGAAAATTTGCAAGAGGAGATTCGCTTGGAGAAAAAATGCTTTCCGAACGGCTGGGGGTAAGCAGAACTCCCGTGCGCTCGGCGCTTGCAAGGCTTTCTGAGGAGGGGCTTGTCGAATCGGTAGCAAATAAGGGCGCTGTTGTTATCGGAATTACCAAAGAGGATATAGTTGATATTTATCACATAAGAATGCGCCTTGAAGGACTTGCTTCTCTTATAGCGGCATCTAAAATAACTGACGAGGGACTTGCAGAGCTTCTCGAATCGGTTGAGCTTTCCGAGTTTTATATTAAGAAAAACAATCCCGAAAAGCTTAAGGAGCTTGACAGTGAATTTCACGAAGCGATATACAGAGCAACTCAGAATAAGCCGCTTTGTAAAACTCTCTCGGAGCTTCACAGAAAAATAAAAACCTACCGCAAGCTTTCTCTTACCGTTCCGGGAAGACTGGAGCGCTCTGTTGCCGAGCACAGAGAAATATACGAGGCGATAGCATCGGGTAACGGCGAGCTTGCAGATACTCTTACCTCACTTCACGTAAAGCGCGCGCTTGATAATATGCTTTCGGCATTCGAAGGCGCGGACGCGGGTAATTAACCTTATCGCAGACAGAACGGAGAATAAAAATGGGACTTACAATAGCAGAAAAAATAATAAAAAATCATATAATTTCGGGAGAGATGAAGGCAGGATGCGAGGTCGGTCTGAGAATTGACCAGACCTTGACGCAGGACGCTACCGGCACTATGGCGTATCTTCAGCTTGAGGCTATGGGGATAGAAAGAGTTAAAACCGAGCTTTCGGTTGCTTACATAGACCACAACACTCTTCAGGCAGGCTTTGAAAATGCTGATGACCACAGATATATTCAGACGGTTGCGGCAAGGCACGGAGTAAGATTTTCCCGTCCCGGCAACGGAATCTGCCATCAGGTGCATCTCGAACGCTTCGGTGTTCCCGGAAAGACGCTCATAGGCTCTGACAGCCACACTCCCACCGCGGGCGGTATCGGAATGCTCGGAATGGGTGCGGGCGGACTTGACGTTGCGGTTGCTATGGGCGGCGGCGCGTACTATATCACTATGCCCAGAATAATAAAAATAAATCTCGTTGGAGCTCTTCCTGACTACGTCAGCGCAAAGGATATTATTCTTGAGGTTCTCAGGCTTCTCGGCGTTAAGGGCGGTGTCGGCGCAGTTATGGAATATGCAGGAGAGGGAGTTAAGTCGCTTTCCGTTCCTCAGAGAGCCACGATTACGAATATGGGCGCTGAGCTGGGCGCAACAAGCTCGATATTCCCCTCTGATGAAAACACGCTTGCATTTCTTACCGCTCAGGGAAGAGAGGCTGATTATACGCCTCTTTGTGCTGATGCCGATGCTGTGTACGATGCAGAGTATACGGTAGACCTTGCATCGCTTAAGCCTCTTGCGGCTTGCCCTCACAGCCCTGATAACGTAAAGCCTGTTTCCGAGCTTGTCGGAAAAAAGATTGACCAGGTGTGCATAGGCTCTTGTACAAATTCCTCTATGCTGGATATGCTTACCGTTGCGGCTATGCTTAAGGGAAAAACAGTACACCCTGACGTTTCACTTTCTATTTCTCCCGGCTCAAAGCAGGTATACAATATGCTTGCGGAGTGCGGTGCGCTTGCTGACCTTATTGCAGCCGGGGCAAGAATACTCGAATGTGCCTGCGGTCCTTGCATAGGAATGGGATTTTCTCCCAAATCAAAGGGCGTGAGCCTCAGAACCTTTAACCGAAATTTCCTTGCGAGAAGCGGCACTGCAGATGCAGAGGTTTATCTCGTTTCTCCAGAGACGGCTGCGGCTTCCGCTATTGCCGGTGTGTTCGTAGACCCCACCTCGCTCGGTAAAGCTCCTGCGGTAGCAATGCCCACCCGCTTCCTTGTAAACGATAATCTCATAGTGATGCCCGCATCACCCGAAACGGCAAAAGAAGTCACCGTTGAGAGAGGCCCTAACATCAAGCCTATTCCGATAGGAAAAGCTCCTGACGAAAACCTTGATACCACACTCGTTCTTAAGGTCGGCGATAACATAACCACAGACCACATTATGCCTGCCGGAGCAAAAATTCTGCCCTTCCGCTCAAACGTTCCGAAGCTTTCCGAATTCTGCTACACTGTTTGCGATAAGGATTTCCCCGAGAGAGCCAAGTCTCTTGGCGGCGGAGTTATCCTCGGCGGTCAGAATTACGGTCAGGGCTCTTCCCGTGAACATGCGGCGCTCGTTCCGCTCTATCTCGGAATTAAGGCTGTAATAGCAAAATCCTTTGCCAGAATTCACGTGGCTAATCTTATAAACTTCGGTATCGTTCCCATGACGCTTGAAAACGAGGCCGACTATGATAAAATAAGCGAAAGCGACAGCATAGCTATTGAGAATTTCCGCGATGCTATCGCATCGTCCGATAAGGTAACTTTGGTTGATAAGAGCTGCGGCGCTAAGGTAAGCCTTAAGCTTACTCTTACGGACCGTCAGCGCTCAATTCTTCTTGCAGGCGGACTTCTTAACTACACTAAGGAAAATAACTAAGATAATACTTTTAAAAGAAAAGCAGAATTATACTAAATAAAAAACCGTTTGTATCTTGAATTAAACTGTTATATGTGTTAAAATAGGTGCAGAGTATTAAGTAAGGGCTTTCTCGGCTCTTACAGAAAAATGCGAGGTATTTTTATGAAACTTACGATAAATGCAAACAAAGATTTACAAAAAGGTATAGAAAGGCTCTCAAATATCCTTAATATTGAGCTTGGCTCCGGTATAAAAGTCAATGCCGTTCAAGGCGAACGCATAGGAGCGTCTCTCAAGGACGGAGTGGGTACTATCTATTACAGAGAAAAATGCCATTTCTTCCGTGAGCTTGGCGTTTTTGTGGAAAATGCGAGAAAGAGCGATTTCTTTGACGTAACCGAGGACGGCTTTTTTAACACCGTTGGACTTATGTTTAATGCAACCCATACCAGCCCTAAGCCCGAGCAGTTCTGTAAGTACATAGATTATATGGCTCTTCTCGGATATAACCTTCTTATGCTTTATACCGAGAGCAATATTGAGCTTGAGGGAAGACCCTTCTTTGCATATATGTACGGCAAATATTCCGATGACGAAATTCGTATGATGGACGATTACGCTTACGATTACGGCATAGAAATGATGCCCTGCCTTGAATGCTACGGTCATATGCAAAACTATCTTCTTTGGCCTGAGGCTGCTCCGATAAAGGATACCGGAACGGTACTTCTTGCAAGAGAGCCTAAGACCTTTGAATTTCTTGAGCAGCTCATAAAAAGAGCGTCTGCGCCCTACCGCTCAAAGAGAGTTCATATAGGTATGGACGAGGCTTGGAATATGGGCAAAGGAAACTTTATCGATAAGAACGGACTTGTTCCTCCCTTCGAAATCTTCAAGGAATTTATGGAAACGCTTGTCGGTATTACCGATAAGCTCGGACTTAAGCCTATGATGTGGAGCGATATGTATATGAGACACGCTTCTGAAACAGGCTGGCCTTATGACGAAAAAATAGTAGTCACCGAAGAAATGAAGGCGGCTGTTCCCGAGGGAGTTGAGCTCGTGTTCTGGCATTACGGAGAAGACCCCGGCTGTGATAAGTATATGCTTGAAAAGCATAATCAGCTGGGCAGAAAGGTAATTATGGCTACGGGTCTCTGGGACTGGTCGACTAAGCTTCCGGATAACATTTACACCTACGAAGCAACTAAGTTTTCTCTCGATTCCTGCCGCAAAACAGGCGTGCGTGATATGATGACAACGAAGTGGAACGGCGGAGGCGTTATCTGGACCACGCTTCTCGGTCTTTGCCTCTCGGCAGAGCTTTGCTATAAGGAAAATGCCGATGAGCAGTGGATTAAAGACAGATTCAATTTCATTTCCGATGGCGCATACGATGCATTCGCGGCTATGGGACAGTTCAACAACATTTTCGATGACGAGCACAAATACGAGAATTACTCCACGAGATTCCTTGGCCACGCGCTTTATTGGCAGGATATTCTTGAGGGACTTTACGACACTCACCTCTTTGACAGACCGATGAGCGCTCATTATGCAGCGCAGGAAAAAATTCTTGCCTCTTATGACGGAAAATGGAAGCAGACCGTTGATTTGGCGGAGGCAATATTCTCGATGGCATCAAAGAAATGCGAGATTGCCGAAAAGCTCTGGATTTCCTATCAGCAGGGTGATAAGAAGACGCTTAAATACATAGCATCTGAGGCTCTGCCGGAGCTTATTAAGAGAATAGAACGCGTACACGAGGCGGAGAGAAGAAATTTCTTTGCATATTTCAAGCACGCGAACTGGTCAGGAATGGATAAGTCTTACGGCGCTCTTATGGCAAGAGCAAGGACTGCAAAGATGCTTCTCGATTCCTATCTTGCGGGTGAAATAGACGCTATAGATTCTTTGGAGGAAAAGAGACTTCACAGAGACCTTAACGGATTTTTAAGCTATAAGGTAATATCCTCTCATACTCCGTAAATATATTTATTAAGCCTTATAAAAATATAAGAAAACAAAGAACCATGAAGGAATAAAATATGGAAAACTATAACAAAAACTTGGATTTGGCTTGTGAAAAGTTCAGAAAAATACTCGAGGACCAGCTTAAACGCGTAGAGGATATGAAATCGCAGGGCGACTTCGTTGATTATGCTTCGCTCGATAAGCTGATAATAGGTGTTTGCGGCGGTGACGGCATCGGACCGATTATCTCAGCCGAGGCGGAAAGGGTTCTTGAATTTATGCTCGATGACCTTGTTAAAGCGGGCAAGGTAGAATTCAGAATCATAGACGGACTTACGATAGAAAACAGAATTAAGGTTGGAAAGGCTATTCCCGATGACGTTATGGCTGCTCTTAAAGCCTGCCATATAATTCTTAAGGGACCGACAACCACCCCTCAGAAGGGCTCGGGTATGCCTAACATAGAATCGGCAAACGTTGCTATGAGAAAGGCGCTTGACCTTTTTGCAAACGTCAGACCTGTTAAGGTTCCCGAGGAAGGAATCAACTGGGTTATCTTCCGCGAGAATACCGAGGGCGGATATGCGGTAGGCTCTTCGGGCTTTAACGTAACCGAGGACCTTGCGGTTGACTTCACTATAACTACAAAGCAGGGCTCTGACAGAATTGCAAGACTTGCTTACGAATATGCAAGAAAGAATAATATGGGCAGAGTGTCTCTTGTAACCAAGGCTAACGTAATTAAAACCACTGACGGTAATTTCCTTGAAGACTGCCACAAGGTAGCAGAGCTTTATCCAGAGATTGTAACTGACGAGTGGTATGCAGATATAATGACCGCAAAGCTTGTAGACAAAAAGCGCCGCCGCGACTTTAAGGTGCTTCTTCTTCCCAACCTTTACGGTGATATTATATCTGATGAGGCTGCTGAATTCCAGGGCGGTGTCGGTACTGCCGGCTGTGCTAACATAGGTAAAAAATATGCTATGTTCGAGGCAATTCACGGCTCTGCGCCCAGAATGGTAAACGAGGGCAGAGCTGATTATGCTGACCCCTGCTCGATGCTAAGAGCCTGCGTAATGCTTCTTTCTCATATCGGACTTCAGGATAGGGCGGACAGACTTGAAAGAGCGCTTGATATATGCTCGTTTGAAGAAAAGCGTCTCACTATAACCGGCAGACCCGGTGGAGCTACCTGCCGCGAGTTCGGTGATTACGTAATGGAAACTCTCGCGAAGCTTTAATTGCAAAGCGCCGTTCAAAAAATCGAACGGCGCTTTTGCTTTTCGATAGATAAAACTCGATATTTGTAAATATAAGTTTGCAATATCCGCTAAAAAACAGAAAAAATCCTATTGCTTTTTTGCCGGTGATGTGTTACAATATTTAAAAAAGAGATTGCGGAAGGGAGTTTGAAAAAATGAATATAAATGAAGTTTTGCCGGCTCTGCTTCGGCAAGGACTTTGCGGTGAGAGAGTTGACAGCGCTCTTCTTTCCTCGCTTTCTTCGGAAAGAGTAAAAGAGCTTTACTCTCTTTCAAAATATCACGACGTAGCGCATATCGTGGGAGCGGTGCTTGAGGATACGGGGGCGCTATCCGACCCGGAAACGAAAGAGCTTTTTATAAAGGAAAGAATGCTTGCTGTGTTCCGTTACAGACGGCAGCGAGACGACCTATTGCAGATAACCGATATCTTTGAAAGCGAGGGCGTAGAGCACATTGCTCTTAAGGGCTCGGTGCTCAGAGATTATTATCCTGAGCCCTGGATGCGAACGAGCTGCGATATTGATATTCTTGTAAAGAGGGAAGAGTTAGAGCGAGCTGCGCAGCTTTTGACCGAGAAATGCGGATACACGCTATCCGCCAGAACCAGCCATGACGTTTCGCTTAGTTCTCCCCTGGGGGTAAATCTCGAGCTTCATTTCCTGCTTATAGAGGATTACGTTCTGCCTGATTTACAGGAGATTCTTGAATCGGTTTGGGAGAGAAGCTCTCTTATCGAGGGAAAAAAATACGCCAGAGCTATGACTGACGAAATGTTCTATTTTTATCATATCGCGCATATGGCGAAGCATTTTGTTTCGGGCGGCTGCGGAATTAAACCGTTTCTCGACCTCTGGGTTCTTGAAAACAGAGTTCCAAGTAATCCCGAAAAGCGCGCTGCGCTGATTCGCAAGGGTGGCTTTACCGCTTTTGACAAGGGCATAAGCGAGCTTGTCGGCGTTTGGTTTGGCGGTAGAGAGCATAGCGATTTGACACGCTCTCTTGAAAAATTCATTTTCTGTGGCGGAGCGTACGGAACACTTGAAAACAACGTGAGCGTTGGCGTTGCGAAAAAACGTGGCAGGCTTGGATACGTGTTTTCAAAAATTTTTCCGTCATATGAGAAAATGAAAAAAATGTATCCCTCGCTTGAAAGAAAAAAGTGGCTCTTACCCTTTTATCACTTCAAAAGATGGTACAGGGTGCTTTTCAGCGGCGGTATGAAAACCGCAAAAGCTCAGATTTTGAAAAGCAATACCGTATCCGAAGAAGAGGTCAAGGCTGCCGAAAGGCTTCTTTGTGAGCTTGGGCTTGCTGACAGATAACGTAAAAATTCTCCCGAGAAACCGTGACTTATGCGGCTCTCGGGAGATTTTTATTTATTGATTTTTGAAATATCCTTTATAACCTCTGAGGCTATGATGAGTCCCACAACCGATGGAATGGTGGCAATGCTTGCGGGAGCGCGGCGGATTTTTCTTCCGTTTTCCCCCTCTTCTGTGCTTGTTCTTGCGGGAGCTTCCTCGGAGTAGACGCATTTCAGACTTTTTACGCCTCTTTTTCTCAGCTCGGTGCGCATAACTCTTGCCAGAGGGCAGACCGAGGTTTCGTAAATGTCGGCAACCTTAAACGCGGTTGGGTCCAGCTTGTTTCCCGCGCCCATTGAGGATATTATAGGAACGCCTGCACTCGTTGCGTTGAGGATAAGTCTTATTTTTGAGGTAACGGTATCTATTGCGTCTATTACGTAATCGTAGTCCGAAAGATTGATTTCACTTTCCGTTTCTTCGGAGTAGAATATCGGAAGAGAGGTAAAGCTGACGTCAGGGTTTATTTCCCTTGCGCGTTCGCCTGCGACCTCGACCTTAAGTCTTCCTACCGTTTTTTCGGTGGCGATTATCTGGCGGTTTATGTTTGATACCGAAACCGTATCCGAATCTACAGCGGTTATACTTCCAATGCCCGAGCGAACGAGCGCCTCTAACGCATATCCTCCAACGCCGCCTATACCGAAGATTATAACCCTTGCGTTGCCAAGACGCTCAATAGCCTCGTTACCGAGCAAAAGCTCGGTTCTCGAAAGGGCTTCCCTATTTCTGTTTTGCATATCAGAGCTCGCCTCTTGCTATTGCTTTTATGAGATTGAAGCTATCGTCAACTATGATGAAATCGGCATCGTATCCGACCTCAATTTTTCCTTTGTTAAGTCCCATAAGCCTTGCCGGGTTCTCAGACGCCATTTTTACAGCAGTCTCTTCCTTGATTCCAAAGGAAATTGCAACCCTTACGCAGTCGAACAAGGTTGAGGTAGAGCCTGCAAGATTTCCCGTTTCGGTAAGAGCGGTGCCGTCCTTGACTATGACCTTCTGTCCGCCGAAGCTGTATTCTCCGTCACCGAGGCCTGTTGCTCTCATAGAATCGCTTATGAGAATGATTCTGTCCTCGCCGAAGATTTTTATAAGCATTTTCACGGCAGAGGAATGAACGTGCTTTCCGTCACATATAAGCTCTGCGTAAACGCCTTCGGTGTCGCTTCCCGCACCTATAGGGCCGGGGGAACGGTGATGTATTCCGGGCATTACGTTGTAGGTGTGCGTTAGCTTTTTAGCACCGAGTGAAAAGGCGCGCTTTGCAGTATTGTAATCAGCCTCCGTGTGTCCGAGAGAGACTACCGCAGGGCAGCTTTTTATAAATTCTTCGCTTCCCGGAGTTTCCGGGGCTATAGTAACTGTTTTAATGTTTTTACACTTGTTGAAAAGCTCCATAGTAGGCGGCAGAATATACGCCTCGTTCTGCGCCCCCTTGAACTTTTTGTTTATGAACGGGCCCTCCATATGAAAGCCGGGGATATTTGCTCCGTGGCCGAAGCTTATATCCTGATGAGTAGCGGTGATTATGTCCTCCTCGCTCATAGTCATAGTTGTCGGATACCAGGTTGTAACGCCCGATTTTAACTCAAAGTCTGCCATTTCGGGAAGGCCGCCCTCCATAGTATCCAGACCTATGCAGCCGTGGCTGTGAGTATCTATAAGACCGGGGTATATTTTAGCGCCGTTAAAATCTACTCCCGCTTTATCACATTTTCCTATTTTTGCTATTTTTCCGTTTTCAACGGCAATATCGGTAGTTTCTCCGTAAAGGCGAACGTTCTTTAAAATCTTCATAACAGACGGTCTCCGTAAATTCTTTAGTTAATTTTATTATAACTCCAAAAATCTTCAAAGTCAATAAAACCCTTGCACTTCGGTGAAAAATGTTATATAATACATACATAAAACGTTTTACGGAGAATTTCTTATGCTTTCTAAGGTGTACAGCTCGGGTGTTATAGGAATAGACGGCTACGAGGTAGTCGTTGAATGCAGCGGCTGGGACAGAGTTCCGAGGTTTGACCTTGTCGGTCTTCCCGATGCTTCTGTCAAAGAGGCGAAGAACAGAGTTCAGTCTGCCTGCGAGAACAGCGGAATCAGATTTCCCGCTCTCGATATAATGGTAAATCTTGCCCCTGCAGACGTAAAGAAGGAGGGCTCGGGATACGACCTTGCAATCCTCGTTTCTATACTTCAGAGTGACGGTAAAATTTCACACGGGTGCGACCTATCCGATAAATGCTTCGTTGGAGAGCTTTCTCTTTCGGGAGAGGTTCGCTCTATAGGCGGCATATTGCCTATGACTATATCGGCAAGAGATTCGGGAAGGCGCGAGATATTCGTTCCAAAGGCGAATGCCGAGGAGGCTGCCGTTGTTGACGGAATCAGAGTTTTTGGAGTTGATAACGTAAAGGAGCTTATAGCTCACCTGAACGGAAACGGCAGAATATCCGAAGTACCGCACACGGCATCGAGCTTCGATTTTTCAAAAAATACCGTTTCGCTTGATTTTTCCGAGGTCAGAGGTCAGCTGAAAGCAAAGCGCGCGCTTGAAATTGCGGCGGCAGGCGGTCACAACGTCCTTATGATAGGGCCTCCCGGTGCGGGTAAATCCATGCTCGCAAAGAGACTGCCGTCAATACTTCCCGACCTTACGCTTTCCGAGGCTATCGAAACCACGAAGATACATTCGGTTACGGGAATGCTGAAAACCAATCTCGTTACCTCGCGTCCGTTCCGTTCGCCTCATCACACGACCAGTCCCGTAGGACTTGTCGGCGGCGGCGCAAGCCCGCGTCCGGGTGAAATTTCTCTGGCGCATAACGGAGTTTTGTTTCTTGACGAGCTTCCCGAATTTCCAAAGGTTGCAACCGAAGCGCTCCGACAGCCTCTTGAGGACGGCTCGGTGACAGTAACCCGAGCGGCAGCAAAGCTTACCTTTCCTGCGTCTTTTATGCTCGTTTGCGCTATGAACCCCTGCAAATGCGGATACTTCGGCGATTCCTCAAGACAATGCACCTGTAATCCTACGGCTATCAAAAAATATCTTGACAAGGTGAGCGGACCTCTTCTGGACAGAATAGATATCGAAATAGAGCTTCCCTCTGTTTCGTATGACGAGATATCCGGAAGAACGGAGCAGGGAGAATCCTCGGCAGATATCAGAAAGAGGGTTAACGCGGCGAGAAAATTTGCTGCCCAAAGGCTCAGGACAGGCGGTGACAGCGAGGGAATTCTGAACGCTAAAATGACCCCCGATATGATACATAGATACTGTACTCTTGACGAGGAGGCTTCTACGCTTATGCGTAATGCCTTCGAGAGCCTCGGTCTTTCGGCAAGAGGACACGACAGAGTGCTGAGAGTTGCGAGAACCATTGCCGACCTTGACGGAATGGAAAGGGTAAATTCCGACCATATTGCAGAGGCGATAATGTACCGCTCGCTTGACAGAAAATATTGGAGAAGATAAAATTTCAGAAAGCCATTGACAAATCACTCTCAAGGGACTATAATATACTCACAAACCGATGAGAAAGAGAAGTATCCCGCAGGGCTTGCCTTGCAGAGAGCTGCAGACGGTGTGATTGCGGCAGGAGGCGGCGGGTGAATGGACTTTCGAGGGCAGACCGAAAAGAAATGAGTAGGCTCTGACGGTAGGCAACCGTTATTTTGCACAATGTATTATGTACATGAGAAGACTTGTCTTGAATTCGGGTGGCACCGCGAGTATATCGCCCCGAGCGTATAATCACGCTCGGGGCTTTTTGTTTTTTCGGGTCTTCGGAAAGGGGAAAATATGAAACGATGGCGGCTTTTTGCCTTTTCAGATTAAAATAAGCTACTAATAGGAGAATGAAAATGAATAAGTATAACGAATTTGATAATTATCTTAAGGAATTTCCCACAAAGGACGGATATTTCGGAGAATACGGAGGAGCTTTTCTTCCTCCCGAGCTTGTGCCGGCATTCGAGGAAGCGAATAATGCCTACGAGGCAATATGCCATTCGGCACAGTTTATAAACGAGCTTCGCAGAATCAGAAAGGAATTTCAGGGCAGACCTACCCCTGTTTATCACTGTGAAAGACTTTCTAAGCTTTTCGGCAACTGTCAGATATACCTCAAAAGAGAAGACCTTAACCACACGGGAGCGCATAAGCTCAATCACTGTATGGGCGAGGGCTTGCTCGCAAAGTATATGGGAAAGAAGAAGCTTATAGCCGAAACGGGAGCAGGTCAGCACGGTGTTGCTCTGGCTACTGCCGCGGCTTATTTCGGTATGGAATGCGATATCTATATGGGAGAGGTCGATATAGAAAAGCAGCATCCCAACGTAGTAAGAATGAAAATGCTCGGTGCAAACGTTGTTCCTGTCACGGCAGGGCTGAAAACGCTTAAAGAGGCGGTTGACGCTGCGTTTGAAGCTTATATGAAGGAATATGATAACGCAATTTATTGTATAGGCTCGGCTCTCGGCCCTCATCCATTTCCTATGATGGTAAGAGATTTCCAGGCGGTTGTCGGTCACGAAGCAAGAGCGCAGTTCCTTGAAATGACGGGCAATCTGCCCGATGCGGTATGCGCCTGCGTTGGCGGCGGCTCTAACTCTCTCGGTATGTTCACTCCCTTCCTTGCAGACCCCGTGGAGATATACGGAATAGAGCCTCTCGGCAGAGGAAGCGCCGTAGGCGACCACGCTGCGACTATGCAGTACGGAACGAAGGGACAGATTCACGGCTTTAAGAGCTACGTTCTTCAGGACGAGAAGGGCGAGCCGCTTCCCGTTTATTCAATAGCCAGCGGTCTTGATTATCCCGGCGTAGGACCTGAGCACGCCTACCTTCGCGATAAGGAAAGAGTTCACTACGAAACCGCAAGTGACGAGGAGGCTATGGAGGCTTTCTTCCTGCTTTCAAGATACGAGGGAATAATTCCCGCGATAGAAAGCTCGCACGCTCTTGCTTACGCTATAAAATACGCAAAGGAGCACAAATACGGCTCTATTCTGGTTTGCCTTTCCGGCAGAGGAGACAAGGATATTGACTACGTTTACGAAAAATACGGCTGCGGCGAGCGCTTCCTTGAAAAATATGAAAAAAGGTGATTTTCACCGTTGAAAATACAAAAACCCCGAACCCGTGTGAAATTAAATGCGGATTTCGGGGTTCTTTTTTGCGTTTTTGGACTTTTTTCGGAAAAGAAGGGCGTTTGTGCAAAAGTGAGAAAAATATTGTGAAAACTTCCAAATCTTTAAAAACATATTGAAGTATAAAAAAAATAATGATATAATATATTCACTTAAAATATATTGCGAGTAAAATCAAAGGAGAATCCAATGAAAAAACTGAGAAAAATTCTCGTTGCGTTAGCGGTGCTTGCATTGCTCATATCATCCGTAGCCGTTTTGGTAGTAACGGCTGAAGATGCTATGGAATACACCGGCAGTCTGGAAAGAGCACAGGAGCTTTTGGCAGACGTTCCGAGCATGGACCGCACCGACTCAACGACAGACTTGCGTAAGGAGGCTATCAAGAAGGTATACATTTACTTGAATACCTATCCGGTAGATCCCGAAACGGAAGGATATGACGAGTTCTGTGCAGAGTTTTATGCTATGAGCTTGAAAATCGCAAATAAATACTACGGAAAGCTTCTTGAGGCAAATACCGATGCTACCAAGCAAAAGCAGCTTGGCATAATCTTAAATTATCTTGAAGCCTATCCCATTCCCGAGGGAACTCCTGATCCTGACGGAGACGGCGAGGAATACATATCCCGCGATGCACTTGTAGCTGCCGTTAATCTCTACAATTTCAATATGGCGAACGGCTATTACACGAGTGCTTATAATTATTTGACTGCGGCAACGCCTGCCGTTTCAAACGCTGCGCAGTCCCTTAAGTCGCTGTACACTCACGTTGCAAAGTATCCTTTAGATCCCTCCGTTGAAGGAGCTGAGGACTTCTATGATAAATACAATCTTCTTTCTCTTGAAATTGCCGAATTTGTCGTAAAGGAATTCCGCGCTTACAAATTGGCAATGGAAGAATCGGGAAATGCTTACGATGACAGAGAAGCTTACAAGGCGTATATTTCTGCCAATCTCTCGATTCTCAGAGACCATTTGGAAGCTTGCCCCGTTGACCTTGTTGCCTTCCCCGAGCTTACTGACCGTTACAATGATATCGGAAAGGCTATAAACGTTGTTGAGCTTGACCAGATTGTATTCCTTTTTGAAGATTACGAAAACTTTGTTCCCGGCAGTGACGTAGAGTTTCCGGAGCTTGCACAGGCGGCTGCTCTTTCGAAGGTTTCAAAGGCTCTTGCGGATTCTACCATTCCGGAAGATACCGAAGGATATGCTGATCTCGTTGCGAGAATTGAGGATGCAGAGACTAAGCTTGCCGCTGTCAAGGAAGCAAGAAGACTTGCTCTTGCTGCACAGGCTAAGCTTTACGAGTATGAGCTTACCGACAATATGTCGTATAAAACCTTCTCCTCCGATAGCGAGTCTATGGGTAACCCCAATGCAGACGCAGGAGAGTATTCCGAGCGTGTGAAGACCTTCGATAACGGTATGTCAACCGGTTACGAGGCATATTGGCGTTACGTTTGTCTTGCTTCTCCTGCAAGCCCTGCCTCCTACGCCTCTCTTACACAGCCTAATATCACGAACGGATTCGTTCAGTCGTTCGATTTCATGATTGAGGGAACTAACGGTACTCACTACAATTATGCATCGTTCTCTAATGAGTGGCAGAATTACAAGAGTGACCGTCTCGTAGGTTACGAAGGCAACGAGTTTACAATCGGTTACGATTCCGGAACCGATAGCGTTTACGTTGCTACAGGAAACGGCGTTCCTTCAAAGAAGGTTAAGAACATAGCGTCTGAGGGACAGTGGTTCAACGTTATGATTACCTATGACCCCGTAACTCATTACGGTAAGTTGTATATCGACTACGAGTATATGTTCGATATTTACTACAACGGTTGGGTTGAGGGTGCCGTCAAAATGGTAATCCGTTGCTCGCACTCATCCGCTTGGCAGAACACCTGCTACGATAACATCAGATTTTACGAGGGAACTGCTTACCGTGACGTAAATAAGTTTGATGAAATGTCTTCTGACGAGCAGTTTGAATACTACGTGAATTATTTCCACGATGAAAACGCAGAGCCCAAGAGCCGTAATGACGCTTACGTAAAGGCAAAGCTTCTCATAGACGGAGTTAAGGGTCAGTATTCTTCGCTTCCCGAGGAAGAGATGACCGATGAGCTTAAGCATCTCAGAGACCTGGTAGACAAGATGGAAAGCTTTGATTACGAAAACAAAATTGTCGTTTTGGTAAGAGAAGCAAACCTTAATGAAATTCTTAAGCAGGTTTCGGCGCTTGAAGAGATTCCGGCTTACTCAACAAACGTGAGTGCGATAAATTCGGCAATTGCCACTCTTGATCAGTTTATCGCTGACAACAATGATTTTATAAATAAGGCAGACCCTCTTTACAATGCGGCGGTAGCAAGAGTTAATGCGGTAAAATCAAGTCTTTCAAAGTGTGAAAGCGCTGTGGCGTTTGCAAGAGCGCTCACTCAGTTCGAGAGAGCCACAACGGTTGCTTCTATGACGAAGCGCGCGCTGGCTGTTAACGAGGTTTACAAGCTTGCAAGATATGATAAGCCCGAAAACGTAGCCGCTGTTAAGGACGACCCCGTATTCCTTGCGTTTGAACAGATTGTCAACGGAAAGAACTCCTCTCCCACCGACCCCGGATATATTACGGCGTTTGACTATTATACTTTAATTCCTTCTGTTATCGCTCAGCAGCAGAAGATTGAGAATTCTAACAGAATTATAAAGTGTATAGACCTTCTTCTTGCTATGGAGGGATATGAGAATACAGAGACCTTCTGGCAGAAAAACTACGAAGAGGTAGAATTCTTCATTTCCATAATCCGTGATATAGTAAGCGTAGATAATTACGATGCTTCTTATCCCGGAATTGACGAGGCAATAGCTCAGTACGAGCTTATTGACGCTTACTTCTACGTTCTTCTCCAGGAGGACCATATAGCAACGATAGGCGCTCAGCTTGACAGATTTGCTCTCAGCACCTCTTACATAGAGAAAATCGGTATATGCACTTATATTGAGAGATACTTTGAATCAAATTCGGATATAGATCTTTCACGTCCGGAGATTCAGCAGTTCCTTTACAAGCTGGAAAGATACAACGCAGAGCTTGAAACCTATATGGACGACTACAAAGAGCTTCTTGAAAGAAACACGCGCTATTTCATTGATACAATTCAGAAGATGACTCTTCTCACAACTTACGCAGAGCTTAAGCCTCTTTATGATGAAGCTCTCGGCTATTACTACGCAATGAATGCGATTACCGAAGAAGCTAAGACAGCGGTTGCACTCTTCGATGCTTACGATAAGCAGCTTACTGCCGTACAGGTGAATTCCGAGCTCTTCTTAAGATCGGCGGTAGAGCTTCAATACGTTGACCTTATCGGAGTAGAAGGCGAATATGCGGCTCTCTCCGAGTGCTCCAAGTATTACGAATACGTTGATGCTACCTATTCCGAAAATATTGCACCCCAAATCGCTTTGTACGAGAGGCTGGTTGCAAGCTATAATCTCGCGGTTGACTCAGCAAATGAAACGCTCGAAGGCTCGTCCGTTGTGGCTTCGTCACTCAGGGCAAACGAGATTCCCGCTGCGGTTCTTGCGGTAATCAATCAGCTTTACAAAAACTAAGGGAGGTAAAGTATAATGAAGAAAAAATTGAATAGAATCATTTCAGCAATTCTCCTTTTTGCCTCTCTGTGCTCGCTTCTTTCGGTATTTGCCTACGCAGAACCGATTGCCGTATCAGACAGTCAGACGCAAAATGAGACCGAAAACGAAGGCTCATCTGCCGTTGACCTTTCGCAGATAGAGCTCATATACAACAGAAACTTCGAAGAGGGTTGGGAATATAACAACGGATTTTCCACAATGGCAAATCATTCCTCTTACGTTGATTTTGAAGAAACGGCTACTTACAAGTACAATTATTTCTGGCGTGTGGAAGCAACAGATTCCACCTCTGCCGGCGCCAGCACGCTTAATATAGGCGCAATCAGAGAGTCGGGAAGCGTTGTTCAGTTCAAGATAAAGGCTGACGATGCTTGTAACGTTGGAAGAATAATGTATATTACCACCCCCGGAAAGAAGACTATAAGTGTTCTTACCATAACAGGAAATACTCTTTATGCTTTCAAATCCGGAAATCCCGCCTGCAAGGTAGGCGACCTTACTAACGAGTGGCTTACGGTTAAGCTCGTGTTTGACTGGGACGCTTATAAGACTCTTCCCGATGGCTCGACAGATACTCTCTTAAGATGCAGAGTTTACTATGGCGATGACGGCGCGTATTTTGATTACGAGGCTGATTACGAGCTCTCTAAGGATAAGGGTATGAAGGACCTCTCTATCGGTCTTGCCGCCTCTACCGAAGATCGCGAGGGTATGAGCTTCTGTATTGACGACCTTCAGATTTATCAGAAGGTTAAAGAGCCTCTCGACCTTACCGGTGTAACCGAGTACGGTTCTAAGATTAACCCCCTTGCTCCGATTCTTGTAGACATTCAGGACGGCCCGGGAAACAAGAGCACCGAGCAGATAATCAACGAAGCTCTTTGTATGAAGGTCGGTGTTAGTTCGGCTCTTATAAAGAACGAGAAGGTATCTATAGCGCAATACTGTACTCCCGAAATCGTTGACGGTCACGTAATGATTCCTCTCTCGCTGCTCCTTGAATTCATAAATTATCCCTTCTATATCCACGGCGAATCCTACGATATTACCACCGGTACGAGCGCAACCTATATAACTATAGGAAGAGATACTGCGAACGTTGACGGTGTGAGAATTGACCTTAGCGTAGCTCCCGGCTATCTTACGAACGGCAAGGGTGAGCAGATTCCCGTTATAGCGGCTGAGGATATTCCAAATATTTTCCCCGGCTGGCTTCTTACCTACGATGATATGGGACTTATCATTATATACTCAGGCGAGGCGTCTGAGGACGGCGAGGCTCTTATTCACAGAGATACCGACCTTGACGTAATGCTTACCATAATGAAGAAGTTCGTATTCGATACGGTTACCAAGGACGAGAACGGCAAGGAATTTGACGAGGTTGAGCTTTCCTATATCGCAACCGGCTCGAAGGTTTTGGCTGACGTTAGTAAAAACGCAACCAACCATCCCTATATATTCGCAAATCAGGAAACCTTCAATGAGCTTAACGATATATATACCCGTACCAATGCTGACGATCCTAAGGCTCTGACTTATCTTCTTACTCTTGAGAGCGAGGCTGATGCTATATACACCGAGTACACCGGCGTTTCGGCAGCGGTAGTCGCTTATCCCGGAATTGCAGAAGGAAAAGCTCCCGTTAACGTATACGGAGATGGCAAAAACCCCGATCCTACCATTAAAGGAGATCAAACTGTTCCTGATACTACTGACGGTTATACTCCTCTCGGAACTCTTGAGTCTATAGAAACCTATTCCTCTCATCTTGTAATGCTTGCCTTTGCATACCAGGTGACCGGAAATACAAAGTTTGCAGACCTTGCTTACGATATTGCTATTGCGCTCGGTGATTGGACGCACTGGGGTCCCGCAAGCATGGAGCATTGCGCTACTGCAACAGGTAACTTCGCAGTTGCTTTTGACTGGCTTTACAATTACATTTTCGCAAAGGAGAACGGCGGAACTCTTGTAGCTAATCTTGCTTCAATCCTTTATGAAAAGGGCGTGAAGCAAGGATATAACTCCTCGGCTAGCCTTCCCTGTGAATTCCCCAGAGCAATAGGCGGCGGAGATACTTATACTACCGTTAATACCTACGTTAACGCTGTTTGTTCCTCTAATATGATAATAGGTGCGCTCGCGCTTGCAGAGTACAGCGAATATACTGCAAACAGTGCCTTCCTTATCGGTAACAATATTCAGAATCTTATAGCAAACGGTCTTGACCAGTATGCTCCTGACGGCTCTTACGCTGAATCGGCGCTTATGTGGGCTGACGCTACAAACGGATTCGTAAAGCTTATAATGGCTCTTGAATCCGCTGCAGGAACAACCTACGGCTTTGAGGATACCTGGGGACTTGACAAGACCTTCTACTTCGCTTGCTATATTGAGGACTCTGACGGCAAGATATGGAATTACCACGAGGGCGGAGCTGACGGTATCATTACCGGCGAAATTCTCGGTGTGGATACCCAGATGTTCAACTATGCAGGTAAATTCCTTAACGACCCCACTCTTATCGCTATACGCAACAGTCAGCTTGAAAAGGGCAAGGCTGTAACGATTTTCGATATGCTCTTCTATCCCGAAGAGGAAATAGCTGCAGGCGGAGAGCTTGCTCTTGACTATCAGATGGAAGGTATTCACGCATTCGTTTCCCGCTCCGATTGGGATGACGGTGCGCTTTACACCGGACTTATGGGCGGTTCGAACGATATTTTCGGCGGTCAGCTTGACTCAGGTAACTTCATTTACAGAAATGATGGCGTAGATTGGATAGTGGACCTCGGAAGCGATAACGAAGAAATCTACAGCTACAACGGCGCATACAGAAATCATCACTACAGACACAATGCAGAAGGACAGAACGTAATAGTAGTTACGACTGCTCAGGATGCTCTTCCTTATGGTCAGCTCACTACCGGTAACGGTAAGCTTACCAAAACCTATTCCAACGAGCACGGAAGCTATGCTATCCTTGATAACCAGTCGGCGTACGGCTCTACGGTTTCCTTTGCAAGCCGCGGTCTGCTTGTAACTAACGACAGAAAGACGGTCGTTATTCAGGATGAGCTTTCATTCCCGAAATTCCAGGAGCTTACCTGGATAGCTCATACGGCTGCTCAGATTCAGATTGACGATTCCGGAAAGGTTGCATATCTTACCGATACGGATGCGGAAGGACGTACTCATTTCCTTCGCGCAACCATAGTTTCCAGCGGTGACTACACCTTTAAGAAGGAAAGCTGTGATGCAGGTAAGATTCTTGACGCTACCTATAAAACTGCCGACTATAAGGCTAACGGCGGTGTTCAGCCTTATGACAGGAGCGGTATACAGCGTCTCGTTATAAAGACTAAAAACCTTCTTACCTTTAACGCTGCGGTTGTATTTGAAATAGTTGATTCTGTTGAGACCACCGACCCCGTTGGATATTCTTGGACATATATGTCTGCTTGGAATCCTACTGCTGAGGGCGAATCGAACGTTTCCGATAGCGTTATTCACAGAGAGGCTCCCGTTAAGTCTGACATAATAAGTGAGGTTGTATATCTTGATATGTACGTAGAAATGCTTAATACTGCATTTACCAAGAATATCAACGAATATTTCTACTCGCTTACAAAGATTGCTTACACCTTGAAGGCATTCCCGATTGAAACTCTTGATACTACCGATCTTATGAATGCTAACTCTAAGTATGAGGAATATCTTAACGATTACGAAAAATATATCAAGAAGATAAACACCGTGGTAGAGTCAACTAATAATCTGACAAAAAATCTGTCAGGAATTCGAACTAAGTAATCTTAAACGCTCAAATAAAAATATCGGACGGTATCTTTAAGGATATCGTCCGATTTATTTTTATTTGTGGAAAGCTCTTTTATTTATAGTTGACGGGAAATGCAGACGTAGCGAAAAAGAAAAACATCAACTGAAAAACGGCTTAATAGTTTAAAGCGGAGATGCTTAAATAAGGCATCTCCGCTCTTTAGGTTATAGCCTCCTCGGTTATTTACATACCTTAGAGGAAACTTATTATCTTTGAATTCTTCCCGTACCGTTACCGCCTGCAAGAGCCTGTACCTCTGCAACGGAAACTGCATTGAAGTCTCCCTCGATAGAATGCTTGAGACAAGAAGCAGCAACTGCAAATTCTACGGCATCCTGAGTAGAGTAGCCCATAAGGCAGGAATAAATAAGACCGCCGCCAAAGCTATCGCCGCCGCCTACACGGTCAACGATGTGCATATGATAGGACTTGGAGAAGCAGTAATCCTTACCATCGTAAAGAAGAGCTGCCCAGTCGTTATCGTTTGCGCTGATAGAAGAACGAAGAGTTATAGCAACCTTTTCGAAGCCGAACTTTTCAGCAAGCTGGCGCGCAACCGACTTATAACCCTCGTGATTGAGCTTACCGCCTGCGATATCGGTGTTTTCAGCATCAATACCAAATACGTCGTGAGCGTCTTCCTCGTTGGAGATACAAACGTCTACGTACTTGCAAAGCTCGGTCATGGTCTTCTGTGCCTGCTCTCTGGTCCAGAGCTTCTTTCTGAAGTTAAGGTCGCAGGAGATCTTAACGCCTGCAGCCTTAGCTGCCTTACAAGCCTCAAGGCAGATGTCAGCAACGTTCTGACCGAGTGCGGGAGTGATTCCTGTGAAGTGGAACCAGTCAGCGCCCTCAAAAATCTTAGCCCAGTCAAAATCCTCGGACTTAGCCATAGCTATGGAAGAGCCTGCTCTGTCGTAAATAACCTTGGAAGGACGCTGAGACGCACCCTTTTCGTTAAAGTAAATACCAACTCTGTCACCGCCGCGTACTATCATAGAAGTATCTACGCCGTATCTTCTGAGAGCGTTGATAGCGCTCTGTCCGATTTCGTGAGCGGGGAGCTTGGTAACGAATGCACTGTCAAGACCGTAGTTGGCAAGAGAAACAGAAACGTTTGCCTCACCGCCGCCGTATACTACACCGAACTTATCTGCCTGCGTGAAACGGAGATATCCCTCGGGAGCAAGACGAAGCATAATTTCACCAAAAGTAACAACTTTCATTTTTTTAATTTCCTTTCAGAATATTTTAATTATTTTAAAGTAGTCTGCATATATTTTAACATATATCCTATGAAAAAATCAAGATGTAATGCATTTTTATTTATACTAAATTGTTTTTAAAAAAGAAAACAGGTCTGCCTTTTGGCAGAGCCTGCTTCACGTTTTATTTTTTTGTCATTTCACTAAGGCACTGAGAGCACACCTTTTTATCCTTGAAA
Source organism: Eubacteriales bacterium (assembly GCA_045594785.1). Taxonomy (GTDB): domain Bacteria; phylum Bacillota; class Clostridia; order Oscillospirales; family CAG-272; genus UBA1740. Next base: position 34,058 of record JAZNZE010000013.1, read on the forward strand.
ATCAAAAGGTCGGTGTTATTCCCGCAAAAAATACAGTTTGGAGCGTATTTTTTCAAAATTATTCTATCGCCTTCCATTGAAATTTCAACGGGGTCGTTGCAGTTGATATCAAGAGTAGTCCTCATTTCCTTCGGAACTACAAGACGGCCAAGCTCGTCAATATTGCGTACGATTCCTGTAGATTTCATAAGCTACCTCGCTTTATCCGTAATCAGATAAGTAATTTTTAGTCTAAGTGTATTTTAACACACCCGAAAAGGTTTGTCAACGGATTTTATCGATTGCAGTCGAATTTTATATTTGTGCAAACAGTTCCTTTATAGGAGACGGTTAATGGAGAATACCGAATACGTGTGCGGCTTTCTTCCCGTGAGAATAGGTCAGGCAATAATCAGAACGGTTCGCTTTTCGGGAAAATCTCCGCTGGAAATACATATATGCAGGGGAAGCGGCTCATCGGTTCGCTTTGTATCTAAGAAAATCTGCCTGGGGATAAGCGTTTTCCGCGAAGATATAGAATCGATAATTTCTTCGTTTACCGGAAGGGCGCTCTATGCTTATAGAGAAACTCTCAAGGAGGGGTATATCAGCCTCGAGGGCGGAATCAGAGTTGGCGTTTGCGGACAGGCGAGGTACGAGGGGGAGAGTCTTATAGGACTTTCCGAAATTTCGTCTTTGCTGATAAGACTTCCTTTTTTTGAGTGTCCGTTTGTGGATAAGCTTGCCGAGGCTTTTTTGAAAAGCGAAAGAGGACTTCTCATTTACGCACCTCCCTCGTGCGGAAAGACCACAGCTCTGAGGGCTCTGGTTAAAAGGCTTGCCGAAATGGGCGCGGGAAGGATTTCGCTTATTGACGAAAGACGTGAGATTTGCAGCGGGGATTTTTCAATGCTTGACGTTGACGTTTTCAGCGGCTACAAGCGTTCCGAGGGAATGAGAATTGCGCTTAGGGTTATGTCTCCCGAAATTCTAGCTGTGGACGAAATAGGGGCAGACGGGGAAAGCGCGGCGATGCTGGAGTCGCTTTTCAGCGGAGTAAGGTTTATTGCAACCGCACACGCGCATAGCTATGAAGAAATGCAAAAAAGAAAAAGCCTAGCTCCCTTTTTTGAGCTTGGCGCATTTGATGCTTATGCAAGAATATTCGCTGTTAAAAAAGGCTTCGATTGCGAAATACACCGATAAATGAACACTTTTATTTACAAAAAACGGGTTTTGGTGATTGAATTTTAAAAATGAAAATTATAGGTATGCTGTTTATTGTTGCTTCGGCTATGTTCTTTTCCTTTGAAAAAAGTGCATCCGAGGAAAAGCGCATTTTGCTTATTGAGGAGCTGCTGCGATTTATAGAGCGTATAAGAGGTGAGATTAGCCGTTACCTCAGACCTCTTTCGGAAATTTCCGCTTCCTTTTCCTCCGAGCTTCTTTCGGATATAGGATTTCTTAAAGATATAGAAGAAAAGGGGGCAGGTGAAGCGTATAAGAATCTAAAAAGAAAGATACGCTTCTCCGAGGAAGAGGGGCGGATTCTTGAGAGATTTTTTTCTATGCTCGGGCACGGATATGCCGAAGAAGAAATCAAGCTTATCGATGCCACGGTGAGTGAGCTTTCCGAGCATTTGAAAAGAGAAAGAGAAAACCTGCCTAAGCAAAAAAAGCTATCCGTTACGCTCTCCTGCTCGGCGGCTCTTGCTTTGATAATACTCTTGATTTAAAGGAGATAATATGGACCTGTCTTTTATTTTGAAAATAGGCGGAATCGGTATGATAGTTGCCGTTGTTTGCCAGATTCTTACCAGGCTTGGAAAGGACGACCAGTCAACGCTCGTATCTATTGCAGGTATTATTTTCGTTCTGGTAATTCTTGTTGAGGAGCTGGGAGGGCTGATTGACGTGGTGAAGGATGTGTTCGGCATTTGATTCTGAAAATTTTCGGACTTGCCCTTGTCGGTGCAATTCTGAGCTTCGTTCTTAAGGCTTTCGGTTGGAAGGGCGCGCCTCTGATTGCAATTGCAACGATGCTTTCGCTAATGGCGTTTTTTACCGATTCTTTCGATAAAATAAGCGAAATTTTCGATATTGCGGCAGATACGGACGGAGTGGCAGAGGTTAGTGAGTATCTCCTTAAAATTTTAGGTCTCGGTTATCTTTCGGGAATCTGCTCTGACGTTTGCAGGGAGCTTGGAGAGGCAGGAATTGCATCTATGGTTCTTACGGTTGGCAGACTTGAAAGCCTTCTTGTAATTTCACCTCTTATTCTGGAAATTATGACGCTTGGATTGGAGCTTGTGAGATGAAGAAAAAAAGGATTTTCGCTGCCGTTTTACTCACACTCTCTCTTTTTCTTATTTTTCCTTTAGCTACGCTTGCCGACAGCGATGAGACGCAAGAGTGTGGGAGAGAGGATACCGTTTCGGATATTATGAGTGAATTCTCGGAGCTTATTCCCGAGGAAAGCGGTATATCTCTTGAGGAAAACCGGCTTCTTGAAAGTGTCGGCTTTGATAGCATTTTGAGCGGAATTTTGAGCGCTGTTCTTGGTGAAAAATCGCGTATACTCGGTTTTTTCCTTACGGTCATAGGCTTTGCGGTGCTGAGCGTTGTATGCGAGACGGCATCTTCTCTCGGCAGTACGGCAAAGAAAAGCGCAGGGGTAGGCGTTTACGTGATAATGTCGGTTACGGTATATCCTACGGTTTATGCCGTGTTTGAAAGCGTGCGAAAAAGTCTGGAATCGGTAAGCAGCTTTTTCGGAGCGGCACTGCCGATTATGACCGCGATAACTGCAGCCTCAGGGTCTGTAAAGACTGCAGGTATACAGGCGATGAATATGAACGTAACGCTTGGAATAGTCGGTGCTATAGCTACGAAAATTCTGCTGCCGCTTTCCTTTGCTATGCTGGCACTCGCGCTTGTGTCATCGTTTGGAGACGGGAGCGCAGGAAGCGTTGCTAAGGGAATAAAAAGCTTTTTCACCTTTGGACTTGGAATCGTGACTGCGGTTTCCTCTGCTGCAATCGCCTTGCAAACGGTAATAGCTTCAGCTTCCGATTCTGCAGCGCTGAGGGCGGCAAGATATGCCGCGGGAGGTCTGATACCCGTTGTCGGTTCTTCGGTCTCATCGGCACTCTCTACTCTGGCAGGCGGGCTTGCATATGCGAAGAGTACCGTAGGGGCTGCCGCCATAGCCGTTATAGCCTCGGCATCGATAGCTCCGCTGATTTCTCTTTTGGTTTACCGAATTATCTTTTCCGTAGCCGTAACCTTCCTGGAATATGCAGACAACCCCGGGGGCGTGCGATGTTTTTCAGCGTACAGAGTAGCGTTTGACACGGTCATTTCTGTTTATGTTATGTCAACTCTTGTTTGCATAATACAGTTAATTGTCTTTATGAAGGGCGGTGCAAGTCTCTAGTGAGTGCCTATCTTTCAAGTCTCGTTGCAATAAGCGCCTTGGTGGGCGTTTGCTCTTATGCTTCCTACGGAGATGCGCAGGATAAGCTTCTTAAGGCAGCTTCTTCCTTTATACTTGTGTACATACTCGTCTGCCCTGCGATATCTCTTATAGAGAGTTATGCAGACTATAAACTGCCTGAAAATGAAATCGGTGATTATTTTGAATCGATTAACGATACCGAGCTTGCTGAAAATGCCGAGGCAGCCTTTTCGGCAGGAATAAAAAAACACGTTTGCAATAGATTTTCACTTTCTGAGGATGAGGTGAGCGTCAGAGTTTTCGGATTTGACTGCCGTAGTATGAAGGCGGAAAAAATTAAAATTATTTTGCGAGGAAAAGCGATTCTCGCGGATAATCGGGCAATAGCCGAGGAAATTTCCGGAAACGGTCTCGGAGAATGTGAGGTGGAATTAAGTGTTAAGTGAAGCTGTGAATTCGGCTAAAGAGTACGTAACAAAAAACAAAAAAACTGCTGTTATAGTTCTTTTACTTGGAATAGGAATACTGCTTCTGATGCTTTCTTCTCGTCCTGTATCGCAGAGTGAGGCTGCAGAGGAAAGTGAAAATTTAAACGAATACAAGCAAAGGCTTGAAGGCGAGCTTGCGGAAATCTGCTCTTCGGTGAAGGGTGTGGGAAAATGCAGGGTGACGCTGACCTTTGAGCGAGGAGAAGAAAAAATTTACAAGGGCTCAGCTCTCATAGAATCCAAGCCTCCTAAGGTACTTGGAGTTACTGTCGTTTGCAGAGGCGCGGATTCTGACGCGGTCAGAGCCGAGATAGTAAGTATGATGAGCGCGCTTTTTGATATAGGAGCTAACAGAATTGCGGTTTTGAAATTAAATTCGTAGAAGCGGAATATACCGAAAATTTGCGGCATATCTTTAATTAGCAAGGCCGAATCCGGCAGGATAACGGCATTAAAAAAACGAAGGAGAAATTCATGCATGAAAAGTGAAAAAGCAAAAAGGTTCTTTTCCTCAAAATCGGTGAAAAGCACGGTAGTCATCGTAGCGGTATTGCTCATAGGTCTGGCTGTTTACCTCAATTACCGCTGGTTTTACGACCCCATCGAATCGCTTGGTTACGGCGATAACAATATGGACAGTAACCATTCCGACAGCGAGCCTACGGATTCTGACGCAACCGGAGAAAACGACTATTTCTCGGCTACCGTTCTTTCTCGCGCTCAGGCAAGAGACGAGGCTATTGACGTGCTTAAGCTTGTAACCGAGGACGAGGAAGCAAGCGCAGAGGCTAAGGCGGAGGCTGCTGCAAAAATTTCCAAAATCGCAGTTGACATTCAGAACGAAACGAATATTGAAACTCTGGTTAAGGCAAAGGGATTTGAGGAATGCGTGGCAATAATTGCTGACGATGCGGTAAGCGTTATAGTAAAGGCTGAAAGCCTTCAGGCAAACGAGGCGGCTCAGATACTTGCAATAGTATACGAAACTACCGGCATCAACCCTCAGAACATAAGTATTATAAATAAATGATAGAGGTTTTCAGTAAACTGAAGCTTGAGCGAGGACGCAGTGTCTTCGCTCTTTCTTTTTGAGACTTGACTAATTATGCGTATTATGATAAAATAAAACAAAAAAACGGCGGTGAACGTATGAACGTTTCAAAATACAAGGTGCTGCTTACCGCGGTAGATATGGGAAGCTTTTCTGCCGCTGCGGGAAAGCTCGGTTATACTCAGTCGGGTCTTACCCATATGATGAATTCTCTTGAGGACGAGCTCGGATTTCCCGTGCTGGAGCGCGGATATTACGGAATAAAGCTTACTGCCGGCGGAGAGCGGATAATTCCCAGAATCAGAGAGCTTGTAAGCTGCGAGGACGCTCTTATAAACGAAATTGAGCTTATGAAGTCTTATGGGGATAACGTTATCAGAATAGGCGCGTTTTCAAGCGTGGCAACGCGTTGGCTGCCTGCTATCGTGGAGAGGTTTAACCGCGAATTTCCCGATATAACCGTAAATATACAGACGGGTACGGTAGCTGAGCTTTACGGAGGACTTTCGGAGGGGAAATACGATATTTGCTACGGAAGTAAAAATTCAAAATACGATTTCCGTTGGGTTCCTCTGGCGGAGGACCGGTTTTTTGCGGTTTTGCCTAAGGATTATCCGCTTTCGGAAAACAGCTTTTCCATACTGGGATTTAACGGAACTAAATTTCTTATGCCGGGTCTTGGCTTTGATGACGATATAAGCGCTGTTTTTAATGAAAATAACGTTCGTCCCTTCGTAACGCCAACCTACGTTGACGACCCTGCCATAATCTCTATGGTAGAGCATAACCTTGGAATAAGTATGCTTTCGGAGCTTATTTTGTCCTCATTTACCGGAGAGGTGAGAACCGTTCCGATTGTGCCCGAGGTGCACCGCCTTCTTTCTGTTGCAACAAGCCCCGATAAGCCGATTCCTCATTCGGTAAAGAGGCTGATTTCCATAACTAAAGAATTCGTAAAAGAATTAAAACAATAATTATTTGGTTAATATAGATAAATTTAGACGGCAAATTTCGTCAATTCGGCAGGTGATATTGGATAGCTTGGCTCTTGACTTTTGTTTCAAAAAAAGATATAATTATAATAGTTTAAAATACCTTGTTTAAAGAAAGGCAAAATTATGTTGAAGAAAGTAGTATGTTTGTTGCTCGTTCTTGCTTGCTCGGCGGTGCTTTTTGCGTGTGCCGGTGAGGGAACTGCAAATACAAATCCCCCGACAAACGAAAATCAGGGTGCAGTGAATAACAACAATCCTTCCTCAAATACGAATAATACGAACGGAAATACTCAGCAGAAGCCATCGGAGGATTCTTCTGAGAACAAGGATTTCGTAAATGATAAGACGGAAGTCGATGCTGCGAGAGAGCAGACCTTCTTCTCCGTTGTAAATAACTCTCACCCCAACGTAATAGTTACCCAGACCAATACCACTCATTCGAAGTTCGGTACCTGCGTAGGCTATTACAGAACTACAATTTTTTCAGACGACAACTACTCGTTCTACTATGAGTATGAAAAGTTCAACAAAATAGGAGAGGGAACCGGCATTAAGGGAACTGTAGGTCCTCACACCATTTACTATAAGGACGGTAAGTACTCGCTTGATAACGAGGCTTGGGTTTACGACCATCCCGATCCCGAGGTTCTTAACGTAAAGCTTGACCTCAATAAGCAGTATCTTGGAAATTACGTTATATCGAGCGATTCCACTCAGCTTGTAGCTAAGCTGAATGCCGCCAATGCCGAAAAGGTGCTCGGTATCAAGATTGAAGCAACCTCTAACGTTGAGATTACGATAAAAACAGACGGAACTCATCTTTGGAATATAGTTGTTGAGTATACCTGCGGTGAAACTACGGTTCACATTGCAACCTCTTATACATACGAAATCATTTCGGCTGATGCGCAGTAATAGGGAAAGGAAGAACGAAACATGAAAAAGCTTTTATCTTTAACCTTAATAGTTCTTTGCGTTTTCTCTCTCGCTTCGTGCTTTGGCAATTCTGATACTACTTGTGCAGCGCACAAGGACTATGACGGCAATATGTACTGCGATTTGTGCGGTGCGATTTACGTTTGTCCCGACCACTGCGATGCCGATTCCAACGGCGCTTGCGATACCTGCGGCTCTGCTTACACCTGCTCGGGTCACGCTGATGCAAACAAGGACGGCAAGTGCGATAAATGTAAGGCAAACTACAGATGCCCCGGACACAGAGATACCGCGGCAGACGGTAAGTGCGATATCTGCAGCGCGATGTTTATATGTGAGCATATCGATTCTAACAGCGACCAGGTGTGCGATAAGTGCCGCGCTTACTTCAACTGCTTAAGCCATCAGGACCTTAATGCTGACGGCTTCTGCGATTTCTGCGAGGCAGAGTACGTTTGCACCGACCATAGAGATACCGATGCAAACTCCGTATGCGATACCTGCGGTGAGAGCTATACCTGCCCCGGTCACATTGATGCTGACGGAGACGGAAAATGTGACGAATGTTCAGCATTCGGAAGCGCTCTTAACGAGGTAAACCCCAAGAGCGTTGCAGCCTTTATCCGCGCGTTCAATAACAGCCTTCCCACTAAGACTACTACCGAAACCACTATAACGGTCGGAAGCGGAAAGGATTCATACGTTCTTTCTCTTTCTTCCTCTCTTGTTACAGGTAATATCGCAGGAAAAAATGCTGCGATTTACGAGGAAAGTAAGCAGGAGCTTAATTCTGTCGATGCAGGCTCGGGCGATACGATAATTAACGTATTCAAGACTACGACCGAGAAGAGAGAGTACCTTCAGGGAAGAGGCTTGCGCGTAACCGTAGACGGTGTGAGAGGCAGCTTTGACAGCAAGGGAACTAATTTCGCTCCTTCAAAGGGCGATATTATGAAGGGTATGAAGATAACCGAGGAAAACATAAAGGTAAAGAGCTTTACCATTGAGGAAAATCTTCATATAATGGAATTCACCGTTTCCAAAGCTAACGCTCAGGCTGTTTTCGGAATGAACGGTGCAATTGCAAACGTTGCCGCAACCTCTGACGTAAACGTTACGCTTACCAGCAACGGTGCAACCATTACCTCTATAGTTATAACTTATAAAGTTAACGCTACTAAGGACGTTCCCGCTCAGGAATTCGTAATTGAAGCAAAGTATGATTATTCGATTCAGAATATCACGATAAAGTAAGGTCGGAAGAGGTGAAAATATGAGAAAAATTTTAAATATCATTCTTGTTTTCGCGTGCGTTCTGGCTTGCGTTGCTATGACCTCTTGTCTGGGCTCATGCATGGGAACAACCTGTGCTTCGCATACCGATATGGATTCTAACGGAGCGTGCGATGTTTGCGGTACTGCCTATTCCTGCCCCGGTCATGCTGACGTAAACGCTGACGGAATGTGCGATTTCTGCCTTGCAGCTTTCTCTTGCAGCTTCCATTATGACCAGGACGCCAACCTCAAGTGTGACGTTTGCGGTATGCCTTATATCTGCCCCGGTCACACCGATACCGATGCTGATGAATTCTGCGATACCTGTCTGGCTCCGTTCAGCTGCCCCGGCCACTGTGACGCAAATGTTAACGGTCTCTGTGATGAGTGCGGTATAGAGTACGTTTGCCCCGGTCACAAGGACGTGGATTTGAATTCCAAATGTGATATATGTAAAGCTCTTTGGGCTTGCTCCGCGCACAAGGATACGGACGGTAACAGTGAATGTGATTACTGTGGTGCTGAGTTTGAATGCGAGGGTCACGTAGATGCAGGAGCTGACGGCAGATGCGATAGATGTGACGCGCTCTATTCCTGCCCCGGTCACGTGGATTCTGACGGCAATAACGTTTGTGACGTTTGTCTCGGTTACTATAAGACACCCGTAGATTTCCGCGCTGAGTTTGATAAGGCAGCGAAGGCAACCAAGCCTTCCGTGCTTGAAATAACTGTAATCTCCTCTGAAATAGACAAGGGAACTCTTAAGTCGGTATACGTTGTAACCTACGCTGAAGACGGCTCGTTTATGATAAGCGGTACGATGCAGAAGTTTAACGAGAGCTTTACCGGCGATTTGATTCTTTCGATTCCTGTAAATATCCTCTGTGATGCAGCCGGAAATTATTCGGATAACGGAGAGTTCAACGGCTCCAATCCTGCAGTTACAGGTCTTTCGGTAGACTTCTCTAAGCTTAAGAACTATACTACACCTAACGCAACGCTTCTTAACGCAACCGTTGCTAAGGCGGATACTGCTGCGGCTCTTGGCGTAGCCTTCGATAGTGACGTTACCCTTGTAGTAAACAAGAACGACACCGAAATTACCAGCGTTGCAGTTTCTTACGCAAACGTATCGATTACCTGTGAATATGAGGATAACTAAGAATATAAGGATAACTAATTAATAAAAGCAAATAAAAAAACGCAGTCTTCTGACTGCGTTTTTTTGTTTTACCGACAAATAGGAGTGCTTAAATACGGGTGTTAAGCTCAGCTATAAAAGCATCGTTATCCTTTACGCTGATGCTTACCGTGTCAAAGGCATTGTATTTTACGTTTACGTGCTCAATTGAATTTTTTAATGAGGTCATTGAATCGGAATAAAATCTTCTTACCTTCTCCATTCCTCTTATTTTAGAGTATGGGATTTCTTTTTTTAGTATAAAGCCGAATTTGATAAAGAGTGTTTCTTCACGAAGCTCTGCATAGCCGAAAAGGGAAGAGATTAAAAAGTATGCGACAAATATATCAACGGGAACTGTAAAGAACAAGGCTTCCGGTGCAAAAATTGCGGGTATTACCGTCATAGCTATTAAAAATATTGCAGTAGGGATAAGAATTATCCAGAACAATTTATCAAGTTTGGGTTTGAATCTTTTGTATTTCATAGATACTCCAAGCATTAATGCCAAAAAATCTTTATACATATTTTATCACAGCGTCCGCAGAATTTCAATATTAGTTTTTCGACTGCCTGGTTTTTACGGAAGGCAGCATTTTGAAAAATAAGCGTTAACGGATAGCTAAAGCCTTAAAAAAGGCATAAAGTCGAACGATTTTCAGCTTATTTTTCCAAAAATGTTGCTTTTTTTTCGCAATTGCTTTATAATATGCTTGTTATATATTTTAAATGGAGGCCATTATGAATAAGATTTTTTTATACGAGGATTTTTTCACCAATGACGAAAAGGAAATAGTTTCCTTTGGCAAGCTTTCTGCTTCGCTTTTTACATATTCCACAGGCGTTAAGGCTGTAAGACTGAAAAATGACAGAGGCTCAATAGTTGTGCTTCCCTATATGGGACAGATGATATGGAGAGCTGAGTTTGACGGCTATGATATGACTATGAAGACTATTTTTGACGAGCCGATTCCTGCAAAGGAAACCTTCGAAGAAACATACGGCTGCTTCCTTATGCACTGCGGACTTACGGCGATGGGCAATCCTACGGCTGAGGATACTCATAAGCCTCACGGTGAGCTTCCTATCTGTAAATATCAGGCGGCTTACGTTGTGTTCGGTGAAGATGAGGGCGGCAGATTTGTCGGCATTTCGGGAAGATATACGCATAAGGGCTGCTATTCCTTGAATTACGAGTTTTCTCCTGTAGCTAAGATTTATGAGGGCAAGACTGTTATTGACGTTTCGGCAAGCTTTACCAATAATAAAGACGTTCCCCTTGAGTATTACTATCTTTGCCATATTAATCACCGTCCTATAAACGGCGCTCGTCTTGAGTATACTGCTGACAGAAAGTCAATAAAGGTTAACCACGAAGTACCTGATGGATATTTCTCGGCAGAGGACGCAGCAGCAACCAACCGTTACCTTGACGAGCTTGACAAGAACCCGGGTATTATGGACGAGGTTGGCGCAAAGGGACAGTGCTACCGCCCTGAGATTGTATTCTACTGCAAGTATTCCGCAGATGAAAACGGAAACGCTTATACTATGCAGTATGACAAGAACGGACACTCCACATTCGTTATCCATAAGCCCGAAGAGCTTCCTTTCGGAATTCGCTGGATTTCCAGAACCGATGACGAGGACACTCTCGGTATGGTTCTTCCTGCGACCGCTGAGCATCTTGGAAAGCTTTATTGCCAGAATAACGGTCAGTCAAGCTTTCTTAAAAAGGGCGAGACTGTAACCTATCATATGGTAACCGGTCTTATGAATAATGAAGAAGCAGACGCCCTTCTTGCAAAAATCAAGGGTATGGGCTTCTGATTTAAGTAATAAAAAAGAAGCGGTTTATTTAAAACGAAAATCAATAAAAAACGGGGGTATTGTGAAAAACACAGTACCCCCTCCGATATTTTGCAGAGAGTTGGAAAAGTAAAGGTGAAGCCCTTTCTTTTTTTGTTTATGTTAAGCTGTTAGAGCGTCTTTCTTTTTTCTGTATTTGCGTACCAGCTCAAATATAAGCAGAACGGCAGCATAGCAGACCAGGTATATCGGTGCAATTACCCAGACGGTCAGAGGCGTTCCGTCAAGCATAGGCTCAACGATGTGAAATGAATCCGAAAAACCGAACACCGCCATCTGAAATGCGCCGACTGTAAGATAAGCGGTAAAGCCAAAAAGGGTGCAATACCATTTCTTATAGGTGACGTGAATCTGGTCGAATAGGAAGAGCGCGATTATCATTACGAGCGCAAGACTGTGGTGCAGCAGTCCCGAAATTGTCGGAAGATAAAACACCGTAGGTCCTTGACCGAGAAAGGTGGGATAGAAAACGGTGATAAGCGAGCCGACCAGACCTAGCGACCATACAAAATGATAAACAACGTTGTCCTTCTTACCGAAAAGCACCGCAAGCGAAAGAACGAGGCTTGTCATTCCGCAAAAGCTGTCTGGGATAATTTGCTCCCATCTTACGTCTGAATATCGAAAAACCTGGGAAAGTCTGTTAATCAGTATCCAAATAAAAAGCATTGCGGCTATCGATTTAAGTATAATTTTTTTCGTTTTTTCGGTTTTTGCGTATCTCTTTGCAAGGAAAAGACCGAATGCAGATAAGGGCAGCGTTATCAGAAGATAAATTATATGAACACCGCCAAATACGTCAAGACTCATTTCAAGCTCCAATAGAATTTAATTTGCCGTACAGCAGGATTATTATAACACGCATAGCCGATTAAATGCAATAATTTAGGTTGTTAAATATTATTAAAAACGGCTTCGGAAGAAGCTGTTTTTGGTGGATCAAGCTTGACGAAAGTCGAACCTTAATTTCATCACGGCAAAGCCGTGTATATCATCAAAACGAAGTTTTGTATATCACCAACACGCAAGTGTTGTATATCATCAAGTCGCAGAGAATACACGCTGAAGCGTGGTGATATACTCGCTTTGGCGAGATATACTCGTCAAAGCGGATGATATACAGACCCTGGGTCTGATGATATGCCAAGTCTGCGACTTGGATAAACAAAAACCTCACCCTGTTCGGATGAGGTTTTTGTTGGTGGACCATCTAGGACTCGAACGTAGGTCCGACCGGTTATGAGCCGGTAGCTCTAACCAACTGAGATAATGGTCCATATGTGACTTTAGTATTATAGCAAAGAAATATGTACAAGTTGTTAACATAAGGTTAACAAATGGTAAAGTGTTATGCTAAGGGAGACTTTTTTAATTCATAGGCTTTTCGACTGGATTTTTCGAAAAAGGAAAGCGTAAAAATTCGGTAAGTCTTTCTTTTTATAATACTTTTTATAATACTATGTAAAATTAAAGGAAAAAAGCAGAAAAAAGTCAATTTATTTTTATATATTTATTGACAAGGCGGTATTGTTGTGCTACAATAAGCTTAAGTAAATATTTAAAATTAATATTTTAAAATAATATTATATTATAAGGAGAAAAGTTATTATGCCTGAGATTAAATATGAGCTTGTTGAATCTATCGGTATCGTAAGCGAGGGCAAAAACGGCTGGAACAAAGAGCTTAACCTCATTAAGTGGAATGAGAGAGAAGCTGTTTACGATATTCGTACATGGTCTCCCGACCGCGAGAAGATGGGCAAGGGTATTACAATTACCGTTGAAGAAGCAAAGGTTCTTCGCGAAATGCTTAACGGTCTCGACCTTGGCTAATATTTGAAAAAACTCGGACAAGCGTCCGAGTTTTTTCTTTTTGCAACGGGATAAGCGAGGCTTGGTTAATAATTTTATAGAAGGTATGGTTATTCCTCGTCTTCGGGAGTGCTGCTTGAAAGAAATTTGCCGAAAAGGGAGGATAGCAGCATTCCGCCGAGAGAAATCGGTTTTTTGTTGTTTTCCTCTTCGCTGTTTGTTCCCGTAACTTTTGAAATAAGCATTCTGACCATGCTCATAGAGGACATTTTTTCGCTTACCTTGCGGTTTTCGTTTTCGAGAATTGCCTCAAAGTTTTCTGCTTTTTCAGAGACTGCTATAAGAGTAGGACTGAACAGCTCCGAAAGCCTTCTTTCTATAAAGTTTTTTCCGAGGTTTGATTCAAGCATATTGAGCGCAAAGCTTATTTTCGGACTCATAGCAGGAATTGAATCAATAAAGGATTCGGCTATTTTTGAATCGGGATTTTCGCTCATTCTTACGTTCAGGATTCCGTCTGCGGTAAGATGCAGGACTACGGTTCTTGAATTAGGAAGCTCGGGGAAAATACATTTAAGATTGTATGCCCAGCTGTTTGGCATATCGTCATCAAGGCAGGCCAGTATTCCTACCTTATATTGTTCACCGCAGTAATCTATATCCGTGAATTCGTAATCGTAAATTCCCACTTTGTATAGGTAGGATTTATCACCTTCCGTAACCGAAAGAAAAAGATTTTCGTATTCTCTTTTGAATTCAAAGCTTTTTATGCCGCCCTGGTAATTATTCTGCATTGCTCTGACGAAAAGCGGAAGTATTCCCTGGTTATTTTCGGCAAAGGTGAATTTTGTGTCAAGCAGCGGCGAAAATACTTTGTCAAACGGCGTTTTAGATTTTAAACCGAAAAGCTCTGCCAGACCGCGCTTTTTTGGCTTTGGAGTGATAAATTCTCTTGCTGAGTAAAACGATGCAATCTTCTTTTGCAAAAGCATATGCGATGAACGGTACGGCTTTACGTATTTAAGGTCGCGGGAAAGGTGCGCTCTCAGAATCGAAAGCGCGGGGCTTTCCTGGAAAAGCTCGTTATTTCCCGAATTAATGGCTACTACGATGTTGTTTTTTGGAATTACGAGCACGTTCTGCCCCAGCATACCGTTAAAGAGAAAATCGTAAGAGGTTCTTGCCACCCACAGATGATAGCCGTAATTGAAATCGCCCGTTTCGCTTGGGGTTATGCTTTGAGTTGAGGTTGCTGCCGTTACGAATTCCTCGGATAGAATTCGCGTCTGACCGTAAAGTCCGCCGCAAAGCATCATTATTCCCAGCTTTGCCCAGCTTTCCGCTGAGAGATAAAGTCCCCAGCCGCCTTTTTCTATTTCTTCGGGGCCCATTTCCCAGAAATATTCGGTTATATCAAGGGGGTCAAAAAGACGCGCTTTCAAAAAGGCTTCAACGCTCATACCGTATTCCTTTGCGATAATCTTGTGCGCTATAACCATAAGCATATAAGAGTTCATACTGTTATATGCAAATTTTTCCCCGGCTTTGAAGGCAGGCTCTGATGCCAGAAAGGTTTCCGTCCATCTCGTGTCGGTGACTGCTCCTATTTCGGAAAAAGGAATTCCGCTGGACATAATAAGCAGATTTTCGACTGTTATATTTTTAGCCTCTTGGTGAATATCGAATTCGGGAAAAAACGCTTCAAGCGTATCGCTTAGCGATAGCTTTCCGTCATCTATAAGCATTCCTATAATCATACCGGTGACGGTTTTTGACATTGAATGCGAAAGATGCCCGAGCTTTGCAGAATAACCCCTTCTTGCGCACTCGCATATTACTGCGCCGTCCTTGATTATAATCATACTGTGCAGATTTGCCCTTGATTCTGCCTCAAGGTCGGAAATTAAGTCGGCGAGCAGAGCCGAGGGAATACCCATCTTTTCGGGAGATACTCTTGCAAGAGAGGGTCTCTCCTTTTTTAATATTTTGGTTTTTGAGGGGGTGTATTTGACTACGGCAGGATATTTCTTATTGGAAAGCGCAAGATTTGAAATTAATTCTAAGCCGTTTTTCTTATATGTTTCCATACTTTGTATATTATGCAGCTCCTTTTGTTTTGTGAAAAAGAGAGGCGGAGGCCTTTGAAACCGTCCGCCTTAAATTCATATAACCGTCTTTATTGCGTTTTTCTGTTCTGCGGATTCGAATGCGTTTTTCATTACGAGAAGAGTGCGCCTTACCTCTGAATTTTTTATAAGCTGCTCTTCTTTTCCGTCTATTGCTTCGGTGAAATTGCGGTAGAAGTCGTGTACGTCCGAAGAGGGACGCTCTATTTCATAGAAGTCCAGCGTGAGCTCATCGCGGGGCGCCATAGTCTTCGTTATACCCGCAGCCGTCTGGACAGGGAGCACTTCCTTTTCGTTCCACGCTTTAAGACGAGCAACCTTGCACTTTTTCTGCCAATCCTCAATCAGCGCAGAGCCGCCTCTCGCCTGCATATAAAATCTCGGCATACTGATAAAGTTGTACGTGCCCACCTCTATGTACGCGCGTTTTCCGCTTTCGAAGGTAAGGCTGAGCTTAAAGCCATCGTCAACCTCATCGGTAGTTACGTTGGTTATCTCGCAGTAAATGCCCGTAACCTTTTCCGGAATGAGAAGAAGCATCTGGTCTATAAGATGCACGCCCCAGTCGAGAATCATACCTCCGCCGTATTCCTTGTGGCATCTCCAGTCGGAAGGAATTCCGCGCGAGCCGTGAATTCTTGATTCGATATTTATAGTATCTCCTATTTCACCGGAGGCTATAAGACTTTTTATTGCAAGATAGTCAACGTCCCATCTTCTGTTCTGATGTACGGTGAAGTAAACGCCGTTTTCACGCGCAGCGCTTACCATATCGTCAAAGTCCTCAACCGAAAGCGCAACAGGCTTCTCGCAAACAACGTGCTTACCTGCGCGCAGGGAAGCTATTACTATTTCTTTATGCACGTCATTCGGCGTAGCGCAGAGTACGATATCTACCGAAGAATCTGTGAGAAGCTCGGAGAGGGAAGCGTACACGTGAATTCCGTTATCCTTTGCTGCCTGAACTCTCTTTTCGCTTATATCGTAAATTCCCGCAAGCTCTATAACGTCACTTTTCTGAGCCCAGGTAGCGTGCCAAGCGCCCTGGCCTCCGTAGCCAACTATTCCAAGTCTTTTCTTTGTGCTCATAATAAAACTCCGTTTCAAAAATGCTTTAGTATTACAATATTATTTTATCATAGCTGAAGCGATATATCAATATCAAAATTGTCCACAAAATGAACAATATTGATTTATACTGTAAGACCGATGAGGTCTGCAATAATTCCGAAAGTAAATCCTATGCCTGCTAGAGTAAGCATAATCAGAAGATTTTCCTTTTTGCTTGGATTAAGCCTCCAAAGAATAACAATTCCTACGCCTGCGCTGGGGAAAAGTCCTGCAAGCATAGCTCCTGCGGAAATTATACCGTGAAGTCCGAGCGTAGATATTGCTACGGACGTTGCGCATCCCGGGATAAGACCGATAATCGCAAATAAAAGATGCGAAACGCCAAATGCCGATTCTCCAAGCTCGGAAAGTCTTTCCGTGCCTACGAAAAACACAAGTGAATTTACAATAAGGGTTACGGCAAAAATAAATACGGTGATAGTCAGAGTATGATGGAGCGAGGAGTAGAAAATTCCTCTCTCACAGTGGCAGTTGTCGTTTTCACAGATGCGGTCAATGTCTATTTCCGCCCGCTTTTTTGAAAACAGGCGCAAAAGAAGGTCTATTATAAAGCCGATAACTATTCCAACGGCAACCTTATATCCCAAAATCAGAAGTATATTTCCTATATCGGTGCTTCCCGCTATCAGAATAGGAAGCATTTCGTCAGAGGTCGAGAGGAAAACCGCTATAAGAGTTCCGAGCGTTATGACCCTGCCCGTGTAGAGATTTGAGGCTATGGCAGAGAATGCGCATTGAGGTACAGCTCCGAGAGCTCCGCCGACAAGCGGGCCGAGCGCACCGGATTTTTTCATAAAGGCAAGCGAACGCTCAGATGCCTTGTGCTCTATATATTCCATAAAAAGATAGGTCAAAAAAAGAAAGGGAATTACGTTTAACGTATCCAGAAATCCCTCGAGTAAAACCTCGGTTAAAAACGAGGTAAATGAAACGTCTGAAGAATGATGTGCGTGAAGAAGCATTAGTTTTCCTTTCCTTGCTCTTTGCAGAGGCTGCATAGTCCGCTCAGAATTTCGGTTGGGTCGAGCGTGAAGCTGTCAGCTCTTTGAATATAGTTCATAACAAGCTCCGAGGTGGATTTATCCAGATGAATAAGCCTGTCGCAGCTTTTGCACTTTAAATGAAGATGCTCGCCGCAGGAGCGCTCGCCCAGATATTGATATCTGACGTGTCTTGAGTTGGGGTCTGAGAGCTTTTTTATAATTCCTTTTGAAGTGAGCTCGGATATGATGCGGTATACCGTGCTTTTTCCGCCGCCGTTCAGTACGCGCTCGCATATTTCTTCGGTTGTAAAGGCTCTTTCGCGCTCGCTTGATAAGAGCGTTATAATTTCGTTTTTTCTGTCGGTATTGTAGGTCATTTCTCCTGTCTCTTTCCAAAAATAAAGACAATAATTGAGAATTACTCTCAATTATTGTCTATGATACAACATTTATTTCATTTTGTCAAGCGGAAAATATCAGGTGTTGTGTCTTTGAGCGAGAAGCTCTTCTCCGTGAACCTTTATGGTGATTCTCTGTACTGCCGAGAAATAGGTGTCGCAATCAAAGCTTACAAGAAGGAAAAGAGATATGAAAAACTGGATAAGCAAAACGCCTGAGAGAATAATAGCATAGGCGTCCGTTAAGGAGGTCTGCTCGAGCGTATCGGAAATAAGAGCGAAATAAATGATAAGCCTGAATATAGATGCTATGAGAATAACGTAGGTAAATCCCTTTGCTCCCTTCGAAATAAAAAACAGAAATAATGCGAGAGGAAGAAGCAAAAATATTGATAGAATATTTAACGGACTGCGTAAAATAATGAAGACGGGAATTTCAAAAAGAGCGAGCGCAACCCTGAGAATCAAGAGCGTATACAAGGAAAGAATGACAAGCGTTCTTCCTCGTGCAGCATTTTTATTCTCATCCATATATTTGGAAATCAACTGCGCTTTCTTTTTGTTAAAATACGTGTGGCTGTTCATAAGCACTCCCCAAAAAGCGTATTTGTCCTATTATAGCATATATAAAAGAATATGTCAAGAATTGTCGAAAATCGTTAGCACTCAATATGCAAGAGTGCTAATGTTTACATAAAATACATAAATTTATGCTAAAATGTTCATAAAGTCGTAGTAGAATATAAGCAGACAAGAGCGGCGTTTGCAAAACAATTCTTGAATGAAGGAAGGTAATGCCGCTGTGAAGTTTTTTAAAAGGAGAAGACAATGAATTTTGAAAAGCTTACGAGAAAAAGCATAGAAGCGTTAAACGAGGCGAAAAGTCTTGCTGTAAAAAATTCGAATTCGTCAGTAGAATGCGTTCACGTTCTTTCAGCGCTTCTTCTCGATTCCGAGGGACTTATACCCGAGATATGTATAAAAGCAGGTGCTGACCTTTTGCGGCTGAAGGAGAGCGTGCAGACGATTCTTTCTTCGCTTCCCGAAATTTCCGGAAGCGGATACTCTCCCGAAAGAGTATATCTCAGCGCTGAGTGTGAGAGGGCTTTGGGCGAGGCTGAGGCTCAGCAAAAGAAGATGGGAGACGAATTCCTTTCCACAGAGCATCTCTTTCTTTCGCTTTTTGAGATTTCAAATAAAAAAATAGATAATGCCTTTTCAGAGGCGGGACTTACGAAAAAGAACTTCTGCGAGGCTTTGAAAAAGATAAGGGGGAATACCAAGGTGACAAACGAAAATCCCGAGAGCACGTATAACGTGCTTGAAAAATACGGACAGGACCTCGTGCTTCTTGCAAGAGAGCAAAAGCTCGACCCGGTTATAGGAAGAGACGAGGAGATAAGAAACGTTATAAGAATACTGTCAAGAAAGACTAAGAACAATCCTTGCCTTATAGGTGAACCGGGCGTAGGTAAAACTGCTATTGCCGAAGGCCTTGCGCAGAGAATAGTTCACGGTGACGTGCCTGACGGACTTCGTGACAGAGCTATATTCTCGCTTGATATGGGCGCGCTTATTGCCGGAGCTAAATACAGGGGTGAATTCGAGGAAAGACTTAAGGCGGTGCTTAACGAAATAAAGGCAAGCGAGGGTAAGATAATACTATTTATTGACGAGCTTCATACGATAGTCGGAGCAGGAAAGACTGACGGAGCGATGGATGCCGGCAATCTTCTTAAGCCTATGCTTGCCAGGGGAGAGCTGCACTGTATAGGAGCTACAACGCTCAACGAGTACAGGCAGTATATAGAGAAGGATGCGGCGCTTGAGAGAAGATTTCAGCCGGTTACCGTTCCTGAGCCTACCGTGGCTGATACGGTTAGTATACTCAGAGGGCTTAAGGAACGTTACGAGGTGTATCACGGTGTTAAGATACACGATTCGGCTCTTATCAGCGCGGCAACACTTTCGAACAGATATATTTCGGATAGATTTCTTCCCGATAAGGCTATAGACCTGGTTGACGAGGCGTGCGCTCTTATAAAGACCGAGATGAATTCTATGCCTACCGAGATGGACGAAATTTCAAGAAAAATAATGCAGCTTGAAATTGAAGAGGCTGCGCTCAAAAAAGAAAAGGATAAGCTTTCAAAGGAGAGGCTGTCCGGTATCGGCGTTGAGCTCTCCGAGCTGAGAGAAAAATTTTCCGCGATGAAGGCAAGGCTTGAACGAGAAAAGGAATCTATAGGTAAGGCTCAAAGGATAAGAAGCGAGATAGAGAGCGTTTCGGCCGAAATCGAAAGAGCAGAGGCGGCATACGACCTTGCAAAAGCCGCGGAGCTAAAATACGGCAGGCTTCCCACGCTCAAAAGAGAGCTTGAGGAAGCGGAAAAGCAGGACGCGAGAGTAAGCAGCGAGAGTCTTCTGCGCAACAGCATAAACGATGAGGAAATAGCTAAAATCGTTGCGCGTTGGACGGGCATTCCCATAGCTAAGCTTATGGAGGGAGAACGCGAAAAACTGCTCGGAATGGAAACTATACTTCACAAAAGAGTGATTGGACAGGACGAAGGCGTTACCAAAGTTTCTAATGCAATCATTCGTTCAAGAGCAGGAATACGCGACCCGAAAAGACCTATCGGCTCGTTTATGTTTCTCGGCCCTACCGGTGTCGGAAAAACCGAGCTTGCCAAGGCACTTGCCGAGGCGCTTTTCGATGACGAGAAAAACCTCATAAGAATAGATATGTCGGAATATATGGAAAAGTATTCGACCTCCCGTCTCATAGGAGCTCCTCCCGGTTACGTTGGATACGATGAGGGCGGTCAGCTTACCGAGGCGGTAAGAAGAAAGCCTTATTCGGTTGTTCTTTTTGACGAGATAGAAAAGGCTCACCCTGACGTTTTCAATATTCTTTTGCAGGTTCTTGATGACGGAAGAGTTACCGACAGCCACGGCAGAACGGTTGATTTCAAAAACACCATAATCATAATGACCAGCAACCTCGGCTCTGATATAATTCTTGACGGAATTGAAAACGGGGAAATAACGGCAGAGGCAAGAGAGCTTGTATCTCAGCTGCTCAGACGTTCCTTCCGCCCCGAGTTTTTAAACCGACTTGATGAAATAATCTATTTCTCTCCGCTTTCAAGAGAAGACGTAAGAAAGATTACGGATATTGCGGTCGATGGACTTTCAAAAAGACTTTCGGACAGCAGAATTACGGTTAAAATCACAGACAGAGCGAAGGATTATATTATTGATTCCTCGTACGATTCGTTATACGGAGCGAGACCTCTTAAGAGATTCTTGCAGTCGGAGATTGAAACCCTGATTGCAAAGAAGATAATCGGTGACAATATCGCCCCCGACAGCGAAATAACCGTGGATTTTGAAAACGGAAAATTGAGGGTTGAAATTTAAAAATCACCGTCATAGTTTACTTTGTTTTTTAGAAACAAATGCCTTTTCGCACCCCTTCTGAAGACTTCTTTTCGGAGGGGGTTTTTATTGATTTTGGAGTTTTTGCCCGTAATTAAAGTGCATCATATACGCCGATATGCGAACAATTGTGTGTTGACAATTTGACGGGGAGAGAGTATAATATATTTATATATTATTTAAAGGTGACACGTATGCTGAAAAGAAAATGGTTTTTGTATATGACCGAGTTTTTCTCGGGAATGTCGGTTATGGCGATCGAGCTCGGCGCGAGCCGACTTCTCGCGCCCTACTTCTCTTCGTCACAGATAGTCTGGACCATCATTATCGGCGCGATAATGATCGCAATGGCGTGCGGAAACATCTGGGGCGGGCGTCTCGCAGACAAAAATCCATCTCCCGATAAGCTGTATTTCCGTATTCTCA
>JAZNZE010000014.1:0-34665 GCA_045594785.1 Eubacteriales bacterium
GCACCTCGTATCCTGCGGATGTTAAGTGACCGCCATCGGTCGTATATTCTGCATATATTTCACCTGTTTCAAGATTCAAAAGTGGAGAATACAGATCGACAAATTCGTATCCGTATTTTTCTGACAGGAGCTTTATTTTAACGTTGTTATAAGCTGCTTTTTGATTATTTTTGCCCCATTCCTGACTCATAGATGTAAGAGATAGCAATACTATTTTGGTATTTGGCAGATTTTCCTTAAATCCCTTCAAAATATTTTCATAGTTATCAAACATTGTATCAAAGTTGTTTGCCCCTATGAGCATTACTGCCACTTTAGGCTTTAAATCATAAACCGATACCTTAAGACGTTTTTCAAGACCAAAGGTCGTTTCACCACCAATTCCGCGATTAAGAACAAGATATTGCGGAAAGTATTTTTCAAGATCGTATCCGTCGGTAAGGCTGTCGCCAAGGAATGCAACGTCCACCTCATAGTCATCATATTTCTCGTTTTCCGCTGTATACATAGCAAGCTTTGCGTCATAATACTCCTGCACCGCTTTTAATAATTGCTCCTTCTCTCGCTTTTGCGGCAATGCCACAGCAAAAATATATGTAAGACTTACCCCTATAGCCAATAAAATAGAGAACGCTACCGTTGCAAGAATAATCTTCCTCTTTTTAGTCATAAAGATCCCCTCCTAATTTGTTAATCATCTTAAAAGTGGCCGTCAAATTCTTATTCATCGATGAGTTTATCATATCGTATTTCTATGAACTTTTCAACCGATTTGACTTTTCTTCGCCTACCGCACCACAATTTTGAGGGCTGACGATTCATTTCGTCAGCCCTCGCGCTTTATTATCAGCCCGACAAATTGGAATTTGTCGAATCAATTTTGAATATCTTTCAATACATCCTCTCTGATGTACCGGTTAATATCCATTTCGTCTGTAATTTTATATAAATCACCGCGGTGTATAACATTCCATCCAAATGGAATCATAACAGTTTCGATTGCATTGCCAGAGCCGTCCAGAAAACTAATAGAATAAGCAATGGACATAGGCTCGGTTATTTTTGTTTTCTTGACTTTAAGTAACGAAAATGTGTTACAAATGTTATTGACTTCTTTTTCATCTACAATAGTGTAAACCTCAACAACCTCGAGACTGCCTTCTTGGTTATCATAGCAAGTAATCTCTACCGATTTTGCATTTTTGATATCTTTATCCGTCCAAGATACATCGGTTGCAAATATTGAACAACCAACAAAACACAACATACAGAACGAAGCTAAGACTATTAATATCAACTTTTTCATAGAAATAACCTCCTTCGTTAAATTTGATTTTTAATAATCAATAACTACGATGATTTTATGGCAATGTTCACACCTATAAGCGGGAGACCCCGAAGCAAATAGCTTTACATCATCTTTACCTTTAAGAATGGTAAACTTGTCTCCATTTTTGCTCCACAAAGCTCTTTGACCATAAAAATAGCCAAGTTCCATTTCTTTACCACATTTAGGGCATTTCATTTCGGTTACCTCCTGTTAAATTCTTATTTATCGGTGAATCGTTAAGTCAATTTTTATTTTACTGCAACGATACGGCTATTAAGGTTTAAGAAAGTAGTAAAATCACTTTACAATATTTCTCACCGGGAACAAAATCATAACGTTAACATTTTCTCGAGCTCATCCGAAAGCGTATCCTTTTGGATATGAACCTTTACTTCGTTTGACAATTCATTGGTTTTAAGGTGTATTACGAGGCTTGCGATTCCGCGCTTCTTGCGAAGAGGAGTTGTTACGTTCTCTACCGCAACGAGATGCTTAGCCATAAACACCGTAATACTTTTGTTGAAGCCGCCGCTATATGCGGTTAGCTTTCCATTCTCGACAGCAAGACCGCTTGTGTGATGGTTCAGAATCGCGCTAACCAGCTTTAGTAAAAGCACTATGAGCGCTACCCCAAAAATTGCAAACGCAACAGCAAATATCACGTTAGTGGGTGCATCTAATACTGCCATAACCGCAACCGTTCCCGTTAAAGAAATTCCGACAATGATACCGAATATCAGAAGAAACCAAGATACGAACGGAAAAAGAGAGGCTGATTTCGTTTGCTTTTCGCTCGGAATATAATCGGGCAAAATCCTGCCGAGTATCTCGCCTATCTCTTCGTATTTGCAGAAGGGCACGAGCACGCCAAGGCCTGCATTTTTGTTGTCATCACCGCTGCTCACGGTATATCCGATCACCTCGAGCCTGATGGAAGCGAAGCCAAGAATTCTTTGAACAAGTCCTTGCGATATCTTTACCGCCTTAATTCTATCGTAACTAAACGTATTGGTATGCTTCTCCAAAAGTCCGTAGGATATTTGAACGTTGTTATCGCGCTTTGTGATGCTGAAACCGTAGTAACCAACGAAGGAATAAATGATACTTCCGATAAATGAAAATACCGAAAACAACAGCACCCCTCCTACCGCGATAAGAACAGCATAGAGGAAATACTGTCCCCACGTGCCGAGAAAGTCAAGCTGCAGCATTCCCTTACAAACACCGATGACGGTAATAGCCAGTACCGCAAACAAAAGCGTGAAGAATGCGGTAGAAGCGATATTTATGAGCGTATACAGCATTTTTTTGCCGGAGGTGAAGCTATACAGACTATCCTTATCTGACAGAAGCACTTCTTCTGTTTTGGGCTCACCGGCATCGCTTCCGATACCGTTTTCTTTAAGCGAATTCAATTTGTCCAGCAGAGCGTCTACGACCGTATTCTTTTCTATAATCGTAATTTCCGCTTGGTGAGAGGTATTGGCAGAGCCGCTGTCTACAGTTAAAACAGCAATACCAAAAATCCTGTGAATAATATTTTGTTTTTTATTGATTGCGTGCACCTTTTTGTAATCAAGCACCGAGCGTTTTCTGAAAAATACGCCCCTATTGCATTTTATTTCCGTTTCCGTAAGCTCATATCCCGAGAGTCTGTAATATAGAATTCTGTAGGCAATAAAACACAAATAGATTACTATGTAACCGACTGCGAAAAACGGAATAGCCGCCGCTATATCCTCAGGATTTGATTCCTCGTTAAAAAAGAAGTCCTCCAGAAAAACGAAAGCCAAGAGAACGCTGTAGAAGAAATCCGTCAATAAACCTGAATAGATGTATCCTTTGTCAAATCTCTTCATTTTTCAGTTCCTCGACTCTTGTTTCAAGGTTTTGCTCAAGCGCATCGATCAAGCTATCCGCCTCTTCGGTTGTGAGGGTTGAAATATCGAAATTTGAGCCTGCGGTAGAAATAGTTACACCGCTTAGCCTAAAGAGCATCATAATCGGACCTTGCGTTCTGTGAAGGTCTTGAATCTGACACACGGGAATAACTGTTCTGCGTCTGAAAATCACCCCCTGCTTTACGATAATACGCTTGTCATCATAACCCCAGGCGTACATTTTATAGCGCAGAACAGGCATTATCAAAATAATGCAGAGAAGCAAAGCGGCGGGGATTCCCACGCTTAACGAGACAGCGAGAGTTACACTTCTCGCTACTTCTGACAGAAGCAGAATTACCAATACACCGACCACAACCCCAACAAGCGCTAAAGCACCTATTGCCGCGCGAATGTACCATAATTTAAGTACGCTTTTGTCCAACTTATTCATTTTCATAATACTTTCTCCATATCTAATTAATTACCGTAATAATTTTTTATTTCACGCCTCATATTTACACTTGACAAGGATTATTATATCACTTTTTTGTGAAGCAATCAAGGTGTTTGGCCGTATTTCCAGTAACAAACCTCTGAAAAGAGAGAATACGGTGCTTTTTTAAAAATGCTAAATGCCCACTTTCTATTGCAGACATTTAGCATTTTGTTTTTTAGTTTTAGCTATTCGATCCTGCGCCATCCGTTTCATTATAGGATATGCTATAGCTCTCTACGATAGCTTCGCAACACCGAATATGCCGCGGTTCTCAAGTAATACTATAATTTCTTCATCATTGCAAAATTAAAGCATATATTCCTTCGCGCTCACGCCGTAGTTATAAAGTGCCTTTGCGAGATTTACCATTTTTTCATCGGTCGAGCTTTGACTGATAGCATAGAGGTAATCGTTGACCGATACGTGAATGTAAGAGGAATTTTCCCCTTCGCCGTTCTGAATAATCACAGAGAAATCCTTGTCAAAGTCGGTTGCGCTGATGGGATCGCTTTCAAAAATGATACACCTGTTAATACTATCTTCCTCGGTCAGATAATGCTCTCTTCCGTTTATCTGCGCCTTGAGTTCAGGCAGATAATTCACCTTTACCTTAATGGAGACCGCCTGACCAAAAGTGACCGTGTACTGATCCACCAAAGGAAGTCCGGGATCTTTTTCATAGTATTCAGGCTCACTCCCCGGAATCTCTCTATTTGAGCGGAACTCGGCATTTAACCTATTTTTTCTTCCGTATCGAGATTATATATTTCTCCCTCTCCGGTGCTGATAAGGCTTTTATCAATTGTCTTTACAGGAAGCTTTTCAAGTATCTCTGCAAGCTTATAAATATATTGCACGATTGTATCTATAGGCGCAGGCCTTCTGTAGAGATAATCTCTGAGCTTTGGAAAATACTCCGAAATATCTCTCTTCGTATAAAGCTCTCTGCCTTCGTGAAGCGCGATTGCCTGACCGATTTGAAAAGCCAGAGCTTTAAGAAGATCCTCTTTATTCGTCCTTGGAATACCCGAAAAATCGATAGCATAATAGTCTATCGCTTTCAGCACGGAAATTCTGGTTTTCCAGTCACTCCGAAGTGCATTCTTTATAAGCGTACGGAATTGAGTTCGGCTAAACGATGAGAGAATTTTTCTGAGAACCTTGATGTCCTTAAGAACTATGTCACGCTTTACCGTACGTTCAATGATCAGCGGAAATTCTTGACTATGTAAAGAGTATGTATAAAACAGCGCGTTATTTACTTCGTCTATACTGCCCTTGAACGCAGAAGCAACGATTCCGTCTTTGACGACAATGATATTTCCGTTTTCGTCACCGTTACCGTCACAGAAGCTTTTGCAGTCGGAAAGAGCCGGCAAAGCATCAAACACGTATATAACGTCTTTATCGACACTATCCTCAGAGCCGTGAATATAGCGAATAATTTTTTCAAAATCAGACCCGGACATCTTATCACCTCACGATATGAAAAGCGAAGATAATAAATCCTCAGGTTCATAATCGGGTATATACTTTGCAATTTTTTCAACAGGCATTTTAATAAATATTTCTCCGCCGCTTTCCTCTGATTCAAGGCATCGGAAGCCAACGAACGATAATCTGTGCTTTAAAATTATTTTGGCGACAGCGCGTCTGTCTCCGCTGTATTCCCTGTATAAGCTTTTTGATAAAATTCCCAGCTTATCAGCCTGGTATTTTAATTCGGCAAGACGAAATTCATAATACTTGAATACCGGCACTAAATTGGGGTTGGACCTGCATATCACCTCGATAGCTTCATCATTTGACATAATCATAGCTATAGCGTCCCTCTTGGCAATGCCGTTCCTTTGCTTCATTTTATGCATTACCAGGTAATCAGGAGATTTGATTTTGACACGGTTCCAGTTTTTATCTACTACGACAAAGCCTTCTTTAGATACCTTGTCACACTCTTCCTCTTCTTCGGAACTACCGTTTAACTCAATTGCCGCCTTCACGCATTGCTCAAGGCTTTTGAGGGCAT
Source organism: Eubacteriales bacterium (assembly GCA_045594785.1). Lineage (GTDB taxonomy): Bacteria > Bacillota > Clostridia > Oscillospirales > CAG-272 > UBA1740. The sequence goes on from JAZNZE010000014.1 coordinate 5,736, forward strand.
AAGACGCAGGCTTTTGTATTCCTATATCCTCTTCCCTCTCGGCTCCGGTTTTGTTATTTCTTGTTCCGATATGATAGAGAGCTGTAATATCATATTCAACAACAACCTTCGTTTCAGGACTGACAAGCTCAAAAATATAAGTGCTTTCCTTGTCAAGCCTATCGAACGGAATATCAGAGTAATTGAATGCACGGAGTATAACGTCTCCGAAATACAATCCCGCAAACGCATCTATCGGAGCTTTTTCCGCGCGTATCGTGCTGTTTGTCGAAAACTGCCATTTATTAATTTCAAAATCGTACCACAGCTTGATAATAGAACCGTCTACCTTCTCAAGAACTCTTGCGCTATTCCAGTCTATTTTATCCGCATAGCTCTCGTTGTGGTTTCCGAATTTTCTGAACGGCCAGCAAACGACCTCAAGAGCTTTGATATTAATAATTATTCCTCTTGCTTCTTGAACTATGGGGTCTGCAAAATTGCAAACCGGACCGTAATTGAAAATAGCATAATCACCCTCGATTTTCGACTTGACGGCATATTCGTTTTGCAAAAGATCAGCCCAGTTTTCAGGGTGATCCAATATAAATTTGCAAATAATCGAATTATTATTCATAATACCTCCTAATGAGCGGCTAAGTCCGCCTCATTAATAAATTCTATATCCCTGATGAACTGAGCCCCGAACAAAGCGGTATCCCTTTCCTTTGCCGCCGCGGACACAGACCACGCATTTAACGGTCTCATATGGCAGTTTATCAGACTTGTGCGGTAAAGAATTTCCCTAAAGGTCTCCTTGTCGGGATTCTTTGCGCAGCACATCTCGCATAAATATAAGTACGCACCGTAGTTTTCATGAGCGTAAAAATGTGCGAATTCAGTATCTTCTCCGCGCCGGTTTTTGAACTCCTTAGTATAAAACTTGCCTATATCGTGGAAGAAAGCAACCTCCGCGATATAATGCGGGAAGCCATGCCCCTCGGCATACATTTTCGCGGCATTCAAGTGCCCGTACAATGTTAGCGAGTGGTGAGGGTTATCTTGAGAAAAATCAACGGTTGCTTCGAATGGAAATTCATACGAAGACTCACAAATAACCGGCACAATTTCATTCCAGCCTTCCCAGTATCCGGGGCATTCAAAGGAACGCATCATATTTTCCATAACCGCATCGGGAACTCTTGCCAAGCCCGTTCGCCTTGCATTTCTTTCAAGGCAAATTTCTCTCGGTGTTATAAAAAGTATGCACTTTTTTATGCACTTTGTTTTGCCTAAATTTTCAAGAAAAGCCATTCTCTTTTTTCGATTAAGATTTGTGGCATCAATAACTACGGATTTTCCTTCCCTGAGTACCGAAACCGCGATTTTTCTCATTTGTTCAAATACGCGGAAATTTATTTTTGCAAGCTCTCCGGAATCAGTAGGCCATTCGTTTTCCGAAAGAAGCAGGGACTCTCTTATTTTGTCGGAAGACAAAATTATATAACCTTTTTTCTCGCATTCATATGTAAAAGTACTTTTTCCGCTTGCCGGAATTCCAACAAGCACCAAAATCTCCGGTATGCTTATAGCTTCAGCCATATAATTCCCTCCTTTTCTTCAAAAAACGTTTTTAAAGTATTTTACTATAATTCGTCCGAAAAATCAATATAATTACATCAATATACAATATTTGTTACTAATCGTCTAAAACGACACAGTTTATCTTACCGCTATGGGCAACGCAGGCGTCAATGGCGATTATACCGGTGCTGTAAAAAGGCGAAAAATCTGCATCTGAACCGAATTCGGAGCATGCTCGCTCAATGCGGGAATGCCCGTACGAAGTATGAAAATGACCGCATACTACCGTTTTATCAGGAATTATAAAACCATACTTACAGGCAAGCTCCATGCCGTTAACCCAGCGTGCGCGGCGCCACTCGGCAGGAGAAGCATTTCGCCAATTAGTGTTGTGATAATATCCGGGCTCAATCACGTATTCTTCGCTTTGGTGCAAAACAGCTCCGCGCCCCTGTAGATATCTTATTTTTTGACACGGAATCCACCCATGCGTCAGTACGTATTTATCGGTTTCGTAATAATCTATGCAGGCAGGCAGCAGTTTTTTAAAAAACGGTGATTCCTTAACCCGCTTCACCAGCTCTTTAGGATAGCTGACAGCTTCCCTATCGGACATTCCGGACAACTGAAGCAAGGAATCGAACGTTCCGTTTATCACGTGATGGGAAGCGGTTGCGACTTCCCATATTCTGCCTCGCTCAATTTGCAGGATAGCGTCCTCTATAAGATCCTCGTGATTACCTCGAATTAATATGAGCCTACCCTCATCCAGTAAATCAATCAGATAATCGGTAAGCCTTACCGCATCAGGTCCTCTGTCCAAAACGTCTCCAAGCAATGCAACCTTGTTATTTTTGTCTTCAAGAAGCCCGCCCGCGCTCAAGGCTTCTACAGTCTCGTTGAAAAAGCCGTGAGTATCTGAAATTGTTAAAATAGACATTTTTTACTCCAAAATGTAAATAATTGTATTAATATTTGTCCTCATCGGAGTATACTTCTATCCAGCCGCTGCCATCGCAACGACCACACTTTTCCGCGCCCTTAACGATTTCGCCCTCATCGTTTTCTTCTTCGTAGGTTACGATTCCGGAACCTTTGCACGAATAACACTTTTCCCACTTGTATGCCATAATTTTTACCCTGTCATCCTTACCGATGACTTTTTCCTTTCAATTTTTATTTGTTTTTATATATTACTTTTTATTTTTTCGCGCTTGAATTTGACGTTAATGCCGTCATCTGAGATGTATTTATACATTTCTAAAAAAGTCGGCTCCGGCTGATTGCAAAATGAGAATTCTTTTCCCGGGTTTGATTTTGCAAGCTCCTGTAGCGCATTTTCGAAAAAGCTTGCTTCCAGCTGACCGACACTTCCGAGAAACAGAGCCGTATCAAAGGCAAATTGAATGCTGTTTCCGTATTTTTTGCTTTCGTGATAATAAGCCTTGAGCTCGTTTTCGGTTATTACGCCGTTCTCAAACCTGGCGCAGTATTCGAACTCCGAATCGAACGTTTTGATTTCCATATACTCCGAGACCAGCTGCACAAGAGTGAGCATTTCCTCTCCGATTAACCCAAAATTTTCCGTGCCGTCAACGCATAATGAATGATTGAAAATTCTGTTATATCCCCAAACTTTCATTTCTTCATCGAAATCTATATCAAAGGCTTCCCCGTCATCAGACACGGTTATGGATTTGCCGCAAAAGAGATTGACAGAAAGCCGCCCGGCTGCACGCGAAGCCAAAATCTGCAATACAATCATAATGGCTTTTTTGATTCCTTCAAGCCCGTCCGAGCCAAAGAAGCGAATCGGTGACGTAAAAGAACGTTTCCTTATCATCTCAGCCGTCTCCCATATGAAGCCTTATTGCCTTTTCGATAATCTCGGCTATAATTTTCATACCGTCCGTGTCGGGATGCAATCCGTCTACTGTATTGACGTAATAGAAGGTGTCATTCAAGCGGCTTCCGAAAATATCTGCGATAAAGAAATTGCTTCCTGCAGCGGAAACCGCCTTTTCAATAGCTCCGTTAAAGGCTGCCGCAGATTTCTTCATAAATATGTCTATGTAGGGCAAATTCACGCAGCAAACCGCAGCTTCGGGATAATTCTCTTTAATAATGTAGAGAGTTCTTTGATAATCGGCTTCAAATTTCGAAAGCTCTATGCCCCTGCCCAAATCGTTCATTCCCATAAAAACTATTATAAAATCGGGCTTTTCACCGTTGTCTCTTGTCAAATGCTTTGCGCGGTTTACGCCGGAATTTTCGTCATCTACACCCGAAAGATTGCCACCCGACCACGAATTATTAACGCAAAGCCGCATATCAAACGATTTTATAACTCGCATCCAATAGGTCTCTTCAACAGGCAAAGGCTCCCTATAAAAATACGGATTTGCAACAGTAGATGCGTTTGCCTCTACGTCATTTGAGACGCCTCTGTACGTAGATATGCTATCCCCAAGAATTGATACGTTTTTTCCTTTTAGCATACGTATTCTCCTTTCTCACTATAAATTAAATAGGTCTTACAAATTAAACTTTACCTTTTTATCAGCTTACGTGAAACGAACAAGGGCTTTACTATATTGCCTGCCGGACGCGGTGCGTTACGCGGCGGGCCTATGGTATAATACTCCTCGTCCAGCGGCTCTTCGTACTCCAGAACCGCGCCGGGTCTTGCGAGCCTGCTTTTGTCTACCTTAAGCTCCGGCAAGTCTTTCGAATCCAACTCAAAACCATAAAAGAGCCATTTTGCGTAAGCCATTCCATCCGAATTATCCTCTTTCATCGCCTGAGCCATAATTCCGCCCCAGCAGCGCTCGGAAACACAAAACTTTTCTCCGCTATTAAAAACCGGAACCAAGCCTTTTTCTCCGATATGAGAAGAGCCGCAAATCCTATATTTTTTTGCTCTAAGCTCCTTTATAACCGTAGTAACGAGATATGCGCGCTTTAAGCTGTCGTCAATATCCATATACTCCGGGTTTCGAGCGAACGTCCATCCTATAATCGCATATTTCATCTCTCGTATCTCTTTTCCTTATTATTATATCATACTGCCTATCAAAAATCAAAATCATATTTTCTTCTGGCGGGCCGCTCATCATTAATTACCTTAACAATATCGTATGCGTTCTCGTTAGGGTCAAAATGCCGAAATTCCCCATACATGCTGCTATTATCCGTAATCTCCTCATGCTTTTTCTGCATAAAATGCGGAACCATATATGATTTGAAATTCTGAGACACTCTCGAACGAACGTAAAACTGTCCAAGCTCCAAGGCATCTAAATCGCTTTTTCTGACAAGAGGAACGTCATCGGTTGTCTCGGTTATTGATACGCTTCCGTCATTGGAGATATTAAACGAGGTTTTAACTCCTATTTTCTTACCCATTGAACGTGCAAAGGCTTCCTTAGTTTCATCGTTATTACAACCCAAAAATACCTGTTGGTCGCAATTGTCCTGAATAACCGCGCTGCATTCTTTGCCGTAAACGATTTCAAGCTGCTGAAGCGACTGTATTGCCATAACCATCCAGATTTTTCTTGAGCGCAGAGTGGTTATCTTGTTGGCCATGTTAGGAAGAGGCGGCATATTGGCAAACTCATCGGCAAGAATGACAAAATCCCTTGACAGCGAATGTGTCGGACTGTTATCCGCCGTACGTATCAATTCATTTATAAGATTATTAAGAAAAAGCATACAGATACTGTTGGTTGTCTTCTGCCTGTCATCAGTAATGACGAAAATTGCGTAAGGCTTCTCGCCGCTTGCAATAGCCTTTATGTCTATATCGTCAGAGGTTGCAGTCATAGCGGCTATGGCTCTTGCAGAGTATTCTCCAAGGCTTGTGTTAAGAGTACTTACGTATCCGTCCCTTGTAGATTTTGCCCTGAGCTTATAATTTGAGGTCAGCGCACTTTTTACGCACAGAATATCGTCTGCCTTCTCAAGCCAGCTTATTATTTCCTCACAATCATCGCCCGTAGAAAAGGCTATGCGGCAAACGTTTGATATAGTAAATTTCTCGCGTGTCATTTTATTCTTTTCGTCACTGCTTCTTTTTAACATAGTCCAAAGTATAGCCTTAAACATCGTTCTGGCGCCGTCCGTCCAGGTAAGCTCTTTTGCGTTCGGCTGTTCGGGAATAATTATGAAAGACATTTCGGTGATATAACGCTCCACGTTATCAAGAAGGCAGGACATTTTTGCCTCGGCTACCGCCCTCGCAAGCTGAACGGTCGGATATTTCTTGCCATCAAAAACGTATCCTATTGTGTTCTGTGCCAAAGATTTGCGTATATTTTCGGATTCCGTATACTCATCAAAAATCTGAGAAAGGAAATTATACTGCGCGGTTTGGTATGCATTACGCATATCAAAAATCAAGGTTATGTAGCCTCTTGATCTTAAATACGGCGCAGCCCATACGCATATCTCGCCTTTTACGTCAGTAATCTCAAGCGAAGGTTTAATTTTATTCGGGAAATTTCCAAAAACCTTGACTTGATTTTTATAAAACACCTCCGTCTTACCCGTTCCCGTGCTGCCCCAGACCAGCGTGTGAGAAAAAGGTAACATCATTATTTTATTTTCATCGTAATACTGTGCAAGGCCCGGTGTTTTAAGGTTGTTTAATTCCTCATGGGTTGTCCAAATAGCTTTTTTAACGTTTTTATTCTTTGCGCAGTCAATGCATTCGTATTCATCGTGATATTCCCTGTTGAGATTCTTCAACGCTATGTTTATGAGTTTATTGATGTTCATACGTAAATCTCCTCGCTTCTGCGCCAATAAATCCTATAGGGTTTTTACTGCGTTCAAAAAAGCTGGGGGCTTTTTCTACCTTTTTCGTTATTTCGTCAGCCTTTTCCGCTGAAAGCTTATTTCCAAGGCTCTCTATTCTCTCGCTTGTTGCTAACGAAGACGGCATTTTCAGCTCTTCTGCATACACCTTTTTGATTAAGGAATAATAGTAAAACGCCTCTTCGATTTCGCTTCTATCCTCGTGAATACACGCAAGCAGCTCCATTGCAGAAAGAACTCCCTGATTCACCAATTGCTTTAGTTCAGCCACCGCAGCGTCAACGTTTCCGTCTGAATACTCAAAAAGAGCCAGCTCCATTTTCATATCCGTGTTTTCCGGAGGCGATCTACGCAGCGCAATTATCCAGCTTACCTTATTTTCATACGCGGTTTTTCCGTTGTTATCCAACGTGATTTTCTCTTTAATATCAAATATAGCTTTGTGCGAGGAAACCAGTGCGTTTACCGCCGAAATCATTTCTGAATCGTCCACGAAAATACCGGTTACTATGCTGTAATTTTTACTTTCCGCATAGCTTGCGATGTTTTGCTTTCCAATCACCTCAACGCGCCGAATTATTGCACTATATTCAGCCGAATTTTCCTTGAATCCCGAAGCCAAGGCAAAAAGCCTCAGCAGCCTCGAGCTCTGTTCTTTGGTGTAGAATCTTCCCACTGTAGTCTTGTAATAGTTATCATAAACACAGTGATTATTATAGTCCATATTATCTCCTATTCACCTCTTTAAATTTATTGCTTTCAGGCTTTACCACTCATCATAAGAGTTATCTTTGCTCTTATGCGAAATAGTAAATTTTTTCGGAACAAGATTGCTGTAAAATTCAAGGGCTTCACAGTATCTGGCGTCATCATACCGAGCTAAACCGCAACTTTTTTGCAACCTCTCTCTTGCCCCCTCCAAGCTCTTCATTTGTATCTTAAGCTTTTCAATAGGAACGGATAATGCGTTCAATTTCTCGTCCCAAACAACGTCTCCGCTCATAAAAGTAGCGTTTGCTATACGGTTGGAAAATTTGTCGGTTAAGGTTATTATTATTTGATCGTATTCAGAGAAGAGGTCTATACGAACATCATCTTGTTTAATGGTTGAACCATCACTGTACGTTAAGCACACGTCATAGTAGCCCGCAAAGTTGCCGACTATGTTCAAATCCTTCACCGCTTCGCTGAAGGATAAGCCCTGCGCAAGTTCAAAAGCTATTGCCCTTAAGGAATCGTAATTCAGTTTTACCCTTCTGGAAAAAATAACTACGTCATTAATTTGAGAATGATAGCATTCAGGCAGCTTATCTTCAAGGTACTCTTTTACTTCATTTGCGCTGGGATAATCAAATTTAAAGTGGTAATGAAAGCGGCCGGGCCTGTAGAGCAAGAATTCGCTGATATCGGATAATCTATTGCAGGTTATAACGAACAGCTTTTTACCCGAGCTCATTCCGTCAAACATTGAAAGCAGAACATTCTGCCCATCCGCACTGAACGTTTTGTCAAATTCATCAAATAAGACTATGCATTCCTGTTCTATGCTTTCCAGGAAATCATTAATTCCGCTATAAGGCTGGTCAATAATTAATACAGGATATCCGTTTTTTGTTGATATGTAAGAAAGCAACCTGGCAAACAGGGACTTTCCTATACCCTTATCACCGCTCAGAATTACGCCCAGATGTCTTTCGAATTTTGCGAAAGAATCTAACACCTTTTTGCATTTTTCCATATGCACACCGTATATTTTGTTTTCTTTTATTTCAAGCTCCGAACGCCGAAGCAGGAAAAATCCTCTGTTCTCTTCGCATCTTACGTAATATACCTGCGCGGGAAGATTTTCGTGCGTCTGCATTAAATCCGAATGAATCATAAAAATGTTACCTTGACTTGTTACTTTCATTGCTTTTATTCCTTTCTTATAATCTTTTTTACGTCAGTTATTTCAAAACGCTCTCTATTGCGTTCTGAAAAATTTTAAATTCCATATCCGAAAGAGTCTGTATCTTTTGCAGAAGATTTTCGAAAACGACATGGTTTTTATTGCCGTTTTCGTTCTTTGAAATGCTTACAAGCTGCTCGGCAATATTAAGTGCGTGTGACCTTTTTATATCCTCATTCAGCATAGCGATTTTCATCAAGAGATCGATTACAGAATCATCAATTTTCTCGGCATCTTCGCTCAGCTCAAGATTGCACGTGCTCGTCAAAAAATCATCCACTTTTCTGCTTATGATAAACTCCTGAATCTCATTAAGCTCTCTATCCTTAAATTTTTCATAAAAGCCTGTAAAAAATTGCTCGAAAATCTTTACGAAATATGATATCTCGCCGTTAAGATGATCGCTTGTGTATGAACTGTCGAGATTACTATAAAGCACTCCGTCCTCATACGTAAGTGCAGAATCGTCAGCCAGCTCGTCAAGCTCGTCATCAATCCAGCCGCACATAATATCCTCGGGCAGATTTTTGGTAAGCGAAGCCAACTGAGCCTTCATAAGTCCGTTATCGGTAAAAAATTCTGCTCCGTCTTTTACAATATACTGAAATACAAAGGGCGTTCCATCAGGATAGAGAATCTGCACATGGGAAGAAAAAGAACTCGCAATCGGATCGTAATTCTCTTTCTTTTCAATAAATGAAGTTATAAACGCTTGCCTTTGTTCTCTTTTTTTTCGTGAATTTTCGAAGTGCTTCTTCCTGCCGAAACCGTTATCATCGTCATCGTCATCATCGTCATCAACTCCAAATATGGAGTCAAAAAAAGACGTGCTCTTTTTACGTTTTCCGCTATCTTTTCTCTCTGTCTCTTCAACCTTATGGAGAACCCATTTAGTATTCGTAATATCAGCAAGCCCAATTTTTTCCGAATAGGCTTCTTGTTTTTCGGTAGAATCCATGCTTTTTTTGTTAGTGAAGATTTTCCTCATAAGCTCTATGCCCCCTACGAAAACGTAATTCTGAGCATCGCGTGACTTCACTATTCCGTATTCCTCGAGAATACGGCTGACCTCTTCCACGTCATCCTCGTCTGCCCCCAGCTCCTTTGAAGCATGGGGGATAGAATAACCGGAGACGCCTCTGTTCATAAGGTCAAGAAAAAAACTGTAAATTTCAAAATCTTTCATTCTTCACTCCTATCCAAAATTTGTATAATTTCTTCTTCGTCTAAGGAATTCTTTTCCAAAAGTGCGTTTGCAAGCAATTTAATCTTTGAATAATTTTCCTTCACAAGCTGCTCTGTGCGTGAATACTGCTCTTTAAGAATTTCGCGGATTTTTCCCGTAATATAGGAATCAGATGCCCGTCTTTCCGGAGAGTAGTACATAATATCAGAATCCGCCATTCCGTACTCTGCTACCATAATTTCAGCGAAATGAGTGGCATTTTTTATATCCTGACCTATGCCGGTGGTAACGCCGTTTTCTCCGTATTCCATAACCTCGGCAACACGGCCTGCATAAGCGCAGCATATCTTGTTAAGTAAAAAATTCTTAGAATACGTGCTATCGTTTTCGTTAGAAAATGAAACGTATCCGCCGTAATTTTTTCTGCCTACAATCGTAGCGTATACAACATTTAAATTCAGCAGATGGCCTATTAAGATATGGCCCGCTTCGTGTATAGCGGTTTGCATAAGCTCAGCCGCATTCTTCTCCTGCTTTTTACTGCCGTCAATATAGTTTTCATAGGATTCCCTGAGAATATCATCGGTAAGCGGCTCTATACCGTTATCGCCATAGCATTTTCTGATAGCGTTCTGAATAACGAGATTAAGGTCAGCAAGGCTTAAGCCAATACTTCTTTTGGAAATTGCTGAAATCATTTTTTCACTTACGGTATTCCATCTGAGCTTTTTAAGGGCAAGTCTCAAAAAATCGCATCTATCCTCAAAGCTTGGCAAATCTATGTATATCGACCTATCAAATCTTCTTAAAAAGGCAGGGTCAAGCTTCGTATCGTTTCTATCCGAAGAAAAGTTAGTAGCTACTATCACGAAAACGGGAGTATCGCTTTTATCTCCAAAGCCGTCCATTTCGGAAAGAAATGCGTTAAGAATATCGTCTGTACGGAATCCCTCCATTGATTCACGGTTTCCGGCAAAAACGTCAACCTCGTCAATGAAAATTACGGACGGAGCGTAACGGCGCGCGGTTTCAAAAAGCTCCCTGACTGCTTTAGCGCCGCTGCCAACGTATTTTTGCAAGAATTCAGACCCATTCTTCTCAATAAAGGGAAGTTTAGCCTCCGCACTAAGAGCCTTGGCAAGCATAGTTTTTCCCGTGCCCGGCTTTCCTTCGAGCAAAAGTCCGCGGGGGATTCGTATTCCCTGTCTCTTCAGCTCTTTGAAGTTTTTCAGCATTTTTACTACGCTTTTAAGCTCGTTTTTCGCTTCCGCTGCACCGATGATGTCATCAAATTTTACGTCAGGAATAGCGCGTGCTGTTACAAACCTTTCCTGGTCGCCGGCGTTCATTGCGGTTTTTATGCCGTAATTAGTAACCGAAAGATGAATTTCGCGACTTTCTTCGCTATGAACTATTGATACGTCATAGGTCATAACCTTGTTCGAACGGAACATCGCTTGAGTAATGCCGGTCAGATTTATGCCCTGAAGTATTTCTTCGAGCCACGACTCAAAGCCGTTTTTCTTATCTCGCGGATAATAGTACGCGGTTGCTCCTTTGCTCATATAATAAAGGAACGGAAGCTCACCGATTGCTTTACGGGAATATACGTATATCGGTATCTTATCCTGCAAGGAAGCCTCAAGGAAAAGCTCCTTTGCAATCCTGTCGTCCTGCCCCTCTATGCCTATGATAATAGCCGAAGGGTCTACACGAAGAATATCGTTAAGCTTAAAATCCCCGTTTATGTAAGATATTTCGACTTTATCCTTACACACCTCGGAAAAGATGCTTTTTTCATCAGATGCGCAGAATACCGACAATACGGATTTTCTTTTTCCGAAAAACATCTCATATGCTTCATCACTCGCGTTTTCCTTATCAAAGCTACAGGAAATACGGTTGAAGTATTTTTTAGAATCATTTTCGCAAGCCGCTTTTACGGAGCTAAGAAAGCCGTTTTCAAAAAACACGCGAACCTTCTCGGTAAGAGCTCTGATATCAGCATTTTCACCAAGTGAAAAAATGAAAGTCTTAGCTAATTCGTCAGCATCGAGGTCTATTTCCAGGCGATACCTTTCCTCGTATATATCAATCTCTTTTCTTATTGCTCTCACGACTATTTTATGTATATGCTCAGGACGAAGACGGTTAAATAAAATCACTCTGCCGCACGCCATTCTGGATATAAGAGCCGAGGAGAAATACGGAGCGTCTGTGCGAGGATTGATTTCGTGGGATAACGCATCTATGATAGTAGCTTGTGAAACCTGCGAATTGTTGTAGCTTGAGATGTCGCTATCATATATGGAAGCTCCCAAATTAGAAGTAAATATAACTATGACGTTCCTGAAATTAATCATTTTTTTGTAAAACAAGTCTTCTATTTCTCCTTGCTGAAGTATCTGCAGAAGCAAGTTAAGAACACTTGGATGAGCCTTTTCTATTTCGTCAAAAACGACTACAGAATAAGGATTTTTATAAACGAACTCGGTCCAATCGCCCGAATGCGCGCCTTTATATACCTGGTCACTGCCTATTGCATCCAGAGACGCTTCCCTGCCTGAATAAGCACTCATATCAATTCGCTTGAAAGGAATCCCCAGTGCCTCGCCGATTTTTTCTCCAATCATAGTTTTTCCCGAAGCGGGGGGACCGACAAAGGTTAATGAGCTAAGAACACCGCTCGGTTTTTGCTTATGCTCAATACCGAAGAGAGCCTCTTTTACAGCCTCAACAACGTGAGCCTGTCCTTTCACTTCGGAAAGCGCCTCCTCAAGCCTCTCGAGATTCTTGATATCATTTGATAATTTCGCGCCTATATAATAGCTGGGATACTCTCCCGAAATGCTTTCATAGATTTCATTACCTTTAATTACGCTGCTTGGCTCACTCATTACGCTTTATCTCTCCTTACGCTGATGTCTGCATAATACTTGCTGAAAACCCGAGATGAAACCTCCGAATTTGCTTCATATTCAAGCTCACCCGTGCTCAAAAGCTTAAATACAAGCCCGGCCTTATTTCTTATGTCCTTTACTACAACTGTAGGGGAAAGGATGCAGTATATCTCATTTTCCAACACAGTTGCGTAGCTCTGGAGGAATTTAACCTCTTTTCCTTCCTCGTTTTTAAGCGTAATCAACTGCGAATTCCTTTCGTCAAAAAGAATTCTTTTCATTTCTTCATACATTTCTATTCCTCCTTTTTATCACTAACTATATCGGAAAAAATCTATACTTTCCGATTTATTATCTAAAAATTCCCTTTTTGAACAAATACCGTAACATTACGCAGCAACGCAAAAGTATTTATACGAAATATGGCCGTATTCGTTCGCAAGATCCCAGGTTATGTCCATCTTCTTAATTTCTCCGAAAACGTTCACGATATTCCAAGCGTGATACCCGCTCGTGCCGCCTTCGTTTACGTAACCGGTTTTATAGGTACATTCAACCTGCAGCTCCTTAAGTAAAAACTGAGCAGCTCTGGCTATGCCCTCGCATACTGCAAGTCCTTCAAAAATCGGACCTATCATATTATGGTCGTTCATTCTGAAGCCTTTTTTGTCAACCACTTCTCTGTCGTATCTGGTACACGTTGCAATATAATCGTGTACGTTCTTTATGCTCTCAAAATCGTTTCGTCCACGCAGCTTAGGTGCATATTCAACAGCAGATCTCCAATACTCGATTGCTTCTTTACGCCCCATTATGTAATCGAAATACACGATTATCTTAAGTCCCTCGAATTTAACCTTGTAATACATCGTGTACCAGTTTACGTAAAACAGGTGAGGATTATCATTCTTTACAGCCTCTAAAACATTTTTTACGTTTTCGCTAATATCTACAACAGCGCATGAGGAAAAGCTTTTTATGGCAGCAATTATTGTCTTATATGACCTTTGAGATTTTGGAGAAAGCTGTCTGTAATGATAATATCTAAGCATCATTTAGCACCCTTCCTTTTCCTTTTAAGATTGTACTTCGTGCACATACAAAAGGAAATGTCGTCCTGAGTTACACCGTATCGTGTTCGCTCTTCAAGCCACTGCTTGCTATTTTTAACAAAGTTATATCCATCTCCCTTTTTGAAGGCAGAAGCAATCTCGAGCATTTTTTCCATAAACTCTTCGTCACTGAGAAATGCGTTTCTAAGTCCGTCAGTTGCTATCATTACGAGCTCAGGAACGAATCTGCTGTCCGTAAGCTTGCGCCCTGACGTTATCGGTACGTAGATAGCTGAAAAATTATCTATTATAGTACCGAAACTGCCGCAAAGCGAGCATGAGGTTGAATTAAACCTTGGATAAAACGGCAAAAGCCATTCTACTCTCTTATTATTTACGGCAATGATGTCACCGTCTCCAATACCGATGGCAAAAACGAATCTGCTGTTCATAACAACGGCATTTACCGTTGTACCGTAAAGAAGAGTTATTTTATATATTGAATCCTCGCAATTATGTCTGTATTCAGCGAGCTGCTTGAACTCTTTTGCGGGCATAGCACCGTCTCTTATTTCAAAGATTTTATTACTGTACTTGCGCAGCTCCTTATATTGCGAAGCAAAGCTTTCATTATTAGGATTATTAATTTTATAGTCGTCAAGAACCGAGCCGACCCAGGAGCATACGATTCTTTTTGCAAGCTCGCTGCGATTATCGTTCAGCGTTTGACCTAATTCTTCTATACTCTCGCTTTCCTTATAGTACTTTTCCAGCTCAGATACTGCTATTCTGGTAGCGAGCTCCGCTCCTCGCGAAGCAAACTTGCATTTATAATCACCGTGACCATCGGCGCAAGCCATAATGACACAGTCATTAAGCTCCTTAATATAAACGTCATCCTCGCAGGCAAGTCCCTTTTGAAGCTTCTTATATCCTGTTACCCGTCTGTCTAAAAAATTCATATTGCACACTCCTTATCACACGTTATTCTTATCTTTTTCCGTTATTCTTTCTTTTGATGCCGGAGAAGCGGTTCCGAGTGCGCAGCGGGCGATAATGTCAAGCGCTTCCGATATCGGCTCTTCATGCAAGCAATCCTTTAAGTACTAAATGAACGCTTGCTCGTCTTTTCCGGATACTTTTATTTTTTAATTCACCGCTATAGAGAGCTTTCTTTTGCGGTGCTGTATTTTCAAATTGACTTTTCTTAAGTATCGTAAAATGTATAATAAAATTTTCTTATCTGCGAGAGCATAACTCTAAAAATTATGCTCTCGCAAGTATTTGCCGAAATTGCTTTCAGGCAAGATCGTCAAACAGTTTACTCAGAGAGGCGTCACTCTCCTCCACAGGACCATCGTCATCCGCATCATCGTTATCAAAATCCGTTATTACTGCGCTGTCGTCATAAGAATCATCGGAAATAATTATATCGTCCTTATTGCTTACGGTATCATCACTGTCGACCGAAGCGCTATCGTTATCCGTGCCGCTATCGTTATCCGTGCCGCTATCGGTATCCGTACCGTCATCATCGTCACCGTCATCAATAGCAATCGGCAGGCTTGTGTGGTGCGCAAGCGTTGCGCGCGTCACAAAATCAAGAGCATTTGCTATAGATTCGTGCTCATCGATATGGTAAAAATGAGAATGCTCGCCGCGCTCCTCATTACCGTCACAGAAATAGCGAAGCATATCTACGCAAGCATCATCGCCTACAGCCATAGAATAGCACTCAACGTTTCTTTCATAATCCATTTCGCGAAGATACTGCTTGAATTCATTAACTGCCCCTCTGTATTCAGCCGGGCGAAGCTCAACACCGTTACAGTCGGTGGGCCAGCCGTCACTCATAAGAATTATGCTGACTGCCTTGTTATAGCCCTTATCCTCGCGTCCGGAGCGCTCGTCTACAAGATACTTATGGTTTATATAGTTCTTTGCGGTAGAAAGAGATGCTCTGAGCTCGGTGCAGCCGCATGCCTCGAATTCTATTTCTTCAAACGTTCTGGATATCGGCTCAAACGAGGGGAAGACGGCCTTTCCGTATGAGTCGAGCTCGATAATCTGGATATAAATTCTATATATGGGGTTGTGATCCTCAAAGTCCCTAAGAGTGTTAATAAGCTTCTTCATACCAAGATTAACCTGGTCGATTTTGCTTATTTTAACAAGCTCGCCGTTTTCGTTTACTATCGTGCTGACTCCGCTCATAGAGCCTGATTTATCGATAACGTAAATAATGTATATCGGTTTACGATTATCATTTACCGTCCTCAGTCCCATACCGCCGCTCTTTTCGATAGAACCTCTTGCAGTTCCTCTGTTTGAAAAATGATTATAAGCTGTCATTTTGTTTTACCTCCGATAAAAATTAAATTATTTTTTCCTATAGTTATTTTGCAGTCCATAAAGATTGGAATCACGTCTCCTCTGTTAAAGGTTTTTACAAGTCCGTTTTTTAACTCAAGCCTTATTTCCTGTGAGCTTACGCAGAGAAGACCGTATTTTCTGTCGTAATCAGAAACCACAACTCTGAAAAGCTGATAGCTGTTCTGCTTATCGATTAAATCACCGCTCCAAATCTCAGAGCCGTTAAAGAGATGTACACCGGGCAATCCGGATTTTTCACATACGAGCTTTATCGGAGCTTCAAGCTCTGTTCCACAGATATGGCAAGCCCGCCCGTAAGTATCAAAGAAATATTCTTCACCGCAATTCTTGCAAATGAAGTGGTCCTCGTAAAGTCTTTCAATAATTTCGAGCCATTCTCTAGGTGTCGTACGCTTCTCACCCTCAAAAAGTCCGTCAACGAAGGTTCTGTGCATAGCGTCAAGAAAATAAGACGGATACTTTTTCATACGCTCTATAACACGCTTGTCACTCTCCGGGGGTCTGTTGGAAGCATCCTTGCGGTTATAGATATAAATCGGGTTGGTTGCAAAAGTATAGGTGTCGATATTCTGGTTACACGGCTCTTCGTATTTTCTGCCGCGAAGAGGGTGGCCCGAAATGAGCGTCATCCATATCATAACGGCAAGAGAAAAAGCATCGCTGTACTTATTAGGATATATCTCAGAGCGCATAACGCGAGGCTCCATAAAGCCCTTAGTGCCGTTTACCATCGGTTTGCTTTTGCCGCCAACCGCTGTATCAGTATCAAGGATTTTAATAGTACTGAAGTCGTTCACGTTTATCATTATATTTTCAAACTTTACGTCTGCAAGAACAATGTCTGCCTCGAAAAGAATCATAAGAGCGCTGATTATACTGTAAAGAACCGAAAGCTTCTGATGAAATGGCAGCTCCATACGCACAATACTGCCGTCATCAAGCTCTTTTTTAATACCGTTGAAAAGAATAGAGGCATTCTTATAATACTTTCCGTCAACGTATTCCATAACGTAGCCAATCTGCTCACCGACTTTTACTACGAACAGAGGATGAACGAACGCAGAGCTTGCTCTTCCTCTTTTCTTAAGCATTTCTATCTGCTTATAAAGTCTCTTAGTATCACCGGTGTGAAAGAGCTTCAAGGCGTATACCTCTTTGTCTGCGCGCACTTTGTAGATATCTCCCTGTCCTGTACCGGTGTGGATGAGAGAGTCTACTGTAAACGAGCTCTTTCCGTCCTCGCTGTGAACCTTATCTCCCGCTTTAAGATAATTATTCATTTACTGTACCTCCTTTACGATGTTAAGTTTAACTGCTTCCTCCAAAAGCCTGCGAAGCACTTTCTGATTTTCCGCCTTTTCACAAATCGGCGAAAGTCTCAGCAGCTGAAAAAGCATGTAGCATGCTCGCTTTTCACCCATATTTTGATACAGGTAATAAACCTTGGTTGAAAGAGCGTTCAATCTGTTAATGTCGTTAAGAGCAGCGTATTTGTGAACATTTTGCGCCAGCTTTATCAAAAAGGACTGATGGTTGGTTTTGTAAGTAGCATCGATAAAGCTTTGGGGGGCGTTTCGTATTTCGTCATCGCAAACCAAGCGGCAAATATCTTCTATGCCTTCCTTGGCAATCTCCGCCGGTGAAATATGCATAATGGTTTTCGGAGGCTTGGGCTTTTCTTCCAGAACGGCAGAAACCTGTCCTCTGGTTGCTATTTCCTCAAGAGTTAAAGGAACTGCGGGCTTTACTTCGGTTAAGAAGTTCTCCTCTTCAACGCATCCGAGCCTTCTGCTGTTAGCTATCATTTTGGGAAGCTGAGCCGTAAAGGTCTCCGTTTTTTCAAGCAGATAGATAAGCGAAAGCGGAAGCGCTCTCCAGCCTGCCCTCTCGAGAAGATTTATTTTAGTGCAAAGAGCATTAGGCGTGAGCTTTCTGTCCGGGATAATGAAACCTACGTCATACTTATCGCACTGACCGCTCATTATTCCGATGTCAACCGACAAAATACCTTCGCCAATCTTTTTTCTGACAGTTCTGTCCGGAAGCGACCTTTCAACTACCTTAGCCGCGTAATCATTAGTTCTGTCCAGAGTTTTCTTAGGTTCAGATACGCAAGACATTTTTCCCGTGCTTGCGTACTCAAGGTATGAGTAAAGACGTTGCAGAGCGCACTTCGACTCCTTGATTTCGTTATAATCAAAGCCAAGAAATATAACGTTTTTCTCACGTGCGCGGGTAAACAAAACGTTAAGTCGGTTATTTCCGCTCTGTTCCTTAGATTCTCCGCCGTTGAAAAAGTTAGAAATATTCTTTACAAGAGCGCCCTTCACGTTTCGTTTGGCATGCTCGATAGCAACGATAACTATATCGGCCTCTCTGCCCTGCGCATCTTCGAGGCTTCTTACGAATATACCCTCGTCATCACTGAGACTGTCAAAAATATTCAAAGCTTCAAGCGCATCTATAATTTGTTCTTTGGAATGCTCGTTGAGAGTGATAACTCCTATACTCTTGTCAGGTGTCGTCTCTTTGATGCCCCTGACGTATTCTGCTATTTCTTTGGTCATTTTATCTCGCACGCGTCTTTCGTAATCATAAAGATAGGGGTTATCGATTTGGCCGCCGTTACGGTTCGTTATCTTTGAAGCCACCGCAGTAGCGGAATCGAACTTAACGTTAATTCTTCTGACCTCAAAGCCAAGGCTATCGGGAAGCTTGTCCCATCCGGTATAAAAATCGGGGACCACGTTAAGAGTGTTATTATAGCAAAGCGCATTAGAAACGGCAACGAGATGCTGCGTCTTCGAACGGTAATGATAACGAAGCTGCTTTGCGGGAATTCCCTTTCCCTGGACGATATTCAGTATGCTTCTATCACTCCTGGAAATATCGTACTCGCCGTTTTCGTCATAGTTGTCGGTATTACTGCTGTGAAAGAAGCTCGTTATGTCGAGCTGATGGTGATCGCCGAACGCGATAAACTGACGTTCGCCAATAAGAAACGGCAAAACGTTTATAATGGGAACCTGACTGGCTTCGTCAATAAGCAACGCGTCAAATACGTTCATTTCATCGGTTACGTAATTCACCGCTGCCGCAGGCGTACTGATAATTATGGGGCAAATCTTTATAAGCGCAGCACCGTATTTCTTGAAAAAGTCAAGCGTGCTCATTTTTGAGGTCTTAATACGGTCAAGCATCGGAATAAGAGTTTTATCCTCTTCTATGGCCTGAGCTATCCGCGCGCCTAATTCCTGCTGCACAAAGCCTGCGTAAAGATTTTTAAGTCTCGAATAGCATTCCGCAAGCTTAGCATATTTAGCTCTGAGAAAAACGTTGCCAAATTTATCAAGACCGTTTTCGGATATATGCGACTGAGCTATCATGCGAGCCATATTGGACTTAGCTGCAGCTGATATATTGCTGACGGCAATGCCGTTGTCGGATATGAACTTAAGAATATCAACCCCTACGCGCTTCAGCTCCGATAAGGGCAAGCCTATAAGCTCGTCTGCCTCTTCATCACCCGAGGTTCCCGTGTTCATAAATTTTACGAAATCGCTTTCCAAAACCGTATTATTTATGTCCTGCTGAAGCTCGTCAAGCTTCCTGCACGCATAACGGTAATTTCCCTTGCTTACTCTGATTGAATCCACGTGGGGTGAGCTTTCACAGACGATAGCTTCGCCTATGAGCTCGTAAAGGGTCATATCAATCTCGGGTATAACGTCATATACCGCGCTGTTATACTCTTCAAGCAGACCTTCGATCTCTCCCACTTCATTCAGAAGGTCTCTGGAGCGAATGGGGTCGAGATATACCCTGGTTTTATTTCTGATGTTATCTATACGGTTTACGACCTCGGACAAGCTGGTTTTGCTGTCTAAGGATAAAGCAAAATCAGAAATTCCCATTTCCGTCAAAAATTTTATAACTGCATCCTTTCCGGCTGCCTTTTCCAAAAGCAGAAGAACCTTTTTTCCGGCGGAAGCAAGCATTGCTATTATGTTGGAGATGGTCTGGCTCTTTCCCGTGCCTGCCGCGGCAGATATCGATATACTGTTGCCTTGACGCACGGTTTCGAGCACCTCTCGCTGAGTATCGTCTGCAAGAAGCGGGTATACAGCGTGCGAAGTAATCTCTTTAATCTTAATATCGCTATAATCCATTTCACCCGAAAGCACCTTGATAAGCGGAGATTTTGCAAGCTTATCAATGTTTTTCTCTATCAGCTGACATATGCTTTCGTTAGTCGAGTCGAGGACACACACGGTAAAGGCGTTTATATCCACCTCCACGTTTGGAGTATACCGGGCATTTTCGGCTATTGTCTTAAGAGCGTCTACCATTGCTTTTCCGAAGGGTATATTTTCGGGAACGCCAAGATAGACGTCTATATTTCTGGCTTTAAGCTCTCGTCTGAGAACGGTATTAATCTTAACTATGTCTGCGGATATCGTAAATCTCGGCCTATCCTTTGAATTTGCGCTTTCTGTAATCGGGCAAAGAATAAGCGGAGAGGTAACGCGTTCTGCGGATTTCGTAGCCGTGGCAGGTTCTTTTACCCAGCTGACAGAGCCTAGTGTCAGATAAAGAATGTCTTTTGCTCTATCCTTGCGAGCCTCGCTTGATTTTCTGCTAAGCTCACGCCAGGTTTTCATAAGGTTGGAATCTTTATTATTGCTCTTGCCGAAATAACTGTACTGAGGGAGTGACTGCAGGTTGTATTTGGTGACGTAATTGTACTGGTCTGCAGAAAGGAGTATACCGCCGGAGGTCATAAACTTGATGCTGTCATTCCACACAACGTTTTCACTGGATACAAAAACGTCTGAAGCGGTCACGGCATCACCCTGGAGCTTGTCTCCGTTCTCTCCTTCGACAATAATAATTTCATGAAGCTTGTGTTTATCGGAGCAACCGGCAATTGCATCGACTTCCTTGCCGGATACGGAGAGCGAATTTGTGCTTATGCTTAAAAATTCACCCGCTTTTTGCTGAATGCGCGCACCTTCAATGTGCCACTTAAGCAAATCCGATGTAATGTTATTATCCATAACAACCTCCTTAAAAATTTATTAAAGTGAAGTTATAACACTGACAACCAAAGGCGCGATTGCCATTACAGTCGTAGCAAACCTCATTGCTCTGTTGATTCTTGCAAGAAACGCAACCGTGAGCGTAATCACCGCATAAGAAAGAAATACGTAATTCCATATTGCAAAGCTAAGCTTAAGCGAGAGGAATTCTTTGGATGCGGGAAAAATAATGCTGAGTACAAGTGCTGCGCCGAATACCATAAGAAGAATCGAAAGGCGGTATCCGAAAGGAAGTGCGGGTCTCTCAACCTTAACCTTTCTTTTTGTAAGCTCGGTTACCTTGCGGTTAGTATCGACCACTACACCGTAGAGCTGCTGCGCGCTGATTTTTTCGTTGTTTTTTTCCATAGTTTTTTCTCCTTTATATGTATTTTTTATATTTCTATTTGAATATTTCCTTAATCTCTCAGCTTTGAATAAGAGTAAGTTTTTATACCGTTTACTCTATATATCCAAAGGTGAATTTTCCTTTTCTTCGGATACCTTTTCGTCAGAGCATTGCATAGTGAGGTTGCAGTCACCGCATTTAAGGTTCACCATCCTTGTTGCGCGAACACTCATACCGCACTCCGGGCAAATATATTTACGTGTACTGCTGCTCTTTGGCTTGATACCCGTTTTAGTTATCTTCAACTTACCTTCGCATACTCCGGTATACGTATCTCGGATCACGATCTCTCGATCCGGCGTATCCTCGGGAATGAGCTTCTCTATCAAGTCAAGCACTTCTTCGCGTTCCATAGTCGAACGCCTGTATATAAGCTCCTCACCAAACTCGAAACGATTAATGATTTGCGCTGCCTCAGCGGTTAAAGTGGTTTTCGAAAATCCGTTTTCCTCAGTTTTCTTTACAGACAAGCCGTGCTCCGAGGCAATTCGGGCGAATTTCTTGTTATGATACATACCCGAACGCGAGCAGTCGTCAATATCATTCTCGCATGCGAACTGATGCGACATTTCGTGAAGAAGCGTTTCCGCGATTTCAAGCAGCGAGCGGTCAGCGTATTCTGCCGTAACGTTCAACTCGTATGCGCTACTACCAGTTTTATCTGCCCACACCTCATATTCCGTAAACCAACCGAGAATTTTTGCACCTCTGCTCTTCCGTTCCTGCGGCATAATCGTAATGACCGGTTTTGAAAGTGCACTTTCAAAAAACTCCTTATTGAGAAAATCGTAAAGCTTGCCGAGCTCCTCTATAGAGCTAATCAGTCTACGACTCGCATTCTTCATTTCATCATCTCCTTCGCTATCAAGATTATCTTACGTAACTATTCTAAATCGTTTTTTGAGGGTAAGTCAATCTGCGCGTACGTAAAGTGAATAACGTTCGTAAAGATTTCGACATTTTTTTGTAAATGAAAAAAAGCGGGCAAGGAATTGCTTCCCTGCTCGCTTTAACCAACTATTAAATTGTAAAAAACTAGTTATCTTCCTTAAGTGTATGCGCTTCTATCCAATTACAAGTATTATCTATACTTGTTTTTTCGTTACTTTCCTCTAAATATTTATAAAGCTCTTCAATATCTTTATTAAAATTTTCGATTTTTTGGCCGTTAATATCCAAAAAGGTTAATAATGCCAATACTGCAGTCTCCTTGTTTGCTTTTAAAAACGGCTTTCTGGTCGCAATTAAGCTTCCAAGCTTAGCTGCTTTTTGTGAAATCGTCCTATATTCGTAAAATAATTCCCTATTTTTTCGAAATGTAATGTCCGTTATCACTTTTAGTTCATCAAAGTTCATTTGCGAGGTGGCGGCGCCGTTCTCTGCAATTACTTTTTGATTCAATAGCACCAACTGTTCGGGTGTTAATATATTCATGTATAATGTCCTTTCATAATTCATCTCGTGCCGGTTGAGAAGTACGATTACACTTATAAAATGCAATCACACCTCTCCGGCACAGTACGAGACGTAACTTATTATATAGCCGAATGAATTTTCTGAAGAATCCTGTCAGCAGAAGCTTCTACAATCTCTGTTTGCACTTTGCTTTCGTTCTTAGGATCATCGCCCTCTTCTGTATAGTATTTTTCGGTCAAATATTCCGTAATCTTTTTCTTAGCTCTCTTGGTGACAACCCAGTTAAGCCAATTTATACGCACGTGCGGAATATGCCTTTTCAGGTCTGTTACACCGTCTACTCTACAGGTATCAGCCTCAACGATGACCCTGTCTCCTTCAACAAGAATGTCATAAATCCTCGCTTTTTTTCCGTTAATCGTTGCCGATTTAAGCGTACAGCCAATCTCTTCGTGAATGGCAAAGGCTACGTCAATGACCGTTGCACCCTTTGGCAGCAAGATGGATTTGCCGTTTCTCAGTTCAACTCTGATTGCATCCGACCCTACAACATCTTCCTCAAGCTTATTTGAATCATCGACTGCGTAAAAGCCTTTTTTCTGTATTTCATAGTCCTCGCGCATAATGATTTTGCAGTAAAAGACGTTGCGATAACGGTCTTCAACTATAAAAATGAAAAACCTTTCACCCTTCTTAAAGTCAATGATGGTTCTGCCGGTAATGGTGATTTTTTGCTCAAACATTTTTGCAAAGCCGGCTATAAAGGTGTCTATTACGCTTGTATAGTCCCTGGCATCGACAACGATATTGATATCGCAGACGGGAACGAAACGCTTATTAATATTTTTAATAAAGCTTTCCGACCGTTCTTCCAAAGGCTTGATATGATTATATACTTCAAACGGAAACCACTGTCTTTCGATAATTTCTACGTCAAAGCCGGCGCTTCCCAAAAGCTGTGCATATTTGTTTATTTCCTGCGGAATGTAATTACCGAGAATGTATTTAAACTCATCAATAGATTCACGGTTGAGCAAAACCATCTCGTTATATTTTTCCCGCATCTTCTCGTATCGCTCTATATCTGCGGCGCGCCACATCAGGTCTTCAATAACCTGAGCGAAATAATCAAGCTTAAAGGCTTTAAATAAGGGCAAATAAACAAGCTGTATTTCGTTGTTCTTTCTGCGGATATCTATTCCGGACGTAGATTCTATAGTGCTGAGATTATGAATTATTTCTGCCGCTTTTATATACAGCGCAAAAAACGTTTCGTCTCCGACTGCGATAGTATTAACGAGCTTCTGAAAGCTTTTATCGTCAAGCTCGGCTTCATCGTGGTCGTACTCAAAGGATTTGAGTGCTTCTTTCAAATCCTCGTCAAGCGAGGACAGCGCTTCAACGTATCTAGAAATCTTAGCCTCACATGTCGTTTCAATATCGGAAAGCGTACACTTCTTATGCTCAACGGCATCGTGAAGCAATGCTGCAGCAATAACGGAGCTTTCAGCGCCGACCTTTTCAAGTATCTGGGCAACGCGGATAGGACGTACTATATAAGGCTCTCCGCTCTCGCTCTTAAGCCAGTCATACGCATCTTTTGCCAGCCCGTAGGCTCTGGAGACTTTAATGGCATTGGACACACGATTTCTGTTCATCTTTTTAATCAGAGCGGTGAACATTTTATCAGAGACGCGCATCATAATATAGTAGCTTACGCAGTCCTCGTAGGACCATTCATCGTCCGTGGGATTGCTTTTAGGCGCATTTCTGCGGCCTTCGACCATATAATTGTAGTATTGCTTACATCTTTCTTTCTGAAACTCTTCCGGAAAATACTGCGAAAAGGTATGCAGACTTATCCTATTGGCAAGAAAATCCTTGAACAGAAGCATCGAAATTACGTCCTCTGCTGCGGGCTCCATATATTTGCACATTACGTATACGCGCTCAAGACACTTAAGCGCTTTTTCGTTCAAATCAGGATTTATATCAGAAAAAAGGTTGTAAGCACAAACTACGTCTTCGGCCAGTATTTTCGATTGCTTTTTAATCTCGTCTATGACGTATTCGACCTGAGAATTATTAGCAAGTATATCCCTAATCTTCATGCTTATACCTCCGATTTTTATTCTTTGGAATTATATATGAGCTTGAATACAGCCTTATCTTCTTCCTCGGTTACGCTTGCAACGCAGCAGATATTTTTATAGATATAATTTTTAACGAGCTGATTGAGCCTGCCCTTGATGAGCGCTAATTTGTCTGCCTCGTCAAAATGCTGAGCGTAATTGCGGTCAACAAAAAGCTTCTTGCAGAGTTCGCACAGGGCAACAGCTTGCTCCTGCTGCTCCTGATGTTCAACGAGCTTTAAGGGCATATTAAGATGCTCCGCAATACGCTGGCGGTCAGAGTCAATCCTATATTTAGACAGAATAATCTTCTGCGCGGCAGGCTGATGCGTTCTTCCTCTCGTAACAGAAGATACCGCTCCAAGTCCTCCTATGTACTCGGAATCGGCTTTCTTTTGCGGTGAGTAAAGAATAATCAATGCGTTATCACCGAAAGCATCGCTCTCCACGTTTATAAAGCAATGGCGGTCGCTGAACTTCACTTCGCCCTCGTATGAATAAACGTCATCGTTTTTAAAAGCATCTGTGATAGATGAGTTACGAGTGTTAATATTAATACCTTCAGTACTGAAGATAGAATCAAGCTTCTTTTTCAATTCGAACGCTGCCTCGTCATTCTCTTCCTTGAAGAATGCAGCAATTGCCTTTACCCTAACCTCGCCGGTAAGGGTTTCATACTCGTCAAAAACCGAAACCACACCGTAGCGTAATTCTCTGCTCGCTCTGCAGTCCTCGTTGTAAGCCTCTTTACTCTGGTCAAAGAAATAGCACAGATAATTTCCGAGAAAATCGCCGTGCTTAATTTCCTGGCGTGTAACCGAAGGAACGTTGTTTCTGTTATGTATAAGGGCCTGCGGATTGAATTTTTCGCTGGTTAAAAGATCAAGACTAAGAGTTAAGCCTCTTGCCTTAAACTGTTCATTCGTAACAAGGCCCATCAGATAATCGGTTGGAGGAATTCTGCCTCCATTTCTTCCCCTGAGATAGAAAGAAAGGGCTGCTTCTCCTATATCCGTCTCCCTCGCAAATCTCGATTGCGACCATTCCATCGTTCTGATCAAACTGTTGAGATTTCTACTGATAATATCCATCAATTTATACCGCTGTTCATCTGTCAATCCTGGCATTTTTTTAATCCTCCTCATTTTTTGTGTGCTCCTATTATACTACGGTAAATTCTTCCTGTCAATACCAAATTTACATTTTTTTGAAAATTATTTCATTTCCCGAAGCGTGGCGTTTTCTCATCCTTATAAATACAAAAACAGTTTTAACTTTGAGAAGCAATTTATTTTTATTTTAATACATCGTCTTTGTTTTTGAGCAAAAATGTATTCGGCTATTTACAATAAAATCATATAGTTCCTCGCTTTTCGAAATCATCTTTCGTTAAATCGACCTTTTTTACAGCTTTTTAGTGGGAATTTAAGCCTTGTTTACAAATGTATGTAATAAATTTTTCATTTTTAGGCATTTATTTACATTTTTTGCCTATATTTCGTTTTGTGATGTAGACCTCGATTTTAAAAAGTATTATACTATAAGCGAAGAATAAGAAGGAAAAGGAGAATTAATATTATGTCGGCATTAAATTATTGGTTAAGCAAAAGTGAAAACGGCGATATGGCAGCGGCATTTGAAGCAGCAAAAATTATGCACTTCGAAAAATTTAACGAAGTGGCAGTTCAGGCTCAGTTGAGAAAAGCAGCTTCACTCGGCAGCGTTGAAGCTATGCGGTGGCTCGGTTTTCTCGGACTAGGCAACAGACTTGTTGCTCCGGAATCAACCGTAACGAAAATTTCCTATTACGATAGCTATGACCAAGCTTACGATTGGTTCAGACAAGCCGCCAAGAAAGACGATGCAATTTCAAAATTCGCGATCGGTCTTTGTATCCGACACGGTATAGGTACTGTGCAGGACGTTGAAAAATCGAAGGAAATATTAACCGGTATAGTAAAAAGTACATCTATCGATACTATGCTACCAGCCATTTTTCTTATTGATTATGCATGTATTAATAAGGAATTAAATCAAAACGAACTTGACGAGAGTTTAATAGAAAAAATGCTTGACATTTAAGGAGGACATCACGGTGCAGATCATTAAATTAAATAATAAGAAAGCCGAGTTGTCGGCTTTTTTATTTTTGGGGCGTAAATCCCCTTTTCTGTGTGAATACACTCAGAGGCTCCCATTTGCCTTGCTTTGTCCTTTTCCTTCATTTAATTATATATAAAAAAGCGAAGACAGCCGTTCTCGGTCATCTTCGCTTTTGCTTATGATATATGAATTGGATTTTCTTATAAAACTTAGATTACTCCGCCACGACAAAGGCAAGCACGAAGGAAATCCTTGCATTTTCTTCTATGCTTGTAGCGAGGTCGATAATTACAACGTCACCCGCAGTTATATCCAGCGATATTGTGCTGCTATCTTCGCTTGCGGTGGTAACCTGCTTAGAGTTGCACTGCATAGCTGCGTGTGTTTCTTCGCTGGTCACGGTGAGGGTAAGCGTTCCGCTTTCGGTTGCGGTATAAGAATAGTAAACGATATCCCTAGAGGTGATATCCTCCTTTGAAATTTCAACGCCAAGCGCCTCAACTATATACGGATTGCCGTGTGTTCCGGGAGCAGAGTTTATTACTAAGTTAAAGCTTATTTCAGCCGATGTTGGATTATGTATTTTTAAATTTTCAACCGAATTGGTGTCTGTTCCCAGGAATGCAAAGTTAATTTTATTTTCAGAATCAGGAATATATTCGGCTCCTCCGTAGGTAACCTTGATGCCCGCAGCCTCGATGCTTGCAATAAGATTTAACGCGCGATAAACAATAAAATTAAGAGTTTCACCTGCAGGAATAATTATCCGGTTATCTCCTACGGAAAGAGGATACGGTCTGTCAACGCTGCCATTAGGAGTGGTATTAATAAGAAGAATATCAAGCGCGGAAGTATTCTTCTCCACCTTCACCTCGGCGGTGTCGGAATAATAGTATCCAACCGCGCTAACGTCATAATCGCAATCAACCGCGTAGGTTGAAGGAAGGAGCTTTACGGTAAACTGTCCGTTCGCTCCGCTGACAGCAGTAACGGGAGTGGCAGAGGCATTTCCTTTTTCGGTAAACGCCACGGTTATACCCGAAACGGTCAGACCGTCCTGGTCCTTAACGGTAAAACTAACGCTTACCTCAGTTGGCTGCTCGGGAACAACTACGGTTTCCTGCTTGCAAACGTCACAGATGCCGTTATCATCTTCATCCTTATGCTCATTACAAGCACCGGGAATCTTGGGCTCTTCCTCTTCTCCGCAGGAAAAGAGCGCCAGGCTGAGCGAAAGCACAAGTGCTATACTTAAAATAAAAAATAATATTTTTTTCATATTTGTCTCCTGAATATATATTACTTATTTATTTTATCATATAAAGGCAGTTTTTTCAAGGCTTTAGGATAAAAATGAGACTACCCCATTGGTAAATCCAATAAAATCGAAATAAAAAGCAATAAATGCAGTAAGAATTACCGTTTTAGCGAATCTTAATGAAGACAGAACCCGTGACCAAACGAATTCTGCTAAAATAATAGATGGGTACTGTGTTTTTCACAATACCCATCGTTTTTTCGGTTATGCCTAAATGCGACATTCCCGAAAGCTTTGTTATGCTAATTTAATTATTCCGCTGCCGCAAAGGAAGAAGTAAAGGTTACGTCTCCTGGATTTGTGGAATTAGTGGATACGCTTATGAGAACAGTTTCTCCCGCCTCAAGAGCAATACCGTACGTAGGAACTGAAGAACCTAAGTTTTCCTGAGTATACTCACCCTCTCCATAGCCCCAATAGTAATCTGCGCTTGTCATAGAAATAGTGAGAGTTCCTGCGGTCTCAGCGGTATAGGTATAGAATACTGGATTCCAACCACCCGGGAATGAGCATGTGTTGTTCTCCTCAAGCGCATAAGGAGCGCTTGCAGAGCCGTCAGGCTCCACGTCTCCACCGCTTTCGGTTGCAGGAGCGATAGTAAGATTTACGGTGC
>JAZNZE010000015.1:0-6922 GCA_045594785.1 Eubacteriales bacterium
TGTTGCCTACATTGGTTAGTCCCCGTGGGAGTTCGAAACCTTATTAAAGAATGCAAAAAATATCTTTTTCGTAGCCTCTTGACAAAAAATCCTCGTTCTTCGGAACGAGGATTTTTTTATCCAAGCCGCAGGCTTGGCATATCATCGCCGCACGAAGTGCGGTGCATATCATCAAGGGCGGCACACCGCCCTTGTATCTCATCACGCTTTAGCGTGCATTTCCCTGCGGCTTGATGAGATGCAAGTCTTTCGCCTTGGTGATATACAAAACTTCGTTTTGATGATATCCACGCCTACGGCGTGATTTGACACCAAGCTGCTCCCTTACGCTGAATATAAAAACATCGTTACATAGATTCGTTTGCAAGAATGGTGTCGACAATATGGCCGTAAATTAAAAAATCGACAAGCTTCGGCTTGTCGATTTTTTAACGTTACAAAGATGAGACATAATACTTTTCTCAGCGCTTTTTATCGAGAAAACGCATACTGCCGGTTGGCGTTTTTCCTGTGCGCTTTTTGAAAACTCTCGCAAAATAGGAATAATCACTGTAACCGCAGGCGGTTGCAATCTCGGATATACTCTGCTCCCCTTTATCAATAAGCTCATTTGCGTACTGAATTCTTAGGTTGTTAAGATAGCTTATAAAGCCTATCTGCATATTTTTCTTAAAAAGCGAAGATAGGTATTTCTCGGTGTAAGAAAATGTATCGGCAAGCCTGCCGAGCGACATATCGCTCTCGCGGTAATGGTGGTCAACGTAATTTACTATCGACTCAAAAACCGAATCGGTGCTCTTTCGGCTATCCTCTTCTCCTTCGGCTTTATCAAAAAAAGAAAGTGTATAGCCGAGGATACTTTCGGTAAGCATATTAGCGTTCGTATTCGTTATTCTGCGGATAGCGCTCTCAAACATCGGGCAAAGGAAGGTATATCCATTATAAACCGGATTTTCATGAGTTATTGAGCATCTCGAAAGAACCTGCGCGGCTGCGCTGCCCATAAAGCTTATATAAATATATTTGAAGTCCTCGCTCGCGTCTAGATAGTATAGTACGGCAGGAAAGGCGAAGAAAATATCGCCTCTTTCAAGGGCGTATTCCCTTCCGTATATACGAAGGGTGGCGCTCCCCTCCGTCACTATATTGAGGGCGTATATCGGGCTAACGAAGGGCTGACTGAGCGTTAAGCACTCGGTCTCATACACAAACCTTACCGTTTTAATTGAGGTATCGTCATTTTTTGCGGGCAAAAATCTGCATATACTGTCGCTCACGATGCTCCCCCCTTTTTTTGCTTTTCTTTTCTTAAATTATGAAGGATTTTATAAAAAAAGTCAAGTCAGGGGTTATAAAAAAACGAAAATGTCCATATTAAAATTGATTTTTTCCCTTTACTTACTCGTGTTTTTTTGCTAAAATAAAGCCGTGGAGATAATCCACCGACATATATAAAGACTGAAAGGACTTTGTGTTTTATTATGGAAAAAAAGATTGTTAAGCTCGGCGTTGTCGGTCTTAAAAGAGGCTGTGAAGTTGCAGGCTCAATTATCGGTGACAATAATGTCGTTATACACGCTATTGCCGACAAGGACGCCGCAGCTCTTGCAAAATGCAAAGAAGATTTTGAAAAGAAGGGCGCTAAGGACTTTCTCTGCTTCGATAATTACGAAGACCTTCTGAAATCAGATATAGATGCGGTTTACATCGCAACCGACAAGCCCCTGCACACAAAGCATACGGTAATGGCGCTTGAGGCAGGCAAGCACGTCATTAGTGAAATCCCTGCAATTGAAACGCTTGAGGAAGCGAAGATTCTCCGTGATGCAGTAAAGGCTCACCCCGAGCTTAAGTATATGTCCGGCGAAAACTGCTTCTACTGGGCGTTTATTGAGGCTTGGAAAAAAATGCGCGAGGACGGCAAGTTCGGCGACGTGCTTTACGCTGAGGCTGAATATATGCACTCGCGTCCAAATCCCGATAAAGTACCCACCCCTTACGCAAACGATAAGCACTGGCGCGTTTCCAACAATGCTATCACATATCTCACGCACGAGCTCGGACCTCTGCTTTATATAATGGATGACGAGTGTGTAAGCGTTTCCTGTATGGTTCCTACAGCAGCAAAAATTAATCCGTACAGAAAGGGCGACGAAAACGGAATTGCCATTTTCCGCACCAAAAAGGGCGCGGTAATCCGCATACTTATCGCATTCGGTATGTTCGTTGGATTTGACCACAACTTTGCTGTTTACGGAACAAAGGGTTCGATTATTACGGATAAAACTAAGCCTCTTTCCGAAGCTCATTCCTTCACGAAGCTCCACGAGCTTCCGGGAAGCCTTGAGCGCGCAATCGAAATTCCCGTTACCTACTCTCACGATGATTCAAACACGGGACACGGCGGCGCAGATGCTCGTATGCTGCGTGATTTCGTCAAGTGTATTATCGAGGACACCAAGCCGCCTATCGACGTTGATATGGGAATTAGGATTTCTCTACCCGGAATTATCGCTAACGAATCCGCAAAGCGCGGCGGAGAGCTTCTTGAAATACCCGAAATTAAGTAAAACCAATCGTTTTTACGTATATTTATATTACAAATTACAAAAGCTGTGCCTTTTATTCGGCACAGCTTTTTATCTATCTATTTAGTTTTCTGTTCTTTAATTCTTCAAAGTGTTCTTTCGTGGTTCCGTAGGCGAGAGGCGGCGCGTAGAATCTTGACTTTGTGGCGTTTTCGTCATTTTTATAGTAGCCGGAGCAATATCCGCTGTGGTCGCTTCCGCCTGCTATAAAGAGACCTCTTTCGTAGGCAAGCTTAAGACCTGCCTCGCGCTCAGCATCAGTCATAATATGATGATATATTTCAAGTCCTTCTATACCCATTTCTATAAGAGCGTCCATATGCACGAGCTGCTCGTGAGGGTGAGCGATAAGAGCCATTCCTCCCGCGTCCTTGATAAGCTTGATTATCTCGTGCTCCTGCTTGAAGGGATATGCCGGCGGAACTTCATAGCGGTGAACTCCGAAAAGCTCGTTAAAATACCAGCTTTTTTTATCCTCGGTGATAAGACCCTTTGCAAGCATAGCGCGGAAAAGATGCTCGTTGCAAAGCCAGGTAATTCCCTTGTTATATTCGAGAACCTCTTCCCATTCAATCCCTTTTATAAGACCGAGAGAAATTGCGCGCTCGTAAAGAACTCTCGTCTGCTCGGTTTCTCTGTAGCTCATTCCCTTAAGGTATTCCTTCATAGCCGGGTATTCAGGGTCAAAATGGTAGCCGAGAATATGAAATTCTCCCGCCATCTGAGACTTTCCCGCAAGAAGCTTTGAGGGTGCTGAAAATTCAACACCGAAAATAGTTTCAAGACCGAGCTTATCGCATTCGGCTTTGAGCTCAGGGTATCCCGTTGCGGTATCGTGGTCAGTTACTGCAACAGCACCGTAGCCCTCCCATTTTGCCATTCTTGCAATTTCCTTAGGTGAAAATCCTCCGTCAGAATGAGTGGAATGGGTATGTAAATTCGCATAAAGCTTCATATAGTTTTTCTCCTTGATAGGCGTATTTTTTGCCAAAATGCAAATAATTGTTTGCTTATTTATAGTTTGAAAGGTATGCACCGAGCTTCACAAGCAATTTTCAAGGTGTTTTTTGTATGCTTTGTTTTCCTCTGCTATCCGCATCAATTTATTTTCTGATAAGCAAGCCTCTCGTCACCGTTTTCTAGATATATTATTCCTGCGTACTTAAAGCCGCGCTTCGTAAGAGCCTTCTGCATAGGAATATTATCACGGTGAGTATCTATTCTTAGGTTAGGAAAGATTTTGAAGCACTCGTCTATACAGTATCCGATAAGACCTCTGCCCTGCTCCTTTACCGCTATGCGATGTATCACGGCATAGGGAGCTGAGCTGAGCCATTCTCCATCGTAAATCTTTTTATAGGTTGGGTCTTCTCCGACAGAAAACATAAACACGGCAAGAATTTCTCCGTTATCCTCAAGAACGTAGCCGACACCGTTTTCCATATCCGCCCTTGCGGTGTCCAGATTAGGCTTTCCGCTATTCCATTGATTAGGATTCCCCGCCTCACGCATAAAACGGCGCGCGTTTTCGTATATCTCGGATATTGCGGGAAGGTCGGCAGGAACTGTTTTTCTGATTTGCATAAATATCTCCTGAATTTGATAAGAAAAGTATAGCACAAGAAAAAAAGCTTGTCAATAATACGGTCTTTAAAATCCTGCATAGCAGAACTTAATCCACGGCAGCGGATTTAATTAAAAAAACACCGCGGAGACGAGGAATCTGCTGCGCGTGGAAAGGGTCTTTTGCGGCATAAACTGCCGTCAGCACCTATGTCAAGAAAGCCATAAGAAAAACAAAAGCCTATCCACCGCAGGCGCAAACATCCTCGAAAGATAAGCTCTTTACACTATGTATTTTCTTTTAACGTTTTACAGCTGGCAATTAGCATTCGTCTTATGCGACCGCAAAGATTACGATAGTCTTTGAAGGTTTCTTCCTCTATCGTATTAGTGTTAAACAATAATTTTAACCAACCTTCCGTTTCGCTACATTCTTTGATTGCAATTTCAAACTTTGACACCATATCAGACTTGCTTTGTCCGTAATTTGCCTCGCGAATATTGGCATAAACACTACTTGAGCTTTTACGAATTTGAAAAAGAGTATTAGAAGGCGCTTTCGTATTTTGACAAAGTAATTCTATATCTGTTGCAAGTTGTTCTGAGTATATCAGTAAATAGTTTTTAGGCATAATATCACCTCTTTAGTGATATTGTAGCACAAAAGCTAACAAAAATCAAGGCGCAAGCCTTGTATATCATCCGCAATTTATTGCGGTATATCATCAGCCCATAGGGCTGGATATCATCAAGTCGCAGGTAGATGCACGCTGGCGCGTGATGAGATACAAGGGCGGCGAGCCGCCCTTGATGATATACGCCGCACTTCGTGCGTCAATGATATGCCAAGTCTGCGACTTGGATAAAAAATAACCTAAATTGTCCCTTACGGTTCAATTTAGGTTATTTTTGGTGCGGGAGACGGGAATTGAACCCGTACGGTAAAACCACACGCCCCTCAAACGTGCGCGTCTGCCAGTTCCGCCACTCCCGCAACGGACTATTATATTATACACAAGTCGTTTACGTTTGTCAAGCCTTTTTTCTAAAAATTCAAAAGTTTTTTTGCATTTTTTCTTTAACTTGGACTTTTTGATTTTTTTGTTGGATTATTATGCTTTTTATATATTTGTCTATTGACTTTATTAAATGTTTATGGGATAATGAAGGCGAAAAAATATTTTGAAAGTGAGGCTCTATCCATGAACGCAGGTATCAGAAAAACCCCCGGCGATACTTCTTGGTTTTTGCACGACAGATTCGGTATGTTTATTCATTTCGGACTTTACTCTGTCGCAGGAAGACACGAATGGATGAAGTTTGAAGAACGCACTACTGACGAGGTTTACGACAAATACCTTGAAAGATTCAATCCCGACCTCTTTGACCCTAAGGAATGGGCGAGACAGGCTAAGGCTGCAGGAATGAAATATGCGGTGCTTACCACCAAGCATCACGAGGGATTCTGCCTTTTCGATTCAAAATACACCGAATACAAAATCACAAACACGCCTTACGGCAAGGACCTTGTACGTGAGTACGTTGATGCGTTCAGAGAAGCCGGCATAAAGGTTGGTCTTTACTACTCTCTTATAGACTGGCGGCATCCCGATTTCACTATCGACTGGGTGCATCCCAGGAGATTTGACGATGATGCCGAGGAGCAGAACAAAAAGAAAAATTTTGAAAATTACGTTGAATATATGCACAGTCAAGTGCGCGAAATAATGACGAACTACGGAAAAATTGATATTCTGTGGTTTGACTTCTCATATAAAAAGCCGGGATACGGCGCGCCACCTGACGAAAAGCCGCTTCCCTGGATGAAGGGAAAGGGCAAGGACGAATGGCAGAGCGAGAGGCTTATCAAAATGATAAGAGAGCTGCAGCCGAATATTATTATCAACAACAGAGCCGATATTGAACAGGACACCGTAACTCCCGAACAATCACAGCCTCTGGTTTGGCCTAAGCACAAACAAACCGGTGAAAAGATGGTTTGGGAGGTTTGCCAGACCTTCTCAGGCTCTTGGGGTTATTACAGAGACGAGCTTACCTGGAAGTCTCCCGAAATGCTTATAGGACTTCTTATAAATACCGTTTCCAGAGGCGGAAACCTTATTATGAACGTAGGGCCTACCGGAAGAGGTAACTTTGACGGCAGAGCCGAAAAAGCTCTCGCGGTCTATGCAAGCTGGATGAAATACAACTCTGCTTCAATCTACGGCTGCACGGAGGCTGAAGGCTTCGAAGAGCCGAGAGACGCAAGACTTACGATGTCAGCTGACGGCAAGAGGCTGTACGTTCACCTTATGGCTTATCCTTTTGGAAAGCTTTACATAAAGGGACTTCGCGGAAAAATCAAGAATGCAAGATTTTTGCATGACGGAAGCGAGCTTCTCTTCGTTGAGAGAAAGGGCTATTCCGAAGCTCCCTATTATGACGGAATGGCTGAAGAGGACGGCTGGGTATTTATCAAGCTGCCCGTAGTAAAGCCTGACGTTATAATCCCCGTAATTGAAATCAATTTAAAGTGAGATAACTATGAAAAACATACTTCTTGAAAACAAAAGCTTTGCTCTTACAGTAGGCGAAAATGCAATTGTAGAGAGCCTTATTTACAAAAAAAACGGTGAGGAAATGCTCGCTCTCGGAGAGGATATTTCTCTTTTCTCTCTCACCCAGCTTCGCCCGTTCAATAACGAGGTAAAGCTCGCTTATATGAATAAGCGCACGACCTACGAGGCAAACAAAATCGAGCTTGACGGAAA
>JAZNZE010000016.1:0-12427 GCA_045594785.1 Eubacteriales bacterium
TCTTCCGCCTATGCTGAGTATTACTACGGTCAGTATGGGAATAAACAAATGCCACATCTGGTCGAGCAACAGTGAGAATCCCGACAGCTCCTTTGACGCGTCAATAAGACCTGAGGCGGGGAACCATTCAAGCTGAATCGCAAAGATGTTTTTCAGGAGCTGGGCAAAGAAGAACGAAGGCAGGGAAATACCTATCATTACAAGAACCGTAACTATGTAGTCTCTTGCGGAATACTGATGCGTAGCAGCGGTAATTCCAAGCGGAATAGCAATCATAAATTCAAAAAAGGTTGCTATAAGAGCTACTGCGAAGGAAACGCCCATATGGTTTTTGATTACCGAAATAACCGGAATGCCGTACTTGAAGCTTTCACCGAAATCAAGCCTCAGAAGCTTTCCGAGCCAAGCGAGGTATCCCTCGAATATGTTGGTGTCAAGACCGTAGGTTTTCATCATAGCGTCAATTAATTCCTGAGAGGTTTCCGCACCCGTGGTCGTTATTGAGGAGAGCTTCTGCGTAACGAAGTCAACCGGCATACATCTGATAAGAACGTAGATTATCAGAGAAACGCCGAACAGTATAAGCAGAGACAGTAAAAGTCTTTTGATTATATACTTTAGCATAATGTCCTCCTATCTCCTTTTTTTCTTGTAGAATGCATAGAATGCGTCAATGTCTTCCTCATCAATCTGGTCGATGGGAATAACGTATCCCTGCTTTCTCTTTTTCTTATAGATAACAACTGCCGTTGCCGTTATACCGCAGATAACCGCCGCACCGAGAATAATTCCGATAACAACGCCTGCAGATGATGAAGTGCCTGCGGCCGCGCTTGCGTTGAACTTTATTTCCCAGATTCTGTCAAGTGGCGAGGAATACGGATTTATCTCCTCGGGGAATGATGCTGAATCAACGATATTTGAATTGTAAGCGTAAAGCTGCTTTCTCTGATATACCGGAAGCTCGATAGCAAGGACGAGAACGTATCCCATAGCTTCCTCGTAAAGAGCCGTACGGTCTGCCTGAACGTCTGTTTCGCGGGCATTGTCAATGATAGCACTCATTTTGTTGAGTATATCCATTTCCATCCAGTATTCGCCCTCATTTGCAAGGATATAATTGTATCCCCAAGCCTTAACGCTGGAAGCATTCGAGTTTTTGTGATATACCTGATACATATCCGGGTCAACCGTAGTGCCCCAGGCAGCAGCCCATACCGCGAGAGAGCCCGTGGAAAGCTTGGTCAGCGCCTGAGTATCCGCAATAACCTCAACGCTCCAGCCGCACTCGTTAAGAAGCTTTGCGGCTGTCTGGAATACCTGATAGGTCGGGTGGTCTGTAAGGTCCGAGCCCGCAATCGTAAAGGTGACCTCCAGGTCGGAATCGGAATAGCTCATAGTGTGATTGTACGCCTGCGTCATAAGCGAATTGATATTCTCAATAGCCTTCTTTTCGTCAAATCTGATGTAAGGGTATGAGTGACCGTTGGTCTGCTTATTGTTGCCGTTTGCATCCTTGGGATACGCCCAGCTTACAGTAGACATAGGCCAGAAAATCTGCTCTGCAGTACCTGCATCGTAATACTGAAGCGCAAGGCTGGTATCCATTGCCGCCATAATCGCGCGGCGAAGATAAATGTTCGGAATTTCTCCTGCGTTGATACCTATGTAACCGTATCCGAGCTGGTCTACCGCAATTTTTTCATATCCCTTGGATTTAATGGAATCAAGGATAGCTGCGTTTTCCTTTGTCAGCTGAGGCGTTACGTAATGCACAGTGCCCGATTGAAGCATCGTAAGAGCATCGTTGGCGGGAACTATCTGGTAACGAACCTTGTCTATGTTGACCTTATAATCTGTCTTGGAAGCCTCGGGAAGACTTGCTTCAAGGCTTTCCTCAAAGTAGGGATTAGCCTTGAAATAAACAACGTTGCTGTTAAAGAATTCCGTACCCGTAACGCTGTCTGCATTCCTGTTGTTTGTCGCCATATACGCGCCCGCTCCCATAGGAACGGATACGTTTCTCTGCGACTGAATGATATCGGTCATAAAATCGAAGCTGCCGTAGTCAACGCCGAAGTTATTGTTCTTGATATCAACGGTATACCCCTCTGCGTAGTAGTGCTGAGGAGCAACTGCGAACGAGAAGTTCCATACAGCTTTGGGGTCTATGCCGTTTATTTTAATTTGCAGAACGTCATATTCACCGGGATTTTTGGGAGTTCCGTTTTTATTATGCTCGTGAGCAACGGTGTATGTGTTTCCGTTCACTTCAACGGTCTCAACGTCAGTAGTATGACCGAGAGAAACGATACCCGAAACGTTGGGATACGCCAGCTCTCCGTCAAGCGCGTTTTGCTTCAGAAGAACCTCTTTCGCCTTTGCCTCGTAAAGCGTCATAAGCTTGGTTGCCGTTGCCCAGGCTGATAGAATTATGTGCAGCTCGCTGCTTATCTTGCTTTCGTAAACGTAGTTGATAGCCTCTTCCTTGGATTTGAGGTGTGAATAATCGTTCTTTTTCGTTTCAGCCATATCAATTTTGTTTTTGATGGGCTTGTTTGTTACGGGGTCCTTTTCGTATACGATGTTAATCACGCCCTCGTAGCAGAGAAACGCAAAAATCGGGTCCTTGAATTCCTCGTGCTGCTTGTAGGGATTTTCGGTATAGGCTTCCTGCGCGCTCTCGTAGTCGTTTTCAAGCTCTTCCTTAAAAAGCTTAAGAGTAAGCTCGTAATCTGCGAGAAGGTTCTGAGAGTTAACCGAAGCCGAATCGTTTGAGATTGCGTCCTTGTAGCCTGAGGACACGTTGTGAGAGAGGATGGCGTTCTTCATATCCTCGTAGCTTATGGAATAGGTTCCGGGGGTTTTGGTTCTGCCTGCCTCCATGAAGAGATTTATAAGCTCTTTTATGCGGACTGAGGCGCGCTCTCTCGCTGCGGAGGTAAGCCACTCGTCACCGCTTGAGCCGCCTGAAATATTCTGCTGAGTTCTGTACTGCGACAGACCTAAGATGTCTGTCGAGTACATAGTTGACGAGCCTGTGTAAACAGGGTCGAGGTAAACGTAGAGGTTAAAGAGCACGTCCTCAATGGTGAGAGCCTCTCCGTCCGAATATTTAAGTCCGTTTTTTATTACGAAGGTATAGGTTGTAACTCCGGTTTTGTTGGGGTTTTCGCTTTGCTCTGTGCTGTCGTAGCTCGATTCGTAATCAAGCGTAACCACGGCTTCGTCAGGGCCGAATGCCACTACCGCTTTTCCGTTTTCGTCAATTCCTGAGGTCAGCATACCTATCTGCGTCATGGAAACTATCGTTCCGTCAGAAGCGCTGGTTGAATAAAACGGGTTGAAGAGACCGTCAAGGTTATCGGTCATAATGACGAACGCCTGATTTCCATTACCGCTACAGCCGGAAAGAACCGAGGTAATACTGAACACCGTTACAATGCACAGCAGCAATGAAATTATTTTTTTCTTCATTTTCTGTCTTCTTTCTTTGAAATACGATTGGTTTAGCTTCCGGAAACGATGGATATATTTCCGTCTGCTTCGGTTTTGAGGTTAAAGCCTGTATTACCCTCGTTTTTCTTGACAACTGTAATTTTTCCCGCGGTAATACCCGTAGTATCTCCGCTGGCAATTACGGTTTTAACGGTAAAGTCGCTTCTGCCGATAAGGCCGGAGCAATTGTCTCCGAATACAAGACTGCCGCTTACGGTTACGTTTTTGAAGCCTGCGCCGTCCTTAGCAGAGCCGGAAAGCAGTCCGAAGTTTGCATCCTGTACAACGTCCGAAAGGTCGATTGTGTGCGTGACGTTTGCAAAATTAACGTTCTCTATATAAGCGTTTTCTCCAAGCGAAGCGAAAAGACCGTTCGAAATGCGGCTTCTTGACGTGCTGTCAAACGAGACGTTTGAAACGGTATGATTTTTTCCGAATATCTTACCGTTGAATTCACCGTTTAAGAAGGTTGTGGGCCATTCAAGGTCCTTAAAATCAAGGTCAGCGTAAAGCTCATAGTAGCCGTTAAGGTCGGCATTCTTAATGAGGTCGCTTGCCGAGTGGATTTTGTAAGTTTTTCCTTCCTTCCATTCGGTGTAAAGCTTTATTGTGGGGGTAAGAGAGGTTGCCGTTTTCTCGTCCCATTTACCCGTAATGAATTTTTTCTTTTCGGTTTGAGTTTCGATAACACCGGCTTCCGTATAATCAACCGATACGAGCGTGTAGCCGTCTCTTACCGGGAAATTATCCATGCCGAGAGTTACGTCACCGTCATGCCATTCGGGAATGGTGAGATTGAGGTCGGATACAGTAGAAAGAAGATAGCTGTTTCCGTTCTCGTCAGTAGTGTATATTTCAAAATTGTAATAGGGAACCCACGCTGCGTATAGCGTAAGAGCAGGCTCGTCAACTGAGTATTCGGTGTTCGAGCTGATTCTGAGCTTGTTGCTCTCAAAATCCCATTTTCCCGAGTAGGTATATCCGGCATCGGGATTGTTTTCGTCAATCGGGGTTCTCTCGGTGTACCAGCCCGCAAGGAAATATCCGGGATTGGTAACCTGCATAACGTTGTTTTTATCTCTTCTTACGTCATCGGGGGCAAGCAGGGTAATGCTGCCGTCAATTGCGTCCTCGGGTCTGAAAAGGTCAACGATTGACGACTTGCTGCCCTTGAACGTACCGCCGTTTGAATCGAAGACAACGCTTACGGTATAGCCTTCCTTCTCGTAGGTGTCGAAGTAGGTCTTGTTAGCGTTGACTATTGCAACGACAATTCCGACAATAATGGCAATGGAAGCCAGAACCGCACAGCTTATAAGAATTATCTTACGCTTTATAAGCGAGGCAGGCTTCGTTTCGAATCCCTTGGTGATATCATCGTAATTGACAGGCTTATCAAGTATCTCCTTTTTGAAGGGCTTTTCGGGAGCTTTTGCGATTGGAGCTTCGCTTAGCTCTTCCTTTGCCTGAGAGGCGGGCTCGTAAGCCGTGTATTCCGCTGTTTCGGAATCGGTATAGTCGGCAAGCGTCTCTTCAGATGCTTCTTCGACTGAGCTTTTTTTGCCTGCGATATTGATTTCGCCCTTTTTGAGCTTTCTTACGAAGATGAAAATAAATACGCCGAGAGTTATAACGGCCAGAGCAAGAAGAGAGACTATAACGATAAGAACCGTAAGTGCCGTCTGAATTCTGCCGGTATCTTCTTTTTCTGTATTGTTTTCGTTATTTTCATCGCCTTTTTCGAGATATTCAAGGTCCTCTATCATCTGTACGGCGTTTTTGAGAACCGTGAGAAGCGATGTCGGAATGAGCGCACGCTGCTCGTCACTCACTATCTTATCGTATGCTGCCTTTGCTGCCGCTACGGTATCCTTGTGAGCGAGCGTGATGCTGCCGGAGTTTTCAGGAATTTTGCTGATTAGCTTTATTGCGGCAAGAGTAGTATCGTCAGCCGCGCTTGCTCCTTTAAGCTTTACGTCAAAATACTGGTTGAATATAAAGGAATCGTATCCGACACCGTTTGAAGGCATAACCATAATGGCTTTGTTCTGAACCTTACCCACGTAGTCGATAAAGTTTGCGCCGTAGAATATATTCGTGGGGTCGCTGGTCACGTTCCACATAAAGTAGTTTATTATTCCGAGGCTTCCCGAAATACCCAGGTCTTTGTTATATTCGGGAAGAATAGGCATATTCGTGCCTTCATAGAAATAGTAAACATCGTATTCTTCCTCAAGAATCGGCGCATAGTAGCTTCCGAAGTTAACGAGAGCAAGCCTTGAGCATTCGTAGAATGCCTTGTGGCCTATTGCCTCAACGGTGTAGGGAAGCACTACGTTAACCACGTCCGAGCCGGTGAATGCGTAAGCTCCGATTCTTACGGTATCGTCTGCAATCTTAGCGGTATCCTCGGTATAGCAGTGGTAGATAAGCTCAAGTCCGTTCGGAACTATTCTGTAAATCGAGCCGTCTATTATTCTGACGTTATCGCCGAGACTGAATGTGTAAACGGTTTTTTCGTAATCCTTTCCGTTGAAGCTTTCCTTTTCGATAGAGCTGAAGGGAGCGAGATTACACCATACGAACGGGTTGTCTCCGATTTCGTCAAGGCTTGTTCCGAGCTTCACCTCAAAGTCACATCTGTTTTCCTGCTCCTTCATAAACGCGTGTGTGCCGAGGTAGACTGCGTTTGTGAGGTCTGCGCTTGTGAGAGCAGTGTAGGCAAAGGAATAATCACCGATGTATTTTGCATTTCCGAGACCGTTTGCTGCCGCGAGAAGAGTGCAGTATGCAAACGCGCCCTCTTCGATTTTCTGAATGCTTTCGGAGAAGCTGACCGATTTGAGAGCCTGTGATTCAAGGAAGGCAAATTCGCCTATTTCACAAACCGAATCGAGAGAGAGGGATATAACAGCGCAGCCGTTGAATGAATAATCGCCTATTTTCGTTATCTTGCCGAGGTTGACGGAGGCGAGATTATTACAGTATCTGAACGCTCCCTCGGGAATTTCGGTGATGCTCTCGCCAAGCTTGACGGCGGTAAGCTCTCTGCAGTAAGCGAAGGAGTCCGTACCTATTGATTCAGCGCTTGAAAGGTCTGCCGAGATAAGCTTCGGAGCATAATATCTGTAGAGGTAATTTCCATCTGCATCAACCTCTTCGGTTTGCAGGTCCTGGTCGTGATATTCGTAAAGAATGTCACCGGAGAATGCATAATTACCTATGCTCTTAGCTTTTGAAAGGTCTATTTTTACAAGAGAAGCCGCGGTATAGAAGGCGTAATCGCCGATTACCGCTCCCTCTCCAAGCTCAACGCTCGTAAGCTCGGATGCAAACCAGAACGCAGCCTCGCCTATGTCTGCGTTATTGCCTATAGTGAGAGATTTGAGGGGCGATTTATAGATGTAGTAGAAAACGCGGTTTCCGTTATCGAGAGTATAGAATGAGGAGGTAAAGTCGGTTCTGTCCGCATTATAACGGAATGCGTATCTGCCGATTTTTACGTCATTGCCTATAGTTACGCTGCTGAGCGCCTTACAGTCGTCAAACGCGCCCTCTCCTATGATCGTGCCGTCAGGAATCGTCACGGAAGAGACGAAGGTGCTTGCGAACGCGTAATCGCCTATGAGCGCCGCGCGGTTTTCGGGAACTGCCGAAATTGCGGTATTGCAGAAGGCGTAATCACCTATTAAGGTAAGATTGCCCAGCGTAACGCTTGAAAGAGAAGTACATTCTGCAAATGCAAAGCTTCCCACTTCGGTTACCGAGGGAATATTTACGGTTTTCAACTTCGAGTTGCCTGAGAATGCTCCTGCGGCAACAGAGGTGATTTTTGAATTGCTTATCTCGATTTTTTCCGCAGAGGGCGCGCAAAGCATTATTTGCGTTCCGTCAGCGTTGAGAAGATATGCTGCCTCCGTAGCAAAGAAGGTTTGGTTTCCTTCCTTAACCTTGAAGGTTGTAACTCCGGTGTTTCTGAAAGCGTATTCGCCTATAACGGCAACGTCACGTCCGAGCTCTACCGTTGTGAGAGAGGTACAGCCGTCAAACGCGCCTGCGGGGATAACCGCAGCGTTTACCGAAACGGAGGTGAGCTTAGAGCAGCCGCTGAATGCGTACTGACCGAGCTTTACGGTTTCTGAGCCGATGCTCAGGGAAGCAAGTGCCTTGTTGTTTGCAAATGCATAAGCACCGACAGACTGAGTTGAAGCCGAAAGCTTAACCGAGGTGATAAGCGGGTTTCCGAGGAATGCGTAATCGGCTACCGCTATTGCCGAATCAAGCGAGATCTCTCCGTCAAGAGCGCAGCCCGCAAAGGCATTCTGGTTTATAAATTTAACGTTTCCGATGCCCGAAACGCTTGTAAGTGAGCTGCAGCCGAAGAATGCTCCGTAGTCTATGGTTGTAAGAGTGGAGGGGAGCTGTACCTTGCGTAGCTTTGTAAGGTTGGCAAAGGCGTACGGTCCTATCTTTTCAACGCCCTCGGGGATAATAACCTCCTCGATGGTGTTGTCACCTATATACCATATCTTTGTGTATTCGGGGGATTCGTCTGATATTTCATCGTTTTCGTCTTTTGCGATATAGTCAAAGTTTGAGAATGCAAACTGACCGATTTCGGTAATGCCGAGAGTTTTGGGGATAGAAACCACGCCTCCGTTACCGTAATAGTGAGCGAGAGCCGGACCGCTGGTTACGTACGGGTCTTTAACCTCAATGCTTATGGTCTG
Source organism: Eubacteriales bacterium (assembly GCA_045594785.1). GTDB lineage: Bacteria > Bacillota > Clostridia > Oscillospirales > CAG-272 > UBA1740. The sequence continues at coordinate 8,229 of JAZNZE010000016.1, forward strand.
CGAATAGTAAGTGCTCTTATTATTCATAAGCACCTTTGCGGTTATTGAAGCGTATCCCTCTTTAACTGCGGTTATTTTGCCGTCCGGAGTTACGTTAACGATAGATTCGTTGCTCGATTCGAACACAACCTTGGTTACGCTCGGGAAATATGCGTTAAGGTCGTAAGAAACGGAGACCGATTCGGAGGGGTACATTTTGAGGGCGTAATTGTTGCCCGTGAACATCATCGTTTTATCCGTCTCACCTATATCGCGTTCTTCGGAGCTTAAGAAGTAGTAAGCTTTATTTACGTAGTACCCGGTAAGAGAGAAGCTTTCAAGCACGGGCGGGTCGAATTTCTTGTAGCCGTCCTCGTCCTCGGAAAGAACCTTTACGTTAAGCTTTCTTTGAAGCTTAGTTCCGTCAGTAAGCTCGGCTTCGGCATAAATTACCGCCGAGCCTGACGCCTTCGCGACAAGCTTGTTGTTTACTACCGTAACAACATCTTCGTTTCTGAGGCGGTAGTTAACCAGCTCGCCCCATTCCGTTCCGGGATAAACAATGGGAGAGAGGTCATAGGTTTGGTTGGGGCTGAGGATTATGTCGGTTTCCTCAAAGTAAAGGTCGGTATATTCGGAGGGAAGTGCTATCTCAAAGGTTGAAACGTTGAGCGCGTAGTCGTATACCGAGATTGCGAAGGTGTTCTTGTGATAAGAATTTTCCTTGATATCGTCAATATAGTCCGTAAGCTCGTATACAACGTACGAAGTAGAATTTTCTTCCGAGTAAACGGGGGTAAGATAACGCTCGAAATTCTGAAGACCGAAGCCTATCGTACTGTCGTAGGAAACGTAGCCGGGAAGAAGTGCCATTGCGTAATGGTTATCGTAGATAGCCATTTTTGCGTAAAGCCTGTTCTTCTTTGCGGACTTGTCGTATTCCGTGTAGAATTCACAGTCGGTAAGCGTGGGAGCTTCAAAGTCTATGGTAATAGGGAAGGTGAATGTGTTGTTTGAGTTAGAATCTCCGCCGCCCTCTCCGTAGTCGAGATATCCCTTGAGGGTTACCGTGTATTTCGTATTGTTTTTGAGGTTATTGTCGATTGCGCTGAAGCCTACGTCAATGTTTGCGGGGCGGATAGGTCCGCCGTCACCATAGGATTTTCTTATATCCTTGTCAACCGTTTTAAATACTGTTTCTCCGGTTGAATCCTCGGTAATCGTTATTTCTACTCTGTCTGCGTTACGGAGAAGTCCCGCCCAAACGTAGCGGAGCGAGTTAACTCCCTCGGTATGATTGGTAAGAGAAATATATTTTCTGTCCGCGCTTATCTTGTTAGAGCCCGGCTTCTGCTCGTAGTAGAACGAGCCGAGATAAGAGACGTAGTCGTCTGAAATGCCGCCTATAGGACGGGTTGCATAAGCATCGGGGAGCGTTTTGTCAAGAAGGTCTATAGAATCGTCAAGCTCGTCCTTGTTTGTCTCGTAAAAATCAAGGTCGAAGAGAGGTGCTACGGTCCAGTCGCCGTAGAACGCAAGGTAGGGAACGTTAAGGTCTACGGTCTCGCCCTCGGCGTCAAGGAGAACGAAGCCCTCAACGTACATACCGTTTTCAAAGGATTCGTTAAGGTATTTCTTAGAGCTGTCGTCAAGAGTTATTTTCAGAGTTACGGTTGCTTTGCTGCCTGCCGCAACTGTGACGCTGCTTCCGTTTTGCTGACCGCCCGAAACGGTGACTATCTGAGTAGTCGCGCCAAGCATATAAGCCGTCTCGGTAACTGTCGTTTCACCCTGGTTAGTCTTGGTTTCGCTGACGCCCTCAGTCATAACGAGAGCGGATATATTGTAGCTGAGAGCCGAAGAGCCGAAGTTGTCTATGGTGAAGACAAGAGTGTAAACACCCGTCTTCGAGGGGTCGTCACCAAGCTCAATCTTCGACTTATCCATAACGCTGTTATCGTATCTGTCGTACGTAAGCACGTAAGCCGAGGTAGACGCGCAGTTGACGAGGTTTGCAAGAGCTGCGCCCTGCTTTCTGACAGAATAAGGATTTCCGTTTTTGTTGTAAATAATATCCGCGGTGGACATCATAAGTCTGTTGATAACTGCGTTGACCTCTACGGGATTTGAGGTTACGCTTTCAGGGAAGTTTGCCATTACGTACTGGCGGAGAAGGGTAGTGACGCCCGTGATGTTCGGCGTTGCCATTGACGTTCCCGAAATTCTGTCGTAATCCTGACCGGGAACTGCCGAAAGTATCGAGCCGCCGTGCGCGGTTATCTCAGGCTTGAGAGAAAGGTCGGGTGAAGGGCCCCAGGAGGAGAAGTCGGACATAAACGGACCCGCCGCCTGAGAGTAGCTTATCTTTATTTTTCCGGTTGTGCTTTCTGCAAGAGCTTCACCGTCATTCTGCGAAATAGAGCAGACGGGAATCCTTGTCTCGCCAACGTTCATTTTGATGTCACCGGATACGTTGTTATAAATGATAGCGCCTGCCGCGCCCATCTTTTCAGCCGTGTTCGCCTTTTCCTCAAAGGTAGTCGTTCCTCTTCGGATAAGTGCTATTTTTCCCGCAACGTCAATGCCGATATAGTCGGCTTCGATTCCCGAGCCGGGAATTACTACGTATTCTACTTCGGTTTCCTTCATAGAGCTGCCGAGAAGCTCCTCTACGAAGTTCTTTTCCTCTGAAACTCTGTTGGTGGATTCTTCAAAGTATATTATTCTGCTGTCGAAAAGAATGTAAGAGGTTTTTGCACCTTCAATAGATGCAACCGACATAGCGCCGTCATAGGTTGAGGGTGAGCCTACCGTAGCGCTGTCGGGGTTAGAGGTAAGACCGAGGCTGCCGTTCTTTTCCGAGGAGTAGGTAGAGTTAAAGCTGTTTGAAGCCGCAACTATCATGCTGATACCGCGCTCGCGGATTTTGTCGTAAACGCCGGATATTTTTTCCTTGTCGCTCTCACGGCTGAAGCCGCAGCCCGTACCGATTGACATATTTATTACGTCAACTCCGAGAACCACGCAGTCCTCAAGGGCGGCAAGTATCCAGGAGGTACGCGCGCTCTGCTCAATGTCGGAGAAAATTTTCATCGTAACAATCTGAGCGCCGGGAGCAACACCTGTTACGGTATCGTCCTTTCCTGCGATAATACCGGCAACGTGTGTGCCGTGATGGCTGTTTATCGGGAATACGTCAGAATCCTTGTCGGCATAGTCGTATCCGTAAGGAAGCTTGCCGCTTATGTATACGTCCGAGGCGGTAAGGTTTGATTCAAAGCCGCTCGCGGCAGTATTGCCGATAAGAGCCTCTATTTCTTTGAAGGTCAGACCCCACTTATCTTCGGGAGCGCTGAAGTTTTCGGTAGAGAAGGCTGTGTGATAGTAGTCCGTACCGGTGTCCAGCACCGCAACGACCATTCCCGTTCCGTCATAATCAAAGCCCGTGGTATCGAATATACCCGTTTCAAACGCGTTGACGTTGTTTTCAACGAGCTTAGTTTCCTCGGTCTCGTAAACGTCACCTACGATTACCTCAACACCGCTTCCGAGCGTCTGACAGACGTTAAGAAAGTCTGCTGCCTTTACGGTTATCTCAAAGCCGCTGAAAATTGTCGTGTAGCTTTCGCCAAGCGCGTAATCGATTTCCTTTTCGCTAAGCTTTGCGCACAGCTCCTTTGCCTTGCTTGCCGTATGCTTTCTTATTGCAACGGCTGTCTCGGAGTGATAGAACTCCGAAAGGCTCATTGTCGTGTCGGTTGAGTCGTATGCATCGAGTATCGCGTTGTCGTTTATTTCGATAATCAGCGAAAGCTCGTCCGTATCCTTAACCGAATCGGGAAGACGGTAGATTACCGTACCGTCATAGAACTTGCTTGAATCGACCTTGAGCGTGTCTGTAAGCTCGGTTATGTACGGCGAAGCCCCAAGCTCGCCTCCTGATATTCCGGACAGTGCCGAAACTACGGTTGTAGCGAGAATCGAAACGAGAAGCAAAACCGTGGAGATGACAATTGTTAATTTTTTCCCTCTGTTCATTATGTGATAGCCTTTCTGCTCTTTTTAACGTAACGGTGTGAATCATTAATACAAAAATAAACGCACAATAGATACGCGTACAAAATATTATACTGCAAAATAATAAACAAATCAAGTCCTTTTGACGAAAAAAAGTGCCTTACACTTAGAGCTTTACTCTTGAAATTTACAGAATTGTGTGA
>JAZNZE010000017.1:0-9115 GCA_045594785.1 Eubacteriales bacterium
CGACTTTACGCTCACCGAAGGCGAGATGGACGTTGATAAGCACGAGATAATAACCGATAGCGGCGTTGCCTGCGACAGAGTGGTTGATACGCAAGTTCCTCAAAGCTCGATTTACCTTCGCGGAAATAAGCAGAATAGTTACACCGATACGGATGCGGAGCTTTACGGTTATTCCGAGCTTCAGATAAGCATCATCAGAAATGCATTCTCCGCTGTAAAGGATGAAAAGGTGAGAGCTTTGAACAAAGAAAAATACGAGCACATAAAAAGGTGTATTGCGGCGGCAAAGAAGTCGCTCGACACTCTCGAAAACGTTGTGGTGGAGGCATAAGTGATGAAAAGACTAAAGATTGCTATGATGAGTATGACTCACGGTCATACAAGAAAATATTACGACGTTCTTAAGAACAACCCCAAGCTTGATTGGATAGCGGTATCCACCGCTAATGAAGAGGTTAAGGAAATCTTTCTTAACAGTGTAAGCGGTATTCCCTGCTATGACAGCGATGAAGCAATGCTCGATGCGCATCCCGAAATTGAGGCGGTTGTCCTTGCCAGTGAAAACAGCGAGCATCTTCGCCAGGTTCGTCTTTGCGCAGAGCGCAAGATAAACGTGCTTTCAATGAAGATTCCGACCTTTGATATGGACGAGTATGCGGAAATGGAAAGACTTATCGAGGAAAGCGGAATTACCTTCCAGATTGAGCTTGAGCTTCATTATAATCCGGTTGTGATACGCACGAAGGAGCTTATCGAGAGAGAGGCTATGGGTAAAATGGACGCTTTCAACGCAACCAATATCACCCTTTCTCCCGTATGGGCATTCCCCTGGCAGGGCGTTCCCGAGAAGAGCTACGGTAAGAGAGTTCCGATAAAGCCGGGGCACGATAAGTTCCGCGGCGGCGCGCTCTGCGACCACCCCCATATTTTCGACCTTATCCGCGAGGTAACGAAGAGTGAATTTGACGTAATTTTTGCAAAGGTTGCTCCCAATATGCGTCACGAAATAGAGGAAGAGGATATGCTTGCCGTTGTAGGAAGAATGAAGAACGGCGTAATTTTCTCGCTTGACCCGAGCTGGTCCAGAGCTGAAAACAAGCTCAAGGTTCCGGGTCCCGGCTGGGAGGTATTCCCGAAGCGTATGGAGGTTAACCTCGTAATTCACGGTGAAGAGGGAAGCATATTCACAGATTGCTTTGGACCGAACACCTACCATAACGGCTCTCCCGAGAATAAATATACCGTTCAGTACACCTACTTTGACGAGTGGGTAGGACTTATTGACGAGTTCGTTGAAAATATCGACAAAAAGCGTCTGCCGAAAATCAATATCGGCTGGCACAAGAATACCATAAAGGCTATGAACGCTGTATATGAGAGTATTGCAACCGGAAAGGCCGTAACTCTTTGATTTTCTAAGCCTAACGATAAGGAGAAAAAATGCAAAATTCGGATTTTACAAGGCTTCGGTCATACCTCGGTGAAAACAGACAATATCTTTTCGATATGCTGTCCGCACTTATTCGCATAAACACCGAAAACAACCGAAAAACCGCAAACGAATCGAAGCTTACTTCGTTTATGCAAGCCGAATTTCATAGGCTTGGAATAGAGAGCGAGCTATACACACCCGATTCTGTTGAGGGCATTCTCTCTCACCCAGACTACGTACCCGGTAAGGATTTTTCGGGAAGAGAAAATCTTACGGCAAAAATTCCCGGCAAGAGCGGTAAAAGGGCGATTATGCTTGCAGGGCACGCAGATACGATGCCGATAGGAGACCTCTCACTGTGGACTGTTCCGCCTCTTGAGGGACTTATTAAGGACGGAAAAATCTTTGGCAGGGGAGCGTGTGACGATAAGTACGCTCTTGCATCAATGCTCTTTATGGCTAAGGCTATAAAGGATACGGGCATAGAGCTTGAATGCGACCTCTATCTTACCGCTTACGTTGACGAAGAGTTCGGCGGCGGAAACGGAGCGCTCGCGGCGGCTCTGAAATATCCGTGCGACTTTTACCTAAACCTTGACTGCAAAAACCTTGACGTATGGCGTACCGCGGCAGGCGGGCAGAGAATTATTCTCAATCTCGCGCACCCCGAGTTTCAGCATTCTTGCCATCTGATGATGGAAGGACTGTATCTTGTGAAAAAGGAAATAGACGTCTTTGGCGCTCGCAGAATTAAAGAGCTTAAGGAAAACTCGCGTTTTGCTGATTCCATAATTCCCGACACCGCTATTCGATATATGAATATGGGAACGGGACTTAACACAAACGACAGGCATAAGGGTGTTTTTGATTTTGCTTTCTATACCGACAAGACGAGAGAGGAAATCAAGAGTGAGCTTGAAGAATGCTTTGGCAGAATAAGCGAGAAAATCTCGCCTCTCGGGCTTTACATTGAAAGCGTTGTTGAAAGCAGCAGATTTTTTAACTACGGATTTGTAGACAGCGAAAACTATTCGGTAAAGCTTCTCAAGGAGGTAGGCGAGAGTATTACGGGAAGAAAAATTTACGATAAAGCCTCCTGTCTTTCCGACCTTTCGCTCTTTCTTTCGGCTGCTCCCGAGCGAGCTATAAGCTTTGGCGCGGGCAGAGATTTTGACGTTCCCGGAGGGGCGCACCTACCTGATGAGTTTATTGAATGTGAAAGCCTTTTTGATTTTGCAAATATAATTTCAAAGTTCGTATTGGAGTGGGATAAGATTGACTGAAAATCTATTCATTAAAAATTGCGGAGAGAAGATTTTTCGGGAGTATTTTGCTTCTATATATGCCGAGGCAGAAGCAGAATGCGAGCAAAAGGGAGTTTTCTTTCTTAATTCAGAGTATATAAGGTCGGTAAACGAAAAAACCGATGCTTACCCGAGAATTTTGTCTCTTCTTACCGAGGAGGCTGAGCGAATAAACAAAAATCCTCCGCTGATGAAATACGCTCTCTTTATTCATAAGGCAATGAAGGAGCGTAAGCTGTTTATTGATAATCTCAAATATTTTATGCTTCCCGAGGGATATGAGCTTTTTGCCTTTCTCTGCCTTATTCCGATGATAAAAAACACCTACGAGGTGCTTTCCAAAATGGGAATTGACGAGGATATAGTCAATGCTACCGTAAGGCAATACGAGGAATGCGTTTTTATCTATGAGAGGCGCTTTGACAGGCTTGGAATGAATAAGCGGTATTTTGACTGGCTGCAGCATTACGTTGACTGTGAAATTCTAAATATAAACAGGCTTCGATTTGAAATTCACTATCTCTCCGAGCCCGTATATATGCTCAGAAGGAAGGCTGACGGAGAGGATATTCTCGTTATGGGAGAGGGAGAATTTAATTCGCAGGGCTTGTATTCGGATACACCTCCCGAAAAAGAGGCGATTTTCAGCTGCTCTTTTCTGGAAACCGAATCTGAGTACGTCTCTTTTCCCGTAACGGAGGGCGGCAGAGCAAGCCGAAGGCTTTGTACCTACCCGAAATCCGAGTATGAAAAGGTGCTCGGTAAGGGCGATGCCGTGCTTAGCGTTCATATTCCCGTTGAAGGAGACTTCAGCAAGGCTGCCTGTCTTGAAAGCTATCGCAGGGCAAAGGCGGTATTCGCGCGCTTTTTCCCTGAGCTTGACGTCAAGGGTTTCGTGTGCTATTCCTGGATGATGTCACCGGAGCTTAAGGACTATATGAAGCCCGGCTCGAGAGTTCTTGGCTTTGCCTCTCAGTATATCAGATTTCCTATTCATACCGAGGGCGAGGACGTTCTCAACTTCGTTTTTTATCTCAAATTTAAAAGCTACGAGGACTTGCCGGAGGATACTTCCTTGCAAAGAGGGCTTAAAAAGCTCTATCTCGAAGGCGGCAGGCTTTACGAGTACGGCGGAATTTTCGCCGCGGATAAGATATAAAAAAGAGGAAAACCGCAGGTTTTTAACCTCAGTTTTCCTCAAAAAGATATTTTATGATACAGAGGTACTGTGTTCTTTACACTATACCTCTGTTTTTTATTTAATCCGGGAGAGTTTCAAATAAATCTGCAAGATTATCAAGATATTCTTGGTTGACGTTGTAATCTGTTGCATATTCACTGCGTATATCTACCTGGAACTTGTAATTTGCGAGCGTATTATGCCATTTTTTAACAACTCCATTCGTGAATCCATTCATTGCATCTGTAATTGATTTATCAAGAGAAGAAGCTACGTTATCGCGCATATACTGAAGCATTTCAACAGTTCCGGTTTCACCCTCTTCCGCGTTGTACTGAAGCTTATAGGTGTAGTAGTCGTTAAGTATCTGCTCAGAGTTGGTGGACTGATAGTTAAGGAATGCGGTGCACTGGGTGAATTTTTGCGTCATTACGGAGATAGCTCCGCAAATACCCGTGTTATGCATTTGAGTAATATAGTTTCCGGAATTACTCTTGTAAAGCGGAACGGGAACTACGCCGAATCCGCCGTTATCCTTCATTTCCTGGTAACCGATAAACTCAAGAGTGCCTACAGTCGTGATATCTCCGAAGAGAACCTTGTTTTCGGTAAATCTCTGACGAATAGCAAGAAGAGCGGTGTTACCGTACTGGTTGTAGCCTGAATCTACGTAGCATACACCGGGAGAGTTAGAGAAGAGCTCTTTTGCAGCATCGCAGAACTCGTAGAAATTCAGGTTATCCTGAATATGAGAGTAGGTGTAATTGCCCTGGCCGTCATCGTTTTTCTGGATAAAGTTAACAGGAGAGCTATAGAGAAGACCACTTGCCGCTGATATAAAGGAATTCATCGCAAATCCTACAACGTCATCTCCGATAACGCAAGTGCCACCGTTAGTTGCAGAGGGCTGGTAAACGTCTGCTGCAAATCTTGCAAGAACGTCATAGGTCCACTCACCTGCCCGAACGAGCTCGTAGAAGTCGTCAAGGTTAAATACGCCGTCACCGTTTCTGTCACCGTTTGCATATACAACTTCGCCTGCCTCGTTCTGTGCAACAACGTCAGCGCAGTAATCTTGCATAAGGGTAACGCTTACGGGAACGCAGAAGAATGCGCGAACCATATCAATAAAGTAGTCGGAAGCAAGAACGTACATCTTCTTACCGGGAGCAAGAGTCAAGGACTCCATGTACTCGTACATATATCCTCTGTCGTTAGTAGAAGCGTTATAGTCTTCATCAAGGAATTCGAAATAGTTGTCAGCGCGTGTAGTGCCGATATTTTCTGCGAGAAGGTTCGCAAAGCACCCCTTAAGGGACGCACCAACCATATCGTAAACAAAGTTGGTGTATATATCAGGAACGTCAACACCTGCAAAGTTAGTCGTATAAATTCTCTCTATGCTGGTACCCCAGTTGTATTCATTGGTATCAGGATAGTAACGGTAGTCAACTCTTACCTTAGTGGTAGTAGCTGCGAGAGTGTTTCTCCTCTGAACAGAAGTGGCAATTGCATCACTACTTGCACTGGGGTCGCCCTCGAGATACTTTCTCGAAACAGAAAGGATTTCATTTCCGTTAGTGTTCTCGGTGAGCTGCACAATGATAGTGGTGGTGTCCCAAGGATACTCGTCCTCTTCGTTTGAAGGAACATATGCCTGGCAGAAATCGCAAGCCTCGTCTTCGTTTTCGTCAACGTGGTCGCAATCAATGTCGTTTCCGCAAACGTCACATACACCGTCAGAGTCTATAGCGTCAATGCATTGCTCGCAGGTCTGGTCGCCCATTTCCAAACCGCATACATCGCAGAAATAGTCGATATCAAGAATGTCAACGTGATCTTCTATAGCTGTTCCGGCAGAACAGTTGTCACATTCTTTCCAGTGCCCAAAGCTGTTTGCGTTGTAAGTATCGCCCCAATTATGAATAACGCTTGTTCCAAGCTTCCACTGTATTTGATTGCATTCGCTGCATATAGCAAATAACATTCGATCCTGACAGTTTCCGTATACGTGCCAATCACTTAAGGTATGTACGTGCTCTTCTTTTTCGGGAAGTTCAACGGGGTCAAGCTTAGTTCCGTCAGTAAGAGTAATTACAAGTCTTCCTTGCTCGTCAAACTCTATCTTATCTATGGTAGCACCCGTTTCACCTTTTTGACCGGGTGTTCCGCTTGCTTTTACGTTGGTTGTAACACCGTTGATTACCCAAAAGCCGTCAGCATCAATCGTGATAGTTGGAGTTAAACCGTCATCACCCTTTTGACCGGGCGCACCGTCAGCTCCCGTTGCTTTGTATTCGGTTTTTACGCCGTTGATTACCCAAAAGCCGTCAGCATCAATTGTGATAGTGGGAGTTATTCCATCTTTGCCCGGCTCGCCCTGCGGACCTTTTTCGCCCTCGGGTCCCTGCTCGCCCTGCTCACCCTGAGGTCCTGCCGGGCCTTGTTCACCTTGCTGACCGCAAGACACAAATGTAGTGAGTATCAGTATCATAGCTAATGCCATAGCCATTACTCTTAAAATGCCTTTTCTCATCTTTTTCACCTCCAAAATTTCATAGACGAAGTTTGTTTTTAGACGGCTATTACGAAACACTGTAATTAAATTGACCGATTTCAGATGAACATTTACATATAGAAATATACACCGATTATCATAATAGGCGTACACTCAATGGCAAAATTATCATCTATAAATGTAAATAATGACATTTTAATATGTAAAAATCCCCAAAGGTATTGATTTATTCATACTTTAGTGATATAATTATTCCGTTGAAGGACATCTATTATGATAATCGGTGTCTTTTTTCTTTTATAAAAACTTTCCGAGTTTATTCATCATTGCTTTCTTATGCTCCATCAAAGAATGAGCATATCGGTTAAGAGTTACTGTCGGATTTTTATGACCGAGGATTTCGGAAAGCGTTTTTACGTCCATTCCGCATTCTAAGGCGCGCGTTGCGAACGTATGCCGCAAGGAGTGAAAGCCGCGATGTTGAATGTTTAATTTTTTGAGCAGCGTTGAGAAGCTGCGTTGATAAGCTCTAATTGAAATAAGATTTTCGCCGTTTGATATTACGTATGTCGAACGGCTCTTTTTCTTTGCTTTTCGAAAATGAGGCATCAACTGTCTTGGAACCGGTATGGTACGAATAGAGGATTGCGTTTTTGGAATATCGGTGATTCTCCCAAATACGCCGTTTTGTTTTTTTCCATAATGGCAGGTCTTGCTCACCCGAAGTTCTCCTTTCTTCATATCAATATCCGCCCATTCCAACGCCAAAAGTTCACCAATACGAAGTCCTGTGTACAGGCAGATTATCACCCCAAACATCCTTGTATTTTCTGCATTCAAAATATATTGTTCAATTTTCTTTTGTTCACTTGCAGAAAAACATTCTATTTTCTTCTCGCTTGCTCGCGGACGTTTTATTTTATCTCCCACATATTCGCCGGTAATGCCAAGAGAGTACGCTGTTTTTAAGGTGTTCTGTATGACAGTAATAATAGAATTTACAGAGTTAGCCGACAACCCTTTGCCCGTACGCAGATTGCCGGATTTCAACAATTCTGTAACATAACATTGAAGCGCATACGGTGTAATTCGAGAGAACTCTAATCCGCCAAGCTGTGTAATTATATGTTGTTCGACAATCTCCTTGTAGCGCGTGTAAGTTCGTTGCTTTGCCGATGGTTGCACATAATTTTCAAGCCAATTTGATAGCCAATCCTTGTATAACATTTTCCCACTTCCTTTTATATAAAAATATAGCAGTAGCATCGTTTTTAGTATGATAGCTACTGCTAAATATTATATCATTTTAGAGCTTTAAAATTATGTGATAGAGTATTGTGAAGGCGGCAGGCTTTACGAGTACGGCGGAATTTTCGCCTCAAGGTTCTGTTCTCATTAAGAATTCACAGGAGCTTTAATTCTCACTGCATTTTTTGCCTTTTTGCCTTGATTTTATTGAATTTTTAATGAGACAGCCTCTTGCTATTCCTTTCACTTGCGAGCCGTTAAGATAATAATTTGTCGTTTTACTTTGATAAACTCAAGTTCTTTGGGGTTTCAGGAATGGTTTTGACAAGTCTGCGTTTGGCTGACCAAACGCGATGCTTGCCGATACAAATCTTTTATTGCTATTTACCTTTTCTCGTATTTCTTCATTTCTTTAAACGAAATATCAATTTGACAATTTGCACAATGGAAATATCTTGTTCTAAATTCAACATCGCCAACCAAAAACGTATCGCAAACAGAAAAATCATAATCTTTTGCTTCCGGAGAATTAGAATTTACAGTTTTACTTACATACCGTAATTCTAATTTTTTACCGCATTTATGGCAAAAGTGTTTTTTCCAATGCACATAAAAAGGGTTAGCATCAGAGATATATTTTATTGCTTTTCTCATAAACTACCTCCTATTACTGTGCAGGTTTCACCCTAAATACAAATCCTGCGCCAAATACCCCAGCACCAGCACTTGCTTTGGCTGTAAAGCCTTCATCAGGGAAAATGCCTATCGTAAAAGCCGGTTCCGTTTACAGTATACCATATCTCAGATATATTTTCAAGCTCAGTGTAAAAATACTGTACTAATCTGCATATACGGCCGAGAAAAAATATGAATGTTGCACAAATAACTTGTTGTCTTTTATTCAAAAAAAGCGTTCCGCAAAGGGGCGTACACTTAATGACAGTTTTTAAGATTAAATAGAATAAGCTACCTACCGACAGGAAAAGGACAGAGAAAGCAACTGCAATCTCTGTCCTCTTTTCTTGAGAAGCACTGCATCTGTGTTCACAGATGCTATTTTATTTGGTGATATGTTTGCTATCGCAAACGCGATATATTTTCGCTCACGCTCAAATGCGATATAACCTCCCGATTTGCTTTGCAAATGTGCGGTCGGTTGCGATATGATATAAATCCCTTCACGCCAGAGAGGGCATATCGCATCGAAGATATATCTCACGCGGCACGCGTATATCGCAAATCCCGCAAGGGATTTATATCGCTGCGTAGTGTCCTTAAGGGCACTACGCTAAAATCTCTGTCCTCTTTTCTTGACAAGCACTGCATCTGTGTTCACAGATGCTATTTTATTTGGTGATATGTTTGCTATCGCAAACGCGATATATTTTCGCTCACGCTCAAATGCGATATAACCTCCCGATTTGCTTTGCAAA
>JAZNZE010000018.1:0-34825 GCA_045594785.1 Eubacteriales bacterium
CGCCTCTGTAGCTCAGTTGGTAGAGCAGGGGACTGAAAATCCCCGTGTCGTTGGTTCGATTCCGACCGGAGGCACCATTTCCGCGGATTTAGCTCATTTGGTAGAGCGCCACCTTGCCAAGGTGGAGGTGGCGGGTTCGAGCCCCGTAATCCGCTCCAAAAAAGAACGAAGCAATCGCTTCGTTCTTTTTTTATCCAAGCCGCAGGCTTGGTATATCATCACCGCGCGAAGTGCGGTGTATATCATCAAGGACGGCTTTGCCGCCCTTGTATCTCATCACGCACCAGCGTGCATCTTCCTGCGCCTTGATGATATCCAGCCCTATGGGCTGATGATATACAGCCTTATGGGCTGATGATATGCAATTCCTTACGGAATTGATGATATACACGCCTTTGGCGTGATTTTTGACTACTTTTATTTACTTATTTATTAAAAATCTTCTTAAAGAAGCTGTTTTTCTTACCCGTGTTATTTTCACCGAGCGAGGAAGAAAAAGCCAGAAGAAGCTTCTTTTGCTCAGGGGTAAGATTCTTCGGTGTTTCAACGTTTACGGTTATGATAAGGTCTCCCTTGCGCTTGGTATTGACGTTTGCAATACCCTTGCCCTTCATTGTAAAGGTAGTTCCGGTTTGCGTTCCTTCGGGTATCTGATACTTTTCCGTACCGCCGCCAAGCACCGGAACGTCTATCTCAGCGCCGAGCGCTGCCTCGGAGAAGGAAATCGGAATTTCACAGTAGACGTTGCTGCCGTTTCTGGTAAACACCTTATCCTCTTTTACTCTTACCTCAATTATAAGGTCGCCTGCTACTCCGCCGTTTCTGCCTGCCGAGCCCTGACCGCGCAGAATAATTCTCTGCATCGTGTCAATCCCCGCAGGAATAGTTACCTCAAGCTTCTTATTGAGCTTTATAAAGCCCTTTCCGTTGCAGTTTTTGCAGGGGGTTTTTATAATCTTACCTGTACCGCGGCAGGTCTGGCAGGCTCTCTGCGTCTGCATATATCCGAGCATAGTCTGCTGCTGAACGGTAACTCTTCCCGTTCCGCGACAGTTCTGACAGGTCTCTGCCTTAGTTCCCTTCTCTGCGCCGCTGCCCGAGCAATCCGAGCAGGCTTCAACTCGCTGGAAGGAGACCTCCTTCTTGCAGCCGAAAACGGCTTCCTCAAAGGATATGGTAATTCTGGTTGCTATGTCCTCACCGTCAACGGGAGCATTTGCTCTCGAGCGTGACGAGGCACCGCCGCCACCGAAGAAGGAAGAGAATATATCTCCAAAGTCGAAGTCAGCCCCGAATCCGCCGCCAAAGCCGCCAAAGCCGGAGCCTCCGCCCATAGAGGGGTCGAACGCTGCGTGGCCGTACTGGTCGTACTTCTGCCTTTTTTCAGAATCCGAAAGCACCTCGTAAGCCTCGTTTACCTCCTTGAACTTTACCTCGGCATCCTTATTGCCGGGGTTCATATCGGGGTGGTACTTCTTGGCAAGAACACGGTATGCCTTCTTTATTTCGTCAGAGGTTGCCTGCTTTCCAACGCCAAGCACCTCGTAGTAATCTCGTTTATCTGCCATATTCTATAGTAAATCCTTTCAGGCAAGGGCGAAATTACACCCTTGCCTGTATTGTGTGGTTTAAATTAGGTCTTATCCTCGAAATCAGCACCGTAAACGTTGCCGTCATCGCCCTGCTGACCTGCTCCGTCCGCTGCTCCTGCCTGACCTGCCTGAGCACTGTAAATCTTCTCAGCGATAGGATAGAACGCCTTTTCAAGAGCCTCGGTATCAGCCTTGATAGCCTCGGTATCAGTGCCCTTAAGGGTTTCCTTAAGCTTTTCAACTGCAGCGTTAACGGGAGCTTTATCCTCCTCGGTAACCTTGTCGCCAAGCTCGGTTACGGACTTCTCTATCTGGAAGATAGTATTCTCTGCTCTGTTTCTTACCTCAACGGCTTCCTTCTGCTTCTTATCCTCTTCAGCGAACTTCTCAGCATCGCGGACAGCCTTGTCAATATCTTCCTTAGACATATTGGTGGAAGAGGTAATCGTGATGTGCTGCTCCTTGCCCGTGCCCTTATCGCAAGCAGTTACGTTTACGATACCGTTAGCATCGATGTCGAAGGTAACCTCAATCTGAGGAACTCCGCGGGGAGCTGCGGGAATACCGTCAAGAATGAACGTGCCGAGAGTAGTGTTTCCTGCCGCCATTTCACGCTCGCCCTGAAGCACGTGAATCTGAACTGAGGTCTGACCGTCTGCAGCTGTGGAATAGACCTGGCTCTTCTTGGTAGGAATGGTGGTGTTACGCTCAATAATCTTATTGAATACGCCGCCGAGAGTTTCGATACCGAGAGAGAGGGGAGTTACGTCAAGAAGAAGAACGTCCTTAACGTCACCGCCAAGTACACCGCCCTGAATTGCAGCGCCGATAGCTACGCACTCGTCAGGGTTGATGCCCTTGAAGGGCTCTTTACCCATAAACTTGCGTACAGCCTCCTGAACTGCGGGAATTCTCGTAGAACCGCCGACAAGAAGAACCTTGGAAATCTCGCCTGCTGAGAGACCGGAATCCGCAAGAACCTTCTTGGTGGGAACCATAGTTGCTTCTACGAGGTCGCGGGTAAGGTCGTCAAACTTAGCTCTGGTGAGGGTCGCCTCAAAGTGCTTGGGACCTGTTGCGTCCGCGGTAATGAAGGGGAGCGAAATATTAGAGGACATAACGCCCGAAAGCTCAATCTTAGCCTTTTCAGCCGCGTCCTTAAGTCTCTGGTGAGCCATTTTGTCAAGGCGAAGGTCAATGCCGCCGTTTTCCTTAGCAAAGGTCTCAGCCATCCAGTTAACTATTCTCTCATCGAAGTCGTCACCGCCGAGACGGTTGTTACCTGCAGTTGCAAGAACCTCGAAAACTCCGTCAGAGATATCGAGAAGAGATACGTCAAACGTACCGCCGCCAAGGTCGAATACCATAATCTTCTGAGATTCTTCCTTATCCATACCGTAAGCAAGAGCTGCCGCGGTAGGCTCGTTTATAATTCTCTTAACCTCAAGGCCTGCAATCTTACCTGCGTCCTTGGTTGCCTGACGCTGAGCGTCAGTGAAATATGCGGGAACCGTAATAACCGCATCCGTAACCTTAGTGCCGAGCTATGCCTCTGCATCTGCCTTAAGCTTCTGCAAAATCATAGCCGAAATTTCCTGGGGAGTGTACTTCTTGCCGTCAATGTCAACCTTAACGTCAAGTCCCATATCTCTCTTTATAGAGCTTACGGTCTTGTCGGGGTTTGTAACCGCCTGACGCTTTGCAACCTGACCTACAAGTCTCTCTCCGTCCTTCGTGAAGGCTACTACCGAGGGGGTAGTTCTCGCGCCCTCAGGGTTAGTTATAACGATAGGCTCGCCGCCCTCGAAAACCGCTACGCACGAGTTAGTCGTACCAAGGTCTATACCAATAATTTTTCCCATAATAATTTTCCTCCGTATATTATGAATTGTTTTTATTTCTAATTTGTTTTTTGTTGCCTTTAAGGCATATTGTAAATAATAGTTTGCTTTTCAGTCTTTAATTTGCCGTTTTTACCATTGCGAAGCGGATAATTTTATTACCTTTTTTGTATCCCTTCTGGAAAACCTCGGAGATTTCTCCCTCTCCAAAATCTGCGTTTTCCTCGTGCATTACCGCGTTGTGAAGATTAGGGTCGAACTTCTCGCCCTTTGCTCCGAAAGCCTCAACGCCAAGCTTTGAGAATACCGCCTCAACCGATTTGAATATCATTGCTATTCCGTCAGCCACCGAGCTATCGGCAGAATATGCGGCAGCTCTTTCGAGGTTGTCAATTATAGGAAGAAGCTCGCCTACCGTATCCGACATAGCGTTCTCGTAGGTTGCGTCCTTCTCTTCTCTTGAGCGCCTGCGGAAATTATCGTATTCAGCGGCAAGACGAAGATATTTATCGTCCTTTTCGGCAAGTGCTTTTTCAAGCTCTTCTATTTTCAGAAGAAGCTCCTTTTCCTTGCCCTTAGCCTTCTTTTCCTTTGCTTCCTTAGGCTCTGCCTTTTCTTCGGGAGCGGTCTGCTCCTCGGTTACGTTTTCATTCTTTATCTCTTCCATCGTCACCTTTTTCCTTCCGAGCTATCGTCACCCTCGGGCAGCGCTCCAAAGGTGTTATCTATTGCAAGGGCAAGCTGATTTATCATTCCTATTACCCTTGAATAATTCATTCGTTTCGGTCCTATAACGCCTATTGCCAGCCGTTTGCCGCCGACCTTTACGTTTTTGTAGATAAGAGTGGTATCTCTCATTGCGTCATCGCTGTCCTCGCGTCCGATGTAGACGTTTATTCCGTCATCGCTCGCCTCTCGTGAGGTTATTACGTCAAGCAGCTTATCCTTTTCCTCAAGCACGCCCATAAGGTCGCGGAATTTCGTTACGTCCGAATATTCCGGATACTGAAGAAGCTTGGTTACGCCGTCAAGCTTAACGTCTGCCGTGTCAAGCTCGTTCATTGTTTCGTAAATAACCTTTATTGTCGGGTGAACCATCGCGCCCGCAGCTCCCATAACGCTCTCAAGCTTTACGATTATCGGCATCGTTATTCCGTCAGACGCGGTATTCGCAAGATAGATATTGAGCGCCTCGGTAAACTTACGCAGGTCGTCCTCGCTTATCGAAAACGATAGATGTATCGGCTTTGCCTTTACGATATCTCCCTTGAAGAGCATTACGATAAGGAAATCCCTCGGGGAAAGATAAACGCTGTCAAACTTCGAAATTCTGACCTGCCCCGTACCCGCCTTGAAGGCTATGCCGGTATAGTCGGTAAACGAAGCCGCAAGCCTGGACGCTGCCTCAAGTATTTCGTCCATTTCGGTAAGCTTATATTTAAGCCTCTCGTTTATCTCCTCAATCTCGGATTTTGTCGCCGTATACTGCCTTACCAGAGATTCAACGTAAAACCTATATCCAAGCTCAGTCGGTACTCTGCCCGCCGAGGTATGCGGCTGGGCAAGATATCCCATCTCGGTAAGCTCTGCCATCTCGTTTCTGATTGTTGCCGAGGAGCAGGTTATTTCTACGTCCTGAGATATATACTTGGAGCCAACCGGCTCGCCGTGGTTTATATGAGCGTCCACTATAGCTTTAAGTATCCGCCTCTTTCGCGGAGTAAGTCGGGAGTCCTCCAATTCTTTCACCTCTTTTCACATTTTAGCACTTAAGCGCGTAGAGTGCTAACAGAACCACTAATAATATAATATATTTTCACCACCGTGTCAAGTCTTTAGACCTAAAAAGTTATGAATTTTTTGTTAACATTTAGCTTTCTCTCACTCCAAGTGCTAAAATTGACAGATTTTTCCGCCTTCATATAAATACAATTTATAGCAGACCATAACAAATTACAGCGATTTACAGCGATGCTCGCCTCGCAGCAGTCTAACCTTGCCCTTAATTTACAAACTCTATAATTTTTTATGCATCTTGCACAAAAATTTAATATATATATATATATATATATTGCATAATTGACATTTTTCGTACAAAATGCTATACTTAGGTTGGTTATAATTAAATTATATATAAAAATAGACAGAAAGGAAAAAGCTATGAGAAAATTTTATAAAATTCTCACCTTGATTCTCATGCTTGTGCTTATCACAACCGCCTTTACGGTAGTAGCGCTTGCAGACGATGAAACAACTTATTTGGATTCTCACGTTTATAACCCCGCTAAGGGCTGGGAATCTTGCGAGGACGGCACTCCCGTAGGTACGGGAAACAGCGGTCAGCGCCGTGCTTATATGTACGCGGAGGTTTCTGCAGACGGAAATAAGTACGTAGTATTCACTCCCGGTACCGACAAGGGCTTTAACGGCGACGTGTGGTACAACACTACGGCTCTTGACAAGACCTTGAACTCCGAAGACTATACGAATGAGGACGGTACGGTCAAGTCCGTTTACAAGTACAACCCGAAGGACTATCCTTACCTCGTATACGACTTCGACATTATGACTCCTACGGGTAACTTCGGCGGCAACGACCTCATTAACAATATGACGTTCAGAACCGACGTTTACGGTTATAACACAACGACAAAAGCAGTTGACAGCACCATTTTTAAAATGGTAGATACCAAATTAACTTCGCTCGTCATTGGTACTACGCCGATAATCAACGAGCTTGATGCAACTCCTTACAAATGGCAGCACGTTACCATAGTTGCTAAATATGCGGATACCAACGTAAGCGCAGAGACCGGACTTACCGTAGCAGCCGATTACGTTATTGATATCTACGTTGACGGCGTTTATGCTACGACCATAGCAAACAGCGCGAATGCCACTAATAAGGCTGCTATAATCGGAGTTCTTCCCGAAACTATCGGTTACGAGTTCATCCGTCAGAGCTCCAGAGATAATAACTCATCCTATCACACCTATCTCGTAAGCCTTGACGGTTACACAAATACCGATCCTACAACATGGCCCGATTCCGACCCTTCAGAATGGTTTGAGGATAAGGTCGCTATGGACAATACGAGCATCTCGTATTATCAGAAGGATTGGAGCTCGGCTGATATCGCTAAGGTAAGCTACGAAAGCGCAAGCACTCCCGAAATCACCACGAAATCGGTTGCGTCCGTAACTTCAGGCGGCGCAGTTACATATTACGCAAGCTTCGAGGCGGCGCTTGCGGCAGCAAACGACGGTGACACGATCACTCTTCTTGCAGATCTTGACGCTCCCGTTGAAATCAATAAGGCGGTTACCATCGATATCGGTATGCGCTATTCCCACAACGGTACCAAATACCTTCTCGGTGTTCACGACTTTAATTGGTACAGCAAAACCGGTTACGTTGCCGCTACCGTAGCAGAAGATACCGGTGTAGTTGCCAATAAAGACGATGCAGGCAACGCTTTCATCGGAAAATATTCCTTCTCCGCAAGCGAGGATATTTACACGGTTAACTGGGATCCCGTCTGTGACAGTTGTGACTGCCTTGATAAGATAAAGCACATACTTACGGATACGACTACCGTAGCTGTCGGCGCGGCTCCTACCTGCCCCAAGACCGTTCCCGTATTTGAAACAGAGGACGGACTTGAAATAATCTTTGCCGGCTGGTCTACCTCTAAGGGCGGCGAAGTCGTTGACCTTGCCTCCGTGACCGGAGCAAAGGGCGAGGCAGTAAACCTTTATCCCGTATATACCGAAATTCAGTATGGATTTGAGATCGTTACTTCGGACGGAGCATCCGAATATTTCAGCGAGGATCAGTTTGCTACAAGCTTTCAAAATCTTGCTGACGGCGCAACGATCAAGCTTCACAAGGATATCGTTCTTAGCGCGGCACTGGGATTCACCGCCGGCAGAACTATAACTCTTGATCTTAACGGCTTTGGCCTCTACCGTTACGGCTCAACCTATACTGATTACCAAGCCGTATACAACGAGGAAACCGGCGAGTACGAAAAGGGCGATGCGCTCGAATCTCCCGCCGCAGTATCGCGCGGAGCGCTTTTCGGTTCTTCGGTAAACCGCGTTAATTTCACCATCAAAACATCACGTCCCGGCGGAACGCTTTATTCTATCGGCGTTGTTGCCGACAGACTTCTCCTTGACGGCGAGGTCGTTGACAGCATAGTAACGAGCACCACCTCCGATTCAATCTTCTCGGTATCCGGCGCTTACGTTACAATCAATATGAACGGTGTAAACTCATACGCTAACTCCGTTATATACGCAGAGCACGGCGGATGCGCAAATACCCTTTCGTTTAACCTTGACGGCGGTACTCACGTTAAAGTGGTAACCACCACCACAGGTATGTTCCACCTACTCAGGGGCGGCACTCACACTATAAAGAACGCAGTCCTCGTCGCTAACTCCAGTTACTGCGGAAGAACCACCTCGTATACCGAAGGAACGCATATCAAATTTGAAAACTGTGATTTTATAGATGCAGTTACAAATATAGGCGCGAGCGATACTATGACGTTTACCGACTGTCGCATAAATTCTTCTATAACCATTAACGGTATCGCGAATCTCGCAGGTATTAACCGTTTAACCTCAACCTACGATAATCTTACACTCGAAACCGGCAAGGAAATCGTATCCGATTCCAAGACCGTTACGTACTCTTATAACAAATCGGTCGCATTCGATCCGATAACCCTTATCCCCTACCCCTCGAATTATACCGTGAAGGAAGTAACCTTCACATATCTTGCATACAATCCGGAAACCGACGTTGCAAGCGTTACCTGGAAGGACTACGAAGGAAACGTAATAAAAACCGAGTCGCTTATCAAAACCGAGAAGGCGGAAGCTCCCATCTGCACTATTCCTTCTACTGACGGCTGGAGAGCGGCAAAGGTTACGAAGTGGCTTGACGCTGAGGGCAATGAATTCAATCTCGTAATTACTGCGGCAGACGAGCAGGTATACACCGCAGTCCGTCCCGTAATAGACGAAAACACCGAATACGCAGCGTCAATCCAAGACGCGCAGCTCAGCTTCTCTTACGTTGCTCAGTTCCATATGTATTTTTATCTTCCCGTTGAAGAAGGAATGGATAGACCTACCGTCACTTACAATAGCGGCAGAAGCCCCAGCTCTTCAAGCGGAACGGTTCTCATAAACAGCCAGAAATACTACGTTTACACCTGGTGGTTAAGCACAAATGCCGCATCAGACGACTACGTCCTTAACGTCAACTTTGAGATTGACGGAGTTGAGTACAATCAGAACATTACGATAAGCGCGCTCGTTTACGCAGAAATCGTTCTCTCCGATCCCACATCGAACGAAGAGGCTGCATCCGTTGCAAATATGATAAGATACATCAGGGAAGCGCGTATCGCATCGGGTAAGGAAGTCAGTGAAAAATTTGACGAGCTTATCGGTGAAAACGGACTTTATCCTAATCTCGACGATTATCTTGAAACCTATCCCGATGATTCGCTTGACACTAGCGCAATAGCCGATTATATCGATTCCTTCGCGCTTTCAATAGGCGGAACTCCCAAGTATTCGATTAGTCTCAGCCAGAAGGCTATCGACCTCGGTATGACCAAAGCT
Organism: Eubacteriales bacterium; assembly: GCA_045594785.1. Lineage (GTDB taxonomy): Bacteria > Bacillota > Clostridia > Oscillospirales > CAG-272 > UBA1740. The sequence goes on from JAZNZE010000018.1 coordinate 9,077, forward strand.
AACTTCAAGCTCGTAACCAAGGACGGAAAGCTTCTCGAACTCTACGACTACGCTAAGAACGGCAAGGACTACGAAACCAACAACACTAAGGTTTACGACCTCATAAAGACGTTTACAGTCACAGTAACCGTTCCCGCAGTTACCGATGCCGAGACCGGTGAGGTTATCACCGAGAGCTTCACGGTTTCCGCAGATTACTCTATAGGCTCGTACATCAAGGGCGTAACAGAGCAGAGCCCCGATGCAAACATTGATCTTGCAAAGGCTCTCTATTCCTTCGGTATTGCTGCAAAGGCTTACAGAGACTCCGTTATAGACTACTGATTCAGCAAACGTTTGTATAAATAAACAGCATCGAAAACATCTAAAAAAATAATAGAAATAACACACTTCGCATAACCGATTGATTGACAAAAAGGGCTTTCCGAAAGGATAGCCCTTTTTTGTTGAAATTCTAAACAACGAGCTAATGCAAAATTTAAAAGTAAAGTTTCAAAAATGCTCCAAAGATAAATTTTGAGGTCTTAGAAATTTCGCAAGTCAAGGCGTAAGATTGTAAGCGAGGTGAAGCGGCTGTCGCATTTGGGCATAAGCAATAAAAAACAGGGGTATAGTGTAAGAACACAGTACCTCTGCATCATAAAATATCTTTTTGAGGAAAATTTAGGTAATAATCGTATAATAATTTAATAATCAAATTCGGGAAAACAAATTAAAAAGTAATCACACTCGTCACAGCAACACTCAAAACCTTGCTCACCGTTACCAAGGCAAACGGTAGGTTTTCCGGGCGTAAGCTCAATATCGGCAGTGTCTATCAGCTTTTCTTTAACGTTCTTGTCCATATTCCCCCCATAAGCATTAAAAAGGTGCGCAACCGAAGTCACGCACCGAAAAACGCAAACTCCAAGTTGTCGCCAAACGAACTTATACGCCGATAGATATTACACCATCAAACGGGAGCCGCATTTTTACCAAATGGATTCGTTTAACGGTACGCACAAAAGGGTATAAATATCCCCTAAAGAAAATATACCTATCAGCGCGATTATTAAGTTCGTTTGGCGCAATTATTATATCACAGTTTTTTCGGTTTGTAAATATATTTGATTAATTTTATGAAATTGCGAATAAGGCGTAAATAAATGCAGAATTTATACATCTCTCCCCAAAGCCTCAATCGAGAGATTTTGAGATAGGAGAAATTTCGCAAGTCAAGGCGTAAGATTGTAAGCGAGATGAAGTGGCTGTCGCATTTGGGCATAAGCAATAAAAAGGTGCGCAACCGAAGTCACGCACCGAAAAACGCAAACTCCGATTGTTGTCACACAAACTAATCGGAATAGAATATTTCAGCCATACCCAAATTAGAGGAGCCTGCGTTTTTACCAAGTCCATAAATTGAGTATGCTCAAAAAAGGGTACAATATCCCTTAATATCCAAAATACCCCTAATACCGATTATTCAGTTTGTGTGACACCGTCATTATATCACAGTTTTTTCGGTTTGTAAATATATTTGATTAATTTTATGAAATTGCGAATAAGGCGTAAATAAATGCAGAATTTATCCTTTTTCAAAGCCTCAATCGAGAGATTTTGAGATAGGAGAAATTTCGCAAGACGAAGAAAGCCGAGCGCGAAGCCCGAAGGCATAGTTATCTATGTCGAGGGCGACAAGTCGATGGATTTCTAAAGTATTGCGGAATTTATACATCTCAAAAGGGTTGACTTTGACACAAAAATATTATATAATATATTTTGTATGGCAACAATGTGTGAGGGAAATCGGGTTTTACTCCCTTCACGTCAAGGCATATTATTAAATTTTATTCTAGACACGATATAGGTTACTTTAGTAAAACGTATCGGGAGGAGGTGTATTTTGTTAGGTATTGGAATTGCTATCGGCGCGGTAGCTGGCGCTCTCGTAGGTCTTATTACGGGAATTCTCATAAGAAAGGCTGCAGCCGAAAAGAAGCTCGGCTCTGCTGAGCAGCAGGCTCGCCGCATACTTGAGGACGCTATTAAAAACGCCGAAAGCGCAAAAAAGGAATCCATTATTTCCGCCAAGGAAGAAATCTTCCAGATGAAGAAAGAGGCGGATTTTGACGTAAAGGAACGCAGAAAAGAAGTTTCAAGACTTGAAAGACGCGTTACCCAAAAGGAAGAAACTCTTGACGCAAAGCTTGAAGGCCTCGAAAAGAAGGAGGCAGCTCTCCAGGAAAAGCATCAGGAGGCGGACAACCTTAAGGCTAAGGTTGCCGAATCGCTCGAGCAGCAGATGAGAGTGCTCGAAAAGCTCGCGGGACTTTCCAGAGAGGAAGCAAAGGTCGAGATGGTTAAGCGTCTGGACAGCGAGATGGAGCACGAAACGGCTATGAAAATCGCCGAGTACGAGGAGAAATTCAAGGACGAGGCAGATATGAGAGCAAAGGATATTCTTTCTCTCGCAATTCAGCGCTGCGCTGCCGACCACGTAAGCGAGGTTGCTATCTCTGTCGTTCAGATTCCCTCTGACGAAATGAAGGGCAGAATCATCGGACGCGAGGGCAGAAACATAAGAACTATCGAAAATCTCACCGGTGTTGAGCTTATTATAGACGACACGCCTGACGTTATAACCGTTTCGGGATTTGACCCCGTAAGACGCGAGATTGCAAGACTTGCTCTTGAAAAGCTCGTCAGTGACGGAAGAATCCACCCTGCAAGAATAGAAGAAATGGTTGAAAAGGCTCGCCGTGACGTTGACGGAGCTATCAAGCAGGCAGGTGAAAAGGCTGTATTTGAAACGGGTGTTCACGGTCTGCACCCCGAGCTTATAAAGCTGCTCGGAAGAATGAAGTACCGTACCTCTTACGGTCAGAATGCGCTTCGCCATTCGATTGAGGTTTCTATGCTCGCAGGCGTTATTGCTGACGAGATGGGCGCTGACGTTACCATGGCGCGCAGAGCCGGACTTCTTCACGATATAGGTAAGGCGGTTACGGCTGAGGCTGAGGGCTCTCACATTCAGCTCGGTGTCGATATTGCCACCAAGTATCGCGAGAACAAGGATATTATTCACGCAATCGAGTCTCACCATAATGACGTTGAGGCAAAGACTACGCTCGACTTCATTATTCAGGCAGCAGACGCTCTCAGCGCAGCAAGACCCGGTGCGCGCAGAGAAGACGTTGAAAACTACATCAAGAGACTTCAGAAGCTCGAAGAGGTTGCGGGGGACTTCGAGGGTGTCGAAAAAACCTTCGCTATCCAGGCGGGCAGAGAGGTGCGCATAATGGTTAAGCCCGAAATGATTGACGATGACAAGATGAAGCTTCTCGCAAGAGATATTGCAAAGAAGATTGAAAACGAGCTTGATTATCCCGGTCAGATTAAGGTCAGCGTTATACGCGAAAGCCGCACGGTAGATTACGCGAAATAATCTTGTATTTTCAGAATAATAAAAAAGACAGCTTTCTCTACAAACTGCAGTGAGAGCTGTCTTTTCCTTTTTTAAAAATATTTTTATTTAAAAATATTAGTTGCCGTTCATTTTCTTAATAAGTTCGAAGGTGGAATATACTTTGGTTTTTTCAGGTACCGGATAGTGTGGCTGAATTGCACAATGTATTGACGGAACGAATAATCCAACCGCACCGTCCATAGTATAATAATCCTTGTTTACTTTTAGTATAACCGAAACGGACGGGTTTTGCACATCTACGAAATTGTGTATAATGTTTATCTGGTTGCTCTTGTTTTGGAAGGCTGAAAGATAACAAGAATAAACGTGGTTTCCGTTAAGTAATATTTCGTACTCAATATCGTTTCCGCTGGCGCGAAGGGTATGAGGAACATACACCTCTACTTGCACAACGTAAACCCCGTTCTTAAATATTTGAAGCGGAACCGTGTAGTCAATCGATTCGCCCTTTGATACGAAAGATTTAGCAAATCCCAAATATCCATTCTGGTTTCCGAATCTTACAAAAACATCCGATTCTGTATTATCGTTTTCATTTTTAGCCGTTATTTTTCCACAAGACAAATTGACGTATGCCGTATTGTCAAATACATAGTTATCCGAATGTCTTATATCCGTATTTGGAATAAACTCCCATATTTCAGGCCACAGTCTTCGGAATGACTCAAATGCTACAACATTACGCTGCCTGTAATAAGCGGGCATACTCAATCCTAATCCAAGAAGCTTGCGCGTATTAAATATCATATACGTGTCAAATATCAGGTCATCTTGAAGTAATATGCCTGCATTCATCCACGTGGTTAAGCGATATTCCCAATAAATTAAATCCTTGCGGTGATAATTATACAGCTTATCCATCTCTTGCTCTTTTAAATAATTATCGAACAACTGCAGACATTCTTCGTCTTCCCTGAACGGCCAATATATAATGCTTGCAAGCTGTTTTGCATTACAATCGTCTGAAATTCCGTTATAAGACTGGAAATATCGAACTATCTCTATAAGAGCGGAGCGTATATGCAATCTACCCTTGGGCATTTGCTTTAAGTATTGATAAGCGGTAGATCTATCATATCTGTGATAATGATTTTTCTGTATAATTTCATTAAGATTTTTGAAATCTTCAGATTCTTTATCAGTATCGTCAAGACGAATAATCATATGATTAAGTCCGTGCTTTTGAGCAAGGTCGTGTGCAAAATCGGCATCAACCTTGTAGGTATATGAGCGATCCTCTTTGGAATGAGAATAGAATAAAACCCTATCTTTTATATCACGGCTTGCCGCCAAAGATATTCTGGAATCGTTTCCTCTCGTAAGCGACAAGGTAAGCTTGTGATAAGTAGCCAAGGTTTTCATCTGATTCCGAATATTATTAACGATATAATCTAATGCATCGTTAACCGAAACGGCTTCATGCTCTTTTCTTGGCCAAAAACGTGCAAAAGTCATATCATTTAAATTCAGTTTATGGTTTGAGAGCAATATTTTAATGTTGTTGTATGGGGTTAAATCTCCCGGCATAGTCCAAACTTTATTGGATAAAGGATTATACATCGACTGACCCGCACAGTACTTCTTGTAGAAAGGATGCTGTTCTTCTTTTACAATATCGTTTATAAGGTTGTAATGTGACGAAACCAACATCTCCTTGGTTGAATAAAAAACAGAACGCATACCCGTTGCATCAGAAATAAGAAACGCATTCTTTTTATCACCGTAAACTATAAAATGTCTACCGCATATATAGTCCACGTAATCAAGCATACTTTCTTCGCTCACACCGTAAAGACGAAGAAGCTTTTCTGCAATAGTTTTTAAATCCATATGGTAGTCTATAGTATCCATAGCCGTACCGAGTATAGCTACAAAAAAAGAATCGTTTTGCACAAAAACCGCTTCATTAGCAGGATCAAAATACAAATAAAATTTTCTGTCAACTCCAAAACTGATTTTTTCCCAATTTTTTTTGCAGATATCAACTTCTCTTGATGATAACAGGTAGCCCCTACTATATAAGTATGAACTATAGTCGTTCGCAACTGCTGTTTTTTTGTCTTTCATGTCAGATATCTCCTTATATTTGTTTAAAATGCTCTCACGTTTTGTCTTATTATAATCCTTTTTGGTTTATTTGTCAATCCTTTGCCAGCGTAAACGGATACAATAAGCATTTCATTTTCTTATAAATAAAGACATATTTATACTTTTTTCTGCTACACATTTTATTATAATAAAAATGTAGAAATCTTGCAATTATCGTATATTTATGTTAAAATATAAAAAACCTCTCCGACAGGAGAATAGAAAAGAGAAAAAATTTGAAAATACTTGTTATCGGTGACGTCACCGGGCCGGGCGGCGTTGCGCATCTGAAAAGCTCGCTCTGGGGCATAAGAGAGCGCGAGGGCGCGGACTTTGTAATAGTTAACGGTGAAAACGCTTCCTTCGTTACGGGAATTTCGCCAGATGCGGCAGAGGAGCTTTTTCTCTCGGGCGCTGACGTTATAACCGGCGGAAATCACACCCTGCAAAATAAGCTCGCTTATCCCTACCTTGATTCAAAGGAGAATATTCTGCGCCCCATAAACTTTCCTGCCGAGGCGGCAGGCAAAGGCTGGTGCATATGCGAGGCAAAAAACGGATACCGCGTGCTGACCGTCAATGCTATGGGAAATATTTATATAGAGCCCGTGCTGGATTCGCCCTACTCTTATATCGACAGGGCGCTAAGAGAGGCAGAGGGCAAATATGACGTTTCGGTTCTCGACTTTCACGCGGAGGCAACCGGTGAAAAGGGCGCTGCGGCTCACTATTATGACGGAAAATTTTCGGTTATCTTCGGCACGCACACACACGTGCCAACGGCTGATATAAAAATTCTGCCGCGCGGCAGCGGATTTATTACTGACGTGGGAATGTGCGGAGAGGCTGACGGAATTCTCGGTATGGACACGGCTGCCGTAATAGAGAAAATGAGAACGAGGCTTCCGTCTAAATTCAAGGCGGCTACGGGAAAGGTAGTTGCAAATGCAGCCCTTTTCACGCTTGACGTAGGCTCGGGCAAGGTAACCGAGGTAAAAAGATTTGATTTCTGACAGAGAGAAAGCATATGAGTTTTGAAGCTTTAAAAACCAAGATAGCCGTTATAGGCGCGGGACACGCGGGAATAGAGGCGGCGCTGGCAGCAGCAAGAATGGGTATTGATACCGTTCTTTTCACAATGAATCTTGACGCTGTGGCAAATCTGCCCTGCAACCCCTCTATAGGCGGAAGCGCAAAGGGACATCTTGTATTTGAAATAGACGCGCTGGGCGGTGAGATGGGCAGAGCCGCAGACCTTGCCACCATACAGTCGCGCACCTTAAATCTCGGCAAGGGCGCTGCCGTTCACTCAAAAAGAGTGCAGGCTGACAGAGCCGTGTATAAATCAATAATGAAATCCACCCTCGAAAAGCAGGAAAACCTGAGGCTTATCCAGGCTGAGATAGTAAAAATTCTCACCGAGGACGGCAAGGTAACCGGAGTTCTAACCGCTCTTGACGAGGTGTGGGAAGCAGAAAAGGTAATTATCGCAAGCGGAACGTTTCTTGAAAGCGAGATATTCGTAGGCGATAAGGTATTCCCTGCCGGGCCTGACGGTATGCTGAGCGCGAGAGGACTTTCGGCATCGCTTTCCGAGCTGGGAATTGAGCTTATGCGATTTAAAACCGGCACTCCCGCCAGAATAAACCGCCGTTCTATAGATTTCACCTCTCTTGAGGAGCAGGCGGGCGAGCCCCTGCCTACGCCGTATTCGAGAAGGACGGGCGAGGAATACGAAAATGACGTCAATGCAGTTTCCTGCCATATCGTTTACACGAATGCCGACACGCACAAAATTATACTTGACAACCTCAAGAGAAGCGCGATGTATTCGGGAAATATAAGCGGAGAAGGCCCGAGGTACTGCCCTTCCATAGAAACGAAGCTGGTCAGATTTGCCGATAAGGAAAGGCATCAGCTCTTCCTTGAGCCCTGCGGACTTTCTACCGAGGAGATATACGTTCAGGGATTTTCGACATCTATGCCGACAGACGTACAGAGAGATATGCTCAGAAGCCTTCCGGGACTTCAGAATGCCGAGATTATGAGATACGCCTACGCGATAGAATACGACTGCGCAGAGCCTACCCAGATGCTTCCTACGCTGGAGTTCAAAAAGGTTAGCGGTCTTTACGGAGCGGGTCAGTTCAACGGCACGTCAGGCTACGAGGAGGCTGCCGCTCAGGGACTTGTTGCGGGAATAAACGCGGCTCTTAAGATAAAGGGCGAAGAGCCTATGATACTGACGCGCGACTCCTCTTATATAGGCACGCTTATAGACGACCTCGTAACCAAGGGAACGAGAGAGCCTTACAGAATTATGACCTCCCGCTCGGAATACAGGCTGCTGCTCAGGCAGGACAACGCTGACCTGAGGCTTACCGAAATCGGAAGAAGAGCAGGCCTTGTTTCAGATGCTCAGTACGAGGCGTTTACAAAAAGGCGCGAGGCTGTTGAGAAGGAAGTGAAGCGAATAGAGAAAACCACGGTTGCCCCCTCGGCAGAGGTTAACGCTCTTCTCAGCGAAAACGCATCAACTCCCATAAGCACGGGAATAAAGCTTGCCGAGCTTATTCGCCGCCCTGAGCTATCCTACGATATACTCGCTCCGATAGACAGCGAAAGACCCTCTCTGCCGAGAAGCGTGAGAGTTACGGCAGAGATACTTATAAAGTACGAGGGATATATCAAAAGAGAGCTTGCCGAGGTGGAGAGAAAAAGAAAGCTCGAAAATAAAAAAATTCCCGCCGATATCGACTATAAAAAAATATACGGCCTCAGACTTGAAGCCGCAGAAAAGCTTGAAAAAATCAGACCGCAAAGCATCGGTCAGGCATCTCGAATCAGCGGAGTAAACCCGGCAGACGTGAACGTTCTTATAATATATCTATCTCAAAAAAGTAAAGCCTTTTGATAAATTAAAGCGAAGATTCCATTTCGTGAATCTTCGCTTTTTTCTGTATTTTGGCAGATTTTTACTATATTTTGAAAACTATTATTTACAAAATCGGAGATTTTGTTACCGCAAAGCAAAACACGCGCGAGGTCAATCCTTTACGTATTCCATAATATCCTCTACCCTGCAATCAAGCGCGCAGCAGAGCTTGTTTATCGTTTTCGTTTCGATATTATCGTTTGCTCTCAGACGCCTTACGGTTTTGCTGTCTATTCCGCACTCTTCTCTTAATTTGTAGGTAGATATTCCTTTTTCCTTCATCTTTTTCCAAAGCTTATCAAAAACAATCATTTTTGGTTCTACCTGCCGACATTTTTACAGCGGTTATAATATAACCCTTTTAAGCTCGATTTTATCGAGCACGGTTAAGCCGAGAGAGGAGAGAAAAGCACGCGCCTCTTTTATTTCCTCTTTATCCGCTACTCTGGCGGGCGAATGGGAATCGCAGCCGATTATTGCCTTAGCTCCAAGCCTTGACGCTTCTTTCCAGAAAAGCGGGTTCGGATATGCTCTGCCCTGGCTCATTCCGAGCAGATTATATTCAAGAGGAATGCCGAGCCTTATCGCCTCTGATATAAGCCTTCTCATTTCGGAGAGGTAAAAGACCTCGTCTTCCCCCGTATAATTAAGAAGGTCGGGGTGGGCAACGTAGGTTATAATTCCGGTATTCATTGCCTTGATTACACAGTCAACGTACGCGGTGAGTCTCTCTTTATCGGGAGAATCCCAGCCTGCGTAAAATTTATTTTTCACCGCTTCCTCGGGAGCAAAGTGCTGACCGAGAATAAGATAATCAAGCGGATAGGGACGCCAGAATTCAAGGCATTTATCCCAGAGTGACGGATAATACTCGGTTTCAAAGCCGATTTTTATATCTATCTGATTTTTGTATTTTTCTTTAAGGGAAAGAAGAGAGGAAAAATAATCTCCTATTTCTTCGGGAAGCATTTTATAGGTTGAAACGAAGCCGTTCTCGTAAGGCATTGGCGCATGGTCGGAAAAACCGAGGGTCTCAAGACCCTCGGCAATACCCTTTTTAATATACTCTTCCTCGCTGCCCTCCGCGTGCCTGCAGCGGAAGGTGTGAGTGTGATACGAAGCAATCATTATCCGAAAATCAAGAAACAGATTATTGCGGCAAGCGCGCCCAGAACGGTAAAGAAAATCGCGCTGAACCAAAAGCGGAATCTGCGGCGGCGCATATACTTACGAGCCTTGCGAAGATAGAGGGATATGGGGTCCTTCTTCTTTACTACGTTTTTATCAAAGGCGCGAATCCACTTAACGTCAGCCTTCGTTATCTCTTCAAGCTTACGCAGGGCAGAAAGCTCGTGAGCAATTTTATTTCTTATATTTCTGTATCTTACAAGCCGAGGAAGAACGTCATCTCTGCCCGGAGCAAAGCGAGCGTTATTAAGCCTGTTGATATATTCGGTAACACCTCCGGTGTTGATGCCGAACTTTTCACAGCAGTCTCTGTCAAGCTCTATATATTCCGAGAGAAATACCTCGTTTATTTTTCTTCCCATAGAATTATCCGCCTTTCCGATGCGCTTAGGGCTTTCGTTAAAGTCAACCGAATTAAAACATTTTCCCTTGTACTATATTGTACACTATTTTTTTATTTTTTGCAAGTGGTATTTGAAAATTTCTATTTATTTTAATTTATAAAGAAAAAAGCAAATTTCTCAGCGTGTTTTTTCTTTAAAATCGCTCTTCTTAACTCTGAAAAACAGTCTTGCCAGAGCCTTCAAATTAAAGGGTATAAGCGGATATAGATAGCCTCGCCCGAGAAGAGTTTTATTCGTTGAAATGAGAAAGAGGGCAAATATCATTCCGGCGGCAAATCCGTATATTCCCAGCAGAGCGGTAAGAAGGAGAGTTACCACCCTTATAAACTTTATCGCATACCCCAGCTCGTGATTTTGCTGAGCAAAATTCGCTATTGCGACAAAAGCCATATAAAATATAACGTCAGCAGAGAGCCAGCCTACCTCTATCGCAAAATCTCCGAGTATAAGAGCTCCCACCACCGAAAGAGAATTTGACAGCATATCGGGGGTATTCATAGAGGCGATTTTCAGTCCGTCTATAGCCAGCTCAACAAGTATAAGCTGCAGCAGTATCGGAATCGCCCCCGGCTCATCGGGCAGAAGAAAGACGAGACTTTCGGGCAGGTATTCGGAATAATATATGCACATATACCAAAGAGGCGTTGCGACTGCCGAGAGAATGAGAATAAGCGTTCTCACTATTCTCATATAAGAGCCGGTAAGGGGCGGAAAATAATAATCGTCCGTCTGCTGAAGATAATCGAAAATCGAGGTCGGTAAAATCATTACCTGAGGAGAGGTATCGCATATCACCAGCACGCTTCCCTCGAGAAGCTGGGCGGCTGCCGTGTCGGGACGCTCGGTTGTTCTTATCTTGGGAAATGGGTTCAGCCACCCGCGCCTTATCATAGATTCGGCAAGGCTCTGAAAGCCGAGGGTGAGAGATTTAGGCATAGCCGATTTGAGCTTTTCTCTGATTTCCTTTACGGTTTTTGCATCTGCCACGCCCGAGACGTAGCAAATAACTATATCCGTCTTTGAGCTGCCGCCCAGATTTATATGCTCCATAGTCAGTCTCTCGTCTCTTATTCTCCGCCTTATGAGAGCAGTGTTCATAACCAGCGTTTCCACAAAGCCATCGTGCGAGCCCTGCATTACTCTGTCGCTGTCCGGCTCGGCGGTATTTCTTGCCGGATAGGTTCGCATATCTATCAGCACCGCTTCGTCAGCAAAGCTCTCGCTGAGCATCAGAGACTGCCCCGATAGCACGGCGTATATCATTTTATCTATATCGCAGGCAAGCTCCACTTCCATATACGGCAGTCTTCTGACCATCTCGCCCGCTCCCGAAATTTTCTTTGCCGTCAGAAGATACTGCATCATTCGCTGCATCTCTCCGTCCTTGACGAAGCCGTCAATATAAAAGAGTGTAAGCTCTCCTCCCGCCGTGTCGAGATGCCGCTCTATTATATCGAAGCTCTCCTTTACCCGAAGTCTTTCGGACATATGAGCTACGTTCCAGGCATAATTTGTTGAAAGCTTCATACCAAAACCCCACTTGATTTTTGGTATTATCGGTTATTTCTGGGAAAAATATTCAGGAACTTCGCTTTTATTTTAATTTGAATTTCGGTTGACAACGTAAATATTTTATGTTAGAATATAGTGTATTTATTATAATATTAGAGGCGTGAGGGAGCGATATGTATTCTTTTTTTGCAGAAGAACTTAATTTTGCAAATATTGGTTTACAAAAAGAGGATATTACCTTCTATAACGTCACCGATTCGACAAATACGAGGGCAAGAGAAGCTTTTCTGGAAAGCCCCGGGCATACGCCGCGGCTCTTCGTGGCAGAGGAGCAAACGGCAGGCAGGGGAACGAGAGGAAGAAGCTTTGAATCCCTCGCTGGCGGACTTTATTTTTCGCTTCTTTTTTCTCCCGAAAAAGCCGGCTACGACTTTTCGAGGGTAACGCAGCTTGCGGCTGCGGCTGCATACGCTGCAGTTTACTCGATGCTCGGAAGAAGGCTCGGCTGCGGACTTCTTATAAAATGGGTCAACGACCTTTTCCTTGACGGCAAAAAAATCGCGGGTATTCTCTGCGAGAGAGTAAAGGCGGGCGAAAGAGACGGCTGCATTATAGGAATAGGAATTAACCTCTGCAGCGTAAGCTTTTCACCCGACCTTAGAAACACAGCCTCGTCTATCGAGGAGCTGCGAGGGGTTAAAATAGAAAGGGACTTGCTGCTTTTCGAAATTTTAAGAAGACTTTTGCCTGCTCTTTCTTCGCAAAAGGACGGAAGGCTTATCCGTATCTACAAAAGGCGGGGTCTTAAAAAAGGAACGAAAATCACCGTCACCGACTCTCTCGGAAATAAGAAAGCGGCAACGGTCTTAGGGCTTAATTCCGAGCTGGCTCTCTGCGTCCGTTATGACGGCGGAGAATGCGAAGAGCTTATATCGGGAGACGTGAGTATAAAATTATAACAGTTTTTAAATAAGCCGAATGGCAAACACATAAACGCATTATGCGGAGGACTTGAAAATGAAATGGACATCACTTAACGAGCTGAGAGAAAAATTTCTCTCCTTCTTCGAGAGCAAGGGACACGTAAGACTGCCCAGCTTCTCGCTTATCCCGAACAACGATAAGTCTCTTCTTCTTATCAACTCGGGTATGGCTCCTATGAAAAAATTCTTTACGGGAGAGGAAATTCCCCCGAAAAACAGAGTATGCACCTGCCAGAAGTGCATCAGAACTCCCGACCTTGACAGAGTTGGACACACCGCAAGACACGGAACCTATTTCGAGATGCTCGGAAACTTCTCCTTCGGTGATTACTTCAAGGAGGAGGCAATTCCTTTTGCCTGGGAATTCCTTACCGGAACGCTCGAAATTCCCGCTGAGCTTCTCTGGCCCTCGGTTTACGAGGAGGACGATGAGGCTTACGCTATCTGGAAGGATAAAATAGGAGTTGTGCCCCAGCATATAGTAAAGCTCGGCAAGGCTGACAACTTCTGGGAGCACGGAACAGGTCCTTGCGGTCCTTGCTCGGAGATATACTTCGACAGAGGAGTAAAGTACGGCTGCGGCTCTCCCGACTGTAAGCCCGGCTGCGACTGCGACAGATTTATGGAGATATGGAATAACGTATTCTCCCAGTTCAATAATGACGGAAACGGCAACTATACCGAGCTTATTCAGAAGAATATTGATACCGGTATGGGACTTGAGCGTCTTGCCTGCGTTATGCAGGGGGTTGACAATCTCTTCGAGGTTGACACGGTAAGACGCATACTCGATACCGTTTGCTCTATTGCAAACAAGAGGTACGGTGAAAACGCCGAGAACGATATTTCTATCCGCGTTGTTACCGACCATATAAGAAGCGCGACCTTTATGATTTGCGATGGCGTTATCCCTTCTAACGAGGGCAGAGGCTACGTTCTCAGAAGAATACTTCGCCGCGCCGCAAGACACGGTAAGCTCCTCGGAATAAACGAGAAGTTCCTCGTTTCTCTTGCAGAGATTGTTATAGACCAGAACAAAGACGCGTATCCCGAGCTGGTAGGCAAGACCGACTATATTCTTAAGGTCGTTCTTCTTGAGGAAGAGAGATTCAACGCTACGATAGATTCGGGACTTTCGATACTCTCCTCGGTCATCGAGAGGGTAAAGGCTGAGGGCAAGGACACCGTAAGCGGAGAGGACGCGTTCAAGCTCTACGATACCTTTGGCTTCCCCGTTGACCTCACCCGTGAGATTTGCGAGGAATCCGGACTTAAGATTGACGAGGACGCCTTTACCGCTCTTATGAAGGAGCAGAAGGAAAGAGCGAGAGCCGCAAGAGGAAATATCTCCGGCTGGGCAGATTCCAAGGCAGAGCTTCTCGAGGGAATTCCAAAGACGGAATTTCTCGGATATGAAAATAACGAGTGCGAGGCTAAGGTTTGTGCAATTATCGTTGACGGAGAAAGAGCAGACGCCGTAAGCGAGGGTGAGTGCTCGATAATCTTTGACTCTACCGTATTTTACGGCGAGGGAGGCGGTCAGGTCGGAGACACCGGCTCTATTGAGGGCAGCGCTTCGGCTACCGTTACCGACACCAAAAAGACTGACGGAATTTATATCCATAACGTAAAAATCGAATCCGGGGTTATCTCGGTGGGCGATACGCTTACTCTTAAAATAGACGCGGAAAGACGCACCTCCATAAGAAGAAATCACTCTGCGTGCCATCTTCTGCAGGCTGCGCTGCGTAAGGTTCTCGGCTCTCACGTAGAGCAGGCAGGCTCTTACGTTGACCCGCACAGACTTCGCTTTGACTTCTCTCACCTTGCTCCTATGACAGCAGAGGAGATAAGCGAGGTTGAAAGAACAGTTAACGAGAATATACTCGTTGCAGAGGGCTGCTCCACTACCGTTACAACCCCTGACAACGCAAGAAAAATGGGAGCTATGGCTCTTTTCGGAGAGAAGTACGGTGACAGCGTTCGCGTTGTCAGCATCGGAAAATCCAGCCTTGAGCTTTGCGGAGGAACTCACGTTTCTTCAACGGGCGAGATAGGTCTCTTCAAGATTATATCCGAAAGCTCGGTTGCTGCGGGCGTCAGAAGAATTGAGGCTACTACGGGACTTGGCGTTCTTTCCCTGCTTCACGATAAGGAAAGCCTTATTCTTGAAACCGCAAGAGAGCTTAAGAGCCAGGACGTAAACTCTATTGCAAAGAAGGCGGCAAGCCTTCAGGCTGAAATAAAGGAAACCAAGAGACAGCTTGAAAGCGCAAATTCAAAGATTTCCGAAATGAAGTCCAAGGCTATGCTTGACGAGGTTAAGGAAATCGGCAAATTCAAGGTTCTCACCGCTAAGGTTGAAGCCCGTCCCGATGAGGCAAGAGGACTTTGCGATTCCTTTAAGGCAAGATTTGAGAACGGAATTATAGTTCTCGCGGCAGTTCTTGACGGCAGACTTAATTTCGTAAGCGCGGCAGGCGCTGAAGCCGTTAAGGCAGGCGCTCACGCAGGCAACATCTTAAAGGAAATCTCCGCAGTTTGCGGCGGTAAGGGCGGCGGACGTCCCGACAGCGCAATGAGCGGCGGTAAGGATATCAGCAAGGTCGCTGACGCTCTCAGCCTTGCAGAAAAAATTATTTCTGAAATTTAATCTTATATTAAGATAAATAATAAAATCCAACACAGACTTAAAAAGGTCTCTGTTGGATTTTTCTTTACCTTAAGACTTCGGTTTATTTTCCCGTTTATAAAACAGAAATCCTATTCCCATAATCACCGCGAAGACGGTGAAGTAATAAATCGCGTCAAGGCGGTAGGAATACACCGCGCAGAATATCATAAATAACGAGGCAACAATCGCAAGGGAGGGCATTACGAACCTCTTTACAATACCGAGGTCGGTGCATTTTCTCATTATATATACGAAAATCGGTATGCAGAAGATATAGTATGCCGCTATCGGAAGCTCGTCATTTTCAAATGATAAAAATTCGGGCAAAAATCCGTTTATAAAGCCGAGCTGCCACTGCGTGAGCCAGATAAGACAAACAATCAGGGCAAACAACGCAGATGCCGTGGGCATATTCGTTTTTTCGTTTACCTTAGAGAAAAGCCTCGGCGCTATTCCCTGGCCTCTTGCGGATACAGAATAGAGCGCTCTCGTGGATACGAGCATAAGTCCGTTCATCGTTCCGAGGCAGGAAATTACAACGAAAACGTAGATTGCAGTTCCGAATACGTCACTTCCGAAAAGCGAGCTGAAGGCGGCTCTGGGAAGCTCGTCTCCCGCCTTAACTATCTCCTCTGCGCTAAGAACGCCCATAAGACCGAGGAAATAAAGCACGTATACAGAAATTATAATTACAGCTCCTATTATAAGAGCTCTGGGAAGATTTTTGTGCGAATCCTTTATTTCCGCGTTTATCGTGGTTGCAAATATCCAGCCCTCGTATGCAAAGGCAAATGCTATTATCGCGGCAAAAAGCCCGCCGCCGCCCGTAATCGAGGAATGGGCAGAGGTAAGATTTGAAACGGTAGTTCCGTTTATAAGACCCGCTACCGTGCCCGCTATTGCCATAACCGAAAGCGGAACAAGCTTTATTACGGTTGTGGAAACCTGAAATTTTCCCGAAAGCCTCGGAGAAAATACGTTAAATAAAAACGAAAGAACGAGAAGCAGAGCGGCAAGAAGATAATGAAACCACCAGCCGAGCTTAATTCCGAAAAGGAATATAATATAGTTTGCGCTTATCCAGGCAAGGCATGCCGTAATTGTCGGATAAAAGAGAGTGCTTATAAACCAACCGACAGCGTAGGCGTAAAGAGGGCCGCAGGCAATCTCGGAGTAATCAACGAGACCGTTTACCTTATCAACTCTTGCGGCAAGAATAGAAAAGACGTAGGCGCAGATGAGCATAACAAGTCCTACCGCGGCAACGGTTAAAATGCTTTTTAGCATATTTCCGTTATTATTTGCAAGCACCTTAGACGCCTTGAAGAAGACGCCCGAGCCGATAACCGTTCCGACTACCATACTTATAGCGGTAAACAGTCCGTATTTTTGCTCCAGCTTTTTTTCGTTTTGCTTATTATTCATTTAATCTCCTTAATAAAATCGCCGTTTGAATTTAAACGGCGATTTTTATTTCATTTATTATAGGTCGGAGCCATCGGGGGTTGTCTCAGGAAACTGCTCCTGATACTCCTTCAAATATTCCTCTAAATATTCCTTGAGGAATTGCTCGTCTATAGTATAGGTCGCAATAATAAGAGCTATACCGAGAACAAAGCCTATTATTCCAAGAACAAGTCCGGCTACTGCCATTCCGTCAAAATAGCCGAGATTTTTTCTCGAAATGATGGCAAATATAATGGCCGCAACTCCGAAAATAACTCCTGCATATCCCGTGCAGCAGCAGATAACCGAAATAATTCCGCTCACCATTGCCGCAACAGACCAGCCGTACGTTTTTCTTCTTCCGTTATTAGTTACCATTTTAAAGAGATAATCGTTGCCCTCTTCAAACGGATTGTTATCAAATTCGTTACCGTTCATATTTACCTTCCTTTCAAAAAAATGAATCTTTTTTATATTCTAACATAAAAAAATAAAATAATCAATATCTATATTAAATTAAAAAGCTTTTTATTGACTACGGGCATGAGGGTGTGGTAAAATATTAGCGGTATTTAAAAACAAAAGAAGGGAGAGATTTAATGAAAAAAACGCTTCGGCGAAGGGCTGTTTTTCTTTTTGCTCTGAATATTTCGGTAATAGTTATTGCCGCTATATATAATCTTCTCTTCAAAAACAAGGTCATAGGAGAGTGCGCATTTTTATCGGTTTTCGGCTTTTACTGCCCCGGCTGCGGCGGCTCGCGCTCGCTTAACGCTCTCCTTAAATTTGATTTTTTAAGGTCGTTTATATACTATCCGCCTATTCTCATTACCTCTGCTCTTCTCTTTTATTCTGATTTCAGAATTATTCTTTCCTTAGTTAAAAAAGAGGACTGTATAAAAGGGCTCAGCTATAAAATTTTTCTTATTATTCCTATATCTATAATAGCTCAGTTTCTTATAAAAAACATACTTCTATTCTTTGGAGTAGACCTTTTAGGCAACGTTTTATAAAGGCTTTTTATGCGATTATGTAAAGATTATTTTACATAATCGCTGTTTTTTTAGAAATAATAATAAAAAAGCCTCGGGAGCTATTATGAATACTAATAAGGAATTTAAAATAAAATGCGACACCAACGCGCCAAAGTCGAGAGTGGGTATGCACTGCCTATGGGCATTTCTCGTGGGCGGAGCTATATGCTTTATCGGGCAGTGGGTTGCCTTTCTTTTTCAATACCTCGGCATAGGAGAAAAGGAAGCCTATCTTTCGGTAACTCTTGTTTTTATAGTTCTTGCCTCGGTTGCAACCTCTCTCGGATTTTTTGATAATATCGCAACGCGGGCAGGAGCAGGAACGCTCGTTCCCGTGACGGGATTTTCAAACGCGGTGACCAGCAGCGCGATAGATACAAGAAGCGAAGGATTTATTGCAGGGGTAGGAACGAAAATTTTTACCGTTGCGGGCCCTGTCATTCTTTACGCATCGTTTGCCGGTACGGTATACGGAATTATTTACTATATCTACACTCTTTTTATTTAATTTTGGAGGATTTTGAGGGTGAGAAAAATAATAAGCTTTGAAAAAAAGCCTTATATAATTGCCTCTGCCGCTGTTGGCGGAAGAGAGGAAAAGGACGGGCCTCTCGGAAAATATTTCGATTTTACCGACACAACCGACAGATTTTCAAAGGACACCTGGGAGAAGGCTGAGGGTGAAATGGGCAGGCTTTCATTAAATTTTGCTCTTAAAAAGGCAGAGCTTGAAGCCGACAGCCTTGATGCTCTTTTGGCAGGAGACCTTGAAAATCAGTGCGTTGCCTCGTCAGGCGGGCTTTACAGCTTCGGCATACCGTACATCGGACTTTACAGCGCCTGCTCTACCTGCACCGAGGCTCTTCTTCTGCTTTCTCTTCTTATATCCTCGGGGGCGATAGAGAGAGGAGCTACGGTAACCACCTCTCATAACAGCGCGGCGGAAAGACAGTTCAGAACTCCCATAGAATACGGAGCTCAGAGAACTCCCACTTCGCAATGGACGGCTACTGCAGCAGGCGCGTTCATTCTTTCCTCAGAGAAAAAAAGCAATATATATATAAATGATGGAATGATAGGCAAAATAGTTGACGGTCTTACTACTGACGGCTCTAATATGGGAGCTGCAATGGCAAGAGCCGCATACGATTCGGTTTACACCTATCTTTCGCTTTCAGAAAACAAAATAGAAGAAATTGACGCGATATTCACGGGAGACCTCGGCAAAATCGGCTCGGATATTTTAAGAGAGCTTTTATCAAAGGAATTTCCGAGAGCTGCAAAAATTCACGAGGACTGCGGAACGCTTCTCTACGATATGAATAAAAAGAACGTAAACGCGGGAGCTTCCGGCTGCGGCTGCTCTGCCTCGGTGCTTGCAACCTACGTTTTACCAAAGCTTATAAGCGGAGAATATAAGAATATTCTCTTTCTTTCAACGGGAGCTCTTATGAGCCCGTCAAGCATTTTGCAGGGAGAAAGCATTCTCGGCATAGCTCCCTTAGTCAATATAAAAAGAGGTTAAAAATATGCTTTTAAAATCCTTACTTGCCTTTCTTATGGGGGGAATTATCTGCGTTATAGCGCAGATTTTAATTGATAAAACCAAAATAACGCCCGCAAAAATTCTCGTCTCGTACGTTATATTCGGAATTATTCTCGGAGCTTTAGAGCTTTACAAGCCTCTCTTTGAAATATTCGGCTGCGGAATATCCGTTCCTCTTATAGGCTTTGGAGGCTCGGTTGCGGGCGGTGTTAAAGAAGCTGTTATAGAAAAAGGCTTTTTGGGAGCTCTCGGAGGAGCTTTTTCGGCTATGGGAGCAGGCTGTATAGTAGCTCTTACCTCGGGACTTATAGCCTCTTTCTTCGTAAAAGGCAAATCTAAAAAAATGTAGAATTTTATTTACAAATTATTTTTTTATAAATGTAGAATTTTATTTACATTCCTTATTGATTTTTAAATATTTATATGTTATAATTGTTATAAATATAGTATTATAGGCGTATTATACCCTTTTTACGCCTTAATTTCCCCTCTGAAAGTCTAAAAGGAAAGGAAAATTTATGAACGACCTTAACTCCATTGTTGAAATTATGCTCGAAGAAATTAAGGATAATTTCAAGAGCCCGTCCTTTAACGTATGGTTCGGAGAATTCAAGCTTACTCATCTTGATGAGAAAAAGGCTGTGTTCTCAACTCCGTCTAATTTGCGACAGAAATTTCTTTCAACTAAATATATGCCTCTGATTGCAGAATCACTTATCAACACGATAGGCTTTGAGGTTGAGATAGAAATCATATCGACAGAGAGCGAGGATTTCAACCGTGTGAGCGAAGAGGATATTCCGAAATATACCGAGGAGCAGAAGGCTGAGGCAAGAGAAAGAGAGCATAATATAAACGAATTTCTTTCGAAGAGCGACAGCGATTCAAAAAGCGTGCTTGACGAATACACCTTCGATAACTTTATAGAGGGCGATTCAAATAAATTTGCAAGAGCCGCCTGCCTTGCAGTTGCTATGGAGCCTGCCACCTCTTATAACCCGCTCTTTATTTACGGAAACTCGGGACTTGGAAAAACGCATCTTCTCTATGCGGTAATTAACTACATAAAGAACAACCACCCAAATCTCAAAATAGTTTATAAAAAGAGCGAGGATTTTATAAACGAGCTTATCGCGGCTATAACGAACAGAGATACCGCGAGCTTTAAAAATAAGTACCGCAAGGCTGACGTACTTCTTATAGACGATATACAGTTTCTTGCAGGTAAGGAAGCAACTCAGGACGAGTTTTTCCACACCTTCTCTTCTCTTTACGAGGCGGGAAAGCAGATAATTCTTACCTCAGACCGTCCGCCTAAGGAAATCAAGCCTCTTTCGGACAGACTCAGAACGAGATTTGAAGGCGGTCTTCTCGCTGACGTTCAGAAGCCGAGCTTCGAGCTGAGAACCGCTATTATAAGAAAAAAATCAGACGTTATGAATATAACCATTTCAAACGAGCTGGTTGACTATATGGCTGAGAGACTTCAGCACGATATCCGCCAGATTGAAGGAGCTTTGAAAAAGCTTAAGGCTCTCTATCTTCTAAACGGACTTTCAATTACTAAGGAATCGATAGACAACGTTATATCCTCAATCGACCCGGGCAATATACCTACTGACGTTCTCGTTGAAAAGATAATTTCAACGACTGCAAAATACTACGGCGTAAGAGTAGAGGATATAAAATCAAAGAGCAGAACCGATAATATAGCTTATGCAAGGCATATCTGCGTTTATATTATAAAGAAGCTTACAGACCTTTCTTATAAGGCTATCGGAGCATTCCTCGGCGGAAGAGATTATTCAACTCTTATCTCCTCTTATAATAAGGTTGAGGAATATATCAACACAAAGAAGAATACCGATTCGGATATTAAGAAGATTATAAAAGAGGTTAAGCAATAGGATAGTTGATAATATGTTTTTAGAGTGTTGAAAAGCCGTTTATTAAATATAGAATTAAGCCTTTAAAAGCTGTTTATAAATAACGCGAGAGCTTTCAATATCAAATAAACGGAAAATTTTAAAAATCAAAATTAGAAAAGCTCATATAAATCAAGGAAAAGAAAAGCTTTCCACATTATCAACACCCCCTATAACTAAAACAACTACCGTTAATAATAATTAATTCATTATAGAGCGTTAAAGCTCGCGAAGAAAAAGGAAGGATAAGGAAAATGAAATTTACAGTTTTAAAATCGGTTTTTATGAATGCTCTTACTCCCGCAATGGGAACGGTTTCAAATAAAAATACTATAACCTCAATAGAGGGAATATTAATAGAGACCTTTGATGACGGAAGAATAACTCTTTCTTCATACGATATGACTAAAGGAATAAAGTCTACCTTTGAGCCTACCGAAATCGAAGAATTCGGAAAATACATAATAAACGCTCAGAGACTTTTTCAGACCGTAAGAGCTCTTCCTGACGGAGAAATAACGGTTGAAGTAAATTCGAAGCTCAACTGCACTATTACCGCAGGCAAGGCAAGCTTTTCTATGTTTGCAACCAGAGGCGAGGATTTCCCCAATCTTCCCGAGCTCTTCTCGGACAGAGGATTTAAAATTTCTTCTAAGGTTCTTAAAACGGCTATAGGTAAGGTTTCTCACTCGGTTGCCGTTATGTCCGATAACAGAATAATGCTCACAGGTGCATTCTTTAAAATAAGCAAAGAAAAGGTAGAGGTTGTTTCCTGCGATAATTATACCCTTTCTAAATGTGAAATATTCTGTGACGTTGAGGACGTTAACGATGAAAATTATTCGTTTATTATTCCCGGCCACGCTCTCGGTGAGATTGTAAAAATTCTTCCCGATGACGAGGAAAATAAATGTAAGTTCTATCTTTCAAGAAAGCACGCTATTATAGTTCTTGACGACCTTGTATTCTTTACCAGAACGATTGACAGCGATTATCTCGATTATAATAAAATCATTCCTAAGGATAACAGCATAACCGCAATAGTAAACAGAGAAAGATTTCTTTCCGGACTTGAAAGAGCTAATATTATAGCCGAGGAAAAAATCCAGGGAAGCGGAAGAAGCTACGTAAAGCTTAAGGTTGAAGAGGATTTTATGACCATTACCTCAACCTCAGTAAACGGAAAGGTTTACGATGAAATGGATTGCATTCATACCGGCGGCGATATAGAAATAGGCTTCAACTGCAGATATCTTATCAATAACGTTAAGGCTGCCGAGGGAGAGGATATAAAAATTACTCTCAAATCTCCCACTGATGCAATAACCATTGAGCCTAACGAGGAAATTGAAAACTTTAATTACTTCTATATGGTAGTTCCGCTCAGAATGACAGAACAATGATAATAAAAAAATTTAAAGCCGAGGGCTTTAGAAATATAGAGCTTTGCGATATAAGCTTTACTGACGGTACAAATCTTTTATACGGAAATAATGCTCAGGGAAAAACCAACGCTATAGAGGGTATATACCTTTTTGCAAGAGGAAAATCTTTCAGGTCTGCCGAGGATAAGGAGCTTATAGGATTCGGTAAAGACGGCTTCCGTATTTACATAGAATACGAGGATAAAAACGGAGAAAATTCTCTTGAATACGCTTTTTTCGGCAGAGAAAGAAGAAGAAAAAGAAACGGGTATCCTATTAAAAGCGTAAAAGAAATGATAGGAAGCTTCAGAGCAGTTCTTTTCTACCCCGACCATCTCGGTCTCGTTAAGGATTCCCCGGAGGAAAGAAGAGCTTTTATTAATATAGCTATAGGTCAGTGCTATCCTTATTATATAAATTGCTATTCCGATTATAAAGGAGCTCTTGAAAACAGAAACTGTCTTCTTAAAATGGCTTCAAAGGGACTTTATATTGATAACGGAGAGCTTGAAAGCTGGTCTTATTCTCTTAGCGAATATGCTTCTTATATATATATCCAAAGAAAAGAATATATAAAAAAGCTCGAATTATACGCAAAACAAATTATGAGTGATATTTCTGACGGTAAGGAAGAGCTTTCTCTGATTTATAAAAGCGATATAAAAAACGAAGCTTCAAGCCGTGAGGAAGCATTTAACGAATATAAAAAAGTATTTATTTCTGAAATAGAAAGAGAAAAGATTGTAGGAACAAGTCTTTTCGGCCCTCACAGAGACGATATAGAAATTCTTATAAACGGAAAATCCGCCCGTCATTTTGCTTCTCAGGGTCAGCAACGCTCTGCCGTTCTTTCAATGAAGCTCGGTGAGGGTGAGGTAAACCGCGAAATATACGGAGAATATCCTGTATTTCTCTTTGATGACGTTCTCTCGGAGCTTGATGAAAAAAGAAAAAAGTACGTTCTTTCGGGAATTGATAAAAGACAGATTATTATTACCGGCTGTGAAAACGACCCGGATATTAAGGCAGACAATATAATAAACGTATCCAAAGGAGAATTTAGATAATGTATCTTCATATTGGAAACGGAGTCAGCGTCAGGGAAAAGGATATAATAGGAATATTCGACCTTGATACTTCGACAGTATCTAAAACTACTAAAAAATTTTTAAACGAAAAATCTAAGAACGGAAATCTCGAATACACCGATTCGGACCTTCCGCGAAGCTTTGTTTTTTCTTCAGAGGAAGGAAAGTATAAGGTAAGGCTCTCAAGAATATCGTCTATAGGACTTAAGCAGAGAATAGACGGTGAATTTAAAGGTTTAGGAGAATAGTAAAATGAGTATCGAAAACGAAAAATTACTTGAAAATGAATCAAAAGGCTATGACGACAGTCAAATACAGGTTCTTGAAGGACTTGAGGCTGTAAGAAAACGCCCGGGTATGTACATAGGTACTACTTCTCTGCGCGGTCTTCACCATCTCGTTTATGAAATCGTTGATAACTCTATAGACGAGGCTCTTGCGGGACATTGCAGTACCATAACAGTTACTATTTGGGAGGATAACAGCGTTTCGGTTCAGGATGACGGACGAGGAATTCCTTCCGGTATGAACGAAAAGCTCGGACTTCCTACTCTTGAGGTCGTTTATACGGTTCTTCACGCAGGAGGAAAATTCGGAGGAGAGGGTTATAAAATTGCCGGAGGCCTTCACGGTGTCGGAGCTTCGGTTGTTAACGCTCTTTCGGAGTGGGTTGAGGTTGAAAACTGCCGTGACGGCAAGAGATATACAGAAAGATTTGAAAAGGGCGCGGTTGCAAGACCTTTTAAATGTGAGGGCGACTGCGAAAACCACGGTCTCTACGTAAGATTCAAGCCGGATTCCACTATCTTTGAAGAGACGGTTTTCGATTACGAAATTCTTCTGACGAGAATGAGAGAGCAGTCATTCCTTAACGCAGGAGTAAGAATAGTTCTTACCGATAAGCGCGAGGGAATGGAGAGAGAAGAGGTTCTCTATTACGAGGGCGGTATAGTTTCATTCGTTGAATACCTCAACAACGAAAAGAGAGGAACTCCCATTCATCCCCAGGTTATTTATATGAAGGGACAGAGAGGAGACTCCATAGCCGAGGTAGCTATGCAGTATAACGATAGCTACAACGAAACCATTATTTCATTTGCAAATAATATGGCGACTATTGAGGGCGGTACTCACGAAACAGGATTTAAATCCGCTCTTACTAAAGCAATAAACGATTACGCAAGAAAAATAAAGGCTATAAAGCCTGACGATAAAGGACTTTCCGGCGATGACGTAAGAGAAGGTCTCGTTGCAATTATTTCCGTAAAGCTTACAGATGCTCAGTTTGAATCTCAGACGAAAGCTAAGCTCGGAAACAGCGAAATGCGAACTTTAGTTGACAATATCGTGTCAGAAAAGCTTGAAGAGTTCCTTGAAGAAAATCCCGGCGCGGGTAAAATTATAATAGAAAAGGCTCTCGCTGCGAACAGAGCAAGAGAGGCTGCAAGAAAAGCAAGAGAATCTATAAGACGTAAAAACGTGCTTGAGGTTTCTACTCTTCCCGGCAAGCTTGCAGACTGTAATGAAAAGGAAGCCAGACTTACAGAGGTTTATCTTGTAGAGGGAGATTCCGCAGGAGGCTCTGCAAAGGACGGACGCGACAGCCGTTTCCAAGCAATTCTTCCGCTTCGCGGTAAGGTTCTTAACGTAGAAAAAGCAAGACTTGATAAGGTTTACGCAAACACCTCACTTATACCGATTATTCAGGCACTCGGATGCGGTATAGGAGATGATTTCGATATTGAAAAGCTGCGTTACGGCAAGATAATTATTATGGCGGATGCCGATGTTGACGGTTCTCATATAAGAATTCTTCTTCTTACATTCTTCTTCCGCCATATGCGCCCGCTTATTGAAAACGGACACATATATCTTGCACAGCCTCCGCTTTACAAGGTACATAAGGGCAAAAATGTTCGCTATGCTTTCTCGGATGAGGAAAGAGATAAGTATATTGAAGAGCTTGGCACAACAGGTGTTGAAGCAGAGAGATATAAAGGTCTTGGTGAAATGGACCCCGAGCAGCTTTGGGA
>JAZNZE010000019.1:0-26509 GCA_045594785.1 Eubacteriales bacterium
TTTAGAGCAGAAATCCTTGGCTGACGAGCGAGAAGCGTACAAAGGTACGCTGAGCGAGGAAACGAGGATAAAATAAAAAACTTGAATAAAACGGAGAAAACCATAGGTTTTCAACCTTGATTCATTTAAATTTGCATAAAATTGCATAAAAAACGACAGAAACTAATGCTTCTGCCGTTTTTTATTTGGTTCTGCCTAAATGCGCCAGCCCCGTTTTTTGTAACTATTTATTTACAATATCTATGGTTTTTAAGAATTTAAGGAAGGCTTCTCTGCCCTCTCTAGTATCCTTATATACGCCTGCATCACGAAGAACCTCGGTAAAAGTTTTTCCGATTTCGGCTCTGAGAATCTCTTCGGTATTCTCCTCCGTAAAGCTGTATTTATCCTTAAAGGAATCAAACCAGGACGCGTGCTTTTCCACGCGCTCGTCAGAAGAAAGCGGCTCGCCGGAGAGAATTTTTTCTCTCATAAGGAAAATTTCTTCCTTAAGCCTTGCAGGAAGCACCGCAAGTCCCATCACCTCGATAAGTCCGATATTTTCCTTCTTTATGTTGTGCTTATCGCTATGAGGGTGATAAAGTCCGAGAGGGTGCTCGTCTGTAGTAATATTATTTCTCAGAACCAGGTCGAGCTCGTATTTTTCACCGCGTCTTCTCGCTATCGGAGTTATGGTATTATGCGGCTCGCCATCGGTTTCGGCATATATAAACGCTTCCCTGTCTGTATACTTTCTCCAGGCAGAGAGAATTTTCTCCGCAAGCTCGATAAGGCTGCTCTTTGAAAGAGAAGAAAGACGTACAACCGACATAGGCCACTTGAGTATACCGCCCGTAACCTCGGGGTATCCCTCAAACGAAAGCTCTTTTTCAATCTCTGCCCTCTCCATAGCAAAGCTATATCTTCCGCCTTGCATATGGTCGTGCGAAAGAATAGAGCCGCCAACGATTTTGAGGTCAGCGTTCGAGCCTATAAAGTAATGCGGAAATTCTGTAACGAAGCCGAGAAGCTTAACGAAGGTTGACCTATCGATTTTCATAGGTCTGTGCTCTGCCGAAAGCGCAATACAATGCTCCTTATAATAGACGTAGGGAGAATACTGCAGATACCATACCTCACCGCCCATATTGAAGGGAATCTGCCTCAGATTCTGCCTTGCAGGCTTGGTGAGCGTTCCCGCAAAGCCCTCGTTTTCGTGGCAGAGAGCGCATTTCGGATAGTCTGTTTGCGGAAGCAGCTTTGCCGCCGCAATCGCCTTCGGGTCTTTTTCGGGCTTTGAAAGATTGACGGTTATGTCGATTTCTCCGTATTCCGAGGGGTATTTCCATTTAAGGTCGCGCGCTATTCTGTCGGTGCGGATATAGTTAGTGTCGCACGCAAGGGCATAGTATACATCGGTTGCAAGGCTCGGAGACTTAGCGTAATTTTCCCTGAACTCGCGGATAACCGCAGAGGGTGCGGGGGTGAGAGCGCCCATAATTTTCGTGTCAAAAAGGTCGCGGTAAACAACGCTGTTATTTTCTATAAGACCTTTACCGAATGCATAGTCGCATATGTCACCGAGAATCTCGGAAAGCCCGCGCACTTCCTCGGGCGGCTCTCCCTCTATAGAGGAGACCGACAAAATTTCCATAAGGCGCGAGACGGTATAAGCGCAGTCTCCCTCAGAAATCAGATTTTTATTTTTTGCATATTCGCAAAGCTCAAGGATAAGCCTTCCTATTTCCATTTTTTCCCCTATCAAATTTTTTCCCCTATCAATTAAAAGAACAGATGTTCTATAAGTATTTTTATACCCATACCTACGAGGGTGACACCGCCCACTATCTCGGCAACGAACTTATATTTTGCTCCGAAAACAGAGCCAATCTTCACTCCCACAGCCGAAATGAGAAGGGTTATAACTCCTATTGAGGATACCGCAAAAACGATATCAACGTCAGGAAGAAGCGCAAAGGTTATTCCCACCGCGAGCGCGTCAATGCTCGTGGCTATCGCCATAGTCAACATAGTCATAGGGCGGAAGGCGGCATCTCCGCAGCCGCATTCCTCGCACTCCTCTTTTCCGAAGGCTTCAATAAGCATTTTACCGCCTATAAAGCCGAGAAGCACGAATGCTACCCAGTGGTCAACGCTTGTGATGTAATCGGCAAAAGCTTCGCCGAGAAAATATCCGATAAGCGGCATAAGCGCCTGAAATCCGCCAAACCAAAGTCCGCATATAAGCATATGCTTAGGTTTAATTTTTCCTACCGAAAGTCCCTTGCATATTGCTACCGCAAAGGCGTCCATAGAAAGCGCCACAGCCGTGATTAAAAGCTCAATTATACCCATTATTCTATAATGAACTGCTCGTCCTCGGTAAGATTTACAACCGTGCAATCGTTCATATAGGTTGCCTCGGGAAGAACGATAATAGCGCAAAGCTCGTCTGCTCTTCTGGGAAGGGGCGCAAGGTGCCAAACGCAAGTATTCATTTTGATAACGGTGTTCTTGGGAACGATAAACGCCTTGGTATATTCGGGCAGAGGCTTGCCTGCCGAGGGGGGAGCAACGTGAAGTATCATATCGTCATTGAGCGGAATGATAATCTCGGCGGTGGTAGTATGATACTCAACCTGAGTTATATGCATTTTTTCGGGCTTCTTTACCATTATGGGAGAGAATGCCATATTTTTCGTTCCGGGATTTACGGTAACTCTGTCAGGAAAAAAGCGGTGAAGCTCTCCGCAGAGGGCGTATCCCTCGGGCTTATTCATAACGTAGTACTCACCAAACGGCGCAAAGGCTTCCTTGGTAAGCTTCTGAAGCTTTATTGTTTTCATTTTGATGTCCTCCGAAAAATTATTGTCTAAATACATATAAATTATAAAGCAACAAATAGGAAAAATCAAGGTTATTGTGTCTAAAATAAAATTAATTCTTAAAAAGAAGTGTGATTTTAACAAAACGAAAACATTTTAAAAACGTTTATAAAATACCGAGGTGCTAAAATCGAGACGTAAAATCGGAAATTTTGCTTTTGGAGGGCTTCTCGTGAAAAGAAAATACAACGTGCGCGCAGGGAATAAAACTATAGAGCGGGAATACAGCTATATTCCGTTCCGCTACGTTATGGCGGTTATGCTGACGCTGCTTGAAATTGCCGCTATTATAGGGGTTATGATAGTGATGTGTCTGTTCGTTCCCTACTTCTACCTGCTCTGCTTTGCCACGGCATTTGGCTGCATAGTCAAAATAATAGCGTCTGACGACAATCCCGATTATAAGGTTCCCTGGGTTTTGTTCGTGCTTTGCGTTCCCGTGGCAGGCTTTATGCTTTACTTTATGTTTTATTCAAGAAAGCTTCAGAAGAAATTCGTTCACCGTCTTGACGAGATAAAGCGCTACGATTATAAAAACGACACCGAGGAGGCGGAGCAAGCTCTGAAAAATGAAAATCCGCTGATAGCCTCAGAAGCAAAAATGCTCTGCAAAATATCCGGCTCAAGCCTTTTTTTGAACACGAAAGCCGACTATTTCCCTCTCGGAGAGGATATGTTCAAGAGTATGATACCCGACCTCGAAAATGCCGAAAGCTTCATTTTTATGGAATATTTTATTATTGAGGAAGGAAAATTCTGGAACACGATTTTAGAGGTGCTTAAGAAAAAAGCAAAATCGGGGGTGACCGTTCGGGTTCTCTACGATGACATAGGCTGTATGAGCACTCTTCCCGGTAACTACGCGAAAATCCTTCGCTCCTACGGAATAGAGGCAGCGCCCTTCTCCCGCCTTCGCGGAAATGCAGACAGCGAATTCAACAACAGAAGCCACCGCAAGATTTTGGTAATTGACGGCAAAATAGGCTACACGGGCGGTGTCAATATCGCTGACGAATATATAAACGAACACACAAGGTTCGGTCATTGGAAGGACACCGGAGTGCGCCTTGAGGGCGAGGCTGTGTGGGAGCTGACGAGGCTGTTTCTCTCGGATTACGGCATCAACGTGAAAATCTTGCCCGAGGATAATCTGAATCTCTATCCCGAGGCAAAGGAGACGAAGGAAAACGGATATATAATCCCCTTCGGTGACGGACCGCGCCCGATTTACGAGCGCAGGGTAGGAAAAAGCGTTATTCGGAATATGCTCGGAAGCGCTGTGCGTTACGTCTATATAACAACGCCTTATCTTATTATTGATAACGAGCTTTGCGCAAGCATAGAGAGCGCGGCGCTCCGCGGTGTTGACGTAAGAATAACCGTTCCGCATATTCCCGATAAAAAGCTGGTTTTCCAGATGACAAGGAGCTTCTATTACCGTCTTATGAGGGCGGGTGTTAAAATATACGAATACGAGCCGGGCTTCATTCACGCAAAGAGCTATATCGCAGACGACTGCCTCGCTATGATAGGAACGATAAACCTCGATTACAGAAGCCTCGTTCACCACTTTGAAAACGGAGTGTGGCTTTATAAATGCGACCTGATAGCCGAAATGAAAAGGGATATTCTCGACACTCTCGGAAAATCAATCGAAATCACCCCGGACAAGCTGAAAACAGGACTTCTTACAAGATTTATCCGCGCGCTCGTAAGAATTTTCGCACCTATGCTGTGACGTCAAGGAAAGGCAATAAATGAAAGAAAAAATTGATTTATAACATTTCGTAAACATTTCAGAAGCAAATCGCAAAAATCCCGGGTGTAGAATATAACCGTAAAAACGAGGAAGAAAGAAAAGAGGAATTTATGGAAAACAGCAAACCGTTTACTTACAGCTACTCAGCAAGGCAGAATAAAGAAATAGAGGATATAAGGAGAAGATATCTTCCTCAGGAAGAAAACAAGCTCGAGCGTCTTCGCAAGATGGACAGCCGCGTAAGGCGCGCAGGTATGCTCGAAGGTCTTACCATCGGAATTATCGGCTGCCTTATCTTCGGTATAGGAATGTGCTTCGGACTTGACGTATTTATGGGAGCAGACTGGCTTACGCTTCTGTTTTGCGCCATCGGAATAGTATTGATGCTTCCCGCATATCCGATATCAAAATATCTTTCAAGAAAAACCAAAGAGGCTCTCGCACCGAAAATTCTGAGCCTTTCCGAAGAAATTATAACTCAGTAAACACTAAATAATTAAATGAAGGAGAAACACAAAATGGGAATTAAATCGTTTTTTAAAAAGGCTTTCAGAGATATGAAGCAAAGCGCAAAGGCTCAGCACGAACTTGACAAGGCAGAGTTCCAGGCAGCAAAGGCTGAGGCAAAGGCAAGCTTCGAGGAAAACAGAGGCCGCAACACCTTCAGAAAGGCAAAGGCTGACGCAAAGAAGACCTGGGACGAGGCTCATATGACCCCCTCCGAAAGAGCTGCAAAAATGCAGGAGGAGCGCGAGGAAAAAATTGCCGAGGCAAACAAGAGAACCGAAGCGGCAAACGCAGGCTGCGAGGCAGCAAAAAAATAATACCCAAAATAAGAGATGCGGATTTTTTCTGCATCTCTTATAGCTCTTTATACATAAACGACAGGAGAATATACAAATGAATGCTATTGAGATAAGAAATCTATCTAAAAGCTTTCGCGGAATGTATGCCGTTGACCATCTGAATATGACCGTGCCCGTAGGCGCGATATACGGCTTTATCGGTGAAAACGGCTCGGGAAAATCCACAACCGAAAAGCTTATTTGCGGACATCTCGTAGCCGATGAGGGCGAGATAAAGCTCTTCGGCAGAGACTTTAGCGACCCGGGCGTTCGTGTAAGAGTGGGGGCTCTTATTGAAAACGCAGGCTGCTTCCCTTCCTCGAGTGTCTATCAGAATCTTCGTATGCAAACTATAAATCTGGGACTTGAAAATCCCGATGCGGAAATAGAAAGAGTGCTGAAAATAGTGAGAATGGAGGATTCGGCGCATACAAAATTCAAAAGCTGCTCTCTCGGTATGAAGCAGAGAATCGGTATCGCTATGGCTCTTCTCGGAAACCCAGTGCTTCTTATTCTTGACGAGCCTATAAACGGTCTCGATACTGACGGAATGCGCATTATGCGCGAAATTCTCGTTGACATAACCAAAAACTTCGGCTGCACGGTGCTTATCTCCTCTCATATTCTCGGGGAGCTTGAAAAAATAGCAACACACTACGGCATAATCCGCCGTGGCAAAATGATAGCAGAGCTTTCGGCAGAGGAAATGGACAGCCGCGCTCAAGTGTTCACTTCCCTCAAAACAAAGGACCTAGACGGCGCAATCAAGGCTCTTTCGGAAAAATTTGCTGACGTTCGCCTCGTAGGAGAGCATATCCGCGTTTACGACTTCTCCGACACCGCGGCAATAGTAGACTTCCTTATGAAGAGAGGCCACGTCGTAAGCGAAATTCAGAAAAACAAGATAGGACTTGAGCAGTATTACGTTGAGCTTATGTCAAGAAAGGAGAAGGTATAATGAAAAACGAGCTTAATTTTGAATCTCCAAGCCTTAAGGAGCGCATTAAAAGTATGCTCGGCGTGGACTTCTACAGACTTACTCATACCCCGCTCTTTTATATTTTTCTTGCCATTTCCGCAATCATTCCCGCAATGGTTTCGGCTATGACCACAATGCCCGCTCCGGACGGCAGCGAAACAATCTCGCTCTACAGCAACGTCTGGCAGATAATTGCAGCAAAAGAGCCTCTATACGTAATCCGCAGCATTGCCGATTACGCCAATATGAATATGGTATTTATCTTCGGCGGAATTATGGTTTCAATATTCATAGGACACGACTATAAAAGCGGATATGTCAAACAATTGTTTACAAATCACGCCAAAAAAGAAGATTATATGATATCAAAAAGCCTAACCTGCGCGTTTGCAATCGTGTGTATGTGCCTCTCCTATTTCATTGGCGGCACGGTGGGCGGTCTGCTTGTCGGATACGAAACAAAGGCAAACGCAGGCTCACTCATTCTTGCTATACTCGGCAAGATGGTAATGAGCATCGGTTGGGCAAGCCTTTACACCTTCCTTAACGTTATTTTCAGAAGATATTTCGGAATTTCCATAGCCTCCTCCTTCTTTTTCGGAACGGGTATTTTAGTTATAGGTGCGGCGGCTATTGTGGAGGGTCTTTCCATACCCACCTGGATTCTTAATATTTTTCTTTACGGTGCATCTGTAAACGCCTGCCTTGCGAGCAGCTTCGGCACGCTTATAACCTGCTTGCTCGTCTCTCTTGCGTGGGCTCTTATTTATAATCTTCTAGGCTCTCACATTCTTTCTAAAAGTGACGTTTACTGACGGAGGAACGGAAATGAACGCAGTAGAAATTAAAAATCTTTCAAAAACCTTCGGACCGAAGCTTGCCGTAGCCGGTCTTGATATGACTGTGCCTATGGGCGCGATATACGGCTTTATCGGTGAAAACGGCTCGGGCAAATCCACAACCGAAAAAATGATATGCGGTCTTATTCCCAAAACTGACGGAAGCATTAAGCTCTACGGCAAGGACCACACCGATGAAGCGGTCAGAAGCAAGGTAGGCGTGCTTATCGAATCCCCCGGCTGCTTTCCCAACCTCTCGGTCTGGGACAATATGATGCTTGAAGCGGAAAACCTCGGAATACCCGATGCCGAAAAAGAGGTAATAAAAGTTCTTAAAACCGTGCGTATGGAGGGCTCGGCAGGCAACAAATACAAGAACTGCTCTCTCGGTATGAAGCAAAGAGTAGGAATTGCAATGGCGCTTCTCGGAAATCCTACGCTCCTCGTGCTTGACGAGCCGCTCAACGGACTTGACGCTGACGGTATGCGCATTATGCGCGCGGTCTTCCTTGACGTTATAGCTGACGGCAGGCGCAGCATTATAGTTTCCTCTCACCTGCTTGGCGAGCTGCAGAAGGTGGCAACCCACTACGGAATTATCCGCCACGGCAAAATGATATGCGAAATGACCGCAGCCGAGCTTGACGCGGACTGCCCCACCTACGTGGCTCTTGCGGCAGAGGATATGAAGAAGACAAAAGCCGTTCTTAACGCAAAATACTCAAGAGTAGAAGAGGACGAGGCGGGACTGCTGCGAATCTACGACAGAATAACCCCCGAAAACGCAGTAGAATATCTCTATGAAAACAAAATCTGCGTCACCGAAATCAAAACCGACAGAATAGGACTTGAGGAATACTATATCGACTTAATGAACGGAGGTAAGCACTAATGGAAGAAAAGAGCTTGAAATTTGAAAAGCCAACCGCGCCGGAGCGCATAAAGAGTATGCTTCGGGTAGATTTCAGAAGAATACTTAAAACGCGCACCTTCTATATCCTTATAGCCATAGCTCTCCTTACCCCTATACTTATGACGGTTATGATGTCTATGATGGACGGCACAGAAAGCATAAATCAGCAGACGGGCGAGGTGACCGTTATAGAAGGCCCTGATAACACCTGGCAAAACATAGGCGCTCTGCCCGGAAGCGAGGCTATGGGCGGTATGGACGTAATGTCTATGTGCAACATAAATATGGTCTTTATGGGAGTTGCCGTTTTCGTTTGTCTTTTTATTTCCGATGATTTCAGAAGCGGATACGCAAAAAATCTCTTTACGGTACGCGCAAGAAAAAGCGACTACGTTATCTCCAAAACCTTGTCAGGCTTCGTATGCGGCACGCTTATGCTTATCGCTTATTTTACAGGCTCGCTTATAGGCGGAGCGGTTGCCTCTCTCTCCTTTGACCTTTGCGGACTTACCGCGGGAAATATTTTTGCCTGCATTCTCTCAAAAATTTTTCTTATGCCGGTTTTCGTATCAATCTTCACTCTTATAAGCGTTGCGGCTAAGCAGAAGGCTTGGCTTTCTATATGCGGCTCACTCGGCGGCGGAATGCTGCTCTTTATGACCGTTTCTATGATAACTCCGCTTAATTCTACCGCTATGAACGTAATTCTCACCCTTGTGGGAGGCGTTATTTTTGCCGTAGGTCTCGGCGCTCTGAGCTCCGTGGTGCTCAGAAAAACCGCCCTCGTATAAAAGAAAAACGGTAAAAAAGCAAAAACGTAAACAAAATTTTAACATTTCTGTGCTAGAATAGAATAAATTAAGCTTTTGGAGGCGCAAAATGTTCAAAATTCTGGTTGTGGAAGACGACAAGGCTCAGAATACGAGCGTTTGCTCATTTTTAAACGGCTCGGGATACGAGGCTGTAGGCTGTCTCTCGGCAGAGGAAGCATATGACGAGATGTATAAAACCACCTTCGACCTTATCGTTTCGGATATAATGATGCCGGGTATAGACGGCTTTGAGTTTGCTAAGACGGTACGCTCGCTTAATGCAGACGTTCCGATTCTCTTTATGACCGCCCGTGACGATTTTGCAGCTAAGCAGAGAGGCTTTCGCATAGGAATTGACGATTATATGACCAAGCCGGTTGACCTTGACGAGATGTTTTTGCGCATAGGCGCGCTTCTGCGCCGCTCAAAGATAGCCTCAAGCCGTAGGCTCGAGCTGGGCAGCTTCGTTATGGACGCTGACGAACGCTCGGCAGAGCTTAACGGAGAGGAAATTGCCCTCACCGTCAGAGAATTCGACCTGCTCTACAAGCTTCTTTCTTATCCTAAAAAGACCTTCACCCGCACTCAGCTGATGGACGAATTCTGGGACGTTGACACCCAGGCAAGCACGCGCACGGTTGACGTTTATATGACTAAGCTGCGCGCAAAGCTTTCCGAGTGCGACTCCTTTGAAATACAGACGGTACACGGTCTCGGCTACAAGGCGGTGCTGAAATGAAAAATGAAAAGGTATTTGCAGGGGCAGCAAGATTTTTCAGCCGTTATTTCACCTTTTTTCTTCTGGTCGCCTTCGTTATAACCTGCTGCACCATGCTGTTCGTTACGGCTCTTTCGGAGACGCTTGATATCCCTCTCACAAAGGAAAGCCTGGGCGCTGCCGCAAAGCTTACCTTCCTTAACGTTGCGCTTATAAGCCTACTGTTTACGGTAATAGACGGGCTGCGCAGAAAATGGACGGTGGAACGCCCTGCAAGAATGATTTCAGAGGCTGCCGAAAAAATGATAAAGGGAGATTTTGACGTAAGAATTCCGCACGTATCAAGATTTGTGGCAGACGAAAACTTCAACGAAATAATAAGCTGCATAAACAAAATTGCCGAGGAGCTATCCGGAGTGGAAACCCTGCGCTCAGACTTTATAGCAAACGTATCCCACGAAATGAAAACGCCTCTCGCGGTGATAAGAAATTACGCCACTCTCTTAAAGGCTGAGCGCCTCACAGCCGAGGAGCGCACCGAATATGCAGAGGCGATTTCCGAGGCATCGCACAGCCTTGCGGATATGATAACCAACGTTCTGAAGCTCAACCGCCTTGAAAACCAGCAGATATACCCCGAAGCAAAGCCCTACAGCCTCAGCGAGCAGCTTTGCGAGTCCCTGCTTCAGTACGAGGGCGAATGGGAAACGAAGAAAATAAACATTGAAACCGATATAGAGGAAGACGTATACGTCTGCGAGGACAGAGAGCTTCTCTCGCTGGTCTGGAACAATCTTTTTTCAAACGCGTTCAAGTTCACCGGCGAAGGCGGTACCGTTTCGGTCTCGCTGACCTCAGAGGAAAACCGCGCCAAAGTTACAGTAAGCGACACGGGCTGCGGTATGAGCGCAGAGGTAGGCGCGCATATATTTGAAAAATTCTATCAGGGCGATACCTCGCATAAAAGCGCGGGAAACGGCCTCGGTCTTGCGCTTGTAAGGCGCGTAATCGATATTATAGAAGCAGACATCAGCGTTGAAAGCAAGGTCAACGTAGGCACTGCCTTTACAGTAAGGCTTGGTAAATATGAAAAACAATAAGTATATAAGAGCGCTGCTCTTTCCCCCGAAGGCAGTTATGATACTGCTTATTCCTCTGGCAACCTTCTTTCTGATTTTTTCAATGGTAAAGCTGGGAAGTCAGTCTCCGATATCTATAATTTCATACGTTATTTCGGCTTACACTCTCACCGTATGGTGTATGAAAATACCGGATATTATCCGCTTTTTCAGCCAGTTTCGGAAAAACAACAAATACGCGAGGCTCTGGATTGAAAATCCAAGGGTAAGAGTTCTCACAGCGCTTTATGCCTCCGTGACCTTTAACGCGATATTTGCGCTTTTTCAGCTCTGGCTCGGAATTTATCACGGCTCGTTCTGGTTTTATTCGCTTGCGGGATACTACGCTATGCTTATAGGCATAAGGTATTATCTTTTGCGCTACGCATCAAAGAAAAAGCAGGGTGAAACGAATATTGTAGCCGAGCTTTTAAAATACCGCACCGCAGGCATCGTATTTCTCTTTATAAATCTCTCACTCTCGGTTATAGTTCTGTTTATGATAAAATACGACAGAACCTTTATTCACCACGAAATAACGACGATTGCAATAGCGGCGTATACCTTTATTGCTCTGAGCGCAGCAATAACGGGCATTGTGAAATTCAGAAAAT
Source organism: Eubacteriales bacterium (assembly GCA_045594785.1). Taxonomy (GTDB): domain Bacteria; phylum Bacillota; class Clostridia; order Oscillospirales; family CAG-272; genus UBA1740. Next base: position 11,462 of record JAZNZE010000019.1, read on the forward strand.
ACAAAAGCCCGGTTTATTCAGCCTCTAAGGCGGTAAGCCTTGCAGCGGCGCTCGTTTCGATGCTTACGCTTGAATCAACTATGCTCACAACCTTTGGCAGCGAAACCACCTCCGAGACAACGCGCAAAGTTTTTCTCTCGCTCAGCGGCGCAACAGTCTCGGCGCTTATAATCGCGATGTCTCTCTATATGATAATCTCGGCAACGAAAGAATTAAAAGAACAAAAAGCAAAGGAAAAGGCAAATGACTGACGGAAACGAAAAAAACAGCTTTCAGTACTCCTACTCCGCAAAGGAGCGCGAGGAAATTAAAAAAATCCGCGATAAATACCTGAGCAAAGAAAAAGAAGAAAGCTCGATTGAAAGGCTGCGCAGGCTGGACGGAGCGGTCTTATCAAGGGCTACCGCGTTTTCGCTCGTTTTCGGCATTCTCGGAACGCTTATCTTAGGGCTTGGAATGAGCGTTATTATGACCGAGATAGGAGATGCGCTCGGCGCTGCCGCGATGCCTCTCGGGATAATTCTCGGCATTATAGGCGCAGCGGTTGCCGCGTTTGCGTATCCCGTATTCTGCTTCGTGCTTCGGCGCGGCAGAGAAAAGGCAGCCCCGGAAATTCTCAGGCTCTCCGAAGAGCTTATGAAGCAGTAAAAAGTAAGCTTAGATTTATGCGTGTTCTCCGTCAGGGATAGCACGCATAATTTTTATTAATATCTTTTGTTAAATTTTAAAATACTACTTGACCTCAAAAAAACAGGGTGATATAATTATACTTGGTGGATTGTAATCGGTTTTAAGCGTTGCGATTTACTTTTAATTTTTAGTCATAAGCAGAAAGGATAATATTAACCAATGGCTAACGCAAAAAACAGTTTTCTTATCAAGCTTGCAGTAATCCTTCTTGTGCTGTGTCTCTCAGCATTCGCAATGATATCCTGCTCCTCAACTCCCGACAATTCGGACGGCGGAGACGGAGACGGCTCGGACGAAACCCCCTCTCTTGACGAGATTCTCGGCAAAATTACCGGTGATAACGTATTCGTTGTAACTTACGTTGACAACGGAAACGGTTCAATCACAGCAACCGTATCGGTAGCGGGCACGGTTTCATTAGCCGGATTTGCAGGCACGCTCAAATATGACAGCTCGGCTCTTACCGTAAAAAGCTGCGCCCCCGGCAGCCTAACCGTAAACACCGCAACCGCAGGTGAAATCAGCTTCAGCTATGCGCAGACCACAAACTACACTACCGTAGGTCAGCTCTTCACAGTAGATTTCAGTTACAGCGGAACGGTAAATACCACACTCGACCTCTCCATAACCGAAGCGGCTAATGCATCTCTGGCAGACGTTCCCTTTGCTGCGCAGGACGCAACCGTTGAAATTAAATAATAGGTGCTTAATATGAAAAGTATTCTTAAAATTTTTTCACTTCTGTTTCTTCTCATTCTCACCCTCGGGCTTTTATCCGTTACGGTATTTGCCGATAACGAAGAGGATTCCCGCTCCTGCGGTGACGTATACGCAGACGGAAGCGTAAACGTGAAGGATGCAATTTTTCTTCTTCAGTACATAGCAAAAAGCTCGACTATATCGGAAAACGAGCTGAAATACGCTAATCTCTACGTAGAGGATAACGGGGAGAGCGGCGAAATAAACGTAAATATAAAAGACGCCATACTTCTTTTGCAATCAATCGCAAAGATGGACGTAACACTCGGTAAGGGCGAGTGGAAAGTTTCTACCGCTCCCACAGCCGAAGCGCCAGGTTCACTGTGGCGCAACGTTTATTACGGAAAGGAAAGCTCTGCTGTACCTCCGTTAAACCCGAATTTTTACAAGACAACCGAGACTGTACCTGCAACCTGCTACTCCGCAGGCGAAATGAAATACACCTTAACGCTTGACGGACAAAGCTTTGATTTCAAAAGCGCAGTACCAATGCTTACAAATCACGTTGAAGTGATAAAAGAAGGCGTTGCAGCCACCTGTACTTCCGAAGGACTTTCAGATGGCTCGTACTGCAAATGGTGTCTGGTAGAAATAAAGGCTCAGACCGCGACACCCAAAGCACCCCACACTCCCGCGGTAATCCCCGCAGTACCTGCAACCTGCTCCGAAGAGGGCTACACCGCAGGCGAAAAATGCTCGGTTTGTAACGAGATAACCGTTCAACCTACCAGAACGCAGAAAATTCCTCACACTCCCGCGGAAATTCCCGCAGTACCCGCAACCTGCTCCGCGGAAGGCTATACAGTAGGCGAAAAATGCTCGGTTTGTAACGAAATAACCGTTCAGCCTCAGAAAACGCAGAAAGCGCCTCATACTCCTACGGAAGTACCCGCAGTACCTGCAACCTGCTATTCAGAGGGCTACACCGCAGGCGAAAAATGCTCGGTTTGTAATGAAATAACCATGCAGCCTCAGAAAACGCAGAAAGCTCCTCATACTTCTACGGTAATTCCCGCAGTACCTGCAACCTGCTCCGAAGAGGGCTACACCGCAGGCGAAAAATGCTCGGTTTGCAACGAAATAACCATGCAGCCTCAGAAAACGCAGAAAGCGCCTCATACTTCTACGGTAATTCCCGCAGTACCCGCAACCTGCTCCGAAGAGGGCTACACCGCAGGCGAAAAATGCTCGGTTTGCAATGAAATAATCGTTCAGCCTACTAAAACAGAGAAAGCTCCTCACACAGAGGTAGTTAATAACGCTGTCGCTCCAACCTGTACGGAAAAGGGAGCGAGCGGTGATACCGTTTGTTCGGTATGCGAGGCGGTAGTAAGGCCCTCAACCGAAATAGCCGCTCTCGGACACGAATATTCGAATTTCGGCATTTGCTCCAGATGCTCGGTAACAGAGCACACCGAATATACCTCATTTAGCGATTTCGCGAATATGTGTAACGTAAGCGAGACAGGCAACGTGGTTACGGTTACCTATAATTCAGGCGCACCCGTTTCATTAAATCTTCACCTCTTTGCGCTGGATTCATCGAAAACCTACGTCTTTACCTTCGGAAGCGAGGCAGGCAAGGTTAAAATGGCAGGAAATCCCGATGCCGAATACTATAACGTACGCGTCAACATTGCAGATAGAAACACCGCCTTCAACCTGATGATGTACAATCTCAGACTTTATAATTTCAACACCGTTATTTCCTCGGGCGCACATACGCTCAACCTCGGATTTTTCGGCACTAACTGTACGGTAGAAACCACTACCGCGGCAAACGGTGCAAACGGTCAGGGCGGTCAGTCCATTAATACCGATGAAACTCACGGTAAGAACGGCGCAAACGCAAATATTGCCATCTACTGTAAGGGTATAATCAATATCACCTGCGCATCAGACACCTACCTCAAGGGCGGCAACGGCGGCAACGGAGGTAACGGAGGCAACAATAACGGAATATCCGGAATTGCAACCGCCGGCGGCAACGGCGGTAACGGCGGTAACGGAGCAAACGCAGTATACGCAAATCAGATAAGCGTAATATTTGAAAGCGGATACAGCACGGCAAACCTCTCGATAGTCGGCGGCAGCGGCGGCTCGGGCGGCAGCGGCGGTAAGGGCGGCTGGCTTCTCGGAAGCAACGGCTCGGCAGGCAGCGGCGGAAGCTCTGCTACGGCTACGAACGTTGACGTAAACTATCTCAACTGACAAAAATTATAAGTATATTGCCCGTCTTGCGCATAAGGTAGCTGACGTAAGACGGGCATAACCCAAAGCTACCGCAAATAAGGCGAAAGCCGGAAAAGGAGAAAAAAGCATGTTTACTCTTTCAAACAAAGATGCTCTTGAACTCAAAACCATTCTTTCAAGCTGCGAGATAGCTCCCATTCATTACGAAAAGGGCGTGCGCACCAAGAAGGACTGCGGAAGTGACTGCAAGGGTAAGTGCGGCGCCTCGTGCCAGGCTGTTTGCAAATCCACCTGCTCTGCTCTTTTCTGATAAGAAATGGCAGAAGCCAAGCGCAAAATCATAACTATAACCGTAACGCAATCCTGTAATCTGCGCTGCACCTACTGTTATGAGAAAAACAAATCGAGTCGTGAAATGGATTTCGAGCTCGTCAAAAAAATTCTCGATGAGGCACTTAACGATGACAGATTTGACGAATACGAGATTGATTTCTTCGGCGGAGAGCCGTTTCTGCGCTTCGACCTGATACGCGAGGGTGTCTACTATGCAAGAAACACCTATCCTACGAAACCGATGGTGTTTATGGCAACGACAAACGGCACTCTCGTGCACGGAGAGATAAAGGAATGGCTTGAAAAAAATTCCGAAATTTTCGTTTGCGGTCTCAGTCTTGACGGAACTAAGAGAATGCACGATATGAACCGCAGCAACAGCTTCGATAAAATTGACGTTGATTTCTTCGCAAAAACCTGGCCAAAGCAGGCTATGAAAATGACAGTATCGGCAGAAAGCCTTCCCTATCTTTCAGAGGGAATAATCTATATGCACGAGAACGGATATCTTTTCACCTGCAATCTCGCTCACGATATAGACTGGTCGAACCCGGATAACAAGAGTATTCTTGAAAGAGAGCTTATGAAGCTCATTGAGTACTACTCCGAGCATACTGACGTAAATCCGTGTCAGCTTCTGAACGTACCGATACATATGATAGCCTCAATGGCTCCCGATGAATCCTTCAGACAATGCGGAGCGGGAGAGGAAATGTTCTCCTACGACGTAGACGGACACGCATACCCCTGTCAGTTTTTTATGCCCGTTACTCTCGGAGAGGAGCGCGCCGAGGAAGCCAAAAAGCTGGTATTCCGCGAAGAGCTCTACAGAGAGGATTTTCCCGAGCCCTGCCGAAGCTGCGTAGCTCTCGGCATTTGCCAGAACTGCTACGGTGCAAACTACGAAAATACCGGAGATATTCTGCAGCGTGACGAAAACTGGTGCGAGCTGCAGAAAACAATATTCAAGGCAACTGCGTATTTCCGCTGGAAGCTCTATAAGGAAGGACGCCTGAACTGCCCCGAGGACGAAGTTCCGTACAACCTCAAAGCAATTCAGATGCTCTTAACCGAGCTTAAATAACGGCACGCAAAGGGACAGCTTTGAAATTTAACAGAATACGAAGCTATCTAAAGAAAAAGGACGAAGAGTGTTAAAGCTCCTCGTCCTCTTTTTTTTGCAAGCGGTGCGTTTGTGGGAATAAGGTGAAGTTTTCGCTTTCGCGAAAGTGAAGTTGCTCCGCGAACCCCCAAAACTCGACTGCGCTCGTTTCGGTGAACCGCGTATGCAGTGAAGTTCGTGCTACGCACAAGTGAAGTTAAGTTTGCCCGAGTTGCTATGCAACTCTTACTTCGCCATCAGGCGAAACTTCACTCACAAAGTGAACTTCACTATCGAAGATAACTTCACTTGCCCGTAAGGGCAAACTTAGTTGCGCGGTGTCGGCGCGCAGGCGTTGTCAAAAACCCGAAAATTTCATATTATTTAGTATAGGCATAATTGCCTTAAAACCACCCTGGAGAAAGACTAATGATAATAGAAAATTTCGGTGCGGGAGCAAGGTGCGCCGAAACCTTGCGCCTGCTTCTCTGTGCCGAAGCTGAGGGACGGCTGCCGTCTTCAGTGAAGCGAACGGTTTTGCTGCCAATCCCCACCACGAGAGATAAGATACACCTTTCCGGTACCGATAAGCTTCTGGGCGAAATTTTTTCTGACGTTGGTAAGGGAGATTTCGTTGCAGGCTACGGAATAGAGGAAGCGGCAAAACGCTCTATGAGAGAGCGCGGCGCTATTGTTTACGATGCGCTTGACGATGAGGATTTTCTCTCCGAGAACGCGGAAGAAACCGCTATAGGCGCGCTCGGATACATTCTTTCAAGCACGGATACCGCCCCGCGCGACACCCGTTTTGCAATAGTCGGATACGGCAGAATCGGCTCGCGCCTTTTGCGCCTGCTTCTTTTCCTTGGCGCGCACGTTAAGGTCTATACGGGCAGAGAAAAAACCTGCCTTTCGCTTTGCGAATGCGGAGTTGACGCTCACTTTGCGGAGAGAGGCGCGCCTATTCCGACAGCTGATACGGATATACTGATAAATACAGCTCCCACAGACCTCTCGGCTTCCTTTGAAAACAAAATACTGCCGCCCGGGCTTCGCGTAATCGAGCTTGCCTCGGGGGAAAACTTCAAAGGCGTTGAGGGTATCGAAAGGCTTCCCGGCATACCCGATAAATCATACGGAAAATCGGCAGGCCGTACCTATTTTTCAAGAATAATAAATTACGTAAGCGAGGTCACGAAATGATAGGTTATGCATTCTGCGGCTCGTTCTGCACCTTTTCCGATTCGTTTGCCGAGTTTTCAAGGCTTATAGACGGCGGACACGATATTATACCGATTATGAGCGAAAACGCATATTCTACCGACACGCGTTTTTTTGCCGCCAAGGACTTCGTTCGTATGGTAGAGGAAAAGGCAGAGAGAAAAACCGTGCATACGATAACCGAAGCGGAAAAATTCGGTCAGAACAGACTTGACGCGCTTATAATTTCGCCCTGCACGGGAAACACGCTTGCCAAAATAGCATCGGGAATAACCGATACCGCCGTCACCATGGCGGCAAAAGCGCATCTGAGATGTGACGGAAAGCTCCTTATAGCTCTCGCCTCAAACGATGCTATGTCTCAGAACCTCAAAAACATAGCCGCCCTTCTCACTCGCAAATCGGTATACCTCGTACCTATGAGGCAGGATAACCCGAAGGGAAAGCCTCATTCGCTGGTTTCTGATTTTTCACGAGTTCCCGAAGCCTATGCGGCTATGAGAGAGAATATTCAGCTTCGCCCCCTGTTTCTGTAAGCGCACAGATTTTCGGATATACTAATTAAAAAGCACGCCATTGACATCGGCGTGCTTTTTTGCTAAAATTAATTAATAAAACTTTTAGGACAGGTAATATGAAAAGGAAATCAAATCTTCCCGAGCTTCTCTGCCCCGCAGGCAGCTACGAGGCGCTGGTTGCGGCAATAAGCGCAGGCGCAGACGCCGTATATATCGGCGGCAAGAGCTTCGGAGCAAGGGCATACGCAAAGAACTTTGATACCGAAGAAATAAAAAATGCCGTGAGGCTGTGCCATATCCACGGCGTGAAGCTCTACGTAACCGTAAACACGCTCGTATTTGACAGGGAGCTTTCTCAGCTTTCGGACTACGCAGCAGAGCTTTACTCTGCCGGGGTAGACGCCATTATATCGGCAGACCTCGGAGCGATTGCCGAAATACGAAGAAGAGTTCCCGCGCTTGAAATACACGCATCAACGCAGATGTCGGTGCATAATACCGCGGGCGCAGATGCGGCAGCGGCGCTCGGCTGCTCGCGCGTTGTGCTTGCAAGGGAGCTTTCCGAAGCAGATATATATTCCGTAACCGAGAAATGCCGCCCCGAAACAGAGGTTTTCCTGCACGGAGCGCTCTGCGTTTGCCACTCGGGACAGTGCCTCTTTTCCTCGCTCGTGGGCGGAAGAAGCGGAAACCGCGGTCAATGCGCTCAGCCCTGCCGCCTTCCTTACGGCAAGGGTTACCCTCTCTCACTTAAAGACCTATCGCTTGCTAAGCATATAAAAAGCCTTGTTGCAAGCGGTGTGGCATCTCTTAAAATCGAGGGAAGAATGAAATCCCCCGATTACGTTTACAGAGTTACGAAAATATACAGAGAGCTTCTGAACGCCTGCCGAAACGCTACGGATAAGGAAGAAGCCGAGCTTAAAAGAGTATTTTCACGCGGAGGCTTTACTGACGGATATTTTACCTCGCGCACCCGTGAGGGAATGCTCGGAGTTCGCACAGACGAGGATAAAAGGGAAAGCCGCGAGCTTTCGGACACGGTACCGCCGCCGAAAAAGGTAAAGGCAAAAGCCGAATGCAAAATTATGCTCGGAGAGCCTTCCTCGCTTACTCTTACCGCAAGCGGAAAAAGCGTTACGGTATTTGGAGCGTCTGCGCGCGCTGCCGAAAATTCTCCTCTCTCCGAAAGCTCGGTAAAGGCAAGGCTTATGAAGCTTGGCGGAACGGAGCTTCTTCTCTCGGAAGACGGAATTTCGCTTGCACTTGGCGAGAATATAAATCTCTCTCCGGGAGAGATAAACGCGCTGCGCAGAGACGCCGTGGAAGCGCTTATGAATTGTGAAAAAGACGCTACGAGCACCGAAGCATTTAAGCCAAAAAAGGCAAAAAAGCAAACAAGAGTTGTCAAAACCGCCTATTTTTACAATCCCGAAACGCTGATTTCAATAAAAAACAGCTCACCTGAAATTCTTTCTGAGTTTGATAAAATCTTTATTCCGCTGTACCGATTTGCCGAATACGGAATCGGTGACGTGGGCATAGCGCTGCCGCCCGTTATATTCGACACGGAACTGGAAAAGGTTAAAAAAATGCTGAGTCTGGCAAAGAGCAAAGGTGTAACCGAGGCTCTTATATCAAACATATCGCACATAGCCCTTGCGAGCGAATACGGCTTTGCCGTTACGGGTGACTTCCGCCTTAACGTAACTAATTCGCTCTCGGCAGAGGAGTACGAAAAAATGGGAATAGAGAATATTATCCTATCCCCCGAGCTTACTCTGCCAATGGCTAGAGATATAGGCGGCTCGGTTATACTATACGGCAGAATTCCGCTGATGCTCACCGAGCGTTGCTTTATAAAGGATAACTTCGGCTGTGACAGGTGCGGCAGAGCCTACCTGACCGACAGAACCGGAGCAAAATTCCCGATTCTGCGTGAATTCGAGCACAGAAATATTATTCTAAATTCTACTCCCACCTATATGGGAGATAAGCAGGGAGAGCTTAAAGCCGCGAGTCTTAATTCGCATCACTTTATTTTTACGGTTGAATCTGCGGGAGAAATTGCAGAGGTCATTTCGGCTTATAAAGAAAACCGTGCGCTCCCCTTCCCCGTCAGAAGAATGGGAAAAAGATAAAAAGCAATCCAACCGCTACCTGCAAAATTCGGAATGCGGAATTATTAACCGATGCGGGAGCGCACGCGCTCGCATCGACTTTATCCGTCAAAAAGACGGATTTAATATACAAAAGACGGCTCTCCGGGAAGCAGAGCCGTCTTTAAAATTATTTCTTTCTTGAAAAAAGATGGTATCTTCGGTTTTCGGTTTCTGCGTGAAGAAGGTTGACGTCACAGTAAAGGAAGGGCGCGTTTTCGCAGTTTACCTTGCCTGCTCTTTCCGGAATATCAAACTTACCCTCTTTATAGCTTGGGTCGAGGATACAGAATTCCTTTCCGTCAGTAGAGATAATAACTATAAAATGGCTTCTCATAGTAAAGAGACCTGCCTTGCCCTCGGGGTGACCTACGTTGCAGATTATTTTTCCGCCGCGCCTTAGATGCTCAATAGCTTCGCTAAGGCTCGCGGTATTTGAATATTCAAGTCCGAACCTTTCCGCTATGACAGGGCCGAGAACGCTCATACTCGTTCCGACCTGGAGATTTGCACCGTTTTCCTCGGAAAGTCTGACCGCCTCTCTTATATCAAGGCTCTTGTCGGTAAGCGCATCCACAATCATACAGGCAGAGCAAAGTCCGCAGCCTGAGGTTTTGACGTTGTCTCTTCCTTCGGGCGGGCCTCCGTTTTCCATATTGTGATTATATTTTATATCTCCGTATTCAAGCTGGTTTAAGTAAAGCATTCACAAAAATCCTTTTTTATTTTATTTTAACATAGAAATTTAGGCAAGTCAACTTGCTCTTGATTTTAAGAATTAAATATGATAAAATTATCCTATCAAAGCTAAGGAAACAGAATATATGAAAACCTATTTATTTGATTTTGACGGAACGCTCGTTGACTCAATGCCCACGTATGGCGGCGTTATGAAAAGGATACTTGACGAAACGAATACCCCATACGGAGATGACATTATAAAAATAATTACCCCGCTCGGCAATCTCGGCACGGCAAAATATTACGTCAGCATAGGCTGTCCCCTTTCCGAGAAGGCGATAGTTGAAAAAATGACTGAGTATATGGTCAAGGAATATTCCGAAACCGTTCCCGCCAAGAAAGGCGTTATAGAAACGCTGAAAAAAATGAAGGAGAGAGGAGACAGCCTTAACGTGCTGACCGCAAGCTCGCACCTAACTCTCGACCCCTGCCTTAAAAGACTTGGCATTTTCGATATCTTTGATAACGTGTGGTCCTGTGATGACTTTGAAACGACAAAGGCAGACCCGAATATATACCGCCTTGCCGCACAAAGACTTGGCAAGACGGTAGAGGAAATTATTTTCGTAGACGATAACCTCGGAGCAGACAAAACCGCAAAGATGGCAGGAATGGTCGTTTACGGAATTTATGACGAAAGCTCCGCCGAGTATACACAAGAAATCAAAAGGGCTACTGACGGATACGTCTATAACTTCTCAGAATTGCTTAATATGTAAATATTAGTTAGCAATCCTATATATTTTCACCGTGTGAGGCTTGGTCTGCACGGTGATTTTTGATGAAGCTCCCAAATCCTTTTTTGCCCAGACGTCACGGATTTTTGCTTCTTTGTCAAGGTAAATATCAACCTTTTCCTCGGTCTGTCCGAGGTTGAAGACCGCGTATGCGCTATCCCCGCCCGAAAGCTTTTTCTTAAAGACGTGAACTATCTTTTTTCCGTCCTCAAGCATTATAACGGGGCGGGCGGCAGAAAACCCGCTGTCCTGATTTATAGCGATTATTTCTTCGTTACAGTACATATCCCTCTCAAAATCCGAGAAGCTCTCGAGCGTGCAGCTTATCTGTATCGGAGAGGAAAGAAAGGCTCTCATTGAATAGACGACAAGCTCCTCGTCCTCGGTGTAGCCGAAGTTCTTCTCTTCGGTAAAGCCAAGCTTTTCAAAAAGCTTGCATCTGCCGAGGTCGAGCATATCGAGGTCGAAATAATGTCCCTTATTTATATAATCGATAAAGTCGAAATAGGTGCGGTAAATGGTCATAAGATTATCCCAATTTCCCATTGAATCGGGATTACATCTGTAGCTTTGGCAATATTTTTCCCAGTATTTATGGTATTCGGGTCTAGCCTTTACCGAAACGCAAAAACCGAAATCGCGGTTGGTTGCGGCAAGCTCGCACCGCATAAGCTCGGCATTATAGGGGTCGCAGGGACGCCAGTCGTATTTGAGATAATCAAAGCCCCAGTCTGCCCATTGAAGAGCGTTATTCTTCTCTTTTCTTATCAGACCTATTCCTCCGTGCTCCTCTCCGAATCTATCGTCAGGCTCACCCTGAGTGCAGCCGAGCGGCAGCGGACGGTAGCTCATAGAAGTTCCGAAAGCGTAAAGCATAGGAGTAGAATAGATTCCGCATCTGTAGCCGAGGGAGTGCATTCTCTCGCAAAAGCCCTTCATATCCGGAAATTTTTCGTTAGGCTGTATAGCATCAAATTTTCCGCCGTACTCGCCCTGCCAGCCGGAATCGATATTTATAAAATTATATCCGTATTCGGTCAGACCGAGCTTTAGCATTCTGTCGGCAATTTTTTCGAGGTCATCTTGCGTTACCTCAAAGCCGAAGGCATTCCAGCTTGTAAAGCCCATAAGCGGAGTAAGCTGCGCTCTTCCCTCTCCTATTTCAAGGGTAATATTCTTTTCGCTTCTGCCAAGCTCGTTTTCACAGACGAGCTTTATTTCATACTCGCCCTCAGCATCAACAGAACCGGTTATAATTGAGTTTTCAACGGTCAGTCCCTTCGGAAGATTTTCCGCACGATAGGTCATAGGCCGCTTTCCCGAAGCGCATATTCTCAAAAGAAGCGGCTTACACGGTGAAGCTCCGAAAACTAAGGGATTATTAATTATCGGTGCGCCCTCAAAGGGCGTAGCCTTGGCAATTTCGGTGTATCTCATTTTTTCTCCTCTTATTCGTATTTATCTACTGTTATTACAAAATCCGATATTTCACCGATGGGTTTAAAATCTATATAGTAACAAGCTTTTTGGTCTCTTGCCGAGGGCTCTGAACCGCCGAGATAGCACTCCCACGCCTCAGCATCGTATACGATAGGAACGCCGCCCACGGTAACCTCGCCTTTCTTTGAAAAATCAGGCTCGATTTTAGTTACAAGCCTCTCCACGAAGCCTCTCTTTTTATTCAGAGTGATTTTATCTGTCATCTTGAAGCCCTCGCTGCCAAATTCAAAGCTGCGGTCTATTCGCTCGTCCTCGTCGAGAACGGCATAGGCTCTCGAAATATCAAGGGAGACTACTGCGTTTTCATATTTGAAATCACGGGCAAAAAAGTCCTTGCCGGGCGATTGAAGCTCTCCGTCTACAATCGGAACGCTGTGGCACTTTGAGGAAGGCTCGAGGCATTCGTAGCGGTGCGCGCCAAAATAATTTGCGGTATAAACACCCACTCCAACGTCACAAAGAATCTGCTCTCCGCCCTTTGCATAAATGAAGTGGCCTATGTCATTATGGTTATGAAATTCTCCGTTGTTACCGCCCTTTGTGGCAAAGCCGTAGAGAGGAGTGTGCTTTACGAACCACTGCGCACAGGGAGCGTAGAACACAGAATCGTAATTATCTCCTACGTCCTCGTCGTGAGAATCGGTTGCCATTACGCTAAGCACAGTTCCAAGCTTTCCGTTGAATTCGTTGCTCGAATAGAAGGACGTCTTTTCGATTGAGGGAACGTTGATTTCCGGATAGTGCGGCTTAAGGCTTCTTGAAAGAGCGCCCGGAGCGAGGTGCATTTCGCTATCGGCAAAATTTGCAACCGCGTGGCCCGAGAGAAACATTCTCTGATAGAAAAGAGACATATCCTTTATCTTGGGAATCGTGAAGAAGTCGACCTCTCCGTCCGTGAAGGTTTTGACGGTCTTTATGTAGTCGAGAAATGCTCCGAAGCCAAACGACCAGTATCCCATACCCTCGTAGCATATTCCCTCCTCGGAAAAGCCGGAGATAAAGTTATGCATAGTCTGACTGAATCTGGGGATATACTCACGTGCCTTTTCAGGACGAAGCAGCATATAAGCCTTTGCGACAGCGCCCATACAAACAGAGCCCCAGTTGCTTGAGCACTCCTCCCACCAGCCGTAAGGAACGTTGGTATCGAATGGAGTAAATGTGCGGCGGTCTATCTCGGCAAGAATTCTCGATTTGATAAGCGGGTCAAGTCTGTCACCGAGAAGCACGTACATCTCGGCAAGGTCCATAGCAACTCTTGCAGCGGTAAGGTCTATTATGGTATTGTTGTTATCGGTAAAGTTTCCGCCTTGATGCGCGGGATACGACCAGGTATATTCATCGCAGAGAGTGTATATAGCGTCCATAAGGTAGTTTATATACTTTTCTTCCTCGGGATACATAAGGCTGAGCATAGCCGAAACGGTTGCCGCATGGCGATGATGCTCGTAGGACTTCTGATAGGTGGTACGCTCTCCGGTTACGAAGAACATCTTCCATTCGCTGTACTTAAGCGCGCGCAGCGAGCCCTCTTCCATAAGCTTTTCCCAGTCGCGAAAAAGTATCTGTCTGAATCTTTCAAGGCGCGCGTCCTTTCTGGCTTCCTGCCAGAATTCCTTTTCCATCGCTCTGCCAAGAATATGCATAAACCTTCTCCTTTTGGATATAATTTATTTACAAGCACATTTTAGCACACTTCGTGCTTGTTTTCAATATAATATATTATAAATGACGGTTATTCTGAGCGTTATTTTTGTTTTACAACTTAGCAAAAATAGCAAGAAAAAGGAATTTTTCAAAATTTTTTTATTTTTTCAAAAAAACCGTTGACTTTCCAAAAAGTTTATGCTATAATAACTATCGCATTCCTCGATAGCTCAGTCGGTAGAGCGCATGACTGTTAATCATGATGTCACTGGTTCGAGCCCAGTTCGGGGAGCCATCGTTACAGGACGATTTTACAACCTGTGGCAAAAAGCCTTGTTTTACAAGGCTTTTTTGTCGTTTTGGGGCAAAAAACTGAGCGAAAAAAATAATCCAACTCTTTGCGAACCATCGGGGCTTGAACCCTCGACAATATCGCACCTTTGAAACTTTCCCCCTTTTCTGATATAATATAGACAGAAGGAAGGAAAGCGAGGTACAGACTATGAAAACCACAGTTCGCAGATTGAAGCTCACCCATTACGAGCTTAGAGTTCTCATTGAAGCACTCAATGCCAAGCGGTTAAAGCAGAGGGCAAACGGTATAGACAACACCGCTACCTCGGGACTTATTCTCCGTTTCATCGACGTGCTTGAAAGCTGAATACATACGGCAAGATTGAAGCCGACTTTATTAACACAATTAAGTGTTATTAAGGTCGGCTTTTTTTATTGCCTAAAATTTTAAGGAGGTGGTTGAAATGGATAATCCACAAGAAATCAAACGGGAGAAGGTTAGAGTTGTACCCATTAAATTTATTGATGACTTTCCCGATCATCCTTTCAAGGTCGTTGACGATGAAAGTATGGAGCAGCTTATCCGAAGCATTGATCTGAACGGTGTCCTCACACCCGTTATAGCACGAAAGAAGGAAGATGAAAGATATGAGCTTATTTCCGGGCATAGAAGAAAACACGCCTGCGAAGTTCTCGGTCTTGAACTTATACCTATTATTGTGCGTGATATGAGCCGCGATGAAGCGACCATAGAAATGGTGGACTCCAATTTGCAGAGAGAGCACATATTACCGAGCGAGAAAGCTTGGGCATACAAAATGAAGATGGATGCGATGAAAAGAAAGGCGGGCAGACCGAGTAAAGAGAATTGTGTGCCATCGGCACACAATTACGAAGGCAAGCGCACAAGAGAGATAATTGCGGAAGAATCGGGCGAAAGTCCCGACCAAGTTCGCAGATATATCCGCCTTACAGAGCTTGTGCCCGAACTACTCCAATTCGTTGATGAAGGTAAAATCGGTATGCGACCTGCGGTAGAGCTTTCTTACTTGCGGGAGGAAGAACAGCGCGACTTAGTTGATACGATAGACACCGAGGAGAGCTTTCCTTCCCACGATCAAGCAATTCGTATGCGTAAAATGAGTGCAGACGGT
>JAZNZE010000020.1:0-30092 GCA_045594785.1 Eubacteriales bacterium
TCGGTTGCGATATGATATAAATCCCTTCACGCCCGAGAGGGCATATCGCATCGAAGATATATCGCACGCGGCACGCGTATATCGCAAATCCCGCAAGGGATTTATATCGCTGCGTAGTGTCCTTAAGGGCACTACGCTAAGGAAACGCTTTTTTTAAATAATTTAACTTTTTCTGTTGTTTAGCGTGAAGATTTCTTCTCTGACGTCCGAGGGGAGTATGCCGAGCGTTTTTTTGAATACTCTTGTAAAATAGGAAAGCTCGGAGAATCCCGATTCCATTGCCGCCTCGGCAACCGCTGCTCCCTCCAGCATAAGCGCTCTCGCGCTTTGGCAGCGCAGAAGGTTTATATAGCTTATCAGGGATATATGCGTTATTTCCTTGAAGGAGTGGCTGAGATAGCTTTTGCTGAAGTGGAGTGCCTCGGCAATAGCCTCGACTGTAAGCCTTTCCTTGTAATGCTCCTGAAGATAGACGAGAGCGTTTCTTACCATAGTGATTTTTTTCTGCTCTGATAAGGGTGCTTCGTTTGCGCCAGAGGAATGGTGGCGGTTGAGATATATGAATAGAGACATAAGAACCGAGAGGGTAGATATGTTTGAATATTGGTCTCCCTTTTCGGTTTCTCTGATTATTTCATTAAAGAGGCGGCTAGCTTCCTCGGTGTTGATTATTGAATTGAATATTCTGTTATCACCGTAAAGGCCGTTCGTCTTAAAAAACTTATCGTCAGCCACGAGAAAGTAATAGTCTGCTCCGTCTTCAAGCGGTGAGAAGGAATGCACTATCGCTGAGTTCACTACCACAAGGTCGCCCTTCTTTGCCGTGAAGGTGTGGCTGTTCAGGCTGAAGTGCAGGCTTCCGTCAAGCACGTATACGAATTCGATAGCCTCGTGCCAATGAAGATGAGACGTGCGTGAGGAGCGCTCCAGAAAGAAGACCGCATTTTTCGTAAAAAGACGGCTCGGATTTTGATAGGTTATCATAATTTGCTCGCTTTTGCTTTGTGCATAATTTTTTGCGTTCGTAAATCTATAATATAACATTGAAACTTTAAAGTCAATATAACAGAGCTTAAAATTCTAAATTTTCGCCTTTTTTTTTATAAAAAAGGCAGAAAAAAAGCAGGATTGTACCAAATAAAAGCTTTGTTATACATTGCATAAATATTTTCTGTCTGCTAAAATAGAGGTAGAAAATTATGCGGGTAAGGCGTTTTCCGCAGATTTCGAAAATTAACAAGGAGATTTTTACTATGGCTTATGAAGTGAATTTCAAATTTGCTCCTGCTGAATGGCTTCCGTACCAGGACGAGAAGGTTCTGATGGACGTAATGCAGGAAGACTTTTACAAAAGGGCGGGAAAGGGCTATGAAAATCCCGATTTCGAGCTTAAGGTAGTTCCTGACGTACATAACTACTTTGCGGTTGACCTTATGCAGAGAATCCGTATGTCCGACCTCAAGAACGAAAAGCTCGTTCTTATTCTCCCCAGCCCCGAAAATGCAGTTTATATCAGCGTGACCGAGGCGCTTAACAAGTTTAAGATAAGCTGCCGCAACGTTCACGTGTTCTTCCTCTATGAATATGCAAACGAGGAGGGAAAGGTTGCTCCCTGGCAGAGCCCCTTCAGCCGCTCGGGTCAGTTTATGAAGTATTTCTATGAAAGACTTGATGCCTCTCTCCGTATGCCTATGGAGAATATCCACTTCTGGACCGATAAGAATATCGAGACCTATTCCGAAGAAATCGCTGCTCTCGGCGGAGCAGACGTTGCTTACACCTCGCTCTCCTGGTCGGGCGGTATCGGTGCGATAGACCCCGAATCCTTCCCTGCGGACAGCGTTGAAGAATTCGTAAAGATGGGCTCGCGCTACGTAACTCCTATGGCTGAAATGATTGCTCACGATTCTCTTCGCGGAATGTTCGGCTGCGCCGGCGATATAGGAAACGTTCCTCCGTGCGCGGTTACCGTAGGCCCTCGCGACCTTATGGAAGCAAAGGAATGGATAGACACCGAGTTTCTTGTAGCCTGCGGAGGCGGCGCTCATCAGAAGTATCCGCTTCGTCTTGCTATGTTTGGCCCTATTTCCGAAAAGAACCCCGGCTCTATTATGCGTCTTCACAAGGGTATCTGCTACCTTTCCGATGACGTTGCAAAGCCCGCTACCACTCCGCCCGATTACGATATTCTTGAGAGAATAGCGGAAATCAAGGCTAAGGAAGAGAAGTAAGGAGGAGAAAAGAATGAACCGTAATTTGTTTGATTTTAAGCCGAGCGCATGGCTTCCTACTCAGGATAAGGCTGTGCTTGAGTATTGCAGAAATATAAAAAGAGAAGAAATGGAAACCACTAACGAGAACGGCTACAGCATCAGAGTTGTTCCTCACCCCTCCAGCGCAGTTGCTTGCGAGCTTTTTGACTGGATTTACCGCTCTGACGTTGAAGATAAGAAGACTGTTATCGTTTTCCCGAACTCCTGGAAGAATATTTATACCACCGTTGCTCATATGTGTAACCAGTTTAACGTTTCGGCAAGAAACATTCACGCATTCTGTATGGACGAGTGGGCAGACGAGGACGGAAACGTTGCTCCTATTTCCTGGTATCTTTCGCTTGGCGGTCACTTTATGACTGAGTTTTATATGCAGTTCAGAGAGGACCTCAGACCCCCTCTTAAGCAGATGCACTACTATACTAACGACAATATCGGCTGTTACTCCGAAATGATTGAGGAAGAGGGTAACGGCGGAGCTGACCTTATTGTTTCCGCAACAGGTTGGATAGGCCACACCGCGTTTATCGACCCTATGACTAAGGCGTTCAAGGCGGATAACCTTGAGGATTTCCTTAAGATTAAGGCAGGATTCGTTGATAACCACAGACTTACCATTCAGCAGAATGCGGGAGCTGTTCGTCCTTTGTGGCATACTCCCAGATATTCTGTTTCCATAGGCCCTTACGACGTAATT
The DNA here is from genome assembly GCA_045594785.1 of Eubacteriales bacterium. GTDB lineage: Bacteria > Bacillota > Clostridia > Oscillospirales > CAG-272 > UBA1740. Next base: position 2,971 of record JAZNZE010000020.1, read on the forward strand.
AATGCGCGTGACCACCTTGAGAGACACGACCTTCAGAACACGGGCGGTTATTCCTCTTGGGAGAGAATGATTTCCCGTCTCCAGCTCTACGGACCTGTATGTATGGAGGTTCCCGCTTCTATCTATCAGCTCACTAAGGGTACAATTTACGTAAGCGAGGATATGGCTCGTCCTATTGAGCCTATGGACCTTATCGCATTCTGATTTCCTTTGAGGAGTAAGAAATGAAAGCTATAGTTAACACAAAGCTCATAATGGAGGACGGCATAATCTGGGACGGAGCCGTCAGCTTTGAGAATGGCAAAATAATTTCAGTCGGCAGGAGATGCGAGGTTGATATTTCGGGCGCTGATGAGGTGTATGATGCGGGCGGTCTTTATACCGCCCCCGGCCTCGTTGATATGCATAATCACGGCTCGACCGAGCATAGCTTTGCAGATAATCCCGCAGAGGCGTCCCGTTTCTTTCTTTCCCACGGTGTAACCACGGTTTTGCCTACCTTTTATCATAATATATCGAAAGAGGGTATGATAGAGAGCGCGGCAAGGGTAAAAGAGGCTTCTAAGTCCGGCGCGGGTAAAATTATGCGCGGTCTTTATATGGAAGGCCCGTTTATGAGCCTTATGGGAAGTATGCAGAACCAAATAAAGTGGACGGGCGCTATACAGAAATCCGACTACGTTGACCTTATAGACGCATTCGGTGATATGGTTCTCGTCTGGGCTGTTGACCCTGACCGCGAGAATATAGAGGATTTTATGAAGTATGCAAGGGAGCATACACCGAAGGCTGTGTTTGCGCACGGTCATTCAAGAGCAACCTTCGAGGCTACCGCAAGACTAAAAAAATACGGTCTGAGAATAAGGACGCACATCATAAACGCAGGTCAAGCGCCTGCAAGATGTCAGTCGCGTAACGGCGCGGGCGGTGACCAGTTCTGCTTCTGTGAGCCGGATATGTTTGCGGAGCTTATCTGTGACGAGGTAGGTATACACGTTCCCCCGGGATTTGTTAAAATGATTATTCGCACGAAGGGCGTGGAGAAGGTATGTATCATTTCCGACCATACCACCGTAACCGGCCCTGAAAGATTTAAAAACAACGAGGAAAAGGGTATCTGGTACGGACCGGACCTCAACTATGACGATGAAGGAATGCTTTCTGGAAGTCTTATGACACTTGATGACGGCGTTCGTAACGTTATGACGCACACAGGCTACGGACTTTGTCACGCTATCCGTATGGCAAGCCTTAATCCTGCCGCTGCCGTAGGCATTGACTGCGAGGTGGGAAGTCTTGAGAAAGGCAAGAAGGCAAACTTCATAATTATGGACGACAGCGTTAAAATCAGCAAGGTGTTTCTTGAAGGAGAGCTTGCTGTGAAAAATGGCAAACTTTTAATTTAAAGCCTTGAAAAGTAAAGAGAGGTTTACATAAATGGCATTATTTGAAGTAACAGAGTACGATAAAAAAGTTTGGGAAGAAGAACTTCGTGACTTTTTGCCGGATAAAATTATCGATATTCACACCCACGTATATAAGAGAGAATTTTTTGAACAGACCTCAGATACCTCAAGAAGAGGACTTGTGAGCTGGACAAATACCGTTGCTAAGGAAAATCCCATCGAGGACCTTGACGAGACCTATAAGCTTATGTTTCCCGGCAAAGAGGTTAAGGCTATGATGTTCATTTCGGGTAAGACGGGCGTTGAAAAGAATAACGCTTATCTTTCCGAAAAGTCAAAGGAGTACGGCTGGCCCGCGCTCTATTATTCGCACCCTACTCAGTCGGCAGACGAGCTTGAGGCAAAAATTCGCGAGGGCGGATTCCTTGGAGTTAAGTGCTACCTTAATCGCGCTCCCGAGTATATTCCCGCAAAGGAAATAAGAATTTTTGACTTCTTCCCGAAGCATCAGCTTGCAAGACTTAACGAGATGGGCGCAATCTGTATGTGTCATATTCCCAGAGACGGACGTCTTAAGGACCCTGTTAATATTCATCAGATTCTTGAGATAAGAAAGGAATTTCCAAAGCTTCGCTTTATCGTAGCTCATATCGGAAGAGCCTATACCAAGGAGGACGTTGGAAATGCATTCGACCTTCTCACCGCAGAGCCTGAGACTATGTACGATTTTTCCGCTAACTGCTGTGAATACGCAATCACAGAGGTTATAAAGAGATGTGGCGTAAAGCACGTAATGTTCGGTACGGATATGCCCATACTCCGTATGCGTACTCACAGAATTGAGGAGAACGGCACTTACGTTAACCTCGTTCCTCCCGGACTTTATTTTGACCCGCTCGGAGACCCGCATCTTCGTGAGGTTTCAGAGGAAGAGGGCAAGAAGATAACCTTCTTTGCTTACGAGGAGCTTCTCGCGTTCAAGCGCGCGGCTAAAACCCTCGGTCTTACCAAGGAAGACGTTGAGGACATTATGTACAACAACGCAAACAACCTTATAGAAGGCGCAAGAAAAGATATTTACGGATAAAGTCTTCGGCTTTCGTGCGGGTAGTACACACGCTGCCCGCACTTACTAAAGAATACTGTGGTAAAAATTATGAAAAAGTATTTACTTGGAATAGACGTTGGAACTACCGGAACTAAGACTATTCTCTTTTCGGAAAGCGGTGAGATAGTAGCGCACGCATATAGGGGATATCCGCTCTCAAATATCCGTGTCGGAGAATCTGAGCAGAATCCTCACGATTGGTGGCGCGCTATCGTTGAAACCGTGCGCGAGGTTACCGAAGGAAAGGGCGCAGCCGAGAACGTTGCGGCAATTTCGCTCTCTACCCAAGGCGGAACGCTCGTTGCAATTGACGGAGAAGGAAATCCGGTTCGTCCTGCTATCGTGTGGAACGATATCCGCTTTACCGAAGAAAGAGAAAAGTATATTTCTGAGGTGGGAGACCCCGATACGCTCTATAACGTAACAGGCTTCAGGCTCGGACGCGGACTGCCGCTTCTTGCCATTCGCTATATGAGGGATAAAGAGCCCGAGAACTTTAGTAAAAGTGCAAAATTTCTTTCTGTTCCGAGCTTTGTTTCTCTGAAAATGACGGGAAGAGCGGCTGTTGACCTTTCCAATGCGGGCATAGAGGAGCTGATTGATATCCGTGCGAGAAAATATGACAGCCGGCTTCTTTCGTTTGCGGGAATAAGCGAAGCTCAGCTTGCAGAAATCGTTCCCTCGGGTGAGGTGATAGGCAATCTTACAAGCGAGGCGGCAGAGGAGCTGGGACTTACGGAGGGCTGCGTTCTGGTTTCGGGAGCGCACGACCAATATGCAGTTGCGCTTGGCGCAGGCTCCGTTTCTGCAGGTGATATCCTTATAGGCTCGGGCACGTGCTGGGTTGTTACTGCAAGCGGCAGCGAAGCTGATTTTGACAGCGGTCTTTCACAGTCCGTTGCCGCCGTACCGGGACTTTGGGGAACTCTTCGTTCGCTTTCGTCAGGCGGTGTTTGCCTTGAATGGCTTAAAAACGGTATTGCCGTTGGCGCTGACGAAAAGAGCCTTGATTACGCTACGCTGAACCGCGAGGTTGAGAATATACGCGCAGCCGAGGACGGTCTCTTTTTCTATCCCTTTAAGGGTACTTACGGAGATGGAGTTTTCAGTAAGGGCGCGTTTGTAGGAATGGACCTCTCGCATAACCGTTATCACCTTGCAAGAGCGGTTATGGAAGGGGTTGTGTTTCAGATTCTCTGGATGATGGAGACCTTTAAAACCAAGCCGTCAGCCGAAGGGCTTAAGCTCTCGGGCGGTGCTTCGAAAAGCGCGGTTTGGTGTCAGATTCTCGCTGACGTTTCGGGACTTCCGATAAGGATACCGGAGGTTGCTGACCTTGCGTGCGTTGGCGCGGCTATTCTTGCCGGAGCCGGTGCAGGTCTTTACTCTTCCTGCGTTGAAGGCTATAAAAAATTCAAAATTGCCGAGAGAGTTATTCTTCCGAGAAAAGAAATGACCGAAAGGTATAAATCTATTTTTGAAAAATATAAAAAGCAGGCGGCAGCGCTCGGCGCTTCATACTGAGTATATTGCCGAAAGGAATTTTATAAATGAAACAGACTATAAGAACACCCTATTTTGAGATAGGAACCAAAAACTATATTTACGGTGACAAGGTGCTTGAATATGCCCTTGCAGCCGATAAAGCGGCAGAGAAGTACGACATTGACGTGCTCTTTATCTGCCCTGCCGTTGAAATCCGCCGTGTTTGCGAAAACACGAAGCACCTTATCGTTCTTGCTCCTTATATGGATACTCTCCGTCCCGGACGCGGAATGGCAGACGTTCTTCCCGAGGGACTTGCGGCAGCAGGAGCAAAGGGCGTGGTTATAAACCACTGCGAGAAGCCCATGAGCCTTCCTCAGATGAAGGCTACCATTGACAGAGCGAGGGAGCTCGATTTTCTTGTCTTCGCATGTGCCGATACTCTTGCAGAGGCTAAGGCGATTGCTCAGCTTCACCCCGATATCATAAATCCCGAGCCCTCCGAGATAATCGGCGGCGGCAACGGAGTAAGCCCTATGGCATACGTTAAGGATTCTATAAGGGTTATAAAGGAAATTTACCCCGATATTATGGTAGAGCAGGCAGCCGGAATTACAAACGGACAGCAGGTATACGACTTTATTATGGCAGGCAGCGAGGCAGCAGGCGCTGCTTCGGGTATAGTGAACGCTGCCGACCCCATAGCAATGATTGACGAAATGATTGCGGCAACAAGAAGAGCTGCCGATGACCTCAAAAAAATGAAGTAAGGGAGATAGAAAATGGTATACAGAGAATCCTTTAAGCTTGAATCCAGACATCGCGCGGTGAGCTTTCACGATATAACCGATAAGGTTAAGGAAATCAGTAAAAAAACAGGTATCAAGGACGGTATTGTGGTAGTTTATTCTCACCATACTACCTGCTCGGTTATCACTCAGGAGTGCGCGTTTGATATGTCGATGACCGGACTTGAAACGCTTCAGCAGGACCTTGTTAACGTGTTCGAAAACTGGATTCCCACCTGTCGCTACGAGGGACAGTATCTCCACCCCGGCAAAAAGGCTCTCGTCTTTGCCGAGGAGCACGGTGAGGATAACTTCGGCTGCCATAATACCGATGCGCATCTTCGCTCCTCCATTATAGGCAGAAACGTTACCGTGGTTATCGAAAACGGTGAGCCGGACCTCGGAGAATTTGGAAGAATACACTTCATTGACTGGGACCAGACCAGAGGCAGAACCAGAACCGTTCAGGTTATGGTGATGGGAGAGTAATGCTTATTTTGTAAATATTAATTTGCATTTATCTATAAAAACAACAAAAAGCGGACAGCTTGACCGAACAAGTTATCCGCTTTTTTGTTTATTTAAAACAAAAATAAATAAAGATTGATTTATATCTTGCGCTCGGGCGATTTATGTGATAAAATAAAGAAAAACAGCTTCCTTGGAGGGCTAATGTACATAGGAATAGATATCGGCGGAACTAAGTGTGCCGTAGTTAAAGGACGTAAGCGAGAAAACGGAGAAATTGAGATAATAGAAAAAATCCGTTTTGAAACTCTTGCGTTTGGGGAAACCTTTGAAAAAATAATGACTTCCGTTGAGGCTCTTATGCCTTGTGAGAAAATAGGAATATCCTGCGGAGGACCTCTTGACGAGAGGAAGGGAATAATACTTTCACCGCCAAATCTTCCAGGCTGGGACGAGGTGCATATAACCGAGGAGCTGGAAAAGCGCTTTGGCGTTCCCGCCCGCCTTTGCAACGATGCTAACGCCTGCGCTCTTGCCGAGTGGAAATTCGGTGCGGGTAAGGGCTGCGAAAATATGATTTTTATGACCTTTGGTACGGGACTTGGTGCAGGACTTATCATTGACGGGAATTTGTACAGCGGAGCTAACGGAATGGCAGGAGAGGCAGGGCATATCCGCCTCGAAAAAAGCGGTCCTGTCGGTTACGGAAAGGCAGGCTCATTCGAGGGCTTTTGCTCAGGCGGCGGTATAGCAAGGCTTGCCAAGGCTTATGCAAGAGAAGCGTTAGCTGACGGGCGAATAGCTTTTTCCTGCGAAAATGAGGAAAAGATTGAGGCAATAAACACGAAAATGATAGCCGACCTTGCAAAAGGCGGTGACAGAGACGCTATAGAAATTTTCGATAGGAGCGCCGCTCGTCTCGGAATGGGACTTTCTATACTGATAGATATACTGAATCCCGAAAAAATAGTTCTCGGCGGAATATACACGAGGTGCGAGGAGCTGTTTTCTGTAAAAATGCAAGAGGTTCTGAAATCCGAAGCTCTGCCAGAGAGCTTTTCGGTATGTAAAATAGTACCCGCGGCTCTTGGTGAGAGCATAGGCGATATTGCGGCGCTTGCGGTTGCGGATTCGATATAGATTTAAGGAGAACAAAATGAAGTACGTAAATGAACTTACCGAGCGTTATACGGCACTGTTACCCATAAAGACAGATATTGAGGCTGCCGTAGAAAAAATAGTTGAGACCTATAAAAAGGGAGGAAAGGTGCTTCTTTGCGGTAACGGCGGCAGCGCCTCGGATTCCGACCACGTGGCAGGCGAGCTGCTTAAGGGATTTCTTATGAAGAGAGAGCCTTGCGGTAAGGAGCTTTCAAGCCTTACCGAAGCGCTTGGCGATGACGCGGTAAAGCTTCAGCGCGGTATTCCGGCAATTCCGCTGCCTCAGCTTTCGGGAGTCCTTTCTGCGTTTGCAAATGACGTTGACCCCTTGCTCGTATATGCTCAGCTCGTATATGCTCTCGGAAAACCGTGTGACGTTCTTGTAGCCTTTTCCACCTCGGGCAACTCTGCAAACGTGGTGAAAGCAGCAAAATGCGCAAAGGCCTTGGGCATTTCGGTTATTTCACTTACAGGAGAGAGCGGCGGCAAGCTTCTTTCCGTGTCGGATATATGTCTCAGAGCTCCCGCGTGCGAAACATTTAAAATTCAGGAGTATCATCTTCCCATTTATCACGCAATCTGCGCTGAGGCAGAATACGAGCTTTTCGGAAAAGACTGATTGCGCGCTGTAACGCCGGGAAATTTTGCCGATTCGTTTTACTTTGAACGGTTCGGGTATACTATAAAAGAATAAAATTCCAAAAGAGGAGAAGTTTATGAAAGAATTAACCGATTGCTATAGCCTTTCAAACGGAGTAAAAATACCTTGCGTGGGATTTGGCACTTGGCAGGCAGCGGACGGAGAGGTTGCTACCGAGGCAGTAAAGGCGGCGCTTAAGGCAGGCTACCGCCACATAGATACGGCGGCTATATACAGAAACGAGGAAAGCGTTGGCAGAGCTATAAAGGAGTCGGGAATACCGAGAGAAGAAATCTTTGTAACCACTAAGCTATGGAATAAATGCAGAAGCTATGAGCTTGCTTACAGTGCGTTCGAGAGAAGCATTTCCAAGCTTGGACTTGACTATATCGACCTCTATCTTATTCACTGGCCGGCAAGTCCTGCGGAATACGATGATTTTAACGAGATAAATCTCGATACATGGAAGGCAATGACAGAACTTTACAGGGCGGGTAAAATAAAGGCTATAGGTGTTTCGAACTTCCTTCCCCATCACCTTGATGCGCTTATGAAAACAGAGGTTGTTCCTATGGTAAACCAGATAGAGCTTCACCCCGGATATACTCAGGCGGAAACGGTGGAATACTGCAAGAAAAACGGAATTATAGTTGAAGCGTGGAGTCCTCTCGGCTCAGGCAGAGTTCTCTCTGACGAGAGGCTTGTTAAAATTGCGGAAAAATACGGAAAGAGCGTAGCTCAGATTTGTGTTCGCTGGTGTCTTCAGAACGGAACTCTTCCTCTTCCGAAATCGGTAACCCCGTCAAGAATTCTTGAAAATGCTGACGTGTTTGATTTCGAAATTTTGGCAGAGGATATGAACACTATAAATAATTTTGAAGTATTCGGTGAATCGGGATTTCACCCTGACAAGCCCGGCTCATAATCATATAAAAAGTAAAGCGGCATAAGACGGTCTGAGGTTGACTGTCTTATGCCGCTTTTTGTGTGACTAAATCACGGAAAAACGTTTTTCTTTTTGCTAAGATAGAGCCGTAAAAAGAAAACGAAAGGAAAGTTTAAAATGTCAGTAATAAAAATCAACAACGATAATTTCGAAAGAATAAAGAACGGAGATAAGCCGGTGCTTCTTGACTTTTATGCCGATTGGTGCGGACCGTGCCAGATGGTATCTCCGATAATAGACGAAATAGCAGGGGAGAGGGAGGATATAGCAGTCTGCAAGGTAAACGTTGACCACGTGCCGTCTCTTGCGGCAGAGTTTGGAGTTTACAGCATTCCGACACTCGTTGTTCTTAAGGGCGGTAAGGTTCACCGTCAGGTGACGGGCGCGCGTCCCAAGGAGGCTATTCTCGCCCTTCTCGACTAAAGGGCAAGGGCTCTGAGTCTCTTTTTGTCAACAAGTCTTATTCCTTCGCTTCTTGAAGCGGTGACAAGTCCCTCCGAAGAGAAATACTTAAGCATTCTTGAAATGACCTCGCGGGCAGAGCCTATATATTTAGCAATCTGCTCGTGAGTAAGCCTTATAGTGTCGCTTTCTGTTTTTGATGCTTCGTCAAGCAGAAAAATCGCAAGCCGCTTATCCATACTCATAAAGAGTATCTGCTGCATAACCCACATAATTTCAGAAAAGCTTTGCGCGGCTGATTCAAGTGCGAATATTTTAGCATCGGGCATTCTTCTCGCCAGGTCCTCGTAGGCGCAGCCGCCTACCACAACGCATTCGCTGTTTTCCTCGGAATCAACGAAAACGTCAAAGGTAATAGAGCTTAATACGCAGGACGCTGAGAGAATACACATGTCTCCCGGAAATAGTCTGTAAAGAGTTATTTCTTTACCTTCTTCGGAAAGAAGATAAAGCCGCAGAGAACCGGATTTTATAAGAATTACACCCGTGCATTCATTGCCGTCATGTATGTTTGTTCCTGCTTCAAATTTCACCTGGTAAGAAGAGCGAACAAATGTTTCTTTATCTCTTTCGCTCATTTTGTCCCAAAAGGGAAAGGTTTTTTTGAAAAGCTCGATAAGCTCTTCTTCGTTCATTTTATTTACCTCAAGCATTCAGCATTTATCAGTTAAATTATATCACCCGATAATAATTATGTCAATGAAGAGAAATGAAAAAACAAAACAAAATATGAGAATGTGTGACTAAGTCACAGAATATATTTAAGGTACCGTGTATAATGATACCAGAAAACAAAAACAAAAAACAAACGGAGGCACATAAAATGTGTAACAACAGTAAATTTTATATTTGTGAAAAATGCGGAAATCTTGTAGGAATGATTAATGAATCCGGAGTGCCTATGGTATGCTGCGGACAGAAGATGACAAAGCTCGTTCCCGGAACGGTTGAGGCAAGCCATGAAAAGCATATTCCCGTAGCAGAGGTTATCGGTGATACCGTTAAGGTTACGGTGGGCTCTGTAGAGCATCCTATGAGTGCTGAGCATAGCATTCTCTGGGTATATCTTGAAACCGAAAATGGCGGACAGCGTAAGTGCCTCGAGGTAGGAAAAGCTCCCGTGGTGACCTTTGCTCTGGGCGGTGAAAAGCCTGTAGCGGTATATGCATACTGCAATCTTCACGGACTCTGGAAAGCAGAAATTTAATCAAATAAGTAAAGAAAGGTTTACAAAATGGACAAAAAAGTACACAAACTTTTGAACGAGCAGATAAATAAAGAATTTTATTCAGCATATCTTTATCTTGATTTTTCGAACTATTTTAAGAGACGCGGCCTTGACGGATTCGCTAACTGGTATATGATTCAGGCGCAAGAGGAAAGAGACCACGCGATGCTTTTCTATCAGTACCTTCAGAATGAAAACCAGACCGTTACGCTTGATGCAATAGCGAAGCCGGATAAAGAATTGCTTTCCGATATGGACGTTCTTCTTTTAGGTCTTGAGCATGAGAAATACGTAACCTCGCTTATCAACGATATATACGCTGCGGCATATGAGGTTAAGGATTTTCGTACGATGCAGTTCCTCGACTGGTTTGTAAAGGAGCAGGGCGAGGAAGAAACAAATGCAAACGATATGATAACGAAAATGGAGCTTTTCGGTTCAGACCCCAGAAGCCTCTATATGCTTAATTCCGAGCTTGCGGCAAGAATTTATTCAGCTCCTTCTCTCGTGCTTTAATTTAATTTTAATGAAAAAGTCCTCTTTTGGCGGTTGTTTTGACTGCTGAGGGGGACTTTTTTACGTAATATGCCAAAATATGAAAAAAGCATTGACTTTGCAGCTGGAAAAATATATAATATTAATAATTTATTTATTTTTATTAACACACGAGTAAAACAGGAGAAAGCTATGTCGTTTACCTCGGTATCCGTTATTATTTTGCCGCTTATTGCATTAACGGTTTTTTTACAATCCCGAAAGGGCTATAAAAAGGGACTTTCAAAGTCTCTCATAAGCTTTTCTGCAGTGCTGTTTTCGGTTTTCTTCGGCGCGCTTACAGCCCTCTGGGTCAGCGCTCCTCTTTCTGAGCTTGCCTTTGAGCTTTTATCGGAAGCCGACTTTTATGCGGAAATCAGCGATATGCTCATGGGATTTGAAGAAGTGCTGTTTCTCGTTGTAAAAATGCTTCTCACCCTTATCCTATACGTTCCCGCCTTTTATCTTACGAGACTTATAATCGCCTTGTGCGTTGGCGCGGTCTGCAAATATATTATCAGCGGTTATGTCGTGCGGAATCGGGGCAGGGCCGATTCTTTCCGTTCTGCTTACGGTTTCGATTATGTTTTTTAAGCTCGGTAAACCTTCCAAAAACTCATATGCAGACGACTGGTATGATAATGCAGACGTTTCCTACGCGCCTTACGTGGTTCAAACAAAGAAGGTTTAAAAAAAGGCTTCAAAGTCAATGCAAAAACAAAGAGGATAGCTCAAAATTCCCAAAAGAGCTATCTTTTTTGTATCAAGTTCGTTTTCTTGCAAAACGCATATACTATATTATTTTAAATTTTAATTCGCAAAAAATATTGACAAGCCGAAGTGTTTGTGCTATTATAAATACATCTTATATTCGCGTAGACTTTTTTTGCAATAATGTGGGTTCTGACACAAAATTGCATAGAGAAGTGTCTTGCGAGTAAGGAAATAAAAAAATTCACAATGGAGGAAAACATTATGAACAAGAAGCTCAGATCCATGTTGGCTTTGTTGCTTTGCCTGGTTATGGTAGTTAGCATGCTTGCTGCTTGCGGTGATGATGAAGAAAAGCCCACCACCGTAACATATAACACTACCACCACGGTTATGCCCAGCAACTGGAACGAGTTTACCTATGCCGATAATAACGACACTCAGATTATGAGTTACATCGGCTCTTCTTTCTTCGAATATGACTACAAGTTCGAAAATGACAAGAAGTACAATGAAGACGGTTCCATCAATAAGGCAGGAATCGTTCCCGGTGCTTACACCACCAACTACTCTGCTGCAACCAAGCTTGAGGACGTAACCTCATCCGTTGACGCAAAGTGGGGCTATGACGCTGATCAGAAGGCTGAGGGCGGCTACGCTTGGAAGATTACTCTTCGTAACGATCTTAAGTGGGATGATGGCACAGCTATCACCGCTGCAGACTTCGTTTGGTCTATGAAGCAGCTCCTTGACCCTGACTTCATGAACTTCCGCGCTAACACCTACTACGATACCCTTATGATCAAGAACTCCAAGGCATACTTCTTCTCCGGAGCTCCTATCTACGTGCAGTGGGCCGATTGGGGTGAGGATGATTCCATCGCTAACGCTATCACCACCACCACTGTAAAGGATGACGGTTACGTTTACGTTACTATCGGTGACAAAGATTACCTTGTTTATACTTCTACCACTGACTCCAACATGCTCTTCGGCGCTACTTGGGGAATGATTCATACCGACTACGGTTATGGTGGAGCAGGTTACTTTGACAAGGAGTACACCGGTGACACCAGCGATCCTGACGCTCTTCCCGACTACGTTGTAGAAAGAGAAGTTAAGAATGAGGCAGGTGAAACTGTTACCAAGTACTTTGAGGACCTCTTCCTTAAGTACAACGGTACTGAGAACGAGTTCGGTTACATACCTGTAACTGCTGACATTCTTGCAGACCTTAAGGTTCTTGCGGCAAACTTTGCAGGATTCGGTTCTGCTGGCGAAGCAGGCTGGAACACCTTCGCATCCTACATTTCCGGTTACGGTGATGAGGTTGATTGGAATACCGTTGGTATTTACGAAGTTGAAGGCGAAAACGCTCTCGTTCTTTGTCTTGACAAGCCTTACTCCTTCCTTACGGAAGACGGTTCTCTTTCCGTTTGGGCTCCTTACTACTTCTCAAGCCTTCCCCTTGTTCACAAGGCTAAGTACGAGGCTTCCAAGACCGAGCCCGCTAACGGCGCAACTCTTTGGACCTCTAACTACAACTCCTCTCTTGCTACCACTGCAAGCTGGGGTCCCTACAAGCTCGCTGAGTTTGAGGCAGGCTCTCACTACAAGCTCGTTAAGAACGAGAACTGGTACGGTTGGAACCTTGATATGTACAAGAACCAGTACAATATCGATGCTGTTTACTGCCGTAAGGTTGAAGAGTCTTCCACCAAGTGGATGGGCTTCCTTGACGGTTCCTTTGACGATGCAGCTCTTGATACTGATAACGTAGCTGATTACCTTCATTCCAAGTACGTTTACTTCACCTCTACCAGCACCGGTACCTTTGGTATGCAGCTTTACAGCAATCTCTCTACTCTTAAGAATAGCGAGAACAACAACGGTATCCTTGCAATTCAGGAATTCAGACATGCATTCAACCTTGCGCTTAACAGAAGTGACATAGTTGAGAAGATCTGGCCCGGCTCCGCAGTTCCTTGCTTCGGTCTTATCAACGTAGCTTACTACTACGACATTGAGAATTCTCCCAACCTTGCAGACGGCGGTCAGTACCGTAACACCACCATTGCAAAAGAGGGTATTCTCCGCGCTTACGGCTTTACTCAGGGCGCTGACGGCAAGTGGTCCGGCGGCGATCTCGTCGGTCTTTCCACCGAGGACGCTTACGATGCACTTACCGGTTACAACCCCACTCTTGCTAAGCAGAAGATGCAGGAAGCTATAACCATCCTTACTGCTGATCCCGAGAAGTACGGCTACGATTCCACCAAGGACATCACTCTCGTTTACGGTTCATCGGCTGATACAGCTAAGCAGAGATTCAGAGCTGACTACATCCAGGAAGTTCTTAACGGACTTACCAAGGGTACCGCTCTTGAGGGCAAGATCAAGGTTGTGTTTGACGCATCTGCAGGCGATAAGTGGGCTGAAGCATTCCGTACCGGTAAAACTCAGATCGGATTTGGTTACGGCTTCTCCGGAAACGCATTCAATCCCTTCGATATCATCGGTGCATTCGTTAACCCTGAGGACGACCTCAACTACCATATGTACTGGGATACCTCCGCAATTCCTATGACTCTCACTATGCCCGCTGGTGACTATGCAGGCGCAGGCGAGACCATCACTATGAGCATCCAGAACTGGTACTTCTGCCTCAACGGACTTGCAGAGTCTGAAGAGCAGGAAAAGACCTACAACTGGGGTGAGGGCTTTGCTCCTGCTGAAGCAAGACTTACCATCCTCTCCGCTCTTGAGGAAGTTACCATCAAGGAGAGCCGTTCCGTAATGCTTATCGCAGACGGTGGCGGATCCTTCCTTGGCGCTAAGTTCTCCTACTTCTCTGAAGATGAGCACACCTTCATGGGATTCGGTGGCATGAGATATATGGAAGTTAACTACAACGATGCTGAATGGGCTGAATTCGTTGCTCAGAACAACAACGATCTCACTAATGAGTACAAAAAGTCCGAGTAATTTCTAGTAGTAGATTTACTTAAAATTATCTAGTTTATTAATGCAAACGGCGGTGAGCCAGCGTGCTCACCGCTGATTGCTCGTTTATGCGCTGATTTTTTACGGTCCGTTTATCTATAAAAATTGCTTTTAACGTTCAACTACATAATAATAGTTAAAGAAATGCTATTATCGAAAATAGGTAATAGAATAAGTTCAATTTGACGGTAAGAACGAAAAGACGTCATTCTGATAGGAATGATTAACTATCAATTAAAGAAATGCGCAGCTTCAGTGCGCACTGGACCTTATCTTTGCCGATTATTTGAAGGTCCGATAATTAACTTGGAAAACAACAAAACAGAGGAGAAAAACCTATGTATATGTTTAAATATGTAATGAAGCGCCTTGGTTTGATGCTATTTACGTTCTGCATCATTTTCACAATGTGCTTCGTGTTTATCAAGCTTCTGCCTATCCCGACAAATGCTCTTCCGGGACAGGACCCCGAAATCGTTATGAGAACGCTTGAGGGAAGAGGCTGGATAACCAATATTCGCGAGGGTGAAAACGGTGTCTGGGAATATGACAGAGTGCCGATTTTTATCCAGTACGGCACGTATCTCAAAAGAATCATAACCGAGGGTGATTTCGGTATTGTTACCACCTACGGTGAATATATCGGTTACGATATCTGGGACGTATTCACCAGCCATCTTCCTCCCACAATACTCATAAACATTTATTCAACTCTCATCGGTGTACCGATAGGTCTCGGTCTCGGTATTCTGGCTGCGCTTAAAAAGAATAAGTGGCAGGACCAGCTTATCAATATCTTCATAATTCTTTTGATATCGGTTCCGTCCATCGTACTCGCGCTTATGCTTCAGTACGTCTTCTGCTTTAAGCTTGGCTGGTTCCCATTGATGGTGTCAACGAGTAACGATTACTTAAGCTGGGAAGTATTTCATTCTATGATTCCCGCCGTATTTGCTATGTGTCTTGGCTCTATTGCGGGCTATGCGCGCTACACACGTGCGGAGCTTTCCGAGGTTCTTACGGGAGAGTTTATGCTCCTTGCAAGAACCAAAGGTCTTACTAAAAGACAAGCAGTCCTTCGCCATGCGCTGCGCAACTCCATGGTCGTAATTTTCCCTTCGATACTCGCTGAATTCGTTTCAGTGCTTTCAGGCTCACTTATTATCGAGAAAATGTTCGGAATAAACGGAGTTGGAGGACTCTACCTTAACTCTATCACCTTCCAGGATTACGATTTCTTTATGCTGCTTTCGGGCTTCTATACTCTTGTAAGCCTTACTGCAGGTATAGTTATAGATATCAGCTACGGTTTCATTGACCCGAGAATCAGAATGGGGGCTAAAAAATGACAGAAAATTATAATATAAATAATATCCCCGCCGAAAAGTTCCAATTTGCCAAAAGAACAGACCTGTATCACGACAGCAAATTTGAAACTAAGCCCGTAAGCTATTTTCAGGGCGCTTTCCGCCGCTTTAGCAAGAATAAGGGCGCGGTTGTTGGCGGTATAGTAATTGCAATACTGGTGCTTTTTGCTATTATTGCACCCTTCTTCACTCCTTTTAAGCCGGCATACTACGATATGTCGTATGCGTACGTAACGCCTAAGATAGAGCTGTTTGCAAACAGCGGAATCGATTTCTGGGACGGCTGCAGAGAAAAGAACACGAACTACGTTGGCTATCTTAAGGACAAGGCTCTTGCTCTTGAAACGGGAAGAGACGTCATTAAGCACGGAGAATATACCGTCAGCGAGGACGGAACTAACTATTCTTACCGCTACGATACCTATTACGGTGTAGGATTTGGTAAGTACAAGATTATCTCCAAGGAAGAGTACGAGGATATTCAGAGATATCAGAACGAAACGGGCAGACAGGTGCTTTATCCTGTTGTTAAGTCTTCTGACAGACCTACTCTTGAGAAGAATAAGTACGATGCTAACATATACTATAAGGTTGAAAACCCTAATGTGTCTATTCTTCGTCCCCAAACCGACAGTGACGGCAACGTCATTCCTAATTACTGGGAATACAAGGCGTCTGAGGGTATCACCAATCTTATGGCAGACTACAACTCCATAAGAATTGAGGGTGAGAACGGTGTAGAGAAGGACGGCGAGCAGTATTACTACGTATACGGCAGAAAGGTTGACGGCGGTATCGAGGTAAGAGCTGAATACTACGAATATTATACCTATCAGCATACCGTAGTAGAAAAAGACGGCATCGGTGAGCCGAAATTTATATTCGGTACAACCGAGACGGGTAAGGACATCTTTGCATGCCTTGCGTACGGCGCAAGATTTTCTTTCCTCTTTGCAACTGCCGTTGCAGTCGCAAACTTCATTTTCGGTGTTATCTGGGGCGCAATTTCCGGTTACTTCGGAGGTAAGGTTGACCTTACGATGGAGAGATTTGTTGAAGTCCTTCACGCAGTGCCTACCATGATTGTTATCACACTTCTTAAGTATCATATGGGCTCGTCCAGCCAGGCTCTCGTCTTATTTATTGCATTCTTTGCTACAGGTTGGATTGGTATGGCGGGTACAACGCGAATGCAGTTCTACCGATTTAAGAATCAGGAGTACGTATTAGCTGCGAGAACGCTCGGCGCAAGAGACAGGAGAATAATGTTTAAGCATATTTTCCCGAACGGTCTCGGTACGATTGTAACTAGCATTGCGCTTGTTATTCCTTCTATGATTTATTCGGAAACCTCGCTTTCTTACCTGGGTATTATCAACCTTGAGGCAGGAAACACCACGAGTGTAGGTACGCTTATTGCCGCAGGTCAGAAGTCAATTACGGCAAACGCCGGATACGTGGCGCTCTTCCCCTGTCTGTTCCTGGTTCTTTTGATGCTCAGCTTCAACCTGTTCGGCAACGGACTTCGTGATGCGTTCAACCCGTCACTCAGAGGATCGGAGGATTAAGTATGAATAATAAAGAAATTAAATTATCAGTTAATAATCTGAAGATCTCTTTCCGTACAGATGCAGGCAGAGTGCAGGCAGTGCGCGATATTTCCTTTGATTTTTACAAGGGCGAAACTCTTGCTATAGTTGGAGAATCGGGCTCGGGTAAGTCTGTTACGTCTAAGGCAATTATGGGTATTTCCGCTGTAAACGCTATCCATGAGGGCGGTGAGATACTCTATGACGGACAGGACCTTCTTCGTATTCCCGAGGAGGAGATGCATAAGCTGCGCGGTGATAAAATCGCAATGATTTTCCAGGACCCCCTTTCGTCTCTTAACCCTATTATGCGTATCGGTAAGCAGATTACCGAGGCAATGCTTCTTAAAAACAAGGCAAACCGCAAGGAAGGTCGCGTAACCTTTAACAAAATGCTCGCTACCTTGTCCGCGATGATGAAGAAGGCGGTAACCGAGAGCGGTGACACCCGGTTTTCCGTAGAAGATATCGAAAGATACATCAAAACCTTTGACGACTTCAATATTCAGGCAATTAAGCTTGAAAACAGCTATAACGCTGCGCATACTGCTACAGAGGAAATGATAGCAGCAATTGAGGACCTTCTCTTCCTTACGGAAAAGAAACAAAAGGTAGACGTTGTCGCTAAGCTTGCTCTCATATCCCGTAGCCTTAATGCAATAAACGATAAATATTTCGTTTCCTCAAGTGCTGATATTCTTAAGGCACATTCCGTAGCTCTTGACGCAGCAAAACGCGCAGAACGAGCTAAGCTCAACGTTGCGGATATGGCAAAGAAGCTTGTTGGCGTGGGCGCGTCCAAAAAAGAAGCGTCTCCCGAAACGGTAGAGCTGCTTAAAGCTATTAAGGAAACTGCGACTCAGCTGCTCGAAAAGCCTAAGTATAATTTCTTCCGAATCGGTTACTACGTATATAAGTATCCCGAAACCGACCTTAGCCTTATGCCTGCCGATGAAGCAAATGAAATAACGATAAAGTTCTTAAATGAGGACTTTATGGATTCGTTTATTGCTCTTGAAAAGATTGCTGTTCAGTATTCCTTTAATAAGTCCATTGAGAATAAGAAGCTCGCTATCTCAGAGCTTCAGAACGCAATAGATTTCTTTAACGCAGGAAAGTTTACCGCGCAGGAAGCAGAGGCTTTTTGTAAGACGGTAACTAAGAGCGTTGTCGCAGCAATCGATCCGCTTGCCGTTATCAAGGATAACGTGGCGTATACTTTTGGCGGTGCGTTCGAGAGAGAAGTAAAGAAGTACTTCTTCTATATTAAGAACAACGCTAAGGAAGAGGCTCGCTTTGAGCGTCAGACCGCAAAGAGAGAGGCTATGCTTGCAAAGGGCAAAAAGATTGACTGGAAGATAGTTCCTAAGTCGATTATGGACCCCAAGGATCAGATAAAATCAATCGTTTCTGTTCTTAACCGTGTCCTCAGCAGATTTAATGCGGACGTTGAAGCTTCTGGCAGCTTTGATGCCGATAAGCGTTGTATTGAGCTTATTGACTACCTCAAGGAAAAGGCTTCCCAGGTCGTTTATACCCTTACTCCTAGAGTAGCAAAGGAAAAGGCTATCAAGCTTATGGAAGAGGTTGGTATTCCTGAGGCGAGAATGCGTTACAGACAGTATCCGTTCGAGTTCTCGGGAGGTATGCGTCAGCGTATCGTTATCGCCATCGCTCTTTCCGCTAACCCCGATATCCTTATTTGTGACGAGCCTACGACTGCACTTGACGTTACTATTCAGGCTCAGATTCTTGAGCTTATCAATAAACTTAAGCGCGAGCATAACCTTTCTATTATATTTATTACGCACGACCTCGGTGTCGTTGCTAATATGGCTGATAGAATTGCAGTTATGTATGCGGGTAAAATCGTAGAGTACGGTACAGCTGAAGAGGTATTCTATAATCCGCAGCATCCGTACACTTGGGCGCTTCTTTCTTCTATGCCTGACCTTGATACCAACGAGAAGCTTGATTCTATTCCCGGTACACCCCCGAATATGATTTATCCTCCCGTTGGAGATGCGTTTGCGGAAAGAAATAAATATGCGATGGAAATTGACTTTGAGATGCAGCCTCCTATGTATGAGGTTTCTCCTACGCACTATGCTGCAACCTGGCTGCTCCATCCTAACGCACCCAAGGTAGAAATTCCGAAAATTATTACCGAGCGTATCAGACGAATGAAAGAAAGGGGAGGTAGCCATGGAAACTAATCGTGAAGTATTATTAAAAGTGGACCACCTTTGCCAGTATTTCCGCTTGGGACGTAAGGACCTCAAGGCTGTTGATGACGTAAGCTTTGAGATAAGAAAAGGTGAAACGTTCGGTCTTGTCGGAGAGTCCGGTTGCGGAAAAACAACCACGGGCCGTACGATTATCAAGCTCAACAATATCACGTCAGGCAGCGTATATTTCAAGGGCCAGAGAATAGGAGCGGGAGTACGCTCCTACAAGGATGCTATCGCAAATGCCCGCAAGGATGCAGCCAAGAAAATCAAGGCTTTGCGCGCTGAAAAGAACGTTGATGAGGCAAGAAAGACTGATATTCAGGCAGAGATTGAAAGAATCAATGCCGAGCTTGGTGAAATCGTTGATAAGAATAGAGCTCTCATAAGAGATGCAAGGTCCGATAGCAAGGAAGTTGACAGGCAGCATGCCGAGTCGCTCGTCAAGGAGCTTGAGGCAGAGTATGCTGAAAAAATCAGCGCTGCAAAAGGTGATGACGAAAAAATCAAGGCTCTCAATAAGGAATTTAAGAACAGAGTCCGCGTAGCAAAGAGAAGCAGACTTATTACGCAAATACAGATGATCTTCCAGGATCCTATCGCTTCTCTTGACCCTCGTATGACGGTACGTGATATTATTGCCGAGGGACTTGTTATTAACGGTGTAACCGATAAAAAGTATATCAACGAAAAGGTATATGAGATACTTGAAACGGTTGGTCTTGTGCGCGAGCATGCAGACCGTTATCCTCACGAATTCTCAGGCGGTCAGCGCCAGCGTATCGGTATTGCAAGAGCTGTTATTATGCAGCCCGAAATGATAATTGCCGATGAGCCTATTTCCGCGCTTGACGTGTCAATTCAGGCTCAGGTAATCAATCTGCTTAACGACCTCAGAGATAGCATGGGACTTACAATTCTCTTCATTGCGCACGACCTTTCGGTAGTTAAGTACTTCTCTGACAGAATAGGCGTTATGTACTTCGGAAAGATGGTTGAGCTTGCTGATTCTGATGAGCTCTTTAAGAATCCCTTGCATCCGTATACCAGATCTCTTCTTTCGGCAATTCCTTTGCCCGACCCGGTATACGAAAAGAAACGTGTAAGAATTCACTATAATCCCATCGCAGAGCATGACTATTCGGTAAACGCTCCCTCGTTCCGCGAAATTACTCCCGGACACTTCGTATATTGTAATGACGCAGAAGAGGAAAAATATAAGCAGATGGTTAAATAACAGTATGGATGGTTATATACAGTGGAACAGGAAAAGAAAGTAAAGCTTAAGAAATATGCCATTTGTTTTGCCGTTGAAGTATTTATTTCCTTTTTAGTAATCTGGTCAAAAGGCTTTTTTACAGAGAGTGTGGCGGTAAATCTTCAAATCTTAGCAGATGCGTTTTTCGTCTCGGGTATCTTGATGACGCTCTTTGCGGGAATGCTTTTCGTAAGCGGCGAAGGCGCTCTCATAGGAATAGGCTTTGTTCTTAAAAGCGCTATGCTCACATTTATCCCAATGGGCAGAGCTAAGCATGAGAAGTATGCCGATTACCGCGAGCGCAAGATGAGCGAGGCTAAAGAGAGAGATAACAGCAGTATTTTTGTAACAGGCTTTTTCTTCCTTGCCATTGGAATCATTCTTACGGTTATTTGGTACGTAAAGTTTTATAACGTATAAAATTAAGGGCTGAGTTAAATGCATATAGGTAATGCGTTAGACTCAGCTCTGTTTTATTATAATTTGCTTTATAAATTTTAAGTATAAATTTAAGCAAAACGATAACTTCCGATAAATCAAACTACTGCTCAGCGGTTGATTTTATATTCCGTAGGTGTTGGTTAAGGGATCTTTAAAGATAGCGAGGTTCGGAGTTTTAAACGTGAAAATTACGAATAGTAATGCAATGCCGCAGAGAATAGCGGCTGCGGTTTTCGGACTCTTACAAAGCATATCTTTTTTACTAAACTGTATAGCTTCGTAAATGAAAGCAGCAGCGCCTGCAATAAAGAAGATTGCAATGTTTATCCAAGCAGGTGACCTTCCTATCACTCCGTTATACGTATAAAATACAACGGGAATTAATGCAATGCCGAGAAGAATACCCCTAAGCTTCACGCACCAGAAATTCCCGCGTTCGCGAAAGAAAAAGCTTTCTGCGATAGCGAAAATAAACATAGGCCAGAAGAGTATCTTCATATGCTCCCAGGTTGATTCGTTAATTCCGGAAAAAGCCGCTATCCAAGCCGCCTTTCCCAGCCAATCGTACAGAAAATGCAATAATGTCCCACCGAGTGCAGTAACGGCAAAGCCGAAAAACTGCCATAATCCTATTCCTCTTTTCATAACGTTCCCCCTTATATTGCTCTAAAAAACTATATTCGGAAAAACTGAATTCTATTACTGATATCTCGCTGTCCGAGCGCATTTTGAAGTTCTGTTTACAGATATTTGATAAAATTTACATTCGTTTACAAATAATGGGCAAAAAATTTCGTATTGTATGGAATTTTTGCAATCGCACCGCTTTTCTAGTCGGTAAAAACGTGCTAAACTTTAGTCACAAGGAAAACGAGTGAGGCAGAGACGAGATGCCCCGCATCCTTGTGAGCAAGAAAAATTAGTTTGCGTTGAAAATTATCCGCACTCAATAATCTTGCAATTGATACTCAGCGATGGGTGTTGGTTTTACTAAATTTAAACTAAAAGTGCTAACAGCAAATTTTGAGCCATCTAAGCCGTAAATGCTGGAGAGAAATCTCAAAGCGACGTAAAATGCACTTTGTATAAAAAGGCATGTACAGCAATCAATCAAGATAATATTTAATTCGTCTTACAATTGGTGGTTTTTGTGCCTTGTAATTTTTAAAGGAGGAAAACGAAATGTTAGAAGAACTCAAAAATGAAATTAACCATATGTCGAGAACCGAAAACGGTGCCGTGACACTTGGCAGCACTATGAGCCATTGCCTGGATTTCTTCGCAACCTGCGGCGCGCTCAGAAATGCGCCCGAGCAGGATATTATCAGGCGTTTCGAGCTGGCTTATGCCGAGGAGCGTGATCTGGCTATGAAAACTCTTTTCTTTCTCCGAGACATCAGAGGCGGTCTTGGTGAGAGACGTGTCTTCAAAATTATATTGAAGGCTCTGGCAAACATAAACAGCGCTTCTGTAATTAAAAACATTCCTTACATTGCCGAATTTGGCCGTTATGACGATATGCTCGTTCTTATGGGCACTTCATGCGAAGCGGAAATGCTCGCGGAGCTTAAGAGACAGTTCCAAAAGGATATGGAAAATCTCCGTGAGGAGAACAAATCGGTTTCGCTGCTCGGCAAGTGGTTGCCTTCGGTAAACGCATCGAATCCAGATACCGTAGCAAACGCTAAGAAAATCGCAAAGGCATTTGGCCTTAGTGAAGCCGATTATCGTAAGGCTCTTACCGCGCTTAGAGCACATATCCACATTATCGAAAACAATCTTCGCGAAATGGACTATACCTTCAATTACGAAGCTCAGCCTTCGCGGGCACTCTTCAAATATAGAAAAGCATTTATCAGAAATGACGAAGCACGCTATGAGGAGTTCAAGTGTAGGGTAAAATCCGGCAAAGCAAAGATGAATACCGAAGCTGTTGCTCCGTATGATATCATTCAGCCCATATTTGACTATCGTAGCTGGTCATTTTTCGGATCAAACTCCCAGATGTCTGCCGGTGAGCGCAGCACGCTTGATCTCACTTGGAAAAATCTTCCCGATTTCAACGGCAACGATGATACGCTTGTAGTTATAGACGGTTCCGGCTCTATGTACAGCGGCAATCCTATGGCAATTTGCGTAGCGATTTCCCTAGGTATTTATATGGCAGAGCATATCAAAGGCGAATTCCGAAATCACTTTATTACTTTTTCGTCAAGACCTCAGCTCGTTAAAATCAAGGGTAAGGATATTTACGAAAAGGTTCAGTACTGCATGAACTTTAGCGAAGTTGCGAATACCAACATCGAAAACGTGTTCCGACTGCTGCTCGATACTGCAGTAAAAAACCGTATGAAGCCGGAAGATATGGTCAAGAGGATAGTTATCGTATCCGATATGGAATTTGATCGCTGTGCCGAAGATTCTTCGCTGACGAATTTCGAGAATGCAAAGGCTATGTTCGCAAGAGCAGGCTTCAATCTTCCCGAAATTGTATTCTGGAACGTGCAGAGCAGAAATACTCAGCAGCCGGTTTCTATGAACGAGTGCGGCGTAGCGCTCGTCAGCGGTTGTACTCCCAGGCTCTTTGGAATGGTTGCAGAAGGCAGAATTTCACCTTACGCCCAGATGCTTGAAATCATCGGTGCGGAAAGGTACTCTATGATTTGCGCATAAATCTAAAATATAAAAGCACACACAGCAACTCTTGTTTTTTTAACCGTTAAAATATTGATTTAAAGAGGAAAAAAACGTGCTTTGTTAAAGGTGCGTACAGCAAAGCTCCAATTATCTGTTAAATAATTTAGGAAAGGCACCTTGATAATTCTTCGGTATCCATATGCTAAATGCGGTGGATACCGAACTCTTTATTAATAAGAATTTGTGTAAAAGGAAAGTGTGGTGATAAAATGACGTTCTTTACGTCAGACCTCCATTTTGGTCATAAAAACATAATTAATCTCTGCGCCAGACCGTTTGCAAGCGTTGAGGAAATGGACGCATATATTATTGAGGGCTGGAACCGTAAGGTTAAGAAAAATGACGTTGTTTACATAATAGGCGATGTCGTTTGGGATAAAAACAGAGTGTCGTATTATATGGAGCAGCTTTCCGGAAAGAAAATTCTTATTCCGGGTAATCACGACACTACGTGGGTCAGAAGAGAAGAGTGCCAAAAGTATTTCGAAACGATTCTTCCATACCTTGAGATTCACCTAAGCGGCCATCCTATAACTATGTGCCATTATCCGATGCTCGAATGGAAATCGAGCAGGGAAGAGACTAAGCGCAAGCTCGGTTATCTCATACACGGGCATATTCATAATCGGATAGCCGATGAATACCGTCAGCTGTTTTTGAGTTTCAACGCTCTGAATGCAGGCGCAGATATAAACGGATTCGTTCCCGTTACGTTTGAAGAAATGCTGGAAAACAATTTGAATTTCAAATTGAAAGCTCTAAAAAACGAAGAGGAGCGGCAAAAGCTTTTATACGCTTATTCAAGAACATAAATAACATAAGGAGAGATTTAATATGAAACTGATTTTATGCTACGATAACGCCAAGCTTTTCGGAGCTTTTACCGAGGAAAAAAAGGAGCTGGCGCTTAAAAGCGGTATGCAGTGCGAGCTGATAGAAGCGCACGATACTACCATCCATTATTACGACCCCGATCCGTTATATTTTCAGCTCTTTAAAGTGATATTCGAAAATGAAAAAGTCGTTTGGATCAGAGCAAGAAATTTCGGTCAAGCAATCACAGATGCCGTGCTTCTTATGAAGGAAAAGGAAGAGTGCATTGACGTAAGAGAGGTTGAAGAATTTTCGATAGAAGAAGATGAATATGACCAGATTAGAGAAATCTCGAGCGAACGATACGTTGCCTACCCACCCGCCAAAAGGCTGTTGCCTGAAATAAATGATAAAAACAAGGACTTTTGTGCGCTGATGCTAAAAGAACTTGAAGACGTAAAAAGCGAAGATGAGCTGAAGAAAAGATGCTCCGTGCAAGCTATTAAAGGTAAAAGCCTTGAAGAGATGAGTGCAAATGAAATAAGAGAGGCTTTCTTATTTTGGAACGACTATGCCTTTTTTGAAGGGCTTGATCTATCGTTTAAAAGTTGGTTTTTTGTGGAAAAAATCAAAAGAACCGATGATGCGCCGAGAATGCTATTCTGGTCCTATGTTCTCAGCTTTTGGGGCGGCGGAGAATGCAGCTTACAGTATGAATTGTACCGGTGGCTGACAGAAAATTTGCTTGAGCAGTATTTAGATGAATATGCGAAGCTTCTTGAATCTTAAAAAATAAAAAAGAGATTTTGTGCGGATTGAACGTGCAAAATGCTGCTCCGGAAACAAAAAACTCATCTTCATTAAATATAAGTAATTCTAAAAATGATTTGGATGATTCGAACCTTAAACAAGCGAATATGTAAACTAATACGTACAAAATCTCTATTATTTTTTGCCTATTGCTAAGTTCGAAAATGTCAAAACGGACTAAAAATAAACTTATCTTATTGCCTTGGCACACCTGCCGAGGCTTTTTGTTTATCAATATAAGAATATCATCTTAAGCAAATTCGGTAAAATTCTAAGCCACTTGACTAAAATTTTAAGAGGTGTTATACTAAAATAACCTATTTGTTATTTAGAGAGTAAGTAGTTTTATATTTGTTAATTATACAAAACAGCAACGTTTTCGGAGGTAACGTGTACAAAAACGATATTATGGAAATTATGAGGGATTACATTCCGCAAAAACGTTCTAATTGATACGCAAGAATTTTAAGAGGAGATGAAGAGATGGACATATCATTCAAAACAGGTACTGATAAATTTAATTACAGAGTATGCGCTATGATGATTTCTAACGGTAAAATTTTGGCAATGCACGATGATAGATCACCGTATTACTATTTGCCGGGCGGAAGAGTGACTATAGGAGAAACAGCAGAAAATGCGCTTATCAGAGAAGTTCAAGAAGAACTAGGGGTTACTCCTAAAATTGTACGTCCCCTTTGGTTAAATCAAGCATTTTTTACAGAGGATGTTGATAATTTGCGCTATCACGAGCTCTGCATTTACTTTTTAATAGACATAACCGATACCGATTTGCTGTTGCGGGGAGAAAAATTTACTGCGAACGAGGGGCATCGCACACACACTTTTGAATGGTTGACGTTTGAAAGATTGAAGGAAGAATATTTCTATCCATTGTTTTTGAAAAAAGATATTTTTAATCTCCCTGATGTATTTACCATACGCACGGAGATTGATTGAATAAATCCCAACTTGAAGAAAGATAGATACGCCTGAAAAGATGAGATGTCTTTCAAGGCGCGCCTTGACGGATACGATGAGTATATGCGAAACAATATAGAATCGGCAAATGAGTGCTGTCCTTTTGCAGCTACGCTGTTGACCACAGTCGATAGCGGCCGTTCTTGATTTTGCCTGCAGCACTGGTATGCGGTATGAGCATTTCCCGTTTTGTCCGTCAGCAAAGGTGACAGGCATTGATTTGACGGCGGCTATGCTTTAGTCACTCAAAAAGAAATTTTTCGGCAAGAATAAGTGTTTCTTGTAGCTTTTCCAGAACTTTCTCGCGGCTTCCCCAAAATGATAAAACCTGAACTTGCGGCCTATACACCCCCAAGACCGATTTTTATGTTTTCCTAGTGCTAAATAGTGCTTTTTAGTGCTATTCTGTCAACCAAACCATACATCTTCATGCTCTCGTGCACTGCTGTTTCCATGTAGTCTACACCGCACTATGGTCAAGATGTTGTCAAAAAATATGCCCTACTATAATACGATTGCAAAAAGACGAAAATTATGGTACAATAATCTAAGAGAGTCTTGATATCTCAAGAATTAGGCAGTGCCCATTTCACATCGTGCGCGTCTGCACTTCTGTTCAAGTGATTTGCATATTACACGCGACAGCATGCTGAAAGTGGTTGAAGAAATCGCGTCTAGCCACGAGATGATTGGCACTGTCAAAGAAGTAACACTCGGTGAAAGAGTCACCGCCAACGCTGAGCCTTCTGTGACACACTATATAGGTTTCGGTGGGGTGCTGATATAAATCAATCAACTAACAAGAATTTGGTGATAATTTTTACCAAAATTATAAAAGGAGAGCTTATGAAAACCATAATTATAGGCGGGGTTGCAGGTGGAGCAACTGCTGCGGCGAGAATAAGAAGATTAGACGAAAATGCGGAGATCGTCATTTTTGAGCGCTCGGAGTATATTTCATACGCGAACTGCGGCTTGCCGTATTATATCGGCGGCGT
>JAZNZE010000021.1:0-36914 GCA_045594785.1 Eubacteriales bacterium
GGCATTTGCCATTTGTTCTACCAGCCGGGAGAACATTTCCTCTGCCTGACTATCGATTTCGGCAAGGTGAGAAGTCAGAGTGCCGGTCATCAGCATTATATTGAACTGCACACTTTTGTTATGCAGAAGATAATCACGGTGAGCGATGCCCCATCTGCCGATGGGTTTGCTGTCTTCGGGTGAAAGAGTGATGTTTGTTGCGTTAAATGACTTAATTTTACCGATTTCTCCGTTTTCAACAAGCTCTTTTAATCTTACGATAACGGGATTATAATGCATTTCAAGCTCTACCTGACAAACAAGGTTGTTTTCGTCAACAAGCTTTATCATTTCATCATATTCATCCATATCAAATGTAGGAACCTTCATAGAAAGAATATGTATTCCTCTCTCTGCGCAAAGCTTCATCTGACGAAGATGGTCACTGTTTTCACTTGCAAGAACAACCGCCTCAATTTCGGGATGCGCGTCAAGCATAGCCTCATCGCTGTCATAGCAAGGAATTCCCTGCACGCTTCTTTGGAAAATTTCCTTCACCTCATCGTTTGCGGTAGAAACTGCAATCCATTCAAGCTTGGGATTGTTTTTAAGAACGTCATAATATTTTCTGGTATGTCCGTGAGTCATACTCATCATAGCAATCTTTAATCTTTTCATAATCTCACGCCTCCACCTTTACGTTTTCAAGTGTTTTAAGAGAAGCCTTAGCAGCTTCAACAACCTTCGCTATATGAGCCATTTTTGCACACTTTTCTTTACAAACATCAGAACTTTTTGCATTTGCAAAGGCTGCTCTGATAATATTTATCTCACATTCCTTATAGCCGTAAAGCTCTGCATCGGTATCCATATACACCTCCTGATTTTTGCCGTAGACGTATATGGATTCCTGCGGCATCTGCGTGTCCACAACTCTGTCGCATGCAACTCCGCTGTCGGTAATAATCTCGTGCTTATCAATTTCGCGCTCGTCCTCGTCAAGCGTTGCGCCAAGCTCGATTGTAGATACGCAGCCGTTTTTGGTTTCAACTATGCAGTTCATAGTATTTTTTCCCGCTATAGCAAAAATCTCGGTTGCCTCGGAATTTACCGTGAATTCAAGAATACCGATTTCCCTTTCGAGAACTTCAAAGAGGTCAGTGCCCTTTGCTACCGTGTGACCTATGCGGTAGGTGCACATATTTCCAAGTCTTCCTGTCAATACAAGTCCGCGAAGCTCAATAAATCTTCTTTCGCTCTCCCAGGGAAGCGTGGGGATATTTTCTCCGCCTATTTTTACAGTTTTTCCGTCAGAGGACAAAACCGCGTCAACGCCAACGGAATATTTGTTAAGCAAATAATTTAAGCCCTTTTGCATTTTTTTCTCCATTCTTATTTTATTATAAATTTAATTGATTTTCGCGCGGCTGTCCTCAATCTCTTTTCTTGTGGGAATTGAGGATACCGCATATCTGCGGGTTACGCCGAGAGAGGAAGCCAGGTTTGCCTCAGTTGCCGCAAAGGTAACGTCATTACCCTCAGCAAGAGAGGCTGCAAGAACACCGTTAAAGGTATCGCCTGCGCCCGTAGTGTCAACCACTCTTCCAACGTTTACCGCAGGAATGTTTTTATTGTTTTCGGATTTGATTATACAGCCGCGCTTTCCGACTGTGACAATCACGTTTTCCTTGTTCTCAAGACCGAGCGTTTCATGCTCGTTGGGTGTAAACAAATCAACGTTATCCAAAATATAAGCGTCAGTCTCTCTTGCGGGAGCGGGGTTAAGAATAACCCTTTTTCCATATCTCTTCGCAATTTCAAGCGCACGGATATTTACGTCCTCGCTTACCTCGTTATTTAGAAGAAGAATATCCGCATTTTTTATCTCTTCATCAAAAGAAGAAACGTCCTGTGCAGAGAGCTGAGCCCCCTGATATACGGTTACGTGGTTACTGCCGCTTTTATCGGTTACTATAGATGCAAATGCGGTTTCTTCCTTCTTCTCTATAAGCACGGCTTTAATGCCTTCGTTTTTGAGAAACGCATCAACCTTTCCGATGCTATCACCGCCAACAGCGGCAAGAAACGAAACGCACGCACCGTATCTCGCTGCAGCAACAGCCTGATTGAAGCCCTTACCGCCAAGCTCGAAATGCACCGACTTTGCCTCTACGGTTTCACCGCCCTCGTGGAAGCGCTCAACCTCGAGAAAGACCGAATTCCCCACTATACCGATTACCGCTATTCTGCTCATAAGTGCTTTACCCTGCCCATATACAGATTTTCAAGAACAACGTTATGCTCTCTGCCGCCCTCAACGTTTCCGCTGAGGTAAACGGGCGGCTTCACTCCCTCGCTTAGCGCAAGCTTTGCTCCGTTTATAAGGCAGGAGCTCAGAATGAAGCAGGCGGTATAAGTGGAAAGACCGCCCATAGTCGCCTCTCCGACCTGCATACAAGCATCACCGTACGGAACCTTACAGTCTATAGCTATATCCACGTGCTCGTGAAGCCTTCCGCCTCGCTCACTGTATTCCATAGAGGATATACCGATACACTTAACTCCCGCTGCGCGAGCCTCGTCCGCCATTTCTACGGGAACCTGATTTTTGCCCGATGCAGAAAAGACGAATATTATATCCTTTTCCGAAGGAGTATATCTTCTGAAAATCTCGGGAGCAATACCGCTCATTTTTTCCATTCTGCTGGACTTTGCCGCTCCGTTATGAAGCATAAGGTCGGTATCCAGCATAGGCGAGACGTTTGCAAGTCCGCCCGCGCGATAGAAGGCATCAAGCCCCGGAAGATGAGAGTGTCCGCAGCCGAAAGTAAATATCAGTCCGTCTCTTTTGATGGTATCCGCAACAAGCCTTGTCGCCTCGGAAAGCTTCTCCGCCTCTTCCGTTTCGATACGCTCAAGCGTGTTCGTAATTTTGATTAAATACTCACTCATTTTTTAAGTACCCTTTTATAATTTTCTCCGATAGCGTCCCAGAGCTTAATGGGGTCGGGAGCGGCAACGCTCGTGCCGAGACCGCCGCGATAGGTCCAGGTTGCAAGTCTGTCAACACCCATAGCCTCGTACATATCAACAACCTTATCTATCTGTGAGAAATCCTCCGGCTGAGCATTGTAGCCCATAAGCCATCTTTCTGACTGCTTACCGTATTTCTTCGCAATTCTTACGGTTCTCTCGGTGATTTCCTTAAAGAAGCTTTCGGGAAGAGACCAGTTTATAATAGTTGTAGAGAACACGTCAAAGTAGGGACAAGCCGCAACCATCTCCCAGTTATCATATCCGCGAAGCTCGGTTACGTAATAGGTGTTCTTTGTGGCGTGAACGCAGCAGGTAATCTCAAGGTTGGGATTTACCTCTTTAAGAGCCTTGGAGCAATCTGCAAGCGTTTTAAGAGCCTCACGCCAGCGGAACTGCTTTACATCATCGTTCATAAACTTCGGCATTTCGTAACCGTAGTAGTCCTCGAATTTCTTCATACACTCGGGGCATCTGCACGCCCAGTCGTCACCTGCTCCGCCGGTTATGGAAGCGTAGGACTTGGGATAAGCGTAATGAGGCTCGTCCCAGAAAAATCCGTCAACCTCAGTCTCACGCGCAAGCTTGAGGCAGATGTTTGTAAAATAGTCGCGGAAGGAATTCGTGTTAAAGCAAGACGCGTTGAGCACCTCGCCCGTATATGCCGAAACCTGACGGTGATGAATATTGTTCTGAAGGAAAAGTGAAACCTGCTCGCCTCCAAAATATTTACCTATTCCCCAGGTATCCGCAATGCAGCGAAGTCCTACCTTGTGAGCCGTCTTTACGATATTGTTGATATTCGGGAACCAGAAGTCCATATCAAACTCGGTTATAGCGAGGATAACCGTATCGCAGCCGTGCTCCTTCATCTCGATAAAATCTTTTTCTGCGTGCTCTACGTAATTTAATCCGTAGTAGCTAACCGCCGTATGCTTAATTGCCATAATAATCTCCTTTAAATAATTTATTTCAAGGCTATTATAGCACAGAGAAGGAAAACGGCACAACCTACAAAACGGATATTTGAGGTAGAAATTTCAAAACCAAATATCCCTTGACAACATAAAATTCTTCTGCTATAATCGAAGTATGATTAACTTTGATTCTTACAGTATAAAAATTGACAGCGCATTTCCTATATCCTGGAAAAAGGGCACGGCATACGCAAAAGCGCGTAAATATGACGCCCTCTCGTTCAGAGTAAACGGAAGCGCCTCTTACCGCCACGGTGATAAGGAATACACGGCAAGCAAAAACGACCTGCTTTTCATACCGGCAAACTTCGACTATACGATAACGGCAAACAAATCAGAGGACGTGCTTGTCGTGCATTTTTATCTTGAGGGCGCGCATTTTGACGAAATAAAAATATTTTCCCCGCAGAACCCTGACGTATTCGAACGGCTTTTCTATGAGATAAGCAAGGTATGGCGAACCAAGGCAACCGGATATAAATACAAAATGTATTCGTTGTTTTATAAAATTCTCGGGCAGATAGAAATTCAAGAAGAGCAAAAGGCTCAGCGCACAAACCCGAAAAAGCTCCAGCTTGCTCTCGAATATCTTCACGAAAACTTCAACAGTCCGCAAACCACAATAGAGGCTGTGGCATCTCACATAGGAACAAGCAGCGTATACCTCAGGCGTCTTTTTCAAAGCGCGTTCGGCAAAAGTCCGCTCCGTTATCTTAACGATAT
Source organism: Eubacteriales bacterium (assembly GCA_045594785.1). GTDB lineage: Bacteria > Bacillota > Clostridia > Oscillospirales > CAG-272 > UBA1740. Next base: position 4,713 of record JAZNZE010000021.1, read on the forward strand.
GCGCGTAGATCACGCGGTCTCGCTTCTTAAAACCGGGTATTATTCTATCCAAGAGGTTGCCACCCTCTCGGGATTTAACGATGCAAAATACTTTTCTACGGTTTACAAACGCAAAATCGGAAATTCGCCATCAAAGGACGCTAACATAAATTTTTAAGGAGATTTTACTATGAAGCTTGCTTCAATTTTTACAGATAATATGGTTTTCCCCGCTAAGAAGCCTATCAGAATATTCGGCAAAGGAAAGGGACTTTCGAGTATAGAATTTAGCGGTATGAAAAAAGAGGTCCGCTCTGACGCTGAGGAATGGTGCGTAACCCTTCCCGAAATGGAATACGGCGGCCCTTATACGCTTAAATTCAGCTCGGACGGTGAAGAGAAAATCCTTACGAATATTTATATCGGTGAGGTCTATCTTTTTGCGGGGCAGTCTAATATGGCATTTCGCCTCTCGGATACAACAACTCCAAAGGAGGAATATGAGGAAATCGAACAGCTGAGACTTCTCGAGGTAGGCCACGGCTGCTGCGGTGACGGCTGGCGAACCTCTGAAAAAGGAAATTTCGAGAATTTCAGCGCACTCGGTTACCTTGTCGGCAGTGCGGTTTCTAAGAAATTCGGTATTGCCGTAGGAATTATTCAATGCACTCAAGGAGCATCGGTTATAGAGAGCTGGCTTCCCGAGGGATCTCTTGAAAAAATCGGAATTTCCATTCCGACCGAGGATAAGCACGCTGACCATACCAACAAGGAATATTCATCGTGGAACAAGGACGCACTTCTTTATAACCGAAAACTTAAGGAGGTAATTCCCTATACTCTTTCGGGCGTTGTATGGTATCAGGGAGAAAGCGATGCCTCCGAAGCAGAGGGCGCAGTTTACGAAATGGAGCTCTCCGAGCTTATAAGAATATGGAGAGAAAAATTTCTTGACGGCAGCCTTCCCTTCACAGTAGTGCAGCTTGCAGACACTCACGTAAGAATGGCACAGGGCCCCGGCTGGAAACTTATCCAAGAGGCGCAAGCAGCTATTTCAAACTCCGTTCCTAAAGTTTATACAGCTATCTCAAAAGACCTATGCGAGACCGATGACATTCACCCGAAAACGAAAAAAATACTTGCCGAAAGAATAGCAAGCATCATATCAGATAAATATTTTTGATTACGAAAAAAGGCTATCGCATTTAGCCGTAAGGGAATCGAACTAACAAGCCTTACGACGATAAATTTTAGCGTCTTTCGTCGTATCAATCCTTGTAAAGTCATACTTTACTGCGGCTCGCTACACCAAAATCCACAAAAAATTTATTTGCCGTAAGGTGCAAAGCAGTTTTAAAATAATGGATTTTTTTAGAGACGAGCCAAAATTTTTGAGGAATATACTAATATTTAAGAAAGTTTTGGCGATGTATATGAGAAAATACATATTTTAAAACCTTATGAGTTCGATTCCCTTACGGCTAAGCATAGCCAAAGAAAAAAGAGGTATTGTGCAAAAACACAGTACCTCTTTATCATTAACCGAAATTCGAGGAAAACGGGGGGCAAAAACCCGCAGTTTTCCTCGAATTTTATGTTTTACGGTTTTTACTAAATTAATACGACACCGCTTTTATTACTCTTTGACAAAGAAATAGTATTCTTCCTTTTCCAGAAGGAATTCCGCAGCGTCAGATGCCAAAAGAAGCTTATCGCCAACCGCAGTTGCAATATTTCCCTCGCCAAGTCTGTTATAATACCAATTTTCCGTATTCTGAAAATTCGCTGCCGCAAGAGTTGCAGGGAATGCGTATTTTCCTATGTGCACGAGAGAAGACGGAATATCGATAGAAGCGAGAGCGGTATCCGCAAAAGCATAGTCCTCTATTCTTTTAAGGCGAATGTACTCATCGGACATTTCTATTCTCGTAAGGGAGGAGCAATTCCAGAATGCCTTCTCCAAAATAACCTCAATACCGGGAGCAAGCTTCACGCTTCTAAGCTCTTCTTTTTCCGAGAATGCGCGCTTGTAGATATCGTATTCACTCGTAAGATAATACTTGGGAAGCTCAATATCGCTTTCTTTTCCGATATATCTCACAAGGTAGCAGTCTCCGCCTTCAAGATAAAAGGCGTAGCCGTCATCGGTTATAGTTATATGAGAAGTCTTGACGCTCGCATCGGTGAATATCTTATAAGCATACGTAGCAACGTACATACCGACACCCGTACCAACCTCAAGCTCAAAGTAAGAATGATTTATAACCTCCATAAGTCTTACGCAATTATTAAAGGCGTTAGTTCCTATGTTACGCACGTTATTACCCAGCGTGAATGACAGAAGCTCGCTGCAGGAATAGAATGCATACGCATCTATATTTACGACTCCCTCGCCGCCCTCAACTATCATTATCGAGGTGTTATAGGCAAAGGCATAGCCTCCGATTGCGGTAACCGAAACCGGAATATAAAGCTTATGGTCTCCGAACGTCACGTCATAGAAGCAGTAATGCCATATGCTATAACCTTCTCCGTCAAAGCTTTCGGGAAGGGTTACACTCGCGCTGTTTCCTCTGTAAGAAAGAAGATAATTTTCTTCTCCGTCATAGAAAACGCAGCCGGTCTTGTCAAAGACAAGCTTGCTTTCACCCTCTTTGTCGGAATACACGTTTTTGAGATAGAAGTGATTTGAGAAGGAAGCAGAAACAGTAACGCTTTCCGAGAGATTTTTTATTTCCAAAAGCTTATAGCAGTCATAAAACGCACTTTCGGAAAGATAAGTAAGGCTTTTCGGAAGAGTGAAGCTGATAATCGAAACACAGTTTCCAAAAGCATAATTCCAAATTTCCGAAACGCCCTCGGGAAGCTCTGCCTCACCGAGAAGCATCATGCCGTAAAAGGCGCTGTTCTTGATAATCTTAATATCAGAGCCTAAAATCAAGGTGCGCACGTTCTTGCAATTTGAAAACGCGCTCTTACCTACAGTCTGCACGTTGTCGCCTACGTATATTTCGGTAACATCAAGGTTACCCGAGAAAGCATTGTCTGCTATTTCAAGAACCGGGAGTCCCTCGTATTCATCGGGAATAGATAATACGTTACCCGAAGCGTTGCCCATTCCTATAACTCTGTATCCGCTGCCGTCCTCAAGCAGCTCGTATTCAAGCTCCTCGGTAGGCTCGTGCTTTCTGCAGTTTACGCAGTAGCCTTCAACGTAGCTATGTCCTATAGCAGCAATTTCTTCGTCAGCCTCAGCCGAAAACTCGGCAGAATTATACTCTGCAAAAGCCACGAAATGAAGCACGCCGGACTTAGCGCAGGTGGGCTGCTTTGTAATTTCCGAGCTTACATCGGCTTCAATCGTATGCCTGTGATTAGAATCGTTTTGACATATGAGATTAAGAGAGGCAGTTCTCTCCGTGCCTTCTCTGTTCCATACGGTTTCTTCAAGAATAAAATCGTGACCGAGCGCTGAAACGTCAACCGTCCTTTCGTCCGAAAGCTCCTCTCCCATAACCTCGACTGAAACCCTGAATTTATTATATCCGCCCTCTTCGCAGCTCGGGGCTTGCGCTTCTATTTCGGCTTCTGCCAGGAAAAATTCCTTGTGAGTTTCTCCGAGAGTGCAGGTAATTTCAAGGGTTGCAGAGGAAAAATCACTCTCCCAAACCCATACCGCAGTATCATAATCAAGGCTGTGCTCAATAGGACTTAGCTCGGTTTCGAAAACGTCCGTATAGGTCTTATTTCCGAAATCAACGGTTGCTTTGTATTTTCCGTGTCCCGCCTCAGTACAAGTGGAAGATGTGAGCGTAATAATTTCAACGGCTGCCTCAATTTCTTCCTTATGCTCTGCGCTTCTGTCACAAACCAAAATCAGCTTTGCAAAAGCAGCCTCGCCCTCGATTGCCCATAGCCACTCGGCATTTTCCGCATTATATGTATGCCCCAGCGCTGCGCCCTCTGTCTGACCGCAAACCGAGCAGGTTTTGGGTGTGTCACAGTCTGCGTTTACCCAGCTGTGTCCTACCGCCGCGCCTTCCGTCTGACCGCAAACCGAGCAGGTTTTGGGTGTGTCGCAATCTGCATTTACCCAGCTGTGTCCTACCGCCGCGCCCTCTGTCTGACCGCAAACCGAGCAGGTTTTTGGTGTATCGCAATCTGCATTTACCCAGCTGTGTCCCAGCGCCTCGCCTTCCGTCTGACCGCAAACCGAGCAGGTTTTTGGTGTATCACAGTCTGCATTTACCCAGCTGTGTCCTACTGCCTCGCCTTTCGTCTGACCGCAAACCGAGCAGGTTTTGGGGGTGTCACAGTCTGCATTCTGCCAAATATGATTACATTCTCCGGAATTATCCTCACCGTTACAGCCATCGCAACCGCAAGAAGCGAACGAAAGCACCGTAAGGACAAGCATTAATACAATTATCAAATACCTTTTCATGAAAGCTCCTCAATAAAAAATCCTCTCGTATCAGCCCATCTGCCCTTTTCGTCTCTTATGGAGATACGAATATATTTTGCCTCGGGGTGAATTTTAAAGTCTGTGCCCGTCAGGGTCTCGCCCTCGCCTGCGTGAAGATAGCGAGGCACCTTACTGCCCATATACATAAATATATGCGAAACCGCTGAGCACTCGATATGAACGGTGTCTCCGTCTACGCTTATCTCCTTAAAGGTGGGACCCATAGAGGAATACATTTCGCCCTTTTCCATAGCGTTAAATACTCCGCTGTAGCTAAGCTCTTCGGGCATTATCATAGTGAACGCGCCGAAGGAATCGCAAAGCGGGTGTCCCTCGGGGTGTACGTTATGATTATCGTCTGCACCGTGGCAGAAAATGCGGTGACCGCTTCTGAGAAGCTTATCGTAAATCTCTCCCGCGTGCTCTATATTATTCATAAGGTAGGAGCCGTAGTTTGAGATTTCAAGGCTGAAAAGTCCTTCGTATGAGAGAATACGCTCCTCGCTCTCCATAGACCAGTACGGGTGGTTATAAGCGACTATATAACCGTTTTTCTTTGCCTCGCTTATATAAAAATTTATGTATTCCGCGGTATACTCACGTGTATGCTCAGAGCCTGCCTTGACTACGCCGTCAAGAGCATTATCGCGTCTTAAATACTTTGCGTATTTTTCGTTATAGCCAACAAATCCTACGTTTTTCGGGTCGCGCGCAAAAAGGTTGAGATGTATCTCGGGTGAGTAAATATCGTAATTTGCATTTGGGTCGGGGCGGATATAGCACTCGTATCCCGTAAGCATTATAAAGTCCTCGTCTGCGAGGTGCTGATGCTCCATCGGTCTCTCGTGGTCGGTAATGGCAAGCACGCTGTATCCGTGCGACTTGTAGATTTCCTTAAGCTCCTCAGGCGTCTTTTTGCCGTCAGATAAAATGCTATGGCAATGCAAATTTGCCTTATACTGCTTTTTTTCAGGCGATATAAGATATTTCATTTTAATTTCCTCTTATATTAACTTTATTTCGATTCCGATAACTCCGAATCTCTCCTGTTCTTCTCTCGGGTAATATTTATCCATATCCTTGTGAGATGCAGACGAAATATTTTCTTTAGTATACCCGCATTTCAAAAGAGGCAAAGCCTTGTAAAGCATTGAAAAATCAGAAAAAACGTGGAGCGCCACAACCTCGGCAGTAATAGTCCTGCGCGAATCGGCAAAGTGGATAAATTCAATCTCGTCTCCTACGGAAACGGCTTTTCTTTTTTCGTCATAAAGGCGCAGCTCAATTGTTTTTTTGCCGTTTTTTATCAGCTCGAACGGCTCGCTGTTAAGCCTCATTTGGTGCTTCATTTTTTACTCCGATTAATAGTTAAGTCCCATAGAGCAGTGGTAATCCTCGGTAAACTCGGTAACTCCCCACTCTATAAGGCGCTCGTATTCCGAAAAATCGCGTCTCTTAATATCCCACGCCGCAGCAAAAAATCCCGCAGAGCGAACTTTGTTTGCAATTTCCTCGGTGTAGTCTTTAAAAGCAATTTCCATACCGACACGGCATGCAGAAGCGTCAATTCCGCTGTCAAGAAGCAAGGGAATTTTTGTTTCGTCATATTCTCCTATATCGTAGGTATATCCGTCAATTTCCGTGCCGAATACCGAATACGCGGTTTTAAGTATATCAATACCGAAGCTCTTTATGTGGAAAAGCCTAAGAAGTCCGCGCTTTTTAAGCATTTCCTTAACTGCCTGCCATTGCTCTGCGGTAAGGCCGGGGTGCGTACTGAACATAGGTCGCATACCGGTTTTTGCGCAAAGGTCGAAGAAGTCCGAAAGCAGCGGAAGTCTCGTGCCCCTGTATATTTCATTCTTATAAGAGCCGTATTCCCACGCCGAAAGCTCCTCGTACGTCTTATCCCAGACGTAAATATCCTCCGTGGGCGGATTTCCGTCCTTATCCCTTGCGGTTTTGTTAATGGTGTCGTCATGAATACAAACGAAAACACCGTCTTTGGTAACCTTAGGTACGGCTATACAAGCAGGAAAACCGCACGCAGCCGCAAGCTCAAAGGCAGGCATCGTGTTATCGGGAGCGAGCCCCCAGAAGCCGAGATGCGCGTTATGGCGCAGTCCGCCCTGCCAGGATACAGATGGTATATCGTACGCGCTGTCAAACGCTTTCAGGTAAAGAGCCGTCCCCTTGGGAATATCTATCTTGATACCGAGTATTATCTCGGGCAAAAACCTGGGCGGAACTCTCCAGCTCTGGCGGGTGTATTCCGATTTTTTTCCTATGCGGTAGCGGTGAGAGCGGTAAAATGGCTCAGCCTCTCCTTTTTTCGTCATAGTAAATTCTATTCCGGGAGCGCATTCACCCTCGTAGGACGCGAGCGCGCTGAAAATTACGCAAGCCGCATTGCTTTCGCTTTCGCACTCAAGGAAAAAGCCTTCCGTAACCCTGAGCGCACCGTCTGCAGCAGTGCCAAAGGGCAATATTGATTCATAGCAAACCATAGTCTACCTCTTATATTTTCCACGTTACCAATAGTTTATCATATTTCGATTTATTTCTCAATGCCTTTTTGAAATTTTATTTGTAAAAATATGCGTATTTAATTCTCCCTCTCTTGACTTTTCCCGCTGCTTTGCGTATAATAATTGTATCAATTAAAATACGAACTGGAGAAAACAACCATGCAAATGCTTGAAATGTTATATGACGAAATCCAAGACGCTGTGGATAGAAAGGTCCCCTTCGTTATTCCAATCGGTACTATGGAATACCACGCGCGCCACGCCTCCTGCGGAACTGATACGCTCGTAATCACCGGCTGCCTCAGAGAGCTTGAAAAGGAAAAGGAAATCGTAGTTTGCCCTCCCATCTGGTACGGTGTTGCATCATACGCTGTATGCGCTCCCAAGCCCAGCCACTTCCACGTAGACGAGGACGCTTATGCAAACTATCTTTACTGCATTCTTAAGTCTATGATTAACGCAGGCCACAAGAATATCTACCTCGTAGCTCACCATCAGACCGAGGGCGCAGGTCTTATGCCTATGACGATTGCCTGCCACAAGGCTGCAAAAAAGGTAACTATGGAATATATGGAAGAAAAGCTCGGTCAGGGCTGGTGGGGCAGCGATGCCTATGCATCCTACTACGAGGATATGGGTACAGGTGACGACCCCTTCTCTTACATAAAGGTTCTTCCCCTCATAGGAGCAGACGCACAGATAAAGTGCGGCGGATTTGACCATGCAGGCAAGTGGGAAACCAGTCTTCTTATGGGAACCTATCCCGAGCTCGTTGACCTTAGCCGTTGCGAGCGCAACACCGAGTGGTTTGCCGAGAGTGCTAAGGAAGCAAGCGAGGAAACCGGCAAGCATATGGTAAACTGCACTCTTGAATGGCTCAGAAAGGTTATCGTATAATTAACAACTAAATAAAAGCAAAAAAAGCAAACAAACAAGACCTCAATTCGTCACTCAGATGAAAAGAGGTCTTTTGTTTTGCTCAATTTTGTAAACTTTTATTGTCAAAATTTAAGGTATATATTCGTTTTTTACAAATTCAAAGATAGCACCTGGCTTCTTTAAACTTGTTTATTTATACCGAAGAGATTTGTGAATTACGTTCTTTTCGTCTAATAAGCCTCAAAACATATTCTATAGTCATTGATAAAACTATAGCTAACGCAAATACAATAAACCAGCGCAGGAAGGAACCATAAATGAGCGCTTGAAACAGTTTGATTTAATACAAAAAAGTTAAGGATTGCTTCCTTGCTTATATAGGAGAGAAAATATTCAGTCAGCGTTTTATTTGACAGAATGTATTTGAATGCCGAATAACAAAAATATAAGAGAAAGCTGCTCAGGTAAATAATTAAAATGTGTTTTGTCTTCTGTTTTATTTTTGAGGAAGTATTGTTATAAGCAAAGTAACCAGAGATAGCAAAGAAAAAAGGAACTGCAAAACGCGACAAACTTAAATATATCTAACGTTTGATTCCTGATTTTTTTGGTTTCCATTATATAGTTTCCCTTCAAAATTAATTCACTTTATTCTGCCGGCTTAACAGTCAAACGTTTGTTTCGCAAAATCTGCAAAAAGTGGCTTAGAATAAGGATTCCAAGCCACTTACAAACCTTATTTTATTATTCCCATTCGATCGTTCCAACGGGCTTTGGAGTTAAGTCATAGAGAACTCTGTTGATTCCGTTTACCTCGGCGGTGATACGGGCGGTGATTTTATGGAGTACTGCGTAAGGAATTTCCTCAATGCTAGCGCTCATAGCGTCCTTGGTATTTACGGCGCGGATAATTGCAGGCCAACCTTCGTAACGGCTCTCGTCCTTAACACCAACGCTCTTTACGTCAGGAACTACTATGAAATACTGCCATACCTTTTCGGCAAGACCGCACTTATCAAACTCTTCGCGAAGAATTGCATCAGCCTCGCGAAGCGCCGCAAGTCTGTCACGTGTTATAGCACCGAGGCAACGAACGCCAAGTCCGGGGCCGGGGAACGGCTGACGGTATACCATAGAGTGAGGAAGACCGAGCGCCTCACCCACTACTCTTACCTCGTCCTTATAAAGAAGCTTTATGGGCTCGACAAGCTCGAAATTAAGGTCCTCGGGAAGTCCGCCTACGTTATGATGAGACTTAACTGCCTTTTTGCCCTCAGCCTGTTTGATACTTTCAAGTATGTCGGGATAAATCGTTCCCTGAGCGAGATAAGAAACTCCGTCAAGCTTACGCGCCTCGTCAGCGAATACGTTTATAAACTCAGCTCCGATAATCTTTCTCTTTTTCTCGGGGTCGGATACTCCTGCAAGAAGTCCAAGGAATCTGTCCGTTGCATCAACGTAAACAAGATTAGCGTTAAGACCTTCCTTGAAGACTTTTATAACGTTTTCGGACTCATCCTTACGCATAAGACCGTGATTTACGTGTACCGAAATCAGCTGCTTTCCTATAGCTTTGATAAGAAGTGCTGCAACTACAGACGAATCTACTCCGCCTGAAAGAGCGAGAAGAACCTTTTTATCTCCAACCTGTTCTCTTACGAGCTTCACCTGCTCGTCTATAAAGGCATCTGCCTGAGCCTTTGTAACGATGCGTTCCATCGTTTCGGGTCTTCTGTTAGAATCCATCTTTTTTCCTCCGTAATCATTTTAAAATTTTATAATGATAATATATTATACAACATTATTTTTCGTATTACAATACAAATTTTTAACAAAATATATTTTTTTGAATAAAATGTCGATGCAACATTTTTCACAAAAGAGAGGTATAGGCATATGCTCGTAACGAAGCCCTATATGAGGGAAAACGCAGTCAGGTATGCAAGAAAATTCGCATTTGCTCAGAATCCGTATTTCGCAAGCTTTGCAGGAATAGGCGGAAACTGCACCAATTTTGTCTCGCAAAGCATTTTTGCTGGCTCCTGTCAGATGAATTATACACCGACTTTCGGCTGGTATTACATATCGCTTGACCAGCGTTCACCGTCCTGGACGGGTGTGGAATTTTTCTATAACTTTATCACAAGCAACAAGGGGATAGGACCTTTTGGCAGAGAGGTAGGGCTTGACGAGCTTGAAATAGGAGACGTAATTCAGCTGGGCAGAAACGGAGTAGGATATTACCATACCCTGCTGGTCGTGGGCTTTGACGGTCAAGACACCTTGATTGCAGCGCAGACTGACGATGCGCTTGACAGACCGCTCGCAAGCTACACGAACGATTATGCGAGATATATAAAAATTGACGGTGTAAGATTCGAAATGCCTGACGATTATTCCTGCTTTGAAAAGGTCTATAACGTAGAGCCGGTGCCGAGAGAGCCGTCTGTAACACCGCCGGCAGAGCCGGCAATACCGACACCTGAAGAACAAGCTCCGAGTGAGCCCTGATTAACAGCCTGTCGCATTTTGGCACAATACTCAAATCCTTCTTTATTATCTTGACTTTCAGCCCTTTATGTGCTAAAATCTCCTTAATGATAAAAGGACGATTAAAATGAAAATAATGGATTTCAAGAAAATAATCTCACCCGCAATTTTAATGCTTGCAGCAATAATATGGGGATTTGCCTTTACCGCGCAAAAGGCGGCAGAAGAGGTTCCCGCCTTTACAACCGGAGTTGTAAGAAGTCTTTTCGCCACCGTTTTTCTGATTTTTGCTACCTTTGTCTTTGACAGAATAAACGGTACGGGAAGGCGGCTTTTTTCAAGAGAAAAGAAGCTGGACCTTAACCGCTTTGAAATTATCGGCGGCGCTATATGCGGTATCGTTCTGGCTCTCGCCTCGTTTTTTCAGCAGTTCGGAATTAACAGCGGAACCGATGCGGGAAAGGCATCTTTTATAACGGCACTCTACGTTATTCTCGTTCCGCTTTACGCTCTTGTTATGAAAAAGCGCGCTCCCGTCAACGTATGGATAAGTATTCCCATAGCAGTCGTAGGCTTTTATTTTCTCTGCCTTACGGGCGAGCTCACAATGACGAAGTCTGACGTTTTCGTTCTGATATGCTCGCTTATATTCCCGATTCAGATTCTCGCCGTAGACCATTTTTCACCAAAATGTGACGGAATACGAATGTCCCTCGTTCAATTCTTCTTCTGCTGCTTGACGAATCTGATTTTCGCTATAATCTTTGAGCGCGGAACAGATATTTCTCTCGTTTTTGACGCACTTCTTCCTCTTCTCTTTCTCGGAATAGGCTCGTCAGGTATAGCCTACACACTGCAAATTATAGGTCAGAAGGGAGTTAATCCCGCGGTTGCGTCAATAATTATGTCACTCGAATCGGTGTTCGGTGTTATAGGAGCAGCGCTCATTCTCGGAGAGAAAATGTCAAGCCGTGAATATCTCGGCTGCGCTATAGTCTTTGCAGCGGTAATACTTTCGCAAATCAATTTTCAGGAAATTTTCTATAAAAACAAGGAGAAGAAAAATGGATAAGAAGCTAAAGGTTCTTATGATAGGCGCACACCCCGATGACAACGATATCTGCGGCGGCGGACTTGCGCTTAAATATGCAGCGGCAGGACACTCCGTGCGCTTTCTCTCGGTGTGCAACGGCTGCGGCGGACATCACAAAATGAAGCCCGAAGAAATCGCTCGGCGAAGATACGGTGAAACACAGGCGGTTGCCGCCCTTGCGGGAATCGAATATGACGTTTGGGATATTCCCGACTGCGAAGTTACTGCCAACCTTGAAACGAGAAAGAAGCTTATAAACTACATAAGAGAGTTTAATCCCGATATTATATTCACCCACCGCACAAACGACTATCACGCAGACCACAGAAACGCAGCTATGCTGGTTCAGGACGCGTCCTATCTTCTCACCGTGCCTAATCTCTGCCCCGAAACCCCGGCTATGAGATTTATGCCTGTAATTATGTATTTCCGCGACAAATTCAAGAACCCTCCCTTCGTTCCGAACGTCATAATAGATATTGATGACGTTATTGATAAAAAATACGAGCTCTTTAACTGCCACGTTTCTCAGTTTTACGAGTGGCTTCCCTACACCTACGGTGTTGAAAACGAAGTTCCCGAAAACGAGGCAGAGCGCCTTGAATGGATACGTCACCCAAGAGTACCGAGAGATAAAACCCTATCGGTAAGTGCTCTCGAAGCTATGAAAAAACCTATGTGCCACTCCGAGCCAGAGGAAGCTCTCTGGGCATCTATCTTCCGCAGACTTCTCGTAAAGCGCTACGGCAAAGCCGGAAAAAAGGTAATATTTGCCGAAGCGTATGAATGTTCGGAATACGGAACTCAGCTTGACAAGGAAAACACAAAGCGCCTCTTCCCCTTCTAAAACCACGCAAAAAGCAAACAAAACTTTACTTATAGATAAAAAATCCTGCGAAGCCTCGCAGGATTTTTTGTTTTTCTGTTTTTGCTTATTCTACATAGTTATAATGCACTGTCGCATTTTTGAAAGCATTGTTCCCCACGTCAACGGTGATATTTGCGAACTCCTCTTCACTGCCGCTATAATATACGTCAGTAAGAGCGCTGCAGTCACAAAATGCAAGAGAGAAAATCGACTTTACGCTGTCAGGCACATATACTTCGGCAAGTCTTGTACAGCCGTAGAAGCTTGCCTCGCCGATAGCAACAACCCCATCGGGAATTACGATACTTTCGAGCCTTGCGCAGTTATAGAAGACGTTGTCGGCTATGATTAAGGTGTTTTCGTTTATATCGCAAGAAACAAGATTTATGTCAACGACATCTATGAGAATCGCAAAAGGATTTCCGTTGGCGCCCACATATATTCCGTTTTCATAGGTCGTATACAGCGCAGAGTTACATTCTGAGAATGCAAATTTCTCGATTAAGGTTACACTATCGCCGAGGACTATAGCCGAGAGATTACTGCATCCGTGAAACGCATTATTTTCGATAGTGATTACACTATCTGAAAATTCTATGCTCATCAACGCATGAACATCAGAAAAAGCAGCCGTTCCAATGATTTCGACACCGAAAGGAACAGTGAATACGTAATCTTCTTTTCCTGAGGCATATCTAATAAGAGTTTTTCCGTCTTTTGTATAGAGAGTGCCGTCTATATCCTTATACACCGCATTGTTTTCATCAACCTTTATTTCTGTGAGACTTGAACAGCCAATGAAAGCTAGATAACCGATTTCTTCTATACTTGCAGGAATATTTATTCTTCTGAGACTTGCACAGCCATGAAAAACACGGTCACCGATTGCTTTTACACTTTCGGGAATAATTATGCTTGTAAGCTCAGATTGGCGGAATGCCTCGGCTGAAATCAGAGTTACGGGACGGTCTTCGTAAGTATCGGCTATAATCACCCTGAGAGAATTGCCCGTATAACCTGTAACCTTAGCATATGTACCATCTTCGGAAATTTCATATACTATTCCCTCGGTAGAACCAATGGGATTGTCGCAAACCGTACAATATCCGGAATTATCAATGGAATGGCTCTCTTCTTCTCCGACCTTATAGCCGCAAATCTCACATCGGAACCAATGAGACGAGCTGTCGCAATCGTAAATAATACTATGGTCGTCTTCTGCTCCTTGCTTCCATTCAAGCGTCCTGCATTCAAAGCATATGCGGTAAAACAGTCTTTTTGTGCATATACCGCTTTCGGTATAATCTATCCAATCTCCAAAGGTATGTTCATTTTTTTCCTTTTCGGGAAGCTCTACAGGGGGAAGCTTCGTTCCGTCTGTAAGCGTAATTACAAGCCTTCCTTCTTCGTCAAATTCCAGCTTTTTTATAGTAGCACCTGATTCTCCCTGAGCACCGGGAGCTCCGTTTTCACCGACAGCCTTGTGTTCGGTTACAACACCGTTGATAACCCAGTATCCGTCTTCATTTATTTCCACGGTAGGAGTTTTGCCCGCCTCACCCTGAGGTCCTGCCGGGCCCTGTTCACCCTGCTCGCCCTGAGGTCCTGCCGGGCCCTGTTCGCCCTGCTCACCCTTCTCACCTTTAACAAGAGCAAGAAATTCATCAATGGAACCTTCAAAACCGTTCGTCTGAGCCTCCTCGTACGCAAGAAAAATTATTTTGCTGTCTTCGGCATTATATCCCGGAATAAGCTCGGTCTCGTTTTCCTGCGAATCGTTTGTCTCTTCATTATTGTTTCCTTCGTTGTTCCCGCCACTATTCTCAGAACCGCACGAAACGGAAAAACAGAATGAAAGAAGCAATAAAAAAATAAATAAAATTCTTTTCATTTCAACCTCCGATTATTCTCTATATATAGAGCATATTCATATTATACTCTCTTTATCGACAATTGTCAAGTAAAAGAGTATATTTTATACTATTTAAAAATAATAGAGACAAGGAGGTTATAATTTGATTACCTACGAACCACTCTATAAAACTATGAAGGAGAAAAATATTTCTACGTACAAATTGCTAAATGAATTTGGTATTAGCAGAAGTTTGCTTGACAGACTAAAGCATAACAAGCCGATAACAACCACAACGCTTAACGACCTTTGCAATTTTTTAAACTGCGATATTTCCGACATAATAAAGTACACGAAAGATAAAGAGTAAGCCAATGTTGGCTTACTTATTTTGCAAAATTCTCCGTTTTGCTTTATCAATCTAAATGCGCTAAAATGCATTGCTGCCACGGCAAAGTATTTCTCTTCAAAATATTAAAATACTGCAAAAATGGCTATAGCATTTAGACTAACCCAATAAAAAACAAGAGGTATTGTGCGTAAAACACAGTACCTCTTTTGTCTTAAGTTAGGTTTTATCTCTGACTAATCAAAGCTCGCGATTTTCAAGCGCTGCGAGAGCAATACGGAACGCCTTCGCCGCAAGAAGCCTTTCTTCTTCGTTTTCTCCCGTAATTTTAGGATAAAGGCTTCTGAAAATTTCGCCCTTTACAGTCATATCGCGCTTAAAGCGCTCCGTACCGTACAAAGGAAGAGTTTTATCTATCACGTTGAAATAGTAAAGCCCGAAAGCATCACTTTCCATATTCATAGGAACTGAAAATCTGGGGTCAACGTAGCCTACAAGCTCTACTCTGAGGGCGGTTTCGCTATCGTACTTCTTATCGCTTATCATACGGCTGATACGGCTGATTACCTCGTTTGAGGTGTTCACACCCGTAATATCTAACTGCTCTGTTTCAAATCTTACGTGGCCGAATGCCATCTTCTTATTTTCAATAGAAAGCTCGCCATCGGAATAGGTTACGGATATAAGATTTACACCCCCAAGCCCGGATTCGTCAAAGCCCGTACATTCAAGCGAGCCGCAATAGGAATATTTCGAGCCTGATGCCGAAGAAAATTTACTTGCCTCGTGACGCGAGCCGAACGCATAATAATCTGCACCGAATCTCTTGATATCCGACAGAGCTATAGGACAGCGCTCGGAATCCACGGGCGCATCAAGGTCAGCGTAAGCGCATACGATATTTACCCTCGAAGCATCGTCTACCTGCCTCTCAAAGAGAGGGTTTTCTCTGAGCGAAGCGTCCATAAACGCCCAGCCGTAAACGGTTACGTTATATTCCTCAAAGTCAAATCTGGAAAGCTTATCCGATGAGAAAACAAAGCAGTTATCGGGAAGTCTGCCCGAAGAATATATCGGGTTGCCGTTATAGTAGTCGTGCTGACCCGGAGAGATTATAAAAACGGTATCGGGACAGTTTTTGAATTCTCTTATAAGCACCTCTGCGGTGGTGTTTGTTGCATACTCGGTATCAAAGATATCTCCGCTCATCAGAACAACGTTAATTTTACTGTCGCGCACGTACTGCATCATACGCAGAAACGAGGTACGCAGAGCTCTGCGCCTTTCCTCACTCTTTTCGGCAGTAAGACCTACGAACGGTGTATCAAGATGGATATCGCTGCAATGCAAAAATCGCAAATGCGTCTTTTTCTTTTCTTCGCTCATTTTTAACTCCGTATCAGTTTAAAAGTAAAAAACTGTTTTAATTAATAACAGTATAACACTTATAATTCTTTTTTGCAACATTTTTAACAAAAAAACTTTAAAAGCTCTTGAAAGAATAAAAAATATGTGCTAAAATAGCGATAGATATTTTAAGGCAGAAATTCGGAGGCTATAAAATTATGCTTAATCTTGCAGTCAGAAATACGGGAAAGCTCATAAGAGAAAAGTCAAAAAGCGAAAACGTAAGACTTGGCAGGCTTTTCACCAAGAAGGATACTGCTCGCCTTATGGCTGATATGATATCAATTGACAAAGCGAGAACTGCATATACCATTCTTGACGTTGGCGCGGGAACGGGTATTCTTTCGGCTGCGGCGGTTGAAAAAATATGCAGGGAGTGCCGTGCTGTAGAGCAGATTTTTCTGACCTGCTATGAAAACAACGAGGATTTTGCCGATATGCTGGAGGACAATCTCGAAAGAATACGCAAAAAGTGCCGCCACGACTATAACGTCAAGCTTTTCGTAACCGTTTACAGAGAAAACTATCTCACCGATTCAAAAAAGCACTATACGGTCAACTTCTTTGATACGATTCCCGATAAATACGATATAGTTATTTCCAATCCACCCACTGAATTTGCTGAAAAGTATTCAGACGAGGCAGAGGGCGTTGGCGGAATTTCTCAGCTCAAGCTTTCAAAGGCGTTTCTCTTTCTCAAAACCGCAAAGGACAGCCTTGAAGAAAACGGACAGCTTGTAATTATGCTTCCCACAACCTATTCCAGCGCATCGGCGCTCGCTCCGCTCAGAAAGGAAATTTCCGAATCTGTGGCTCTTTCAAAGGTTCATCTTTTTATAGGAAGGGTGAAGAACGAAAGCCGCGCAGTACCGCTGAAAAAAAGCTTTGTTGCGGCATTTATAAACGCAGAGCGTCCCGAAACGATTACGGTAAGCACCTCATACGATAACGGAAAATCTGCGGTAGAGCTTGGAGAGCTTCCGTACGGATTTATCGTTGACGAGCTTACGGGTATGCTCACACTTCCGAAAAGCGTTGAAGACACGAAAATAGTAAAATACATTTCCGCCTTTCCCGAAACGCTTGACAGCCTCGGGCTCAGAATGCACACGGGTCTCATAGTCGATTCAAAATGCGAGGGATTGCTCTTTACAGAACCCATTGACGGTACGGTTCCGCTAATCAGAACTCAATCTCTTGTAGGCGGTCAGACCAAGTTTCCGCAGCCTATAAAAAGGCAGTATATCGCGCCTGTATCAGCATCTCTTATTCAGAAAAACAAGAATATGATACTTGTGAAAAGAGTACCTGCAAAGAGTGACGAAAGATTTGTCAACTGCGCAGTTTATCTCGCCTCAGAGCTTCCTCAGCATAAGTATATAAGCACGCATAACAAAATCAACTTTATCGACACCAAGGATAAAAACTCCGAGATGCCGGCCAGACTTGTTTTCGGACTTTTCGCGCTTCTTAACTCAACCGTCTACGACAGATATATTTCAATTATTTCAAAATCGCGCCAGATAAACTCGAAGGAGATGCGCAGCCTGCCGCTTCCCCCCAGAAACGTTATAGAAAATATCGGTATGCGTCTCACGGCTTTAAGGCAGACTACAGTCAAGGCTTGCGATTCGATTGTAAATCCAACTTTACATATTATCGAAAAATAACTCAAATCAAGAGCTGTTTTACAGATTTACACAAGCAAAAAATAGCGAGGAGTTTTTATCTTCTCGCTATAATTATTCGATAGAATTATTATAAAACAAAAGCATATTTAGAAAGGAAAGGAGAGACAAATGAAGAACCTTGTTATCGGAATTCTTGCTCACGTTGACGCAGGAAAAACCACCCTTTCCGAAGGTCTTCTCTACGCTTCGGGAACTACCGAGAAGCTCGGCAGAGTTGACAGGCGAGACTCCTTTCTGGACACCTATTCGCTCGAACGGGAAAGAGGTATAACCATATTTTCAAAGCAGGCAATACTTACGGCAGAGGACACCACGATAACTCTGGTTGACACACCCGGACATATAGATTTCTCCTGCGAAGCGGAAAGAGCTCTTTCGATAGAGGATTATGCAATTCTGGTTATAAACGCCTCTGACGGAGTGCAGTCGCACACAAAAACGCTCTGGCAGCTCATACGCGCAAGAAAAATACCGACCTTCATTTTCGTTAATAAGACCGACATAGCCGAAAAAACGAGACAGGAGCTTATGCGTGAGCTGAAAGCTATGCTTTCGCCGGCCCTTGCGGATTTTTCAACAAAGGAAAACACGCTTGAGGACTGCGCGGGAGCAGACGAAGAGCTTATGGCGCAATATTTTGAAACGGGAACTCTTTCGGACGAAAGCATCATCGAGGCAATTTATTCATCAAGACTCTTCCCCTGCTTTTTCGGTTCTGCGCTGAAAATGACCGGTGTTTCTGAATTTTTATCGGCTATACTCAGGTACACCAGAATGCCAAGCTACCCCGAAAGACTGATAGGCGGCAAAATATACAAAATCGGAAGAGACAAGAACGGCAGACGGCTTACCTATCTTAAGCTCACGGGCGGCAGACTTGCCTGCAAGGACACCGTAAGGATAAAAACACCGAGTGGTGAAGTCTTTGAGGAAAAAATAGAAGAAATAAGAATATATTCGGCTGACAAATTCAAGGCAAAGAAAGAGGTTCTTCCCGGCACGCTTTGCGCAGTCCTCGGCCCTGAAAGGAGCGAAGCGGGCGGAGCTTTCGGCTTTGAAGAGGTAGACCGAACAACGCTCTCCCCCGTGCTAGATTACAGAATTAATCTGCCAAAAAACCTTTCCGCGCCGGAAATCTATCCGAGCCTGCTTTTACTCTCCGAGGAAGACCCCAGCCTTTCTCTGAGCTATAACGAAAGAACCAAAGAAATAAGGGTACGCCTTATGGGAGAAATTCAGCTTGAGGTTCTGCGCAGACTCATAGAAGAAAGATTCGGTGTCTGTGTCACCTTTGACGAAGGAAGCATTCTCTACAAGGAAACCATAGAGGGTGAGGTAATAGGCAGAGGGCATTTCGAGCCGCTTCGCCATTACGCAGAGGTGCATCTGCTCATAGAGGCTCTGCCCGAGGGCAGCGGAATAGTTACCGATACCGACTGCTCAACCGACATTCTCGGCATAAGCTGGCAAAGGCTTATAATATCTCACGTTGAAGAAAAAATGCACCGAGGAGTTCTGACGGGCTCACCTCTGACTGACGTAAAAATTACGCTGATTGCAGGAAGAGCTCATCAGAAGCACACTGAGGGCGGTGATTTCAGACAAGCAACCTACAGGGCAATAAGGCAGGGGCTTATGAAGGCAAAATCGGTTCTGCTCGAGCCTACCTTCAATTTCAGAATAGAGCTGCCGCGAGACTGTCTTGGAAGAGCTATGCTGAACGTAGAGGAGATGGGCGGTATCTCCGATGCTCCCGAAATTAACGGAGAATACGCCGTCCTTACGGGAAACTGCCCCGTCTACACTATGCGCTCATACGCAACCGTGCTCAGAGCCTTCACCAAGGGTGAGGGACGGATTTCGCTTGAAATAGGGCCGTACAAGCCCTGCCACAACGCAGAAAAAATAATAAGCGAAAAGGCTTACGACCCCGAGCTTGACGAACGAAACACCGCAAACTCGGTATTCTGCAAAGGCGGCTCAGGCTACGTAGTGCCCTGGCATGAGGCAGATGCGCTTATGCATCTCGGAGCTGCGGACGGAAGAGAGGAAACCGTGCTTGAGAGGCGCGCGGTAAGGCAGACAAAAACGACCTACGAATCAAGCGCTGAGGAAGATAAAGCGCTTATGGCAATCTTTGAAGCAACCTATGGCAAAATAAAGCCGAGAAAAATTTCCGAAAAAACCGAAAATACGGCAACAGAAAAAAAGCCTTCCGAAAGACCGAGAAAGGAAAAGCCGAAGGGTGACTTATACCTTGTAATTGACGGATATAACCTGATTTTCGCCTGGGATTTTCTAAAAGCCTATGCGGAAAAGGATATATCGCTTGCAAGAGACATTCTCACAAGACTTATGTGCAGCTATTCGGCATATAAAAAATGCAAGGTGATAATAGCCTTTGACGCTTACAGAAGAAAGGGCGGCGAGGGCAGCTCCGAGCACTACGGAGACGTCAGCATAATTTATACCAAGGAATCCGAAACCGCAGACTCGTACATTGAAAAAACCGTGCATAATCTCTCGGATAAACACACGGTAAGGGTTGTAACCAACGACTTAAACGAGCAAATGATGGTTCTCGGAAGCGGCGCGCTGCGCGTAAGCTCAAGAGAATTTGCCGCTGAAATAAACAGCTTCTCAAAGGAAATTGACGAGATTATAGGCAGCATAAAATAAGAGAAAAGAAAAACCGAAGAAATTTCTTTTGCAATTTTAAAAATATACGTGAAAAGAGCGGAGATGCTAACAGAGTATCTCCGCTCTTTTTACAGAAGCTATTAAAAAATTTTAATCAGTACAGATTGTAAACAAATACAGCCGCCTCTTCCTCTTCCAGCATTTCGTCAGCTTCCTTGGAAAAGAGAGAAATCGAGGGAAGATTTTCCTTATATACCCTGGCATACAAGGTCACAAGTCCCATTTTTTGTGCAATTTCAAAAAGTAGCACAAGCGCACGGCGGGCATACCCTTTATTCTGATACTCCGGCAAAATTCTTACGGAAATATCCGCGCCGCCCCTATAATCAAAGGAGGATATAAGCGCCTCACCTATAAATTTCCCCGCTGCTCTTATAGCGAGAGAAACAGTAGAATTCAATTCGAAATCACGTCTTGCAAGCCCCAGAAAAAGCCCGTCAGATGCATTATCGTAATCCTCTCGGTAATCGTAGCCCCAGTACTTATTATTGAGAGCGTCACGGGAAAGCCGCGCATAATCCGAAGCGTCCTCATCGGAAATCGGTGATAATTCGATATCCGAAAGCACAGCCTTCGGGCATTCGTCAAAAAAAGAGCATTCATTTTTGAGTGTTATGCGGTAGGTTTGCGAATCGGGAGAATCCGAATCGGCATTTATATGACGGTAACCAAGTCTGAAAAAACACTCTGCCATCTCACGCGGCACGCCCTCAAAAATCGGCTCTATCTCTTCAAGCACTGCATATCTGACCACCTCTTGCACCGCCCCGGGCAAATCTGCTTTTTCGCTGATTTCATAAGGGAAGGAAAAGGTGTACTCTGCCCCGTCAAAGATTCTTACGGTAAGAGTTCCAAGGACAAAGGCAAAGCCAAAGAAAAGGTCACTGTCATAGGAAAGATAGCTCTCTATTATTTCTTCCGCGTTTTCCCTCTCAGCTTCAGAAAGTAAGTGCAAAGCAGAAAGAAGCTCGCTGCTATCCGCCATAAGAAAAGAGATTTTTTTAACCGTCATTTTGATTTTAATCTCCAAAAACGTAAAATATAGTTGTCATTTAACAGAGTTATTCTCCAATTTCAACTTTAATGATGCCGTAAATATATTTTCATTCACTGCATATTCAAAGCCTGCATTTATATATTCTCCAAGCTTTTTGCAGGTCTTAAGTCCTATACCGTTGCTCTCGGCTCTGTTGTCGGATTTTGAAACAACATTAGAAAAGCTTATGGTAATAAAGTCGTCATTTTGTTCGGTTTTGATAAGTACCTGCGAATTTTTATCAGCATACTTATAGATATTCGAAAAAACGTTATCGAATATTCGTATAAGCTTCTGCGCATCGGTGCGTGTCTCAGCCGTGCCGAGAGCATCGTAATCAAGTCCCGAAAATTCAACCGTATAGCCGGATTCTCTCATAAGCGTAATGTGCTCGAAAAGCATCTGGTCTATAAGAGTTGCAGCATTATAGCTCTCCATATTTATTTCCAGCTCCTTACCACCGAAGACCAAAAAATAGCTGAACATATCGTCAGAAAGCTTTTTAAGTCTCATAGCGGTTGATTCCGCAGCCTTAAGATAGCCTTGCATTTCCGAATTTTCTTCGCTTTTATTCTGCATAACATCTATATATCCCAGCAGCACGGTAAGAGGAGTTCTTATATCGTGAGACATAGAGGTTATCAGCGTGTTGTTTGCCTCGATTGCGGCTCTCTCTTTTTCAAAGTTTTCTATCATTGACTGTCTCATATTGTCAACGTTAACGGAAAGCCTTGCTATCTCGTCATTTCCCCTAGACTTTATTACGTGTCTAACGTCACCGTCCGCAACCTTGTTTACCTCGTTTCCGAGACGTATTATCTTAGTCGTAACCATCTGGAAGTAAGAGGTAAGTATTATCAGAACGAAAAGCAATGCGGCAACAAGACTTACGATGTTAAAAATATCGTAATAGAGATACTCCGTAAATTCGGTAAGATACGCCATCATCAGTCCTGTATCGTCAAGCGTATGATATCCGTTCTTCTTTGCATATTCAAAAAGCTCTTCGCGGGTAGGATAATCTATAGTTACGCCTCCCGGATTCTTGTCATCATCGTCCTCATTATCCTCAGCAGAGCCGCTGCCTTCTTCCGAGGTGTCACCCTCCGAGCCGTTCTCGCCTGAGCCTTCCCCCCCGTTTTCTTCCGGGTTTTTGCCGCTCTCCTCTCCGGAGCCGTTCTGCAGAGTATCATCGGGATCTTTCTTAGGCGGATCGTCAGAGGTATAGAAAAGCTCGTTGCCTTTGTAGATAATCAGGTAAACGTATTTGTTCTCTCTCGCCCATTCGGAAAGCTTAGCCGTATTTTCCGATGAGATTTCGTTGGCATCTACGTATTTTTTCAAATCCTCTATATAGGATTTTTCTCTTTCTTTTTTGTTTTCATCGCTCAGATAAACGTTATCGATGTAGTTATAGGAGATAGAGTGAACAAGAAAATATGCGCCTATTCCTATACCGACTGCAATAACAAAAACCACAACGAATCGGATTCTGAGAGAATGAAGAAGCTCTTTTGCTTTCTGAAAGAAACGCTTAATCAATTTGGTATCCCCTTCCCCAGACCGTTCTTATAAGCTTAGAGCCGGAAGCTCCATCTTCGAGCTTGCGTCTCAGATTCAGAATATGAACCGTCACCGTATTGTTAGAGGAAGGAAGCGACATTTCGTTCCATACCGATTCGTATATATCGGCAGCAGAAACCGTCTTTCCTTTATTTTTTGCAAGGAACAAAAGCACCTCGTATTCCTTATCTCTTATATCAACCGGCTCACCGTTTTTTATAACCTCTCTCTTGGAGGGATGAATTACAACTCCGCAAGGCAGAAATAAGGTATCGGAATCGGTTTCCTTACCTGCATACAGATTATAACGTCTCGTCATCGCCGTAACTTTCATAAGAAGCTCACGGGGTGAAAATGGCTTTACGATATAATCGTCACCGCCGGCGTCATACGCCTCAAGCTTATCACTATCGAGAGATTTTGCGGTAAGAAAAAGCACGGGCACGGTGGAAAAGCTTCTTATTTCAGCCGTTGCATCAACACCCGAAACACCGGGCATCATTATATCCATAACGCACAGGTCCACGTCACTTATTTCTCTCATTTTGCGAACGGCTTCGTTTCCGTCAGCAGCTTCTATAACCGCGTATCCCTGATTTTCGAAAAGGAGACGAAGAACGTTTCTTATTTCGCGTTCATCGTCAACAACGAGAATTTTCATTTTAATCTCCATTCTGTCGCTTATGCCAACTCTGGCATACGTTTCTTTAGCTAATTCTATCATAAAGACTGCTCTTTGTCAATTATTCTTAATAGTTATTCATTTTTTCTCCGTTAATTTTACCAACTGGGAATATTTTGTTTTAGTAAAAATAAATGAATTTTTATTTTAAATGCTTTGTTAATTTTTTTAGTCTTGACTTGATTTTATTTATATGATAAAATGTTTTAACAAATTTAAAATAATAAATGTAGGAGAAATTATGAGAAAACTGAAACTAGCTTTAGCTTTTGTGCTGCTTATGGCAGTAGCTCTTTTCACCTGTTCCTGCGTGGACCTGAGCGCTTTCGGAATTCAGATTCCGGGCTTTACGACTCAGACCTGCACGGTGCACAGAGATATCAACAAGGACCTTAGGTGTGACGTTTGCGGCGTTGCCGTGCCTGCGAACTGCACTAACCATCAGGACCTCGACCATGACGGCGTGTGCGACACGAACGGCTGTAACGTCGTTCTCACGGTATCTCATTACGATGAGGACCATGACGGAAACTGTGACGAGCCTCTTTGCACGAAGACAGGTATGCGTGTAGACCACGAGGACGAGGACATGAACAGAAAATGTGACGTTTGCGGTGCGGAAATAAAAATCGACTGCGAATGCTACGATGGCGATGAAGACGGAACCTGCGATGACTGCGGATACGAAATTCTTCCCTGCGAGCACGTTGACAGAAACGAAGACGGCTACTGTGACGAATGTGACGAGGAGCTTGAGGAAGAGTGTGACGAGTGCGTGGACAAAAACGGAGACGGCAAGTGTGACGTATGCGGCGGCAAGGTAGACGCTGCGCCTCCCGCAACCTGCGAGCATACTGACGCAAACTTTGACGGCAAGTGCGATATTTGCAAGGCTGCAATGGAGGGCGTTATTCCGATTTACGAAAACGGAAAGCTCAATTACACTATCGTTCTTGCGGCAGGCGCTCCTATGGACTACGCTATGGCTGTTGACAATCTCATAAGAGAGCTTCAAGGATACAATCTTACCGTTACCAGAGGTGAAGACAGCGCGTATGAGGCAACCGACTATGAAATATATTTCGGAATGCCCACGGCAAGAGACGAGATATATCAGGTTGACCCCCATCAGTACGGTGTCAAGGGATACGGAATACAGATTATAGGAACTAAAATAATAATCGTAAGCGGCTCTGATAAAACCTTCAGCACCGCGGTTGAGGCATTCAAGGAAACCTTCCTCGGCATTACCGCGTCAACGAAAAAGCTTACCACAAGATTCATTTCAGAATCCACCTCTATCAGCGAAATTCAGGACGACTATGACGTAAGCACCATTACCCTTTTGGGCAAGGATATGAAGGGCTTTACCATAGCTGCGGACAAAAAGGATACCACCTGCTATACCGTAGCTCTTTCTCTTCAGGATATGCTTTACTCAAGAACGGGCTACTGGTTTGATATCGTTCCCGTAGAAGAGGCTGATAAGTCCATAGTTATAAAGATGCAGCCGAAGAATATGGAAAACGTGGGCTTCTATGCAAACTTTACAGACGGCAGAATGGAATTTATTTCCGAGTATCCTACGGTTGTAAACAATAAGGTTATAAGCTTCTTTACCACGGCTCTCTCCAAGGCGAAGACCTCCGGCACTATGGCTATAGAGGCAAAGGACAGCTTCTCCGATGACGTACGCTACGTATACTATAGGGACTACGGCGCTGTAGGTGACGGTGAAACCGATGACAGTGAAGCGATAAGAGCTGCTCACGAGTATGCAAACCTCGGCGGTCACAAGGTTATGGCAAACGACAGCAAGACCTACTACATAGGAAAGCTTGAAAAGACAATCCCTGTAAAAACAGACGTTGACTGGCTTAACGCAAAGTTTATTATTGATGACAGCATCATAGAGCCGCTTGAAAAGACTGCTGACGGCAAGAGCACCTACAGAAGCGTCAACATCTTCACTATTATAAGTCCCGGAACTATATCAAATTACGACTTTAAGCTTAAGATAAACGAAATTAACGCTGCAGGCGGAATCGATGCAAGCAAATTTAAAAGCTTTAATATTGAGTTCGGTCAGCCGCTTCTTATAGCCATATCCAACACCGACCACAAGAATTACGTACGTTACGGTGTTAACGCGAGTGACGGAGCTGCGCAGAAGGAAGTTATTCTTGTTGACGAGCACGGCAATATTGACCCTACAACTCCGTTTATGCACGACTTTGAAAAGATAACCACCTACGGACTTTATATCATAAACGAAGAGCCTATCACAATTGAAGGCGGTCTTTTCTACACGAAGCCCTTCCTTTCGGATACCCCTCAGAATTATAACGCTTACGGAAGAGGTATTAATTGCGGACGCTCTAACGTTACCTTCAAAAACGTAAAACATTTTATTATAAACGAGGGCGAATACCAGTATAACAACCACGCCAATTCAACCGACTACGGCTGCCCATACGGCGGATTCTTTGAAACCAGTTATACTAACAACGTTACCTATGACAACTGCCAGTTTGCAGCTCATATAGTTTACAAGGGCTCTAACGGAGCAGGTATGGGTACTTACGACCTTTCACCCGGATATGCAACTAACGTTCTTTATAAGGAATGCTACCAGGAGGACGACAACTTCTTCAACGCAAGCGGTCAGAACCGTTGGGGCGTTATGGGCTCGTCCTACTGCAAGAACGTAACCTTCCTTGATTCAAAGCTTACGCGTTTTGACGCTCATAACGGTATACATAACGCATTTATAATCAATACCGAAATTAAGATGATACGTGTCAACGGTACAGGAAACTTCGTAATGGAGAACTGTATAATGCACAGCACCACTCTTGTTAGTCTCCGTGAGGACTACGGTGGATTCTGGGACGGTAATATAATCCTTAAAAATAACGTTATGATAGGCGCGTCCAGTGTAACGATGTTCACGAACACTTGGTACAACCACTATTTCGGCTATCCTGCGCGCTACCCCAGCAATATAGTTATAGACGGACTTAAAATTTATGGAAACCGTGACGACTACGCTAACGGAAAGCAGGTAGCCCCTGAGAACGTTACAATCACCCTTTTCGGCTCGGGAATACTCACGGGCGCAAAGAACATTGTAGAAGACTATCTTCCGATAAAGGACGCCTACTATCCTGACGGAACACCCGTTGTACTTCCTAACAAATGCCAGGCTACGCCTCCCGAGAGGATTACCATCAGAAACCTTCAAGGCTGCAATATCATAATTCCCAACAAAACGGAATACACCTGGTTTGAGAGCACGGAATACGTTGTAAACCAAACGACAGACTGCGCAGCTCATTTCGACCACATACCCGATGGACTGTGCGATGACTGCGGAGCTGATTTCACCCCCTGCACCGAGCACGTTGACACAAACAATGACGGTAAATGCTGCTTCTGCGGCAGTGACGTTGAAATCCGCTGCGATAAGCACGTAGACAAAGAGCTTAACGGAAAATGCGATATCTGCGATGTGCACTACGTATGCGATGCTCACGTTGACGCTGAAGGCGACACGATATGCGATAAGTGCGGCGGTGTACTCGGCTGTAAGGACGCACATATTGATGCAGATGAGGACGGCTACTGCGACCTTTGTACGAAGCTCATACCCAAGTGCGAGGTCTGCGTTGACCTTATTGACATTTATAAGAGAGAAATACAGGACAACAAGTGTGACGTCTGTAAAGCTGATATGATGGCTAGGATAAATCCCTGCGAGAGTTGTGTTGACACAGATAAGGACGGAAAATGTGACGTCTGCGGAGCAAACGTTGAAGTCACCGTTTGCGACCACACTTACTCTACCGATTGCGACACCACCTGTAACGATTGCGGTGAGGTCAGAGTTGCTGAACACGTAGACGAAGACCCCGAGGATAGCGTATGCGACCTTTGCGGTGAGGAAATGCCCGCAGCTCCCGCTTGTGAGCATATAGACGAAGACCCCCAGGACAACGTTTGTGACCTTTGCGAAGAAGAAATGCCCGCAGCTCCCGCTTGCGAGCATATAGACGAAGACCCTCAGGACAACGTTTGTGACCTCTGCGAAGAGGAAATGCCCGCAGCATAATAGACTTTCTTCATTATACGTTTATAATGATTTCAAAAGCGCGAAAATTCTAATAAATTAGAAAATTAGAATTTGATTAGTTAAAATATGAAAATTGCCAGCTTCATTTTTGTGTAACCCTTACAAAAAACAGGGGTTAAAATAGTGAAGTTGGCAATTGATTTTTTTACGCTTTTCTGATAAAATACATATTGTCAAAATAAAATTTAATCTAGGAGAAAAGAAAAATGGCAGGTCTTTCACTCAGACACATTTACAAAAAGTATCCCGGCGGCGTTGTAGCCGTTTCCGACTTCAACCTTGAAATCAAGGATAAGGAGTTCCTTATCTTCGTTGGTCCTTCGGGTTGCGGTAAGTCCACTACCCTTCGTATGATAGCAGGTCTTGAAGAGATTTCCGAGGGTGAGCTTTACATAGGCGACAGATACGTTAATGACGTAGCTCCCAAGGACAGAGACATCGCGATGGTTTTCCAGAACTACGCTCTTTATCCTCACATGACCGTTTTCGATAACATGGCATTTGGTCTTAAGCTTCGTAAGGTTCCCAAGGAAGAAATCAAGAGACGTGTTGAAGAGGCTGCAAGAATCCTTGACATCAGCCACCTTCTTGAGCGTCGTCCCAAGGCTCTTTCGGGTGGTCAGAAGCAGAGAGTTGCGCTCGGACGTGCAATCGTTCGTAACCCCAAGGTATTCCTTCTTGACGAGCCGCTTTCCAACCTTGACGCTAAGCTTCGTGCGAGCATGAGAACCGAGCTTACCAAGCTTCACAAGAAGGTTGAAACCACTTTCATTTACGTTACTCACGACCAGGTCGAGGCTATGACGATGGCAAGCCGTATCGTTGTTATGCGTGACGGTCTTATCCAGCAGGTTGATACTCCTCAGAACCTTTACGATTCTCCCTGTAACCTCTTCGTTGCAGGCTTCATAGGCACTCCTCAGATGAACTTCATCAACGGTAAGCTTGTTAAGAAGGACAGCGACCTTTACGCAACCTTCGGCACTACCGAAATCAAGCTTCCCGCTGAAAAGGCTAACAATCCTGCTCTTAAGGAGTACATCGACCAGGAGGTTATCTTCGGTATTCGTCCCGAGGCTATCCACGACGAGCCTATGTATCTTCAGACCCTTGCTGACACCACTATGAAGGTTAACGTTGACGTTACCGAGCTTATGGGTGCAGAGATTTATCTCTACCTTGGCTTTGAGGGTATGGAAGACGCTACCAACAACAAGAACATTATCGCAAGAGTTTCTTCTCGCTCCAGAGCTCAGGCAGGTGACGATATCACCGTTGCTATCGATGCTTCGAGAATTCACATCTTCGATAAGAACTCCGAGAAGTGCATCTGCCACTAATCCGATTTTAAAATCCAAGGTGGCTCTCGCATTAGATAAAGCTGAATAAAAAACAAGTGGAGATGCTTTAAATCGGCATCTCCACTTTCTATTATATTAAGGTTTGAAAAATCAAAAAGCGCTTAAAACTCAAAATAATTTTTTGCATTTTCGTAGCAAACTCCGACCACTATACGTCTGAGAGCCTCCATATCCTTCGGATACTCTCCGCCGTCAACCCACGAGCCGATAAGATTGCAGAATATTCTTCTGAAGTATTCGTGGCGGGTGTAGGAAACGAAGCTTCTGCTGTCGGTAAGCATTCCGACAAAACGGGAAAGCATTCCAAGGTTGGCAAGACTCTTCATCTGGTTTTCCATACCGTCACGCTGGTCGTTAAACCACCAGCCCGAGCCAAACTGAAGCTTTGAGGGCACGGGTCCCTTCTGGAAATTTCCTATCATTGTTCCGAGAACGTAATTATCCTTAGGATTCAGAGTGTACAAAATAGTCTTAGGCAGCAAGTTATCGTATTCAAGGCTGTCGAGAAGTCTTGCGAGAGACTCTGCCACAGCGTAATCGTTTATAGAATCGAAACCGGTGTCAGCCCCTACAGACTCAAACATTCTTCTGTTATTATTTCTGAGCGCTCCAAAATGAATCTGCATAGTCCAGCCAAGCCTTGCGTATTCGCCGGCACATACTCTGATTATCGCAGTTTTAAAGACGTCAATTTCTTCCTTCGTGAGCTTCTTTCCGGCAATTCTCTTCTTAAACACCGCCTTTGGATCGCCCTCTGCATAAGGAATGTATTCAAGAGCGTGGTCTGCAAGGCGGCATCCGTTAGCATTGAAATATGCTATTCTCTCTCTCACCCAAAAGGTAAGCGCTGCATAGCTGCCTATTCCAAGCTCCTTTATATAAGGAAGGAAGTCGTCCTTGCCTATCTCAACAAGCTTATCGGGACGGAAGGTTGGCAAAACCTTGGTTGAAAAATCCTTAAGCGCCTTGTGATATTCAAGAGTATCCTTAGGGTCGTCCGTAGTACATACAACCTCAACGTTCGATTTCTTTATAAGCTCCTGCGCTCTGTAATCGTCACGCGAAAGAAGCTCTCCGCACGCGTCCCAGATTTCCTTTGCGGTTTCTTCACTGAGCGTTTTGTCTATACCAAAATATCTCTTAAGCTCAAGATGCGTCCAGTGGTATATCGGATTGCCTATCAGATACGGCATAGTACGCGCAAAGGCAAGAAATTTTTCATATTCATCACCATCGCCCGTGATATATTTTTCATCTACGCCGTTAGTACGCATCTGACGCCATTTGTAGTGATCGCCGCTGAGAAAAAGGTCGTACGCATTTCTGAATTTGTAATTTTCAGCAATCATTTTAGGGCTCAGATGGCAATGATAATCTATTATGGGAAGGTCCTTTACCATCGAGTAAAGCTCTTTGGCAGTCTCTCCTCTGAGCATAAAATCGTCTTCTATAAAGCCACTCATTAAAACATCTCCTCTTTGCAAAAGGTTTTTTGCTTATTATTCCTTCTATTCAGGTTTTATTGCAGCATATCTATCATTTCTTTTATGGTCTTACCCTTGAAGATTTCTTTATAATAGGTAAGCTGATTTGAAATTATCTCGTCAACGACCTTCATTCCGAGAAGCTCAACGGGAGCCTTATCGTCAGTAAGTATAAGGTCTCCGCCTTCATAAAGCTTCAGATTTCTATCTACAACGCTCATCATACCGAAAAGCTCGGGATTCATAGTGGGATAAGCTTCTCTGAAATTTTCGGCAATATTCGGATTATCCGAAGCAAAAACCTCTATATTTCCGCCCGCCTGAGCCGTATATACCGTACCGAAAACCGAATCGATAGTATCGCAGATATAGTCATTTATCGAATTTTCGTAGTTCGAGGTCATATTAAGGTTAACTATCATAACTCCGTCATCGGTAAGGTGCTCCTTTACCTCGGAAAAGAACTCTACGCTGGAAAGCTGGAACTGTACCGTTATATCTCGGTATGCGTCTACCATTATAACGTCATACTTCCCTGCTCCTCTGAGATAGGCTCTGGCATCAAACTGAACGCAGGTAATTCTATCGTCCTTGGGCAGCTGGAATTTATCGTAAGCCAGGTCTATAATTTTCTGGTCTATTTCCACTCCCTCAATAACCGAATTATCAAAATATCGATAGCATTCGGTAGCAAACGTACCCGTTCCCATTCCGAGAACAAGAACGTTGAATTCGTCTTTTTTCTCAACCCCTGCCATATACGGACAGGCAAGTGCATAATCATAGTAATAGCCGGTGAGCGCCCCGTCCTTTCTGGTTGTGGACTGAACGCCTATAAGCACGTTTGTGGAAAGAATTATTTCCTTTTCGTTTTCTTCCACTCTGAGATAATTGTATATCGATTCGTCTTCGTAGGCGGAAGGATTAAACGAAAACGTAGAAAACGATGCCAGAAGAGCAAAGACTACGGTAAGCGCGGTCATTACGGAAACGCTTATAAGCCTGCGCTTAACGCTTATGAAATAAATAAGAGCTATAACGAGAAGTATGCCGGCAAAAATTATAAACGTCCAAGCTGTTCCAACTGTAGGAATGGTTACGAAGGTGGGCGTAAACGTACCGATTATCGAGCCGATAGTATTCAGCGCGTTTAGCTCTCCTACTATTTTTCCGTTTTCGTCAAGACTCTTAACCGCGTACTTAACAAGAGCCGGCGAAACGCTTCCGAGAAGCATAAGCGGAAATACGAAAAGCAAAATACAGGAAATAAGAGACGCCCATATAAGAAAATTTTGCCCTGCAAGCAAAGCGAGAAGAAGAGAAACCAAAGCAATAATATATTTTCCCACGAACGGTATAGCCGCCGTCCATACGGCAACTATGAGAACTCGGAAATACATCTTATCGGGAGAGGGATTTTTATCCGCAAGCCTGCCGCCCCAGATATTTCCCAGCGCCATAGCAATCATTATAGCGCCGATAATTATAGTCCAGACTATCTGAGAGGACGAAAAATACGGAGCAAGAAGCCTGCTCGCGCCAAGCTCGATAGCCATAACCGACATTCCCGAAAAGAACTCGGTCAGATACAAAAACCATTTTCTTTTTAGCATAGTACACCTTTAAAAAATATTTATAAATAT
>JAZNZE010000022.1:0-14338 GCA_045594785.1 Eubacteriales bacterium
GCTTGGCGCTAAAGAGGATTACGCGGATACAAGCGTAGATTACTCAAATCTCTCCGGCTACGTTCAGAGCATCAAGTTTATGCTTGACGGTACTAATGCAGCTTACGTTATCACTATGACCGATTCTGCAGTTACTGCAGGTGCATCAGTCAGCGTTTCCTACGTTGGCGGTGCAGAAATCACTCTTAATGATTCTACCGTAACCGCAAACGCTAAGTACACCTCTGGAACAAGAGTTTACGATATAGCTGCTAACGCTATTGAAATTACCGTAACCGTTCCCGCTGCCGAAGAAGGTGCAGAGCCTACCGTAGTTACCGGTACTTACTCGGTTAAGGCTTATATCAATGCAACCGACAATACTCTTGCTAAGGCAATGTATGAATTCGGTGTTGCAGCTAAGGCTTACAGAGAGTATCTGATTGAAAATACTTAATTCAGCAAGACTATTTAACGAACAACTCAAAATTAACTAAAAATTAAAGAAAGAAACACATTAAGTATAACCGATTGATTGACAAAAAGAGCCTCCCGCACGGGAAGCTCTTTTTGTTTCTCTCGGGTAAAAATTACATAATACCGAAATCACGAAAAACACAAAAAATTAACAATTAAATACTTCTCATATACTTGACTTTAACATACTTTAAATATATAATATTATCTGTGCAAATATTATCAAATTATGCGAGAAAAAGCATTTTCCGCGCGAATTTTAAAGGAGGATAAGCTATGGTGGCGAAAATTAAAGATTTCTTTTCACGTAACAAAAGAAAAATTTTGTCCGTGCTTTTGGTTTTGCTTATACTGATTGCTCTTTCGGTTGCATCGATGCTTATTCTCAATGCTTTCGGGGTTATATATTTTGAAGACGGAATTCACCTTAACGAAGAGCTTTTTGACAATTTTATGAGCTCCTGGTACGGTTGGGTAATTCTGATTTTGGTTCAGGTTGTTATTACCAGCCTTCTCTGCTTCGTTCCCGGTGCTTCGATGGCGTTTATTCTTCTTATACAAGCGTTCTTTCCTAAGGCATGGCAGGCATTCATTCTTGCCTATTCGGGTGTTATTCTATCAAGCCTTCTGATGTATCTTATCGGCAGAATCGGCGGTTACAAAATATGCGAAAAGCTCCTTGGCGAAGAAGACTGCCAGAAGGCATCAGACCTTCTCAACCATAAAGGCGCTGTCTACTTCCCTCTTATGATGATGTTCCCCATCTTTCCCGATGACGCTCTCGTTATGATAGCCGGAACGCTTAAAATGTCTATGAAATGGTTTCTTCCCTCGATTTTTATTGGCAGAGGAATCGGTGTAGCTACCATTATTTTCGGTCTCTCAATAGTTCCCTATGAAAAATTTACCACACCTTTCCATTGGATAGGCTTTGTGCTTACCTGCATAGTAATAATATGTGCTATTTTCTACATGGCTCACAAATTCAACGCATTTCTTGAAAAGCACACTCAAAAAAAGCACGATGCGGAAATAAGAGATGCAGAAAGAGCCGAAATGATTTACGAGCAGTATAAATCCGAGCAGGCAAACGAGCCTTCCAAGGCTAGAGTATCAGACGGTGATACCGCACGGGAAGATTAAATGCGATTTTATGACACGTTCATAATATATAAAAAATGGGTAACAGCCGTTACCCATTTTTGTTTTGGCTGTCAAATTCAGTAATATACTAATGAAAAAGAGCGGAGATGCTTGTTTTGAGCATCTCCGCTCGACACGTCTTGTTTTTAACGTGACTCCATTTTGTGCTATACTAAAATTCTATCTCAGGCAATTCAATATCACCGGAGGGGAGCTTAACTTCACCGTATCGGCAGACGTCACAAATACCGTCTTCATTAGCATCGGTGTGCTGAGCCTTTCCGCTTACTTCAACATCGTGAGGACAGGTTACGGCATGCCAATGCTCCGCATTGTCATAAGACCACTCCGCCTCATAGGTATGCTCGTGTCCGTAATTCCAATCGCAAACGTCACACTTGCTGTTATTATCCGCATCTCTGTGAGCCGCTTTGTCCTTGACGTCAGCGCTATGTCCGCAATCAACCTTATGCCAATGCTCTGCGCTGTCATAGGTCCAGCCATCTTCATAAGTATGAACGTGGTCGCTGCCAAAGTCGCAAACCTCGCATACACCGTCATTATTCTCGTCTATATGGAGTGCTTTATCCTTCTCAACGTTATGACCGCAGTCGGCTCCGTGCCAATGATTTTCATTGTCATACGCCCAGCTCTCACCGTAGGTGTGCTCATGGTCGTAATTCCATTCGCACTCATCACATATTCCATCATTATTTTCATCAACATGCTTACATTCTCCGCAGGAAGCAAGAGCTAAAGTCAAAGCCAGCGAGAGAAAAATCAAAATAAGTTTTTTCATTTTGCCACCTCCAAAAGAAGAGCTTTATATGCCGTTACGGCTACTCCATATCGGTAAGCTGCAAGGAAGAGGCGGTATTCCTCCTCGTTAACGGTCTTTGTTGTAGGTCTGTAATTCGCTTTATCATCTTCTATCTGCAGTTTATCTTCTATTAACGAATAAAGATGCGAATCCACTCCGAACGTAAGTCTTGCAGTCTGCTTTCCGCCATAAATTACACATATATCAATCTCAGAGTTTATGGTATCGGGGGTAAATACTTCAATATCAATAGCGTATTTTCCCTCTCCGAGAGCTATAAGCTTTTCATTTTCATAAACGCTTCTGTTAACCGTAATTACGGCAGGTTCGATATCGGCTATACTAAGCTCTGCTCTTATCCTCAGACTTCCGTCAAAGCCGGCGTAAAACTTAGTTATAACGCAGCTTTCATTCTTATTGCCTATCAAAATAGCCTTATCCGCTTCCGTGGGAAGAGCATCTGACGTATTAAGGTGCACCCCTCCCGCAGCAAAGCTATCGGTATTGTAACTGAGGTATACCTGCGCCTTAGTTGCGTATTCAAGGAGAGAATTTGCAACGGCTCTAACCTCTTCGCTGTTATGCTCCAAAAGAGCGATACAATTATCTTTAATGCTGTAGCCTTTCTTTGACGCAATAACGGAAGCGTCATCACCGTTCGAAAGAATAAGCTCCGCATCTATAGCATTACCTATCTCGTGAGGCATAAATCCACCGAGCGTAAATACCAGCTTTCCGTTACGTTCGGAATAGCTTGTAACCGTAACCGTTTTTCCGTTCACAGTAAACTTCATACTGAGCGTTTTGCCTTCGGTTATAGATTTATCTTTTACGCTTACCATATAGTTTATGGAAATCTTTTCGCCAAGAGTGATTGATGCTCCGGTGATAGCAAGCTCGCAGTATTTGCAGTAGCCATGCTCACTTTTCACACAAGGAAGCTGAGAAACCAATCCGCATTCGCATTCTGCGGTATGATAATATTCCGCAGCCTTGTCAAAAGCCGAAGACGTATGAACGTGAGCGCCTTCTTCAAGATTCCAGTCCTTCAGGTCGGTTTCATTTTTGCAGGCAAAAATGCTGATATTTCCCAAAATCTGACCCGCAAATGCTCCCGAGTTACCCGAGGCTGTTAATATCTCGCCATAGCTAACAGAGTTATAAACAACTGCGCCATCGCTTACCGAGCCGACAAGCAAGCCGGCGTTTGCCTCTATAGACGAGGCTTTTATATCAGCTCTGCTTTCACAGTCTAAAATTTCCGTGCCGACAGCCGTGCCGACAAACGTGCCTATATTTATCTTGCCGCCTATGCCGTCAAAAACAAAGCTACAGCTTTCATATATCTTGCAGACATTTACAGCGTCCTCTCCGTTTGCTCTGCCGACAAGAATTCCCGTATTCTGAGTTGCTTCAACGGTTATATTCTTGAGTGAAAGGTTAGAAATCCGAGCACCGAGGGTTTCTCCGAAAAGTCCTGAAGATGCACCGTCAGCGAGGGGATTTGAAATTTTTCCGTTTCTTATAACGTAGCCGCAGCCGTCATAATTTCCGCCGAATACGGAGCCTATACTATCCGAAGCAAAACAGTATCCGATGGAGAAAAGCGTTTTACTGTACAAATTTATATCACAGGTCTGAACGAAATACTTATCCTTAAAGGGATTAATCAGCTCGGTTGGAGTTATAACTCCATTTTCGTCTTTAACGAGCTGAGCCTCTGCCATCCAGAGAAGATTTGCAGCACTTGAAATTTTGTACGGGTTTTCCTTTGTTCCCTCTCCCTGTGGCATAACAGAGGTCACTCCGTCCCAAGCAACCTCGGGATAATCGCTCTCGCTTCTCAGGTCTATAGTGCGCTGATTTATATTCATAAGGTAGCGCTTTTTAACAGTTGAATAATGCTCAACGTCAAAGGTTGTTCCGTCTTCTCTGAAGTAAAACATAGTAACAACGCCAAGCCCGCTCATCTCTCGGTCCATATATTGAGGGTCGATAAGCATCTGGGTTACGGTATTTCCGTTGTCACCCTTAGACTGATAAACGTTGATAGTGTCGTAGGTTACGTGACCGCTGAGAACAAGCTCTACGTTAGCGTGCTTTGAGGCAACGTCATTCCAAAGAGTTTTTCCATAGGTCGAGGGGGTTGCATGGCCGCCTATATATTCGTGAGTAACTATAATCGTTCTGTGATTTGGGTGGCTCGCTATAACCTCGTTTGCCCAAGCTCTTACGCTGCTGTTTGCCTGGAAGTCAAGATTCACCAAAAGCCAATCGTCACCGTCAAAACTCAGCGTTCTGTAAGTGTTTATAACCGAGCCTTCCTCATAAAATCCGCCATACTGCTCAAACTGAG
Source organism: Eubacteriales bacterium (assembly GCA_045594785.1). Taxonomy (GTDB): domain Bacteria; phylum Bacillota; class Clostridia; order Oscillospirales; family CAG-272; genus UBA1740. Next base: position 4,776 of record JAZNZE010000022.1, read on the forward strand.
ATACGTAAAATTCGTTTTTGGCAAAGACCTCGTCGTACATCTCGGGTACTGCCGTAGGCTTGCTTGATTCGGAAATGCCGCCAACGGTTGCAACGTCGTGATTTCCCCTGACAACAGAATATTCAAGCCCTGCATCCTCAAAAATCTTGAATACCTCTTGCACAAAAAGCCACTCGTCCATCTGGCACTGGTCGGTAATGTCTCCAAGACCTATTGCGTAACGAATGTCCTTTTCTTCCTTATTATCAGCTATCCACTGATACATAGTGGTAAGGTCTGTGCGGTTGCTTTTCGTCATATACTGTATATCGCCTATGACGGCTATAGAATAAGCATACTCATCGGCAAAGCCCTTCTCCTCACGAAGCACCTGCATCTCTTCTTCCGTAAGCCAGAGCTTGCTGTAACAGAGGTCGTATCCGTTTCCGCTCAAATCCTCTATATTCTTGCCCTTATCGGCTGCATCTATGTCGTAATAGCAGATAAGATTTTCATCATCTGCATTAACACCGTTTTCATAGTTTCCCTTTACCTCATCAGCACTAAGCACATCAGAATACAAAGCTGTGTCCTGAATATAGCCTCTGAAATATTTGGGATTCATAGGTTCGTTTGTACCGCCGAGGCGCATTGGATATTTGCTTGCCCACTCAAGTCTGAAAATACCTGCGCAGCCGTTATCACAGCCGCTGGTTGCACAGGCATCCGCAGCGCTCATAGTCTGCCTAAGCTCACCGTTTACGTAACACTTGAGCTCACCGACAACCTCGTCCACGGTAACTACAAGATGTGTCCAAGAGCCGGGCAGAAGCTGAGCTTCCTTAAATACCGCTTTATGAGTAGGATTTGCTACTGCCGCTGAGGAATTATAGAAAAGAATTTCGGGGTAGAAATCCGAAGTCACCCCAAGTCCAAAGCCTCCGCCGCCCTTACCGCAGCTGCCTATAACCGTTCCGACAGTTGCATAACGCATAGAAGAGCTGAGATATACCCAGGTCTCAAAGCTGCGCGGAATTTCGTCAAAACGCTTTGCAGCCTGGTAATATTCTCCTCCGTACGCCTTTGATTTTGCGACATAAGAAGAAATATCAAGTCCATTATAGGTTGTTTCCTGAACGTGAGACACCGCTCCGACAGGAATGCAAAGCACCGTACCAAGTACCGAAAAAATCATACAAAGGCACAAAGCTAATGATAAAAAACGCTTCATTTTTCTTTCTCCGTTTATGAATATTTTTTACTAATTTAGTTTAGCATAAAAATGCGTGTCCGTCAACAAAAAGTTTTACACAAGAATTATACCTTTCAGTCAAGCCAAACAACGCCAATTCCTTCTTCGTTTATCGAGATTTTTGTGCCATAATGTAAAGACATATTTGCATATCTCTCGATTATTTGGCGGTCAGAACAAAATCTAGGATTGCCAAGCCTATAACGCGGCTCTCCAAATCCAAGCTCTATCGGTAACAGCTCTAAGTGCGTAAGCTCGCCGTTTTCCATCTCGAAGTAAGGAATTACAGCCTCCATCATTCTTCTGTCAGTCAGAAGTCCTACGGCATAGTTTCTTGAACGCTTGCGATAGATGTCACAGAGCGCATCGTCTGAGGTAAGTCCGTATTTTTCATACATATCCTCAGGCGCAAAGGTCACACTTTCATTGTGAAGCATAAAGTCTCCGAGCGAATAGAATATAGGTCGCTTCTTATAGATTTCAAGAGGACGAAGCAGGTGAGGTCCGTGCCCTATTACCGCGTGAGCGCCCATATCTATAGCGCGATGCGCAAATTCTATCAAAAATTCAGAAGGATTTTCCTTGGCATTTCCTGCCGATTCGTGTGAATGTATGCTTACAAGAATATAGTCCGCCTGAGCCTGAGCCTCGTATATTGCACGCTCGAGACGCGCCATATCCTTTTCGTTAAGGTCTGCGTGGTATTTCGTCTTATCTCCAAGGCGGAATTTGCCCATACCTGCAAGCTCTACGGTATCCTCCGGAAGAATGGGCGAATAACCTTCGGCTCGCGAAATGGCACGGCTGGCGTTCACTCCGCTGGTCTCTGCAATTTCGGAAATAATGTCAAACTGTTCTTTGGTTAACTCAATATACTTGTTTGTTCTTAGGGCGTTCACTCCCGGTCTTCCCGGAATTCTGCGAGACTGCCTTCCTGCTATTGCAGAAGCATCGGCAATGGTAGATGCCATAGATATCAGCGCGATTCTTCCGTTCGGTGTTTCAAGATATGCGGGCGCTGCTGCCTCGTCAAGATTCATTCCGACACCGGCGTGGACAAACTCGGTGTTTTTAAGCGCTTCGAGCGTTGAAATAAGCCCGCCGTAGCTCCAGTCGAAAGTATGATTATTGGCAAACGACATCATATTAAAGCCAAATTCTGCCGCAATATCAAGAGTTCTTGGGTCGGAATTGTGGTATGAGCCTCCGTTAAAGGCGCTTCCCCATATTCCGTCTTTATAAATTATAGATTCGAAATTGAAGAATCTGGCATCGCCCCGTTTGATATAATCGCTGACCTCTTTAAAGCCTTCGTATTCCGTAGAGATAACCCTCTGAATCAGCATATCTCCTACAGCTGTGAATTTCATTTTAGGTAGTTTCATAGCCTCTCCTTAACAAATCAGTTGTCACTTTTGGGATATCCTCTGTATATATGTACAACGTTTATGTCCTCAACCATATCAAGTCCGTGAGAGCCGCAATTTCCGTCTATTTCGTGGCAACCGTGGTCCGGTGCAAATCCAACCAGGGTATTATGTTTTTTCCAGTTATTTCTGACAAGCTCGGTTAAATGAGAAAAAGCGCTGTCATAAACTCGCAGCTCGGCAAGAGATTTCGGACTTTCGGGCCCCTGCCTGTGCATAGTATAGTCGTAATTTCCGTTATAAACGGCTATAAAATCGTGCTCGTCACGAATAATAAGCTCAGCTGCCTTCGCATTGACCTCGGTTACACCGCCCTTTTCAAAATTGTAATAGTCGATATTTCTTCCAAGGAAAAGCCTGCTGAGGCTGCTTTGCTTATACGAAACTATTGCCACTTTCTTTCCGGCAGCTACCAATGAATCAAAAATCGTTTCGGTTTTCAGAATAGGTTTTTCATATTTATGAATACCGTGAACATCCGGTTGAACTCCGCTATACATCGTGGCAAGGCAAACAGGTGTTACGGAGGGCATCGGTGCTGCTAAGAATATACCTATTCCAGCCTGCTTTTTTACTCCGCTGAGATAGTCACCGTATTTTTCATATATCCATTGAGCAATCGCACCGGGATTGTACATAAGAATTCGGTCTGCCTTTTTTCCGTCAAAGGCTCTGTCTATATAATTTGAAAGCTCAAAGTTTTTTTCGGCTGCTGCCCCGGGAGGAGCTATTCCCATAGCATAAGCAAGAGATGCGCAAACAGCGTCAATCGAATTCGAATTAGTTTTCATATTCTCTGTTTTATCAGCGCTGCCGCATATTATTTCATCTATAGAAACTCCGAATATCTCCTTTAATCTAATCAGGTTATCTATAGTAGGTACCGTCTGGTCGGTCTCCCAAAGACTGACTGTTTGCCTGCTGACAAGGAGCTTTTTTCCAAGTGACTCTTGCGACAGTCTCTGCTCTTTTCTGTATTTACAAATGCTTTCTCCGATAGTCACCCGACATACCTCCCTTAATCTCCGTTGCTTTTTACTTGCAACTAAAATTATAGCTAAAAACAGATGAATGGTCAATAATGCAAAAATTGCAAAAAACAGAGCTTTTTTTGACAATATGAACCTAAAATGAATGACGATTGTAAAGAAAATTCAAAATATAAAAGCGGTAATAAATTTTGACATGTTTTGTTTGACAAAAAACAGGGAAAATGGTAAAATACTTTTAAACATAAAGGAAGGCGGAGCCGAAATGGATAAGCAAAATGCCGAGAAAAGAATAAAATTATTATATATACATTGTAACATATATTTTTTAAAAAATAAAGAACTATTTGCTTGATTTTTGTCAAGCATCGCTTGATTTTTAAACAGGCACATCTGCTCAGCGTTGTGTAACAAAAAGCAAGGGTTTTGCGTTTTAACGCATTTCCCTTGCTTTAATTTTTACAGTCTAAAAAATCGATGGTTACGTCCTTGTAAAATTCGTAATGGTTTCTATGTTCAGCGACATACTGTAGGTTCTTCCGGATTGCGTTAAAGAGCCGAATGCGCTTATAGTATAGCTCATCGTTAACAGTTCACCGTCTTTCGCGGTAACCCTTAAAGATATGGTAGCGCTATTGTAGCTCGCACCCGAGCTTTCAAACATAGCCTTAAGCTTTTCGGCTATTGCCCCCTCGGAAGAATCAATATTTATGACGTAAATCATTTCTCCGCCTACCGAATAGGTTTCAATATCTTCTACCAAAGTAGGCGTAAATCCAAATGGGTCAATAAGTCCGTTGATAAATTCCTTGCAGGTTACGTCATTATGCTCCGTACTATTATCTACGGCACCGTTTATTTTGTATACGCCGTCACGATAAACTATCTTGTATTCAGCTCCGTTTATAACGGAGTCTATGTCAAAATAATATTTTCCGTTTTCTACTCCGTAAGCAATTCTGTCAGATTCCGAATACACAGAGCTTTGACCGGCAACTGAGGCGTTCTGTACCAAAGAAAATCCAAAAACCTCGTTTTCGCAAGCTTCTTTGTCCCCAATAAAATCAGATAGAAGAGAAACAGCTATTGCATCGGATACTTTCGTGTAATTCTCAGGCTTTATTTTGTCAAGCTCCTTTTGAGGATTGCCGTAATTTAAAAATTTTAGTGTCTGACTTCCTGAGCAATTGACGGTCGAAAAGGTATAATCGGTTACTGCTTTATTTATGAGAAAATCCGCATTAACCGTTAGGGTGACGGTGATAGCGGTAATTTTTGCACCGCCGTTTTCCGCCGAAAAGCCATATTCCTCGTTTGTTTTATCTATTACGTCCTGCGCATATTTTGAAAGTGTAACTGTATAAGTTCCGTCAGAATTTTTTACGTGAGTGCTTTCGGCATAGTCTTCAAAAATACTATTATTGTCAGTTTTTCTTTCATAATAAGCCATAAACTCTTCCACGGTATTTTCCGAGTACAGCTTCTTTTTAGTTTCGCCCAAGGATGCGGAGAGAAAATATTTTCCGTCATTGAAGGCTTCTATTTGAGTGGTAACGATTTCATTTCCTAAAATGCTCGCTGTCATTTCCGTTTGCGAATAGTAATAAAAATCCGATTTGCTTTCCTCACAAACAATGAATCTGAAGCTTCCGTTAATCCTCAGTTTGTTATAAGAGACGTATGTATCAAGCGCAAGCTCTCCGCTTACCTCAGCTGACTTAGTGGCATTCAATGCATCGCCCACCTTGTCCATCAGCTCCTTGGTAGTAATCTCTTCGGGTGGGTTATTCTGCTGATTATTCTGCTCGTTGTTCTGCTCATCGGTTTGTGAGCCGGTACAAGATGAAAGCGTAATTGACAAAAGCAAAATCATAATAGCGAATATACTTAGAATTCTTTTCATAATGCTTATCCTTTCCTCAAAAATTTTCTTCCGATTTCAGTTTATCATAAATTTCACGTTATGTCAACAGTATGATAATTATAACAAATTAATTACAAGCAGCGCTGCAAAGACGCGGAGATTCTCGCAACAAAATGAAACTTGAATAAAAAAGCCGAAGAATATGCTCGCGTATGCGGTATGAGTGAGGGTGGATTTTATACTAATCTCAAATCCGCATAAAAAAGAACTCCTGCAATATCAGGAGCTCTTTTTTTACAAAATGACAATGTTTGTTTACATAACCAAGATTAAACGATGGGTAAAACGATATTACTTCTCGTTTTTGTAGATTTCCTTAAAGTACTTATAAGTGTCAACCTTTAGCTCGCCGCAAGCAGCTTCATCACAAGCGATAACTCCGTCAGGATGCAGCTGTAATGCACTTATTGTCCACGCGTGGTCAACTCCGCCCTCAACACAATGGCGAAGCGCACGAGCCTTATTATGTCCGCTGATAAGAAGCAGTACCTGCTTGGCGTCACAAACCGTACCAACACCAACAGAAAGCGCGGTTTTCGGAACCTTGTTCACATCATTTCCAAAGAAACGCGAATTAACAATCAACGTGTCCTCGGTAAGTGCGCGGATACCTGTTCTCGAAGTAAGAGAGGTAAAGGGCTCATTGAATGCAATATGACCGTCAACACCGCTACCGCCAAGGAAAAGGTCTATTCCTCCGTAAGAAGCGATTTTATCCTCATAGCGCTGACACTCTGCCTCAAGATCCTCTGCCATACCGTTCAGAATATTTATATTCTCTCTGGGGATATCAATGTGATTGAAGAAGTTGTCGTGCATAAAATACCAGTAGCTCTGGTCGTGCTCTCTCGGAAGTCCAACGTATTCGTCCATATTGAATGTAACTACGTTCTTAAAGGTAACCTTTCCTTCCTTATTCATAGCAATAAGCCTTTTATAAACACCGAGAGGAGACGAACCTGTCGGCAAGCCAAGTACAAAAGGACGGTTCTCCTTGTGAGCGTTGATTGCGTTGGCAATATGCTGTGCAGCCCAGTCGCTCATCACTTCATAATTTTCTTTGATAATTAATTTCATGTTTTTGCTCCTTATATTTATCTTGTAATATTATATTATAATTTCAAATTACTATTACATTATACCACTAGTTGAAGAATTTGTAAAGCCATTTGCCGCATTTTAAAAAAGAATTGAGCGGCTTTAATTTTATATAAGCATCGACTATTCGATTGGCAGCCACGCGGCAATGGTGCTCTTCCAATCCCGACCCGCGTGTCCATAGTCAACAAGATAATATGACTGCCCGTCTTCAGAAATAAATTTCATTTTTAAAAGACAGCCTATTCCTTCTATTATATTGCTATCGCAAATTTCGTACCTTTTCGGCAGTGAAAAATGTGAGTACGGAGATTTTCCCGTTCTACTATCTGCACATAGTGTCAAAGGGCCTCTGGTGAACGCAATATACTTTTCTTCACGTGGGCTAGAGTAAACCTTTGCAGGAAGAGCAGTATAATACCCCGTTACGTTTTCCTGCACATCGGTGTACACAATATCCTCTTTTAATATTTCGGGACGATGAAACTTTACCGACATATCCAAGTCAAGCTCTATTGTATCAAAAAGCCATTCTCTTGTATATTCGATGTAATGGCTTTCACCACCGGACCACTCGGGTTTACGAAGCCTCAAGGTGAATTTTATCGGTTCGTCTGTCAAAACTTTAATTCTTATAAATCCGCTTTTTGGGTAGTCAGTTTCAACATTTATGCAAACATTAGTAGTCAAATACTCGAATTTAACACTTCCGCTTTCGTAAAAATTAAGCGTCAAAGAATTATTTTTAATCACAACTGCATTCTCTAAAAATACACCTATTCCCGCCGCACCAATACAGGCACAGCAGCCGTAATAGCTCATATCCGGCAGAACCTGATATCCACCGACCACCCTTCCTCGTTTTGCAGGAGTGAGCGGACTGTAAGCATCAAACGGTAGAATCGTAGAAACAACACCGGGAGTGGTTTTATACGGATATTCAGACTCACACTTTTCTGTGTTTAGAGCGCCAAGATAGGCATTGTAAAATGCCTTTTCTATAGCATCGGCATACACGCTGTCATCAGTCAAATGAAGTACTCTTGCAAAAAATTTCATAAGAGTTACGGTAACACAGGTTTCCTGCATAACCTCGTCTTCCTGCTCTCTGGTTTGCCTCGTTCTCGTATGGTCAAAAAGCTCATGTGTAGTGCCCGCAGAACCGATAATGGAAATTTCGGATTCAAGCACAGCCTTGGCGTAATTAAGAACAGCTGTTTTATATTTTGGAATTCCGGTAACCTCATAGTATTCGAGCAAACCCTCAAAGCATGAGGTCATTTCATATGCCTTTGAAACTCCGTACTGATACGGATAAAGCCGATTTTCATAAGCAAGCTCGAAGATATTTATCCCTTCGGCGCCGCCAACTTCTATAATATATGCTGCAAAATCCAGATATTTTTTATTTTCTGTCAAACGATAAAGCTTTACTATGGGCTCAAGTATAGATGAGGAGTTTAGTCCAAGCCAATGATTTGAAGCCTTTGTGATTTTTATTTTTTCAGGGCCTATTTTTTCCAACACATAATCAGCTGCGCGTGATATAAACTCTATTATTTCATTTTTAAGACTTTGGTCACGGCAGATTTCAAGATAATATTCACAGGCAAGAATCACATATTTACGCGACCATATATCCCAACCGACAAATTCAAGCTCGCGCGGATAGGAAGAAACGCGTCCGTCCTCTTCTATGACAGTAAGCATATCGCGAACAGACTTAGTAAGCACTTCATAAAGTGCCTCGCTACCGGTGTACTTATAAACAAGTACTGCCCCGCGCATCATTTTTCCCCAGTATTCTCCCTTCCAGCCTCTGTTAAGACCATCCGGATGAGTACGAAATACATCAACGAATTTTTTCCATAAATTAGCGTTACATAAATACTCTGATTCTAAAAATTTAGCGGTACTGTTGGCTATTCCGTTGAATTTTACGTTAAAAATCATATTATTTATCCTCTGAAAAAGTTTGCTTTAGTTTTGTAATATAAGGTTTTATAGCAAAACAAGCAGGCTTTTGCTTATTAACCCAGCGCACCAAAATAACGGCTTGATTATAGCAAATTTATCCTTTGTTGTCAAGCGGAAATCAAATTTGTTATCAATAATATGTTACAATTCATACCGGAGCTTTCGCATCTTCTCTGCTATATATTATACTGAACATTACGTGTATTAACAACCAACTTTACATTGCTTTTTTTGCAACCTGCACTTGCAAGCGACAAAACGCCAACAAAGCAAGAAGGATTCCTTCGGAATACATTTGCTACGTGTACGAAGTACACTTGGTAGAGCAAAATGGCTCTTAACAGTGGGTACGGTGCACAATCTGCACCTCCATAGCTTCTACTCCCACTGCATACCGCTTTAGCGGTATTCTGCCATGCGAGGAGCAATACAGTTTCACTCTGCTATTTAGGGAACGTTCTTTGCAAAGTTCGCCCCGAGCGGCAGATTCAGAGGCAGTTGCTACGTGTACGAAGTACACTTGGTAGAGCAAAATGGCTCTTAACAGTGGGTACGGTGCACAAAAATTACAACTCACAAAAATCACGGCAAAGCCGTGTATATCATCAATTCCGAAGGAATTGCATATCATCAACACGAAGTGTTGTATATCATCAAGACGCAGGCAAGATACACGCTAAAGCGTGATGAGATGCAAAGGCGGCAAACCGCCTTTGCTGATATACACTGCACTTTGTGCAGCGATGCTATACCAAGCCTGCGGTTTGGATAAAAAAATCCAAGTCTTTCGACTTGGATTTTTTTGTGGTTACAGGACAAAATTACAACTCGGTCAAAATCGCCGAAATTGATGCCCTGCTCTATTAACATACTGATTATAGCACTTTTTGCCGACTCTGTCAATAGGTTTTAAGAAA
>JAZNZE010000023.1:0-17400 GCA_045594785.1 Eubacteriales bacterium
GGCCTCCGACTTCTTTACCTTTGTATTTTTCTTTATTTTTGCAGGAAACATGGGTAGAATTGAAGCCGTGCGCGAGTTTTTCTCTTACCTTCTTAATATAAACACACTTGTTTTCTCGGCTATGAGCTGTCAGTTTATTAGCAACGTACCTTCCGCAATACTCCTTTCTCAATTTACCGAGAATTACCGCGAGCTTCTTCTCGGTGTAAATATCGGAGGAGTAGGAACGCTCATTTCTTCTCTTGCAAGCCTTATCACCTTCCGTGAATACCTCAGTCATAATCCGGGCAAGGCTGGCTCTTATATAGTTAAATTTTCACTTTTTAATTTTGCTTTTCTTATAATTCTTACCGCTTTTTCCTATATTTTAACTGCCTTTGTCTAAAATTCCCGACATTTTTGGCAAAAACTTTACAGATAACTTGACAGATGTGGCAGAACGTGATAAAATATACTCGTTAAGCTGTTCATATAAACGGAGATAAAAATGCTAGACAATACAATAAAAGAAATCGAAAAATTAAAGAAAGAGAAAAACGCGGTAATACTTGCGCATTACTACGTTTCAGCTGAGGTTCAGGCGCTGGCGGATTACGTGGGCGATTCCTTCTACCTTGCTAAAATTGCAAAGGAAAGCAATGCTGATATAATAGTTTTCTGCGGAGTTTCCTTTATGGGTGAGAGCGCGAAGATTCTTAATCCAACCAAAAAGGTGCTTATGCCGGACATGAGCGCGGACTGTCCTATGGCTCATATGGTCAAGGACGGAAAAATTGAAGAAATGCGTGAAAAATATGAAGACCTTGCCGTAGTTTGCTATATAAATTCAACAGCTGAGCTTAAATGCAAGAGTGACGTTTGCGTAACCTCATCAAATGCGGTCAAGATTGCTATGGCTCTTCCGAATAAGAATATTTTCTTTATTCCCGACCGAAATCTCGGTACGTTCGTAGCAGAGCAGGTTCCGGAAAAGAACGTAATAATAAATGACGGCTGCTGTCCCATACACGCGGCTATAAGCTATGACGAGCTTATGGAGGCGAAGCGTGCATATCCTGACGCTCTCGTGCTTTCTCATCCCGAATGCGAGAGAGCTATTCTTGAAAATTCCGATTACATAGGCAGCACGGCTGATATAATTTCATATGCTGCAAAAATAGAAGCGAATGAATTTATTATTTGCACTGAGGTGGGTGTGGATTTTCAGCTTGTAAATGATAATCCGCAAAAGAAATTTTATTTCCCTAAGACGAAGCCTTGCTGTCCCGATATGAAGCTTATCACACCCCAAAAGGTGCTTCACGTATTAAAAACAGAAGAAAACGAGGTGCAGGTTTCTGACGAGATAAGAGAAAGAGCCCTCATACCTCTTGACAGAATGCTGGAGCTTGCGAAAAGAATATGAAATGCGATATAGTAATAGTTGGCACGGGTGTTGCAGGTCTTTACTGCGCTCTGAATCTGCCAACCGATAAGAAAATAGTTTTAGTTACGAAAAGCGTTGCCGAGGAAAGCGATTCCTTTCTTGCTCAGGGCGGAATATGCGTAGAGCGTGACGATGACGATTACGATTCCTTTTACGAGGATACTATGAAGGCAGGGCACTATGAAAATACGCCCGAATCTGTTGATATAATGATTCGTTATTCCCGTGAGGTTATTGCGGATCTTGTTGGATTCGGTGCGGATTTTGAGAAGAACGCCGAAGGCTTCGTTTATACCAGAGAGGGCGCTCACAGCCGCCCGAGAATACTTTTCCATAAGGACGTTACGGGTAAAGAAATTACCTCTAAGCTTCTTATCGCGGCAAAAGAACGCAAAAATATAACAATAATCGAGAACTACACTATGGTAGACCTTATTGCCGAGCAGGACGAGATTTGCGGTATTATAGGTCACAATGCTGACGGAGAGTATTCTTCTATACTTGCCGATTACACAGTTCTTGCAACCGGTGGCATAGGCGGTCTTTTTGCTCACTCCACAAACTACAGGCATCTGACGGGAGATTCTCTTGCACTTTCGATAAAACACGGAGTTAAGCTTCGCAATATAGACTATATACAGATTCATCCCACCACTCTTTATTCCAAGAGAAGCGGAAGAGATTTTCTTATTTCCGAATCGGTCAGAGGAGAAGGCGCTATACTTCTGAATGGCTCCGGTGAGAGATTTGTCAATGAGCTTCTTCCGCGTGACGTTGTGGCAAACGCAATATTTGCTGAAATGAAAAAGGAGGGAAGTGAGCACGTCTGGCTATCTCTTGCTCCTATTCCCGAAGAAGAGATAAGAAGTCATTTCCCGAATATATACGCAAGATGTCTGGAAGAGGGATACGACATCACGAAAGAGCCGATTCCCGTAGTTCCTGCTCAGCATTATTTTATGGGCGGAATTGACGTTAACGGATATAGCAAGACCTCAGCGAAGCGTCTCTATGCAGTCGGAGAAACTGCTTGCAACGGTGTTCACGGAAAAAACAGACTTGCGAGCAATTCTCTGCTTGAAAGCCTTGTTTTTGCAAAAAGAGCCGCGCTTGATATAACGAACGGATATGAGCCTATAGGGGATAAAAAAGCTCCGAAAATCGACCCCACTGTATATAATGACTATAAGGAAGAATACAAAAAACTCGTGCTTGAAGCAATAGAAACGGAGAAAAACAAATGAATAATATAACTATGAAAATGAATGCTGACGAGCTTATACTTTTAGCTCTCAGAGAGGATATCACAAGCGAGGACATAACCACGAATTCGGTAATGCCCACCTATCAGCTTGGCGAGGTTGACCTTATATGCAAGCAGGACGGAGTTATTGCGGGGCTTGGCGTTTTCAAGCGGGTATTTGAGCTTCTTGATGAAAAAACCGAGGTTTTTCTCTATGCAAATGACGGTGACGAGGTTAAAAAAGGTGAGAAAATAGGACTTGTAAGAGGAGACATCAGAGTTCTTCTTTCGGGAGAGAGAACTGCGCTTAACTATCTTCAGAGAATGAGCGGTATAGCAACCTATACCCGTTCGATAGTAAAGCTTCTTGAAGGCTCAAAAACAAAGCTTCTCGACACCAGAAAAACCACGCCTAATATGCGTGTCTTTGAAAAGTACGCAGTAAAGGTTGGCGGAGGCTGTAACCACAGATATAATTTAAGTGACGGAATTCTTCTTAAAGACAATCATATCGGAGCGGCAGGCGGAGTTAAAGAAGCCGTAAGAATGGCAAAGGAATATGCGCCCTTCGTTCGTAAGATTGAAATAGAGGTTGAAAATCTCGATATGCTTAAGGAAGCGCTTGAAGCAGGGGCTGATATTATTATGCTTGACAATATGAGTGTTGAGGATATGAAGGAAGCTGTAAGGCTTACTGCGGGCAGAGCAGAAACCGAGTGCTCGGGAAACGTAACGCGAGAGAATATTGCAAGGCTCACGGATATAGGCGTTGACTATATCTCCAGCGGTGCTTTGACACATTCAGCACCCATTTTGGACCTGTCGCTTAAAAATCTTCACGCGGTATAAAATAATGAAGAAAACCGAAAGAAGAAGGCGGATTTTACAGCTTCTCGCGGCATCAAAAATCGCGCTCTCGGGTGATGAGCTTTCCTCTCGTCTTGAGGTTTCAAGGCAGATAATAGTTACCGATATTTCTGCGCTCAGAGAAGCCGGATATAATATTCTTTCCACCCATTACGGATATGTTTTTCAAAGCTCACCTCAAAAATCAAGAGATTTTAAGGTAAAGCATACCACCGAAGAAACCGAAACCGAGCTTTCTCTTATAGTTTCGCTTGGTGCAACGGTGGAAAACGTATACGTATGGCATAAGGTATACGGAAAAATTGAAGCTCCTCTCGGTATCTATTCTATTTCTCAGGTGAAGCAGTTTATAGACGGTGTAAGAAGCGGAAAATCAACCGAGCTTATGAATATAACCGGAGGCTATCATTATCATACGGTCAGAGCGGATTCCGAGGATATTCTCGATTCTGTCGAAAAAGCACTTAAAGAAAAGGGATATATAGTTCCGGAAATTTAGGCGCTCAGGTATAAACGTTTTATCGTATTGATATAGCAAATAATAAAACGTAAACTAAGGAAAAAACAGTGGTAAAAAACTTTGTTTTTTCCTTTTTTGTTATTTATATTCATTTGATATTCATTTGCTTTATGCGTATGACTTCTTGCTTTGCTTTCTTTTGCTTTATATGCCATAATGTGTCACAAAAATTTTCTTGACAAGAGGCCTGAAAAGTGGTAAAATAAATCAGAGTTGTTGAACTTTCAACAATCGGATAAAGACTAAAAAGGGAGGGCGTAATGAAGGAACGCTTTGAGACCTTTACTGTTTTGATTGCAAAAATCGGGCGCAACATCAGAAAAATCAAGAATCAGGAAATGTCAGAGTACGACCTGAGAAGTACGCACGTCTCCTGTCTTTATTATCTTTACGCGCACGATTCACTAACTGCAACCGAGCTTTCCGAGCGGTGCGAGGAGGATAAAGCAACTATTTCAAGAGTTATAGACTATCTTGTAATCGGCGGCTTTATTGATTATCCCGAAAAAGACGGAAAAAGGTATAAAACGCCGCTGACTCTTACGGAAAAAGGAAGAGAAGCGGGAAAGAAGATTTTCGATAAGGTTAAGCGCGTGCTTGACGAAGTGGGCAACGGGCTTACCGAAGAGGAGCGAATATTTTTTTATAAAACTCTTACTAAAATAAGCGAAAATCTTGAATGCGTGGCAAAAAATGAATTTAATAAAAAACCTAGATGAAAGGATAGCACAGAAATGAACGTAGCAGACAAAAAATACGAAGCGCTTTTTACTCCTTGGAAAATAGGAAACGTGGAGATAAAAAACCGCATAGTAATGTGTCCTATGGGAGGAACCTCTCTTTTTGGATGGTTTGAGCTTGGCGGATGTCATTTTGATAAGGAGGCTGCGAAGCTTTTTATTGAAAGAGCTAAGAATAACGTAGGTCTTATCATACCGGGAATCGCACCTCTGCGTGATACGTTTTGGGGAAAATGGCTCTGGCAGAAGCCTAAAATGTTCGAGGAGCTCAAGGAGTTTATGGACGAAATTCATAAAACCGGAGCAAAGCTTTTCGTTCAGCTTACCGCAGGAATGGGACGTTCCTGGGCAATAACCGAGCTCGTAGCGCCTTTACATAAGAACAGGTTTACGAGAGCTCTCATAAAGCCTATTATAGATACCTCACACGAGCTTGCAAGCCCCAGCCCTCAGCCTTCACGCTGGGCACACGATATCATCTGCCCTGAAATGACCAAGGAGCAGATTCACGAAATAATCGAAGCATTTGCAAAAACAGCAAAGCTTTGCCGCGATGCAGGTGTTGACGGAGTTGAGGTTCATGCTGTTCACGAGGGTTATCTTCTTGACCAGTTTGCCATAGAATTCTTTAACAAACGCACCGATGAATATGGCGGAAGCTTTGAAAATCGCTATCGCTTTGCCAAAGAGGTAGTCAGAGCAATAAAGGAAGCCTGCGGTGAGGATTACCCCGTATCACTTCGTTATTCCGTAGAATCGAAGATGAAGGGCTTTTGCGAGGGCGCAATGCCGGGCGAGGATTACGTAGAGGTCGGCAGAAATATGGAAGAGTCCGAGAAGGCTGCCAAATATCTTCAGGATGCCGGATATGATATGCTTAATGCCGATAACGGAACCTACGATTCATGGTATTGGGCTCATCCGCCGATGTATATGCCCGAGAACTGCAACCTCGAAAGTGTTTCTCATATAAAGAAATTCGTTGATATTCCTGTCGTTTGCGCAGGAAGAATGGATGCAGAGGTAGGAGCAGCTGCCGTTGCAGAGGGAAAAATCGATGCGGTAGGTGTTGCGCGTCAGTTCTTGGTTGACCCCGAATGGATAACAAAAATGATAGAGGATAGACTTGAGGACATCAAGCCGTGTATCTGCTGCCACAGCGGTTGCTTTAATTTCTCATCATCGAAGGGACACGCAAATACTCAGGACCTTACCGATACAATGGGACTCGCGCGCTGTGCACTCAATCCCGAAACTATGCAGTCTAAAAAATATAACGTAAAGCCTGCAAAGAAGTCTAAAAATATAGCCGTTATCGGTGGCGGTATAGGCGGTATGGAGGCAGCTATTCTTTGTGCTAAGAGAGGACACAAGGTTACTCTTTACGAAAAGAGCGATACTCTCGGCGGTGTATTTATTGCAGCAGCAGCTCCCTCGTTTAAGGAAAAAGACCGCGCACTTATTGCATGGTATATACGTGAGCTAAAAAAATACCCGATAGACGTAAAAATGAATACCGAGATAAAAGACGTAAAAGCGCTTGAAGCAGACGAAATAATAGTTGCAACCGGCGCTGTTGCCAAGAAGGTTCCCATTCCGGGAGCGGAAAAGGCTATAGAAGCTGTTGATTTTCTTCTTGGAAAGGCAGACGTTGGAGAGAAGGTTACAGTCATCGGCGGTGGTCTTACAGGCTGTGAAATTGCGTACGAGCTCTATCTTAACGGCAAGAAGCCTACTATAATTGAGATGCAGGACGACCTTATTACCACAAAGGGAATTTGCCTTGCAAACACAAGCTATCTGAGAGATTTCTTCAAAACGAACAGCGTTCCCGTATACCTTGAAAGCTCTGTTTCTGCTATTGAAGACGGCAGCGTTACCGTGAAAAATAAAGACGGAAGCCAAATTAAGCTTGATTCCGATTCCGTTATAATGTCTGTCGGATACAATCCCGCACCCGTAGCAAAGAAAGGCGGTCGCATCCACGTTATAGGAGATGCGGCTAAGGTAGGAAATCTCAGAACTGTTATCTGGGGTGCTTGGGACGTATGTATGAAACTCTGATAAATATTAAGGAGAGAAAAAATGATTTTAACTAAAGAACAACAGGCAATTCTTGACGGTGAGAAGGGAGAAACCTTAGCCAAAGTAATGAAAACTATGGTTATGTACGGTGAAGCCTTTGAAGCGGAAAAGCTCGTTCCCGTCACCTCTAAATATAATCACCTTGTCACCTCTTTTGGTCTTAAGGTTATGTCCCCGGTTTACGACCTTATGCAGCAGCTTCTCGATGCAGGCGTTTGTTCTGAGCAGAAGTTTTCCGTAGACCCAAGACCTCTCGATAAAAACGTACCCGCAAATATTATTCAAAAGCTCGTTTTTAATAAATTTATGTATACCAAGCAGGATTTCTATGAAAATCAGCTTGAAAAGCTCGGACTTATGGATAAGGACGCTTTCAGCTGTACCTGTTATATGGACGAGGTTGGCAATAAGCCGAAGAAGGGAGACGTTCTCTCCTGGGCAGAATCAAGCGCGGTAGTATACGCAAACTCTGTTCTCGGTGCAAGATGTAACAGAAATTCCGGAATTATTGATATAATGGGCTCTATAGTAGGATACGTTCCTTATTTCGGACTTCTTACCGATGAGGGAAGACGCGCTACTTGGGTTGTAAAGGTTAATACCACGAAAAAGCCTGAGGCTCAGCTTCTCGGCTCTGCTATCGGAATGAAGGTAATGGAGGACGTTCCTTACGTCGTAGGTCTCGATAAATGGCTTGGAACAGAGCTTGACGATGCAGCCTGCTCGTACCTTAAGGATTTCGGTGCTGCAACAGCATCAAACGGTGCCGTAGGACTTTATCACATAGAAAACCTTACTCCTGAGGCTGTAGAGCTTGGTGAAAAGCTTATCGCAGAGGGCGCAAAAGAGTATATTATAGACGATAGCGAGCTTGAAAGAGTAAAGAATAACTATCCTGTAATCTGGAAAAAGCCGGATGCAACACCTAAGCTTTGCTTTGTCGGTTGTCCTCATCTCTCGTTTGAGCAGCTTAAGGACTGGACTGTTAAAATTGAGGAAGAGCTTAAGAAAAACGGCAGAAAAAAGATATCCATTCCCACGGTATTTACTGCAGCGCCCAAGGTGCTTGAAAAGTTCCGTGCATCAGAATATGCGGAGAGACTTAAGGCTACGGGCGTTATAACCTCTTACATCTGCCCGCTTATGTATATGAATAATCCTCTTTGCAAGAAGATGCCTGTAATAACTTCCTCTAATAAGCTTCGCACCTATACCAGCGCAAGATATTATACAGATGCGGAAATTCTTTCTAAGATTACCAAGGGAGGTAAATAAAGATGAAACAGTTTAAGGGAAGAGTAATAACACCGGGGGAGGTTACCTGCGAAGCGGTAGTTACAAAGCAGGGCTTCAATACTCTTGCGTCTCTTCAGATGGCGCTTCAGTTTGGTGATAAGGAAGTAAAATGCGGTGACCAGAATAACGAGGAGCTCGTTGGAAAGCCTCTTATAAACAAGGCTCTTTGTCTGCCTCAGACCATAGGCTCTACCACGGGCGGACTTGTACTTTACTGCGCGTGCGCTATGGAAAAAAATCCTGCTTGCATGCTTTTTGCAAATCATATAGATTCTCTCGCTGCGGCAGGAGCAGTTCTTGCAAGCGTGTGGGTTGACGGAGTTACTATGCCGGTGATAGATTCTCTTGGTGACGAGTTCCTTGAATACGTCAAGGACGGAATGAAGATTACGGTAAAAACTGACGGTATAGTCGAAGTTGAGTAAGCGTTTTGCTTTGAAATTTCATTTAAAAACACCAAATATGCAAACCATAGTACACATTTTTTGATATTTGATACGTAAAAACTCTGATTACAGGAGTCGTTGATATGACCGGAGAAGAGATAAATTCTTTGCTTGACGGGCAAAGGAAGTATTACAGAAGCGGCGTTACCATCTCTGTGAAATTCAGAATTCAGCAGCTTAAACGCCTTTACGCAGCTGTTAAAAAGCATGAAAACGAGATAAACGAGGCATTGCGCTCTGACCTTGGTAAGAGCCAATACGAAGCCTTTATGTGCGAAAGCGGGCTTGCGCTTACCGAAATATCATATATGATAAAGCACGTAAAGAAATTTGCGAGGAAAAAGCGGGTTCGAACACCTCTTTCGCAGTTCCATTCAAAAAGCTACGTCAAGCCTATTCCGTATGGAAACACGTTGATTATGAGCCCTTGGAACTACCCCTTTCTTCTTTCTATAGAGCCTCTGACGGATGCGATTGCCGCAGGTAATACTGCAATTGTGAAGCCCAGCGCTTATTCACCGAAAACAAGTGCTATAGTCGATAAGATTATAAAGGAATGCTTCCCGCCAAGCTACGTTGCAACGGTCATGGGCGGCAGAGCGGAAAATTCCGCGCTTCTTGCGTGTAAGTTCGATTTCGTATTTTTTACCGGAAGTCAGGCGGTTGGAAAAGAGGTGCTCAGGCACACAGCTGAGCATCTTACTCCCGCAGTCCTTGAACTTGGCGGAAAGAGCCCGTGCATAGTAGATTCCGATGCCGATATCAAGCTTGCCGCAAAGCGCATCGTGTTCGGTAAGTATCTTAACTGCGGTCAGACCTGTGTTGCTCCGGATTATATACTCTGTCATTCCCAAATAAAATCCGAGTTTATCTCTGAGGTTATAAACCAAATCAGAAATCAGTACGGAGACCGTCCGCTTGAAAATGAGTCCTATGGAAAAATAGTAAACGAAAAGCATTTTAACCGTCTTTGCAGATTGATAGATGAAAATAAGGTTGTCTTTGGCGGGGAGAGAGATTCGGAGCACTTCAAAATCGCGCCTACGGTTATGGATAACGTAACGGAAGATGATGCAGTAATGGGAGAAGAGATATTCGGTCCTATTATGCCTATCCTGAGCTTTGATAGCTTTGATAACGTTATTGATAGTCTCAAGGTTAAGGATAAGCCACTCGCTCTTTACCTATTCACAAGCAATAAAAAGCATATGAAGCGGGTTACTGAGGAACTTTCTTACGGAGGCGGATGCATTAATGATGTCATTATTCATCTTGCTACCAGTAATATGGGATTTGGCGGTGTTGGCGAAAGCGGAATGGGAAGCTATCACGGTAAGGCGGGTTTTGATGCCTTTTCTCACCGTAAATCCATAGTGGATAAAAAAACCTGGATTGACCTACCTATGCGTTATCAGCCTTATAAGAGTAAGCTTTACTCGCGGCTTTTAAAAATTTTTCTTAAATAAGAATGCTTTTTCTAAAAACAAAAGGGAATAAAACGATGAAAAGATATGCTATTTACGGAGCAGGTTCTCTCGGAACCGTTCTTGGTGCGTATATTACCAAAAACGGTGGAAAAATTGACCTGATAAACAGAAATGAAGCGCACGTCAACGCACTGAGAAAAAACGGAGCTAAAATTACCGGCAGCGTAGACCTCACCGTTCCTGTCACAGCTATGACACCGGGGGAAATGACGGGCAGATATGATGTAATTTTACTTATGACAAAGCAGCTCTATAACAAAGAGGTTGTAACCTATCTAAAGGATTACCTTGAGGAAGACGGAGTCATAGTTACCCTTCAAAACGGACTTCCCGAGCCAGAGATTGCAGAAATTATAGGCAGCGAACGTACCATGGGGTGCGTTGTCGAATGGGGAGCTACACTCTCAGAGCCGGGCGTTTGCATTTTAACAAGCGCTCCCGAAAGTCTTTCGTTTCATATGGGAAAGATGGAAGGGATTTCAGATGAAAAATTTACTGAAGTAAAGGCTCTTCTCGAGCTTATGTGTCCTGTTCACGAGGAAACTAATCTTATAGGTGCAAGATGGTCGAAGCTTCTTATAAACGCGACCTTCTCGGGTCTTGGAACGGTGGTCGGCCGAGTTTTCGGTGACGTATCAGAAAATAAAGCGGCACGCAAGGTAGCCATTCGCTGCATGAAAGAATGTATAGACGTTGGTCATGCGGCAGGCGCTGAGTTTGCACCGGTTCAGGGTAAGAACATAACCGCACTCTTCTATTATAAGGGAGCGGTAAAGCGCGCTCTTGCTACAATGCTGATACCTGTAGCTATGAAAAAACACCGTAATATAGAGCCGTCTATGCTTCAGGACCTTAAGAAAAACAAGCCCTGCGAAATAGATGCAATCAATGGTATAATTTGCAGCTGGGGTAAAAAATGCGGTGTAAAAACTCCTATTAACGATATGATTGTCGATATCGTGAAAAGATGCGAAGCGGGTGTTCTTAAGCCCTCTATTGATAACATTAAACTTTTTGATAGCCTGTTATAATTTTAAAAAAACTTCATAAATGAAAAGTCAAGTTTGCATTTTTATGCTAAAACTTGACTTTTTGTTATGTTTAAGGATTTGAATATCTTTTCTATTAATGCAGATAATAGTGAAAAAACGAGGTAATGCAAATGAGTTCCGTTTGGTCTGAAAGTATAACTAAAAAGAAATTTGAAAGTCTAGAGGGAAACTTAAAAACTGACGTTCTTATAATAGGCGGCGGTATGGCGGGGCTGCTTTGCGCATATATGCTCAAGAGTAAAGGTGTAGATTGTATACTCACCGAGCAGGACTGTATATGCAGCGGTACTACTAAAAATACTACGGCTAAGCTTACCTTTCAGCACGGATTAATTTTTGAAAAGCTTATTGGGCGATTCGGAAAAGAAAAAGCAAAGCTTTATATTGACGCACATCGCTTAGCTTTGAAAAAGTACGAAGGATTATGCGCTAACATTGATTGTGATTATGAAATAAGAGATTCGTATGTTTATTCTCTCCGTAACCGCGAAAAAATTGAAAAAGAGGCTCTCGCTCTCGGAAAGCTTGGAATAAGGGCAGATTTTACCAATACGGCAGAACTGCCGTTTGAAACGGTTGGAGCGGTTCGTATCAGAGAACAGGCGCAGTTCAATCCTTTAAAATTCGCATATAGTATTGCTGAAGGCTTGCCTATATATGAAAATACGAGAGTAAAAGAAATCAGTAATAAAAAGGCGGTTACAGAGCACGGTGAGATTTCTTTCAAAAGGATTATATCAGCAACCCATTTTCCTTTTGTAAATAAACACGGAATGTATTTTCTTAAAATGTACCAGCATCGCTCATACGTTTTGGCTCTGGAGGGTGCAAAGAAGATTGACGGAATGTACGTTGATGAAAACGGTAAAGGCCTTTCGCTTCGCGGCTATGGTAATCTTTTGCTTCTCGGCGGAGGAGGGCACAGAACGGGAAAATCAGGCGGCGGCTATACCGAGCTTGAGAAATCTGCGCGAGCGTATTATCCCGAAGCAAAAATAGTAAATGCCTGGGGAGCGCAGGATTGCATGACGCTTGACGGCATGGCGTATATAGGTCGGTATGCAAAGAGTACACCGGATTTTTACGTAGCGACAGGATTTAATAAATGGGGAATGTCATCATCAATGCTGTCTGCCATTATACTCAGCGACAGAATATGCGGAATTCATAATGAATACGCAGAGCTTTTTTCTCCATCAAGGTCTATGTTATCACCTCAGCTTGCAATAAATCTCTTTGAGTCAGCCAAAGGACTTTTAACACCAACCGTACCTCGCTGCTCTCATATGGGGTGTGCGCTTAAGTATAACGCTGCCGAGCATAGCTGGGATTGCTCCTGCCACGGCTCTCGCTTTTCTGAAAGCGGAGAAGTTATAAATTCTCCCGCAATGTCTGATAAGAAAGGCTTGAAAAGCAAAAATAACGACATATAATATCAAATAAAACAGAGAAAGGGTATGTCCGAAAGGCTAGCCCTTTTTCGCTTTTTTATTAATTTGCCGAATAAAGCGAGAGTTTACTGTTTTCCAAATGATAAATGGCGAGAAATATTTCTTTTTCATCGCTATATCCTTGTGATTTGAGCTCATTTTTCAGCCATTCAACATCAAAGCCGCAGCGCGAAAGATTTTCTCCCATAATACGTCCGTCCATTATTATTTCCGTTCCTATGTGAGCGGCTTTGGCAGGGATTTTCAAATCTTCGGGGGTTGCGGGGCGGTTTGCCGCTTTTGGTAAAACCGAAAGTTTTCCGTTATGCTCAAATATGGCGCACTGTATTTCGTCAATGTCAAAATAACCTTGTTCACGGCAGAGAAGCATAAATTCCGAAAGGTCAAGTTTTGCCTGCTTTAAATTCTTTCGATATATTTTTCCTTCATTCATTACTATAGTCGGTGTTCCGTTTATATATTTTCTGGTTCTTGGGAATTTGTGCGCGAGCAAATTGAGAAGCAGTGAGGCTATTCCGTATATTCCCAGCGCTATAAGAGGCTTGAATGGCTCTTCAAGCTCTGTTGCAAGCTCTGCCGCAATTGAACCTATAGTGATACCGCAGATGTAATCAAAAAAATCGAGCTGAGCTATCTGCTTATGCCCCATAAGCTTTGTAATAATAAAAAGGGTTGCTACAGATAAAAGAGCGCAAAATACGCTTAATATTATCTTCATTTTTTCTCTCTTTCATTTTTTTGGTATTTTACCCAAAGAAAATAAAAATTAACGCATTTTTTTATTCGAAGACGGTTCATAGTTGCATTTTTTTGGTTCATAGTTGCATAGCTGCATTTTTTGGTAAACCATTGACAAAAAACGAATTTCGCATTATACTATAATGGTCTGCGTAATCATACCTATAATGCTTTACTATGGATATTAGAAATTTTCTGAAAGGACAAAAAATGAAGCGCGATACCGAACTTATGTATGCTACAATGAAGCCCTGGAAACTGTTTTTCATTGTGGCAATGCCCGGTATGATAAGTATGTTTGCTATGTCGATATACAGTATCATAGAGGGTATTTTTATCGGGCAAAAGCTTGGAGAGGGAGCGTTTGCTGCCGTTAATATTGCAATGCCCCTCGTTATGATAAATTTTTCTCTTGCTGACCTTGTCGGTGTCGGAGCATCTGTACCTATATCAATAGCTCTTGGTAAAAAGGATAATAAAACCGCCAACAACGTCTTTTCTTGCTCGGTTATAATGATATTCATCACCTCTGTCGTGATGGGCTCAATAATGTTTTTTGCAGCAGAACCTCTGTGTCGTATGATGGGTGCAGATGATGTTTTGCTTGATACGTCTGTGAGATATCTTCGCACCTGTGCGCTTTGCAGTCCGCTTGCTTCAATTTTCTTTGCGATGGACAACTATCTGCGCATTAGCGGGTATGTTAAAACGAGTATGATTATCAATATAGGCTGTAACCTTGCAACCCTTGGAATGCTGACGTTCTTTCTTCTGGTACTGGAAATGGACGTTGTGGGCTCAGCGCTTGCCACCTCGCTTTCTATGTGTATGTGTTCTTTCGCTGCTATGATTCCGTTCATAAGGCGCAAAACTCTTCTTCAGTTCACAAAGCCCAGATTCCACGGAGCAATGTTCAAGGAAATTTTTGCCTGCGGATCACCGGTATTTCTCAGCAACGTATCAGGCCGCGTCACTTCAATTCTTATGAATATATCTCTTATGGCGCTGGGGGCAGAAGCCTGGGGCGAGGGCGGAGGAACCACCGCAGTTGCCGTATATGCGGTTCTTATGTATGCGAGTGATTTCTGCTGGCCGCTTCTTTATGGAATAAGTGATTCGCTTTCTCCCGCAATAGGCTATAACTGGGGCGCAGCAAGCTATGGAAGAGTAAAGAAAATAGTAAAATGCGCTTACGTTGGTACGGCAACTGTCGGACTTGTCTCCACGTCTATCTTGTTTTTCTTTTCCGGAACTGTCGCTTCGCTTTTTGCAAACGCAGATGATGCAATGCTGCTAAACGAAGCAACGCGTGCAATCAGGCTCTTTTGCTTTGCATATCTTTTTAGATGGTTTGCGGTTACAACTCAGAGCTTCCTCAGCGCTATTGAAAAACCCGTTTTTGCAACGCTTATGTCGGTTGCAACAGCGTTCGTTTTTCCGATAATTATTCTTGGCGCGTTCTGGACGCTGGGACTTGACGGAATATGGGTGAATTTCGTTGGAGTCAATGCTCTCGCAACCGTTCTTGGTATAATACTTTTGATGCGAGTTAGGCGGGAAATTGCCCTTAAAAGTCAACAATAGTTAACAAAATCAGCACGTGTTTTTCTAAAAAACGGTTGAAATTAACAATTCAATGGATTAGGAGCGCTTTATGTCACTTGTTAAAAAGTACAAAAAATGTTTGGTTGCTGTTTTGATTATTCTGTTTTTCGTCCTCGCTTGCGTGGGAATAATTCATTTTTGCCGTAATTACTTTTTTCAAGATATAAATTTCGTGATTGAAGATACTCTCGCAGGCGGAGAAGGAAAAACGGCAAAAGTGATTCTGCTGGGCGGGCAGTCCAATGCATCGGGCTGTAGCAGAAATGATTATCTTAAGGAAAACGTTTTGGAAGAAAAATATTCTGAATATCAAAACGGGTACGATAACGTTTATATTAATTACTATTGCACGGGAACAAATGAGTCGAGAGGATTCGTCAAGTGCACCGTAAATCAAGGTGAGGCAGGCGGATATTTTGGGCCTGAGCTTGGTTTGGCAGAAAAGCTTCACGAGATGTACCCTGATGAGCAATTTTTTATTATTAAGTACGCATGGGGCGGCTCTAATCTTTACGACCAATGGATTTCCCCGTCAGGAAGAGGAGCAACAGGGGATCTTTATAAGAATTTCGTCAGCTTCGTGGAACAAAACATGGAATACCTCGCCAAGAAGAACTATGATGCGGAAATAGCGGGCATGTGTTGGATGCAAGGTGAATCCGATGCTTTATCGGCAGAGACTGCTACAGATTATGAGATTAATTTGACAAAGTTTATTGAAGATCTGCGTAAAAGATTTGGTTGCTATGCAGCAGATGGCAAAATTGCATTTGTGGATGCGTTGATTGCCGAAAATCCTGAACTCTGGACCTATTACGACCTGCTTAATGCATCAAAGAGAGCAGTCGCCCAAACCTCACGAATGAACGCTTTGATCGACACGAACGCCGCAGGTTTAGTTTGCAGCGAAGAACCGAAAGAAGCCCCGGATGTTCCTCACTACGACTCACTCAGTCAAATCAAGCTGGGCAATTTGTTCGCTGAGGAGCTTGCAAGATTGCTTTGGCAAGGAGAAAATGAATAATAAGTAGCCCTAAAACAGCAAATGTTTTAGGGCTGCTTTGGTTATAAATAAGCGGTAAATTGAGAATTTGCCAAATCTTACGCAAAATGCTTGAAATCGAATCACATCTTGGATAGGAAACGGAAAACCTCACAATCTATGAACATCTGACTCAGAATATTACATACGATACTTTAGCAATGAGCACCGCTGTTATGAGTGGCGCAACCGTGTTCACCGCACTTGTGACCGCTCTCGCTATGCTCGTGGTCGTGATGGTCGCATCTGACGTTGGGATTATAGCCGAGGTTATTCGCAAGAAATGCCTCTACTGCCGTGTCGCAAGCTCCGTTGACACCGCCATAGAGTTTGATGCCGGCTTCGGCAAGTGCCATCTGTGCGCCGCCGCCGATGCCACCGCAGATGAGAACATCAGCACCGATGCCCTTCAAAAGACATGCAAGTGCGCCGTGCCCCTGACCGTTGGTATCAATCACCTCAGAAGATAGTATTTTAGCGTCTTCAATCTCGTATATCTTAAACTGATTGGTATGACCGAAGTGCTGAAAGATTTGTCCGTTTTCGTAAGTTACTGCAATCTTCATAACAAAATGTATATTCCTTTCTTATTTACATTTCCCAGCTTCCGAGCCAATTCGAGAACTCCATATAGATTTCCCGCATTTCAGCCGCAAGCTCTTCGCCTTTGTTTAGCGTGAATATCCAATCCTCTCTGCCAAACTTTTCTACGTATTTGTATTCGGAAGTATAGTTTTTGTTTTCAAGCTCACCGAGCGCTTTATTTGCAAGTGCTTCCGCCTTGCGGACGTTGGCAATAAGATCCGTAAATGCGGTTTTATCTACTGCCTCAATCTCGGCCGCAATAGAGTCAAAGTACCCTTCCTTATAGCCGTAATTATACTGCGCACCGTTATTATAGATAAAACGTTCTGCATCACTTGCATACAGAAAATATCCCGGTACGGTTTCACCGTTTTCATTCGTATAGCTATTGACGAAATAAGTATTCCAAGCACACAGGAAGTTGACGTAATCATACATTTTGTAGATATCGTTCACTACGTTGGTATTTGCAATCTTCTGCCAAAGTGCCATATCCTCGGAAAGATCCTCGGCTTTAATAATGGTATAGGTCGCATCTACGATCTTGCAGCAGAATTCATATCCGTACATATCGGTAAACGGCTTATCTTCGCTCTCGGAAACCTCAAGAGTTCCCACTACTTGAATTGCCTGAGTTGTATAAGAGAAAGACTCTCCCTTCTTAGGATATATCTCCATTGTATTGGAAAGCTGAGAGGTATTCGGTACGCAGAACGGACAGCTCTGATACGGTAGGTTCATCAAAAACATAAACGAGCCATCAACAGGTGAGCTTGTCGCCATATAACCGCTGATGGTCACGAGCGTTCCGTCAAGG
>JAZNZE010000024.1:0-53752 GCA_045594785.1 Eubacteriales bacterium
TACCCAATATGTACAAGATTGCAGGTGAGCTTCTTCCTTGCGTTATTCACGTTTCTGCAAGATGCGTAGCTTCCCACGCTCTTAACATATTCGGTGACCACTCTGACGTTTATGCTTGCCGTCAGACCGGCTTTGCTATGATGGCAGAGACCAACGCTCAGGAAATTATGGACCTTGGTGCAGTTGCTCACCTTGCAACCATTAAGAGCAGAGTTCCTTTCCTTAACTTCTTCGATGGCTTCCGTACCTCTCACGAGATTCAGAAGGTTGCATCTTGGGATTACAAGGACCTTGCTGAAATGGTTGATATGGTTGCTCTTCAGGCATTCCGTAACCGTGCTCTTAACCCCGAAACTCCTGTTCTTCGCGGCTCTGCTGAGAACGGTGATATCTTCTTCCAGCACAGAGAGGCTTGCAACCCTTATTACGATGCTCTTCCTGCAGTTGTTGAGGAGTATATGGATAAGGTTAATGCAAAGCTCGGAACAGACTATAAGCTCTTCAACTACTACGGAGCTCCCGATGCTGATCGCGTAATGGTAGCTATGGGCTCTATCTGTGACGTAGCTGAGGGGGTTATCGATTACCTTCTTGCTAAGGGTGAAAAGGTTGGTCTTATCAAGGTAAGACTTTACCGTCCTTTCGTTGCTGAGAAGTTCTGCGAGGCTATTCCCGCAACCGTTAAGTCTCTCGCTATTCTTGACAGAACCAAGGAGCCCGGCTCTCTTGGCGAACCTCTTTACCTCGATGCAATCGCAGCTCTCGCTGAGGTTGGCAGATGCGGTATCAAGGTTGTAGGCGGCAGATACGGTCTCGGTTCTAAGGATACCACTCCCGCATCTATCTTCGCAATCTTCGAAAACCTTGCACAGAAGGCTCCCAAGAATCACTTTACCGTTGGTATCGTTGACGACCTTACCGGTCACTCTCTTGAGGAAAAGCCCGCTCCCAACACCGCTCCCGTTGATATGATTCAGTGCAAGTTCTGGGGACTTGGCGGTGACGGTACCGTTGGTGCAAACAAGAACTCCATCAAGATTATCGGCGACCATACCGATAAGTTCATTCAGGCATACTTCCAGTATGACTCCAAGAAGACCGGTGGTATTACCATTTCTCACCTTCGTTTCGGTGATAGCCCCATCAAGTCTTCCTACTATATTAATAAGGCTGATTTCGTTGCTTGCCATAACAACGCATATCTTACCAAGTACGATATGATTTCTGACGTTAAGCCCGGAGGAACCTTCCTTCTTGACTGCCAGTGGACTGATGACGAGCTTGATGCTCATCTTCCTAACGCAGTAAAGAGCTATATTGCAAACAACAACGTTAAGTTCTATACCATCAACGCAACCAAGCTTGCTATCGACCTCGGTAACGCAAAGGTTAAGAACACCGTTCTTCAGTCTGCATTCTTTACTCTTGCTAAGATTCTTCCTATCGCAGAAGCAATCGACTATATGAAGTACATGGCAACCAAGTCCTATCTCAAGAAGGGACAGGCTATAGTTGACCTCAACCATGCTGCTATTGATGCCGGCAAGGACGCTCTTCACGAGGTTGCAGTTCCTGCATCATGGAAGAACGCAGGTGTTGATGCTCCCGTAGCTAAGGTTAGCGGTAACAGAGCAGACCTCGTTGACTTCGTTAACGATATCGTAGTTCCCGTTGGAGCTATGAAGGGGGATTCTCTTGGTGTTGCAGCATTCGCTAAGTATGCTGACGGTACCTTCCCTCAGGGCTCTTCCGCATATGAGAAGCGCGGCGTTGCCGTAACCGTTCCTCAGTGGAATCCCGAGACCTGTATCCAGTGTAACAACTGTGCATTCGTATGTCCTCACGCTTGTATCCGTCCCTTCGCTATGACCGAAGAGGAAGCAGCAGCAGCTCCCGCAGTAACCAAGTTTACCGAGAAGCCCGTTGCTAAGACCAACTACAAGTTTACGATGGCAGTATCTCCCCTTGACTGTATGGGTTGTACCCTTTGCGCTAAGGCTTGCCCTGTAACTGCTAACGCAGCAAAGACCGGCAAGGCTCCCGCAATCGAAATGAAGCCCATCGCATCTCAGCTCGATCAGCAGCCCGCATACGATTACGCTGTAGCTAAGGTTTCCGAGAAGCCTGAGCTTATTAACGTATCCGTTAAGGGAAGCCAGTTCAAGCAGCCCCTCCTTGAGTACTCAGGCTCTTGCGCAGGCTGTGCTGAAACCTCTTACGCTCGTCTCATCACCCAGCTCTTCGGTGAGAGAATGTATATATCCAACGCTACCGGTTGTTCTTCTATCTGGGGCGGCTCCGCACCTGCAACTCCTTACACCGTAAACAATGCTACGGGCAGAGGACCTGCTTGGGGCAACTCGCTCTTTGAGGATAACGCAGAGCACGGTCTCGGTATTTACATCGGTCAGAAGACCATTCGTGAGAGACTTATGAAGAAGGTTGAAGAGATGGCAGCGTCCGAGAAGGCATCTGATGCATTCAAGGCAGCAGCTGCTGAGTATCTTGCAACCGCAAATGACGGAGCAAAGAACGAGGCTGCTACTAAGGCTCTCGTTGCTGAACTTGACGCAGCTGCAAAGGCTGGTTGCCCTGTAGCTCCCGCTATTCTTGCTGAAAAGCAGTATCTCTCCAAGAAGGCAGTTTGGATCTTCGGTGGAGACGGTTGGGCATACGATATCGGATTTGGCGGTCTTGACCACGTACTTGCTTCCGGTGAGGACGTTAACGTAATGGTATTCGATACCGAGGTTTATTCCAACACCGGTGGACAGGCTTCCAAGGCTTCCAACATCGGTCAGGTTGCTCAGTTCGCAGCAGCAGGTAAGGCAATCGGCAAGAAGAATCTTGCAGAGATTGCAATGTCCTACGGCTACGTATACGTTGCGCAGATCGCTATGGGCGCTGATATGAACCAGACTCTTAAGGCTCTTGCTGAGGCTGAGGCATATCCCGGACCTTCGCTCGTTATCGGCTACGCTCCCTGTGAGATGCACTCCATCAAGGGCGGTATGGCAAACTGCCAGGCTGAGATGAAGAAGGCTGTTGAGGCAGGCTACTGGCAGATGTTCAGATTCAACCCCGCGCTTAAGGCAGAGGGCAAGAATCCCTTCTCGCTTGATTCTAAAGAACCCACCGCAAGCTACCAGGATTTCATAAACGGCGAGGCAAGATATACAAGACTTGCTCAGGCGTTCCCCGAAAGAGCAAAGGAACTCTTTGCTAAGGCAGAGGAAACCGCAAAGGCTAAGTATGAAAGACTTAAGAAGATGGTAGACTTCTACAACGTATAATTTATGGGTGGCGCCTTCGGGCAAACTTTTCCGTTTTCACTCACTCGACGTAGGTAACTACGCCTTCGGAGTGAATAACGAAAAATTTTGCTCCAAATCCACCTACCCATAAAAAGCAAAAGAGGATAGCTCGGTTCTGAGTTATCCTCTTGTTGTTTTGTAGATGTTTTAGATGAAATATAGGACAGTTGTACTTTGCCGGAGTGAAGAACGAAAAATTTTGCTCCAAATCCACCTACCCATAAAAAGGCAAAAGAGGATAGCTCGGTTCTGAGTTATCCTCTTGTTGTTTTGTAGATGTTTGAGATGAAATATATGACAGTTGTACTTTGCCGGAGTGAAGAACGAAAAATTTTGCTCCAAATCCACCTACCCATAAAAAGTAAAAGAGGATAGCTCGGTTTTGAGTTATCCTCTTGTTGTTTTGCAGATGTTTTAGATGAGATATAGGACAGTTGTACTTTGCCGGAGTGAAGAACGAAAAATTTTGCTCCAAATCCACCTACCCATAAAAAGCAAAAGAGGATAGCTCAGTTCTGAGTTATCCTCTTGTTGTTTTGTAGATGTTTAAGATGAAATATAGGACAGTTGTACTTTGCCGGAGTGAAGAACGAAAAATTTTGCTCCAAATCCACCTACCCATAAAAAGCAAAAGGGGATAGCTCGGTTCTGAGTTATCTTCTTTAATATTATGCACTTTTTGAAAGGATATTGTAGAGCAGAGGAGTGCCTATCCGGCGGACAACGAAAAATTTGCTCTTAATCTATGCATCATAATAGGTTAAACGCGTAAAAAGCCCGATACTTTTGTGTCGGGCTTTTGCAATTTTTGAAGAAAAAATTATTCCGGCTTGCAGGTTCCGCAGGCTGAAAAATCTCCGTCAGAGAGAAGGTCTTCAATGCTTCCGGTGTAAACCTCTTTGTTTTCAGCTTTGATATCCTTTGCGTATCTGCAGTCCTCTGTATGTATCTTTTTGGTGGATTTGTTTATTACGTAAGTGCCTTCGTTTTTCGGTTCTTCATTCGGATTTTCTTCGGGATTTTCGTCCGGAATTTCTTCGGGGAACTTTGTTCCGTCATCGAGCTTGCTATCCCCGTTTCTGTAGTCAATTATTATGCCGGGTTGATTATTGTAAACGTAAACGCAGAATTGTATTCCTTCGCCATTGTCTTCGACAGATTTTGCTTCGATAAGAACACCGTTTGCTACCAGATTAGCTCCGTCATATATGGGAGTTACACGGTAAAGAACGTGATTTCCTGTTTCCTTTACGTAGTCCGCAACCATATTTTCAAATGGAAGCATACCCTCAACGTTCATATATCGCGTGCCGGTTATAAGATTTTGCTTGTTAGCATTTTCACCTGTGAGCTGATATCCTATAAGATGGCAGCGGTTGTACAGATATTTTCCGTCAACTATATCGTATTTAACCGTATGCCAGCCTGAAGGCTTAACGCTGCCTATGCTTCCTCTCTCTTCCGTAGGCATAATATCCTTTCCGATACAGGCTATAGTGACACCGCATCTTCCAAGGCTGTCAAGCTTCGAGTATTCCTCATATGAGTCGGTAGTCATATCCTCCTCTGTAAAGCTCGGCTTTCCGTCATTTATTTTGACGTACGGAGTCTTGCCGTCAAAGGCGGGAACGTCTTCAAGAGAGATAGAAAAACTGTCTTTTGATACAAGAAAAGAGCAACCGGTAAGACAGGATAAAAGCAGAGAAAAAAGCAATATTGTGCTTAAAATGTTAACTATTCTTTTCATTTTTCGTATATCTCCTTAGTGATTTTGTCGTGCGAATATCCTTTGAATTCATATACTTCTTTTAATGAAAAACCAAATTCAAGAGGATTTATATCTAGTGAAAGGTCGAAAGGATATTTTCTGTTCCAGTTGTAAATTATCAGTCTTTTCACGTTATTAATGCTTTCGGAAAGACCGAGGTTTTCTATAAAAACGAAATCGTTTTCTCCTGCCGATTCAAGCGGATTTGAAACCGACATAACGCTTATATCACTATCTGCAAAAAGTGATTCGGAAAAGTCGGAAATATAAAGTATTCCGTCTCCCACGCTCTTTATAATATCTGCGGTTAGCTCTCTGTCTTTTGAAAGTCTCCTTTTCATAAAAAGCATTCCGCCGCGTTCTTCTATGCAAACGAATACGGTCATTAATCTCACTCCTTTTTAATATTATTTTAACAAAAAAGCTTCAACTTTTCAAGTGCGTGTGGAACATTTTATATTAATAAAACAAAAAGTTTAGCGGTTTTCCTTGTATTTTTTACGTTTTCGCTATTGATAATTTAAAATATATATGTTAAAATTATTGTGAATAAGAATGCAAAGGAGGGAAAGTGAATGAAAAAGCTGTTGTTTTTTCTTTTATTGTCTCTTCTTTTTTTGTTTTGCGCCTGCTCTGATAGCGGCTCGCAAGCCTCGGGCAAAGAGGTTGATTTGGTCAACTTTTACGAAACGAACATTATTTTGTACGAAGAGCAGACCTATAGACTTGTTCCTACGGTATCGCCTGCCGATGCGGTTAATAAGGAGCTGAAGTGGGTTACGTCTCGTCCTGACATATGTACCGTTGATGACGGTCTTTTGACTGCGGTTTCCGAGGGGGTATCCACAATAATAGCAAAGGCTGAAAACGGAAAATCCGCAAGCGTAAAGGTGGAGGTTAAAAAGCTTTCTGATATCAAATCAATTCATTTTACCGAGCTGAGTGTTTCACTTAGCGTTGGAGATACTCATTCTCTCGGCATAACCTCGAATCCTGCGTCAATCTCATCTGACCTGCCTTTAAGCTGGTCCACTAGCGATGATAGCGTTGCGACTGTTGACGGATTTGGAAATGTTACGGCAGTAAGCGAAGGAGCGTGTTTGATTTTTGCGGATCTCGCTGATCTTGCCAGGGCTACCTGTGAGATTTCTGTCGGCGGAAATGAAGCGGACCTTTCTCCTCTCGTAGAGCTTTCCGTCAGAGATTTGCCTGCCGTTTTTGAGAGAAGAGACCCCAGCGGCAACGTTACTACCAGCGTTGAAATAACCTCGTATGAGGTTAAACGTGAGCTTACCGAAAAGGGCGTGCTTGTAACGCTTTTGCTCAGCGGTGAAAAGATTTATGACTGCGAGGGCGCTGATGCAAGAAATCCGCTAATGATCTTTCTGAATATTTACAATGAAGAAGACGTCCGTCTTGACGAATGGGCGCTTACGACAAGCGGTGCTTGTATGGGAGAGGCTGTGACCTTTGAATTTGCTTTTTACGCCGGATTGCGTCCCGAGAAACGCCAATTTTACGTTATTTTAAGAGAAACGAGAAGTGAGGTTGAAGAAGAATGAATATGATAAAGAAAAAGCTTTCGGAATCATTTAATTCAATCTTTCCGATAGCTCTTATAGTTCTTATAATGGCAATGACGATAACCCCGCTTGACCCCGGCGATATGGTGCTTTTTCTTATGGGAACGGTTTGCCTTGTGTTCGGAATGAGTATTTTTACAATGGGAGCTGAAATGTCAATGCTTCCTTTGGGTTCGAAGATAGGCTCGGAGATAGCTGGCTCGGGCAAAATCTGGCTTTTGGCTTTTGTAAGCTTTGTAATAGGTATTCTTATAACGGTATCAGAGCCTGACCTGCAGATACTTGCAAGACAGGTGTCCAGCATAGATAACTATTTGCTCATACTTACCGTTTCCGTAGGCGTTGGAATTTTCCTCGCAATAGCTCTTCTCAGAATCGTTTTCGGTGTAAGCCTGCAGATAATTCTTCTTGTGTTTTATGCGGTTGCGTTCGTTCTTGCCTTCTTTTTACCCGAGGGCTTCAGACCGCTTGCGTTCGATTCGGGAGGAGTGACCACGGGTCCTATGACCGTTCCGTTCATTATGTCTCTCGGTGCGGGTGTTTCTGCTTCAAGAGCTAAAAAGGGCGAGGGAGCAGATGCCTTCGGTATCACCGCTCTTTGCAGTATAGGTCCTATAATAGCGGTTATGGTTCTCGGAGTAGTCAGCAAAATAGAAAATATTCCGTATGACTACAGCGCTCCGGAGCTTCTTCCCGATACCAGAGAGGGACTTTTAAGATACGCCGGCGAATTTGCACATTATGCAAAAGAGGTCGCAATGGCGCTTTTGCCTATAGTTGTATTTACCGTGCTTTTTCAGCTTATTTCCCGCTCGTTTTCAAAAAATCAGCTTATCAGAGTTGTAGTGGGAATACTTTATACCTTTATCGGACTTGCAATATTCCTTACAGGTGCAAACGTAGGATTTATGCCTACCGGAAACACGATAGGTATATCGCTTGCAAAAATAAACGGCGGAATATGGCTTATCCCGATAGGAATGCTTCTTGGATACTTTATAGTCAAAGCAGAGCCTGCGGTATACGTTCTTAACCATCAGGTCGAGGAAATGAGTGCGGGGGCTGTTTCGGGAAAAACTACCGGATTCGGTCTTTCGGTGGGTGTTGCTGCCGCTATAGGACTTTCTGCGTTCAGAATAGTTACGGGAATATCCATAATGTATATTCTTATCCCCGGTTATATAATTGCGTTCGTCCTCACGTTCTTTGTTCCGAAGATTTTTGTCGGAATTGCATTCGATTCGGGTGGAGTTGCAAGCGGAACTATGATGAGCGCGTTTGTGCTTCCTCTTTGTATAGGAGCGTGTTACGCTCTCAGAGGAGAGGCGTACGTTATGACCGATGCTTTCGGCTGCGTAGCCTTTGTTGCAATGGCTCCTATAATTGCAATTCAGGTTTGCGGTCTTATATACAGCATCAAGTCCAAGCGCAGAAAGCGCAGCTTTGTATCCCGTACTGAAACCTTCGTTGAATATCCGAGAAACAAGGCGAGAGTGCACCACAAAAAAACAGCTAAAGGCGGAGAGGAGCAGGCTGACTAATGAAAAAGAAGACGGATAGAAGAGCCAAGCTGCTCGTTGCCATAATTAATAAAGAAGACGAGGAGAGATACTCCTCTACGGTAAACAAATGCTGCACCGCGCTTCATTTTTCCGGAATCGGACACGGAACGGCTCGCTCAAGCTATATGAGCTATTTCGGCTTTAACGATATCGAAAAAAGAATTGTGTTTTCTATAATTCCGAGCACTCTTGAGCACACGGTTCTTGACGCCGTTGGAAGAGAGCTCAGGCTCTATCTTCTTGGTAGGGGACTTGCGTTTACAACCCCTATATCAACTATTTCCAGTATAGTAGAGGATGCGGTACTAAGTACACCCGACAGGGAGGTTGCAGATTCAAAATCACCTGTTAGTAAAAAGGAGAAAACGACTATGCACGAGCTAGTAATTGCCGTTGTAAATCAAAAATATACAGAAACAGCTATTGAAGCCGCTCGCTCAGCCGGTGCAACCGGAGCAACTGTTTTTCACACCAGAAGCACCGATAACGCAAGAGCAGAGCAGAGTATGGGAACGGTTCTTCCCGAGCAAACCGACAGTATTTTCTTTCTTACTACTGAGGAATATAAGCTTAAAATAATGGAAGCGGTTCGCGATTATGCAGGACTTAAAACCGAAGGCGGAGCTGTTATTTTCTCACTTCCGGTAGACGACCTTGTCGGAATAGGCAGATTTAACGGACAGATAGACGAGGAATAATTCCTCATATCAAAAAAGAAAAGCAACTCGCGGTGAGTTGCTTTTCTAAAAAATCATATAGATTCTATTGCAAATATAACGTAATCGTGGCTTTCGATTTCTCTGGCAACCGCATCGGGAGAAATCCTATCCTTCTTCTGAAGAATATGTACGTTTGCTTCGATGCCGACATTGCCGTTCTTGCCGCTTCGCGGAACGGTTACCTGAATGGCGGAGGTATTATACCTTTCTCTGAGCATATCAATAGCGGTACGCACGAATTCATCGGATTTTATTTCCACGTATATTCCAAAGCGGTTGTATCTTTTCGTTAGAATGTACTCGAGCTTTGACATAATGGTTATGGTAAGCACGGCACAAACGAAGGTTGCTATAGCTCCCGTATAAAATCCCATTCCGAGCGCAAGACCTATAGCTGCTGTAGCCCAAAGACCTGCGGCGGTTGTAAGACCTGTTATCTGGAATCTTCCTTTTACAAGAATCGTTCCCATTCCGAGAAATCCTATGCCGGATACAACCTGTGCGGCAATTCTCGTAGGGTCGTTCGACATTCCCATTTCCAGATATAAGAAAAGTCCTATCATTGACGAAAGCGTTGCGCCGAGGGCAACCAGAATATGCGTACGCATTCCGGCGGCGCGGCCCTGCTTGAATCTTTCAATTCCTATAAATCCGCCCATAATGGTGGCAAGGCAAATTCTTATAATTACCGTCCAGATATTTATTTCATGCATAAAATCGATGAATTCCTGCATCAGCACTAACCTCTTTTCTTTTGATGTATTATTGTATCACACATTTTAAAATAAATCAATATAAAAAGCGAAAATATATTTATACTTTTATACTATTCCTTTTTTGGAGAAAAAGCTATGGTAACTTATGAAAAAATAAAAAACGATGCGGCTGTCAGGGCGTATATTTCTGCAGCAGACGAATCGCTGATTGCTCTTGGATATACCGAGCATTCCTTCGGCCACGTTATTAAGGTTGCTGAGTGCGCAGGAGAGATTCTTGCCTCTCTCGGATATGACGCACATACGGTAGAGCTTGCAAAAATTGCAGGAGTGCTTCATGACATTGGCAATCTTGTTAACCGTTCTGAGCATTCGCAGAGCGGAGCTGTTATGGCATTCAGAATTCTTGATAATATGGGAATGCCGGCACCCGATATAGCGACTATAGTCACGGCGATAGGAAATCACGATGAAGGAACGGGAGTTCCTGTAAATGCGGTAGCTGCAGCGCTTATTCTTGCCGATAAGTCTGACGTGCGCCGTACCCGTGTGAGAAACAGTGACTTTGCGACCTTCGATATCCACGACCGCGTAAATTATTCGGTTGAATCGGCAGGTTTAAAAATATCGGAAGACAAAAAAGCTATAACGCTCACGATAAAAATAGATACTAAAATCAGTCCGGTTATGGACTATTTTGAAATCTTTCTTGCAAGAATGATGCTTTGCCGCAAGGCTGCGGAAAAGCTCGGATTAAATTTCAGTCTTATTATCAATGAACAACAACTAATTTAAGCGAGGCAATATAATGCAGGATTTAAACGAATTAAGAAGTAAAAAAGCGTTCATATGCGATATGGACGGTGTTATCTATCACGGCAACCGTATAATTCCCGGAGTAAGAGAATTTATGGAGTGGATAGAGAAGGAAGGGAAGGACTTTTTGTTCCTTACGAATTCATCGGAGCGCTCTCCGAGAGAGCTTGCGCAGAAGCTTGGAAGAATGGGGCTTACCGTTGGTGAGGAGCATTTCTATACCAGCGCGCTTGCAACCGCATCATTTCTTGCCGGTCAGTGCCCTCACGGCTCTGTATACGTTATAGGCGAGCCAGGACTTACGTTCGCTCTTTACGAGGCGGGCTTCAGTATGAATGACGTTAATCCTGATTACGTAGTGTTCGGTGAGACCCGTTCTCTTAACTATGAGAAAATCGAAAAGGCGGTTAAGCTTGTATTTAACGGAGCAAAGCTTATCGGAACTAACAGCGACCTTACCGCTCCTGCGGAAAACGGAATTATACCGGCTTGCCGCGCCCTTATTTCTTCTATTGAAATGACTACCGGAAAGGAAGCTTATTTCGTAGGAAAGCCCAACCCTCTTATGATGCGCCACGCCCTTAAAAAGCTTGGCTGTCATAGAATTGAAGCAGCTATAATAGGAGACAGAATGGATACGGATATAGTTGCCGGTATAGAATCCGAGCTTGATACCGTTCTCGTTCTTTCGGGAGTAAGCACGCTTGAAACGATAAATCATTTTCCCTACAGACCTAAATATATTCTTCGTGACGTTGGTGAAATGGCAGAAGTTTGATTTATAAAGGCTTAATGTTATGAAAGCGGAGATGCCATAAAATCGGCATCTCCGCTTGTTCGTTTTCCTGAAAGATTAATTATGAAAAAGCTAAGAGCTGTGAAAATTATTGTGTTTTTCAAAAATACTTGAAAAAGAAGCAGCCTTGTGATATAATGTATATTGAGGTAGTTTGGAAAATTTTTCTCGAAAGAGATTGATATACAAAAAACAGATTATGAAAGAAGAGGAAAAAAATGACACCGTTTGACGTATTGCAGCTTTTATGCGGACTTGCGCTTTTTCTTTACGGAATGGACGTAATGGGCGATGCTCTTAAAAAGAGCGCCGGAAATAAGCTAAAAACTATTCTTGCAAAAATGACATCTAACCCTATAAAGGGATTCCTTCTCGGACTTGTCGTTACCGCCATAATTCAGTCCTCGTCAGCGACTACCGTTATGGTAGTCGGCTTCGTTAACTCAGGAACAATGACCCTCGTTCAGTCGGTTGGCGTTATTATAGGTGCGAACCTTGGTACAGCGGTTACCGCTTGGCTTACTGCGCTTTCAAGCATTGAGGGCGGCAGCAATACTCTTGCCTGGACCGAATGGCTTAAGCCTGATGCGTGGATGCCCGTGCTTGCTGTTATCGGTATATGTCTCATAATGTTTTCAAAAAGAGGAAAGAAAAAAGACGTTGGAGCTATCCTTCTCGGCTTTGCGGTTCTTATGGTAGGTATGGACCTGATGTCAGGTTCTGTTGGCGGCCTTAAGGAAAGCGAAACCTTCAAGAGCATTCTTACCATGTTTGAAAACCCGATTCTCGGTGTTCTTGCCGGAACGGTGCTTACTGTGATAGTTCAGTCCTCGTCCGCATCTATCGGTATTCTTCAGTCGCTTACCGCTACGGGAAGAATAACCTACGGCGCAGCTATTCCTATCATAATGGGTCAGAATATCGGTACTTGTATTACCGCGCTTATCTCTGCTATATCTGCAAATAAAAACGGTAAGAGAGCGGCATTCGTTCACCTTTATTTTAACGTTATAGGTGTTGTATTCTGGCTGAGTATGTATTATATTTTCAACGCAATATTCTCATTCCTTGCAGCAGACGCTATCATTAACGCATGGGGAATTGCAGGGGTTCATACCATATTTAAGATTCTTTCTATTATCGCAATCGGACCTTTCTATAAGCAGCTTGCAAAGCTTGCAGAGCTTACGATACGCGATAAGAAAGACGAAAACGAACCTGTTAATCTTCTTGACGAGCGTCTCTTCGAAACACCCACTATAGCGGCTGCCAGAGCAACTGACGTTACTTATGCAATGGCTGACGTTTCCGTTGACGCACTTCGTAAGTCGCTTACACTTTTTAAATCCTACGACCAAAAGCTTGCCTATGAGGTAGCAGACCTCGAGGGTGAGGCGGATAAATACGAGGACTCGCTGGGAAGCTATCTTGTAAAGCTTTCTGCGTGTGATATGGATGCTCGCGATTCACTTCAGATAACAAAGCTTTTGCACCTTATAGGCGACCTTGAGCGTATCTCCGACCACGCGGTAAATATCGTTGAATCGGCAGAAGAAATGAAGGATAAAAACATACGCTTCTCAAACGAGGCAACGAGAGAGCTTGGTATTCTTATGGCTGCTGTTGAGGAGATTGTTGATATCACGTATAACGCTCTTAAGAATAATGACGTTATGGCTGCTTCTCAGGTAGAGGCTCTCGAGGAGGTAGTTGACAACCTTCGCGATCAGATAAAGCTTAACCATATCCGCCGACTTCAGAAGAGTGAATGCACAATCGAGCACGGATTCGTTCTTTCCGACCTTCTCACTAATTTTGAAAGAGTTTCAGACCATTGCTCGAACATCGCTTCCTGCGTAGTTGAAATTTCCGAATACGATGCTCTCGACCTTCATAAGTATATTCACGATATGAAGGAAGGAAACGAAGGCTTCGTTGCGAAATACAACGAGTATAAAGAGAAATACGCGCTTTAATTTAGAAGTTAATAAAAAGTAAAGGCTAGCTCAAGCTTCAAAAACTTGGCTAGCCTTTTGTGTGTAATTGTAGAGGTGAATTTTTTGCTAAAATTTCGTTTTGCTTTTAAAATTCACAATCTCTTTTTTGTTTCCTGAAAGTTTTACTCTGCGGAAATCACATTGTATTCACAATCAGCAAAGAATGGATAGAGTTCCTTATCGGGAAGTATTATGTTATATCCTGCGGTATTGTTTTTGATCGTGATGACCTTTGTGGGTGTCATCTTGTTAACGTTAGGCACGGTTTCAGTAATTGTTTCTCCGTTTTCGTCAACTGATGAAATCTCAAAGCTATCCTGGAGTATATCATTTGTCAAAGCAACAAAAGAAGAGCTGAACACATGAACGTCTGCCTCTGTTTTAAGAGTTAGTCCGTCTACCGTTATGTTTTCGGGAAGCGCGGTAGGATAACCGAAGTCATGATTGTACCATGTGCAGGTTATGAGACTTACCGTGCTTGAATTTCTGAAGGAGATGTTTTTGAGGTTAACGTCACCGTGCCAGAAGTTACCGTAGTCGGTACGAAGCTGAATTCCAACATTGTTATAGATAGTGGTGTCTTCCACGTTAACCGTTCCGCCACCTACTATTGTAATGTGTATCATTTCGGTATTGTTTATATCAACGTTATATACGCCTGCATGAGCATCAAAACGGGTGAGTCTGCAGCCGTCAAAGCTGAGATTCTTACAGTAGGACGAGCCCATAATTCCCCAATGGGTATTTTTGGTGGTTGCTTCGGTTTCTTCGTTGGAGAAGAAGTTCGTCTGAGTGCAGTTTTTCCAGGAGACGTTGATACTTGAGGTTGCGCTGATGTCGTAAGTACCCATGCCGGTCCCGGAAGCGTTTTTGTATATCTTATGACCAGAAAGCGTGCAGTCAACGAAGCTTACGTTGTAAGCAAGATGAACCTTAAGGAATCCATCGTAAGGAGCACCGGTTTCGCCTTCGTCCGTTATATAATGTGTGATATTTTTTACGGTAGTGTTAGGACGCGTCACCTGAATATTTCTTGCATACTGAGTGTATTCAGAGGGGGCTGCGTTAGCCTTGGTCGTGAAGATGCCGCCTTCGATTGTGATAGGAAGGGCATCTGTTTTTCTTGCAACTATGCTCGTCACCTTCTCATAATCAAACATAAACGGGGTTGAGGGATCAATATTTCCGTATTCATCAATGAGTATAACCTCTTGCTGAGATGCGCCTGTATTGGCGTTTGCTCCGTAACGAATATAGTTTTTATGATCTGCGTTCGTTATTTGGACGTGTGCCGAATATCCAAGTCCAAGATCGAGCGTCGTTATCGTGTCGGCATCTATTCCGCCTGCTTGATTGATAGCAATTACAACGCTGCTCGAGGAATTGAAGGTTGTCAAACTTGATGAGTAGGAAACGTTAAAGATCTTTACGGTTCTTGCAGCATCCTCGGGAGC
Organism: Eubacteriales bacterium; assembly: GCA_045594785.1. Classification (GTDB taxonomy): domain Bacteria; phylum Bacillota; class Clostridia; order Oscillospirales; family CAG-272; genus UBA1740. Next base: position 14,726 of record JAZNZE010000024.1, read on the forward strand.
TATAGCAGTATCGTCTATTATAAACTGCGCGGTACTCCAGTTGACGTCAGTCTGAATTGTTATATGGCTTTCCATCGGTCCAATGTAGTAAATTGCATCAGGATCTGCACATACGGTATGACCGATTTCGTTTGCGTATTTGTGAGCTGCTCTTATAGCTTCGCTGTCATCAGTCACACCGTCACCGACCGCTCCGAAGTCGCTATAAAATATATCTCTGATATTCTCGGAATAATTGTCAGAATCTGTAAAATTGATTTCACCTACGGTTGCAAGCTTGCTTTTGAAAAACGCGATAGTGTTTTCATGTATTAGCGCTTCATATTCACAGATTACTTCAATTCTGCCTTCGGTAAAGGATACTGAAAATCCGTCAGCTCCCGTTTTCGTCCTGAGATTTATTACGATTGATTTATCCGCTTCGCTTGTTGGAACGATTTCAAGCCAATAACCTGCTTTCGTATAAAGCAGCGCCTGAAGATCCTCTGCAACGTAATATTCCGAAGGACAGTCTATGTCGGCAGCAATCGTATAGTTTTTAAGATCGTCACCAAAGAGCTTTATTTCACTTATCTGGTAATTATCCTCGCTTGCGGGATAATAAATTCTAAGAGCTGTACCGAAAGCGTAAAGAGCTTTTGCAAGAGTATTATCCGTAGCATTTACGTAAGCTGCGAGGGAATACTGCGAGATTGCTTCAAGAGCGTTTCCGTCTTCGTCCTCGACAGTCACAGTATTACCGCTTGCATCAATTATCGAAATTTCAAACGGTTCCATTACGTAAGTGCGGAGGGGAGTGTTATCCGACACGAAGACTTTTCCGTCTTCGGTGTAAAGTGCGGCTGTAAGGCCTTTTGCCTTTACCTTATAATTTGCCGCTGCCGCCTCGTCAGTAAGAGTAAATACAAATCTTACCTTTCCGCTCAAAACTTCAAGGTTTATCGTGGAGAGAAGTCCTGTGAAACGAGAAGAATCAAAAAAGTCAGCGTCAGGATATTCATCTGTATAAGGAGCAGGAGTATATACGCTATAGAAAGCGTCAAGCTTATCCTGGTTTTCTTCGGCAATTGTTCCATCGTTAGCCGCAAGATAAGATTCTTCAATATATCTTATCAGACATCCGACAAGTTCTTTTTCATCAGCTGAAGCGTCAGGATCGTTAACTATTGCGTTAGCGTAGAATACTGCGCTGGGCTTGAATTTTGCGTTATATTCAATTCCGTCAATTGCGAACGTGAGATCAACGACTGTATCGTCAAGTGCTTTTGTGGACGGAGCGTAGGAGGTGTATAACCAGTATTCGATACCGTCTATCCATACTGTGCTTGTGGGAACTGAGCCGCCAAAATCAATTATTTTCACGTTGTCTTCTTTGGGAACGTATACGTTGTAGGCAAAGTTCGTGAAATAAACCATGTTGAACATTGCACCGGTCACACAGCCAACGTATTCTCTGCCCTCTTCATCGGGCAGAACTGCAAAAAGATTGTATACGCTTTCTTCGCCGACAGAAAGGTCAAAAAGGCTTCCGCTTTCGTCTGTCCAGGTCGTAACGTTTGAAACGCCTCTCCAGCCGTCACCGCAGGGAATTTTAACCGAAGGCACAGTAATCGTGGAATTCTTGAGAGCGTAAGTGCTGTCAAGAAGATTCCCTTCGGTATCAATCCAGTTTACCAATACACAATCTTCATCTAAGTCTGCGATTCTGTAAATAAAAGTATAAGTTTTCGATACCGAATTAAAGGAATATGTAGGAGTATAGTTGTCTGTGTCGATTGTAAATACCGTTTCTTCCAAAATACTTACCGTATTCTCAAAAGAGCTTTCAAGGCATGTATTTCCTTCTGCAATTAAAGTCGTTGCGGTAGTAAGGTTAGCCCATGTTTCTCTGTCCAAGGTAAGATTTTGTGAGCTCTCGCTTGCAGTAGAAGTGTAATAGCGACAGTTTATAAGCTTAATTCCTGCTGCACCTACCGTGGTGTTGTAGTTTTGCGTGTAGCTGTCTAAAATGTCACAATTTGTAAACGTAAAGTCAACTGTTGTGACGGGGTACTGACTCGAACTGCCTATAGCGTCTGATACGCGGATAAATGAGTTTCCGTTGCACACAAGCTTCGCATTCTGAACATTGACCGTACCGCCGGCAAGCTGAGATATCAGTGATGCATAAGTGTTAACTACTACGTAGTAGCTGCCGCCGTTAATATTGAATGTAGAAGAGTTCTGGTTTCCGCCCCACTCGTTGATAACAAGACAAGCGCCGTAATATGATATTCCTTCGCCTTCAATGGTTATGGTTGTGGATTTTGCGCCGCCATAACTGAAGAGAGTAGCACCGCTATTCTGATTTCCGCCAACCTTCGTTGTGTCGCGAAGATTTCCGTAACCGCAAACATTGCCTTCTGCATCAAGCCAGGCGTCTCTACACAGCGTGTAGGTGTATATGTTTGCATCAGCGCCGGAATTCTTTAGGATAATTGAAAGATTACTTGCCTTTACGGTGAATGCCGGGGGTGTAGTTCCGCTGTTTTGCCCTCTTGAATCACTCGAAGAAATAGCCTCGCCTCTTGAATAAGTGCCCGTTTCTTCATCGTAAATCGCCTCGTAATGAAGATTGTACGTACTGAACCTTTTGAAATCGTGACCGTTAAGGTCGATGATTATACTAACGCTTCCTACAGTAAACGTATAACCGCTTTCAACGGTTACGTTGGTGTGAAGCTTTACAGTACCTCCCGATGCAACGGCATCCATAGCTGATGAGTATTCGTTTTCAAGATAGTAAGAGGAAACTCCGGCAGACGTGATAACCTCGAAGCTATGCTGTGTAGCGGTATAAACGGGGTATAGATAGAGTGTTCCTTTACTCACGTCATCGGAATTAATAGGCACGAGTGTGTCAACGGTACCGTCGTTTTCGTAAGACCAGCCTGCAAATTCTTTTACAAGACCGTTTACTGTTTCTATTGTAGGAATGCTGCCTGAATATTCGGGAATGTCACCCAGAATATTCAGGGTTGTCTGTGTCATCTGATGACCGCCGAAGTTTTCGTAGCAGCTGCAGCTTTCGTCACACGTGGGATCCCATATAACGTTAACCACGTTAGAGCTTTCCTTGAAGGTATATATACCGTCCTCAAACGTGTATTCGTATCCTTCGGTGCTGGTATAGTCGAAGGTGTAATAGCTTCCGGTTGGGTAAGTATTGCCTGTATTTTCATCGGTCGCATAAACATTAGCATCGATTTTTAAGGCTTTATTTATTAGGAGGGTTTTTTCTAAATTTCTGACAAGAGTAATGACGTCATTTTCAGTTGCGGTATCAATAGCTTTTGAAATATCGTCATAAGCAACATCTCCTATTTTTGCCTCAGTTCTTCCATAGGGAAGGGTATAGTTATCGTTATAGACATAGATTGCTGCATCTGTTTCGGCATACTGGGAGGGAAAGTATGTGAATTTGAAATTGTCAAGTCCTATTTCAGAAGATGAGCTTGACGGACAGTACATAAGGAAGTTTCCGAGATGAACACTCGAATAGTCCGATTCGTAAGCAATCCATTTTGCGTGGGTTGAAACATCGTAGCTTTTTGTGCAGGTTTGAACTCCGTTTACGTAACAGAAAAGATTGAACGTTGAGGTTCCGTCAAATTTGAATACCAACGAAACGTGCTGCCATCTGTAAGGCTCTGCTGAAAGTCCCATGCTGGCAAAATAGATTTTTCCTATTGTCGATCCTGAGGAGGAGCTCTTATAGTATCTTGGTGAAATGTAAGCATTTCCCGATGAAGCTGTGCCGAAGCTTCCGTTCTGTGTCATAACGTCAAAGTCGTATGATACCATGGGGTAATCGTCAAGAGAATACGTACCCCTGCTTGTGGTTGCGTGTATATCCCAGTAAGAAGAGGAACCTACCGTAGTATCATCAGGATTATACCAGTTGAGCACGTACTTATTGCCGTCCTCTCCTTGCACAATGTCAAGAGTTCCGGTCTTCATAGCGGTGGGCTCATCTCCAACGGCAAACGACTCAAACGTTGGATCTTTTGGCGAATAGAGCGTAGTGAACGTCTTGGGACTAAGTGTTGTGTCAGAAGCGAGTATAACTACGGTAAAGGACGTAATTATAAGCGCAAGTGCCGCCAGAATAAATATAACTTTCCGGGTTGCTTTCATATTTTACCCTCCAAATGATTTTAAATAATAGTAACACTGACATTATACAACAAACTTAACAAGTTGTCAACCTTAACAAGTTGTCAACATAGGGACTGAAACCGGATGAGATTAAGTAACAATATTTTATGATTTGAATAACCTTACAGAGAAGGTATGCCAAAAAAATATGAAAAAAGCAAATAGTCTTCCCGAATTAAAAAGGGGAGAGTGCGGCATTGTCAAAGTGCTTTTGTGCGAGGGCGGCATCAGAAGGAGACTTCTTGATATAGGTCTGATACCGGGAACATCGGTTTTATGCTGCGGAAAAAGCCCGCTCGGCGACCCAAGCGCATATCTTGTCAGGGGAAAACTGATAGCAATAAGAAAAGAGGATGCCAAAAAGATACTATTAATATGACGGGCGGTGCCGATATGAGAAAAGTGAATAATCTTGATAAAATAAATCTTACTGTCGCACTTGCGGGAAACCCAAACGTTGGCAAAAGCACTATATTCAACTCTCTTACAGGTGGTAATGCACATACAGGTAACTGGGCGGGAAAAACAGTCGGGTGCGAGAGCGGAATCAGGGAATATAATAACTTTTGTTTACAAATAGTGGATATTCCCGGAACTTATTCACTCTTTTCTCATTCGGAAGAGGAGCGGATTGCAAGAGATTACATTTGCTTTGGAGGTGCAGACGTTACGGTAGTCGTGTGTGATGCGACCTCTCTTGAGCAGAATCTCAACCTTGCTCTGCAGATTGCAGAAACAGGCGCAGAAGTGGTTCTGTGCGTTAATTTTATTGACGAAGCAAAAAAGAAGGGAATTGAGATTGATGCAGAGCTTCTATCGCGGCTTTTAGGTATTCCGGTAGTTCTCAGCATAGCACATAAAAGAAAAAGCCTCGATGCCCTTCTTTCCGAAATATGTATAGCCGGAAGCAAGGTTGCTGACGGCAGGACACCGTATTTGGCAAAATATCCCGAAAAAATAGAGAAAGCAGCATCGCGCATATCCGAAGGATTAGAGAAAACAACTCTGAAGCCTTCGCTTGTACGGTGGCTATCTGTAAGGCTTCTTGATGCTGACGGAGATTTTTTGGAGGAGCTTTTGTCTCTGTTTTCCGCTGACGAGAGGAAAAGGGTTCGCTCACTAAGAGAGGAGACCTTAGGAGAGCTTTTTGAGAACGGAATAAAATCGGAAGAAATTACTGACGCGATTGTGGAAGCGCTTGTATCAGAGGCTTCGGAAATTTCCGAAAAGGTTGCCGTAAAGGGAAGAGCCGATTTGCGAAATGAGAGGATAGACCGTATTCTGACAGGAAAAATCACAGCCTATCCGATTATGCTCTTATTTCTTTTTGCAGTTCTCTGGATAACGCTTTCACTTGCAAATTATCCTTCGATGCTTCTTTCCGATATTTTTTCCGTTCTTGAAGGCAGGCTGATAAGCTTTTTTGAGTGGACGGGAGCTCCGTTATGGTTATCGGGGGCGATAGTGAGCGGAATTTTCAGAACTCTTGCTCAGGTCATATCGGTTATGCTTCCACCTATGGTCATATTCTTTCCGCTGTTTGCTTTGCTTGAGGACTCCGGATATCTTCCCAGAATTGCTTATAATCTTGACCGTCCGTTTGCCTGCTCCGGAGCTTGCGGAAAGCAAGCGCTTACTATGTGTATGGGACTTGGCTGTAATGCGGTGGGAATAGTAGGGGCTCGAATTATAGATTCAAGAAGAGAACGAAACCTGGCTATAGTTACGAACAGTCTTATGCCCTGTAACGGAAGACTTCCTATGATTATAACCTTGATTACTGTTTTTTGCCTTTTCTTTATGAGCAGCGTTCCAACCATTCTTGTTGCATTATTTCTATCGCTCTTTATTGTTGCGGCGGTGGCGGTGACGTTTATTTCGACCTTCCTTCTCTCAAAGACCTTCTTTAAGGGAGAACATTCACCTTTTACAATGGAGCTTCCGCCTTACAGGAAACCGCGTTTTATTCCGGTAATAGCTTCTTCTCTTAAGGATAAATGCCTTTCAGTTTTAATGAGAGCTGTTGTCGTTGCCGCCCCTATGGGATTGCTTATCTGGATTCTTGCAAACTGCCGTTTCGGAGAGGTAAGTCTTATTACCGCAGTATCCGATTTTCTAAACCCCATAGGCAGAATTATGGGACTTGACGGAGTAATTCTTCTGTCTTTTATTCTCGGACTTCCCGCAAACGAAATAGTAATTCCTATTATGCTTATGATATATTCAGCAGAAGGAGTTATCGGCGGAGAAATGGGGATTTCGGATATTCGCGCAGTCCTGATTGATGCCGGCTGGACCTCCGTTACCGCGATTTCTGCATCCGTATTCGCTCTTTTTCACTCTCCGTGCTCAACCTCTCTTATATCCGTGTACAAAGAAACCAAGAGCAAGCGGCTTACGCTGCTCGCATTTCTTCTGCCCACGCTTATCGGTTTTCTGATATGTGTGCTTATAAATTTTGCTTCTGTAATTTTCGCTCTGTGAAGGTCTTTATTTAAATTTTTGTTGACCTGTCAACATTTTTTCAAATCTTGTTGACAAGTCAACATTTTTATGTTATAATATATCCGTTAAAGTGCGATTTGCACTCAAAATATTTTCAAGGAGGTAACCTTTTTGCAAATAAATAAAGTGGACAGGTTTGAATCATTCATTTTGCTTATAGACGCTATCCACAAATGTATAAACAAGCTAAAAACGGATATTGCTCCGCAGAGCTCGATAAAAAGCGTTCATACTATGTGGCTCTACGAGCTGCTCAGAAATCCTGAGGGGCTTACCGCAACCGAAATTGCTGCTAAAACAATGATAGACCGCTCGCTCGTTTCGAGAGAAATAAGCGCTCTTATGAAGGAAGGCTTTGTGAAAAGTGATGGCTGTCAGGGAAAAAGGAATTACAATTCTGTCATAACGCTTACGGACAAGGGAAAGCAGATAGCCGAGGAAATTGCAAAATCAGCTTTGAAAATTCAGAATGAGGTTAGCATTAACGTTGATAAGGACGAGCTTTCCGTTTTCTATTCTGTTTTAGAGCGTCTGTATAACAACATTAAAGAAATATCAAATAAAAAAATAGCCTGTGAGGCAAACTAAGTCTGGTTAGGAGATAAACAATGAAAGTAAATGAAACTATGAATAAAGAAGGACTTCACTTAAGACGTGAGTTCGAGAATATGCGTGACCTTGTAGAAGAGGCTGCCAATCTTTACGGAGAGAAAACAGCTTATTCTTACAGAATAAATCCGAGAGACGCCGAGGCTGTAAAGGTAAACTTTATTCAGCTTCGCGATGATGTTCGCGCGCTTGCAACTGAATTTATTGCAAGAGGCTTTGACGGCAAAAAGTGCGCTCTTATAGCAAAGTTTTCGTATAGCTGGGTTTGCACCTACTATGCAACGCTCATTGCAGGAGGCGTTCTCGTTCCTCTTGACAAGGATTGGCACGGCATAGACCTTGCAGATACGGTTAAAAAGGCTGAGGCGGAATTTCTTATCTGTGATGCGGAGCTTAGCGATAAGGCTGAGGAAATTCTCAAGCTTAATGAAGGCATAAAGGCTCCCATATTTACTCTCGATACAGAGAAGGGCGAATCGATTCCTTCGCTTATAAGCCTTGGACGCGAAAAGTTCAACGAGAACAGCGCGCCTTATTTTGAAAAGGAGATTGACGTACTCAGGCTTTCTCTGCTCGTATTTACCTCCGGAACTACCGGCAAGGGCAAGGGAGTTATGCTTAATCAGAGAGCTATTCTCACGGATATGGCTGATTCTATTCAGTATATCGACTTTTCGGATAAAACTGTCGGAGTTCTTCCTCCTCACCATACCTTCGGTTCGAGCGTAATGATTGTAGGACACGCAAGTATAGGTGCTGAGATTTATATTTCGGGCGGTCTTAAATACGTAAGCAACGAGCTTAAAGCCGAAAAGCCCGGTCATCTCGTTCTCGTTCCTCTCTACCTTGAAACCTTCTACCGCAAGATACTTGCCAACATAAAGTCACAGGGTAAGGAAAAGCTTGTTCCCAGAATGATGAAGGTATGTAATTTCCTTCGTAAGATAAGCTTTGGAGTTATCGACCTTCGCAAAAAGATTTTCGGCAAGATTCGCGAGGCTTTCGGCGGCGAGCTTAAAACGGTTATATCCGGAGGAGCTCCTCTTAACCAGGAAATAGTTGATTTCTTTAACGGTATAGGAATTACTATTCTTAACGGTTACGGAATTACCGAGTGTGCTCCTATTATCGCGGTTAACCACTCTGTAAAGAACCGTCCCGGCAGCGTTGGTCCCGTTCTCTCTATAGATGACGTTAAGCTTGATAATCCAAACGAGGACGGAGAGGGCGAAATTCTCGTCAAGGGCTCAAACGTAATGCTTGGCTATTACAAGGATAAAGAGGCAACCGATGCCGCAGTTGATTCTGACGGATATTTCCATACGGGTGATATCGGTAAATTCGGTCCTGACGGTGAAATTTATATCACGGGCAGAATAAAGAATCTTATAATTCTTTCTAACGGAAAGAACGTTTATCCCGAGGAGATAGAAAACGAGCTTATTTCTGCTCCCGGTGTGCTTGACATAGTAGTTTATGAGGGTCAGTCTAAGAGAGGACTTGCCTATAACACTATAGTTGCAGAGGTATATCCCGATAACGATTACGTATCAAAGAATAAAATAGAAGACGTTAAGGCTCATCTCCAGCCATACGTTGACGCATATAACCGTACTGCAGTTCCTTATAAGAAAATAGGAATTCTTAAGATTCGTACTGAGGAATTTCCGAAGAATACCCTCAGAAAGATTCTTCGCTTTAAGCTCGATACCACGATTGACTGATGGCTGATATGAGTAACAAAAACGCTTTTTCACGCTCAAGCTGGTCCGTGCTTCTTCTGTTCGGTCTTATCGGACAGATTGCCTGGTCGGTTGAAAATATGTATTTTAATCTTTTCGTATTTGAAACTGTTTCACCCGACCTTTCGGCAGTAACGCTTATGGTTCAGCTTTCGGGAATAGTCGCAACGGTTGTAACACTGCTTGCCGGAACTCTTTCCGATAAAATCGGAAACCGCCGCACCTTTATCTCTTTGGGTTATGCCATTTGGGGAGTTACGGTAGCGCTGTTCGGTTTTATTTCCCCCGAGCTGATTGACACTCTTTTTGATACCGGAATATCTAAGGCGGTAACTGTTGCGCTTGTGCTCGTTGTAGTTGGAGACTGCGTTATGACGCTTTTTGGCTCTACTGCGAACGATGCTGCATTTAATGCATGGGTAACCGATAATACCTGTACAGAAAACAGAGGAAAAATTGAAGGTGTTATTGCTATTCTGCCCCTTATTGCTATGCTTATAGTAGCGGGCGGCTTCGGAATGCTTGTAACAGCTCTCGGATATAAGCTGCTTTTCCTGTTCCTCGGAATAGTAATCAGCGGATGCGGCATTTACGGACTTTTCAAAATAAAGGATAGCGAGAGCCTTGCTCGTTCGGGCTCGCTTAAGGATATCTTTTTCGGCTTTCGTCCGTCATCTGTAAAAAATAATCAGGTTTTCTATATTGCTCTGGTTATAGTTCTCGTATACGGTATATCCTGTCAGATATTTATGCCGTATATGATAATATATATGAAAACCTATCTATCGTTTACGGTTATAGAGTACAGTATAGTTTTCGGACTTGCCATTCTGCTTGGAGCAGGTGTAAATCTTTACCTTACCCGCCTTTCCGATAAAATGAATAAAGCAAAGCTTCTTTATTTCGCAGCAGCAGTTATGGCGATAGGGCTTATCGGAATGTATTTTTCAAAAACGGGTAGCAAAATCGCAAATCTTCTCCTATTTGGAGTTTTCGGATTCGTTATGATAGTCGGATATATTTTTATTTCGGCTCTCACCGGCTCGATAATAAGGGATAATACTCCTGAAAACTCGGTAGGAAAGCTTCAGGGAGTCAGAATGGTATTCTCGGTGCTTATTCCTATGATTGTCGGTCCTCTTATCGGAAACTCGATAAACAAAGCGAGAAATATTCCGATTACAGATGCGACCTCTCCCGATACTATGACAACCTTGTTTATTCCCGCACCGGAAATATTTATAGCTTCTGCAGGCTTTCTGCTTATAGTTTTTGCCGTAATTCCTTGGCTTGTAAAGAAATCGGGAAAATAATTATTTAAAATCTCAAAAAAATTTTTGCTTTTTTCGGGATTTTTTAAAAAATCTATTGACAAACATATTTAGACCGTGTATAATATTTTTAGAATGAATCTAAAAAAGAATTCATTCGGAAAGGAAAACAAATGACACGGCAAAGAGCGGTAATTTTAGAAGTGATACGCTCGGATATGTGCCATCATACAGCAGAGGAAATTTTTGCTCTGGCAAAGGAAAAGCTTCCCGCGATATCGAGAGCTACGGTTTATAATAATCTGAAGGCGCTCGAGGAGGAGCAGATAATCAGACGGATAAACGGTGAGGACGGAAGCGCGAGATACGACAAATCTTATATCCCGCACGGACATCTGTTTTGTGTAGGTTGCAGGAAAATCTACGATTTTGATATTCCAAATTTTGCGTCAACGCTGTCTAAGTATTCCGATGCTGTGATTGATTCATACGAGCTGAGTGTAAGAGGGGTTTGCCGGGATTGCAAATCAAAATCACTTTAATCGAATAATTTTTGAAAAATACATTATAATTTAATTAAAAGAAAATCAAAGGAGAATTTACCATGGAACTCAAAGGAACGAAAACCGAACAGAATCTTATGACTGCTTTTGCAGGCGAATCTCAGGCAAGAAACAAGTACACTTATTTTGCATCCGTTGCAAAGAAAGAGGGATACGAGCAGATTGCAGCTATATTCCAGCAGACTGCTGATAACGAAAAGGAGCACGCTAAGCTTTGGTTTAAGGCTCTCGGCGGAATAAGTGATACCGCAGCAAACCTTCTTGCAGCAGCAGAGGGTGAGAATTATGAGTGGACCGATATGTACGATAAGTTTGCAAAGGAAGCTGAAGAGGAAGGCTTTAAGGCTCTTGCGTTCCAGTTCAGAGCAGTTGCTGCTATCGAGAAGTCACACGAGGAAAGATACCGTAAGCTTCTCTCTAACGTTGAGATGCAGCAGGTATTTGCAAAGAGTGAAATGACTATGTGGGAGTGCCGCAATTGCGGACATCTTGTAATGGGTGTTAAGGCTCCTGCCGTTTGCCCTGTATGCGCTCATCCTCAGAGCTACTTTGAAGTAAGAAAAGAGAACTATTAAGTTGATTTTTGGCGGCTGCCTTCGATTAAATTCGGGGGCAGTCGATTTTTTTATCTGCTGCTTAAAATATACAGACTTGATTTTTTATTTTATTTATGATAATATAGATATAATAACTATTTTTAATCAAATTTTTTTGAGAGGTTTGTATGAATTTGCAGGAATCGGGTGAGATGTATCTCGAAACGATACTCAGGCTTACAGAGAAAAATGAAAGAGTTCGTTCTATAGACGTATCAGAGGAAATGGGTTTTTCCAAGCCTTCCGTCAGCCGAGCAATCGGTCTTTTGAAAAAAGGCGGATACGTTGACGTTAGTATAGAAGGTTATCTTTCGCTTACCGATATAGGAAAAGAGGTTGCAAGGAAGGTTTATGAAAGGCATAAGCTTATAACCGAGCTTCTTGTGCATCTTGGCGTGTCGGAGGACGTTGCAGCGTTTGATGCGTGCAAAATAGAGCATTGTATTTCGGACGTTTCTTTTAATGCGATTAAAAAATATGTAGAAAAAGGAAAGAACAAAAATTAAGGCATATGGAAAATTTAAAGGAACTTTTTACAAATCACGTTTTACTATCGCCGATAGCTGCATGGATAATCTCTCAGATTGTAAAAGCGCTTATAAATCTTTTCGTTTATAAGAAATTCAGCTTTGAGCGTCTATTTGGTGACGGAGGAATGCCCAGCGCGCACTCGGCAACCGTTATGTGCCTTTCTATTATGGTTGGCTGGACTGTCGGCTTCGGAAGCGCAGTTTTTGCACTTTCATTTATATTTGCAGTCGTGGTTATGCGCGATGCCCTGGGCGTACGCAGAGAGACCGGTAAGCAGGCGGCGTCAATTAAGCAGTTGGCTGAGTCTGTCAATAAGATTTTTCGCTCGAAGGATAACGAGATAAAAACCGAGAACCTTAAGGTTCTCGTAGGACACACGCCCTTGCAGGTTATTTTTGGTGCAATAACCGGTGCAATCGTTGCAATATCTCATATACTGATTTTTTCCGTTAAATATTCTTCTGTTTCTTTTTGAGGTGACGTATGTACGATGAGTTGACCGAGGTTGACATTAAAAAAATGGAGGAAGAAATAGAGTACAGAACCAACGTTCTGGGTCCTCAGCTCCTTAAAGAAATGTCACGAACCCGTGAATACGGAGACCTTTCCGAAAATGCAGAGTACAAGGAAGCAAAAAGAGAAAAGCGTAAAAACGAAGGGCGGATAAGATATCTTAACGCAATGATAAGAACCGCCAAGGTAATTGAGGTCGGTGACCGTGACGGAGTTGTAAATCTTTTTGATAAGGTTAAAATTTATAACGAAAAGGCGGGAGCGGAAAAGGAAATTCAGATAGTTACTACACTAAGGCAGAACGCTCTTCTCGGATTTGTCAGCAAGGAATCACCTCTCGGCAGCGCTCTTATGGGCAAAAAGGTTGGCGATAGAGTTCTCGTCAAGGTAAGCGAAACGATGTCTTATTATGTAAAGATTCTTGAAATCAAGCCCGGAGAAGATAATACTGATTTGCCCATAAGCGGCTATTAAAAGTAAATATTTATTAACAAAAATGCGGCTTTTATAGCGCCAATTCTTAAAAACAGTTTAAAGAATGCGTTACCAACCGACAGAAAAAGGACGAAGAGCGTTAAACTCCTCGTCCTCTTTTTTTGCAAGTACTGTATTTGTGGACACAAGTGCGAACTTATAAACTGGATTGCCATGTTTTTTAATGCCGAAGGCAATTCATTGCTTTGTGTCCTTAATGACACAAAGCATATAAGCTATGAAAATTATTCTTCGATAATAAACTCGGTATTCTTAAAATACTCGGTCTCGGGTATTACGAACTTAATGCCTGCCTTGTTATTTCTGATAATAACCTTCTTAGGAGGCACGGTCTTATTAACGTTGGGCTTGCCGTCTATCTCGTCCTTGCAAGCGTTCTCAAGCTGGCTTACGAGAGTAGGGCTGAAGATATCAACGGTATCACCCTCGGTAAGAGCGAAGTTATCGATTGTTATCGTTTCGGGCATATAAGTGGGATAGCCGAAGTAGTGGTTATACCAGGTGTTCGAGATAAGTATGGGAGATGAGCCCTGAGGGTCAAGCGTAACGTCCTTGATAACTATATTTCCTCTGAGAGATCCTCCGTAGTCCTCGCGAAGACCTATAAGGAGTCTGCTATACATCTTGCAGTTATCCATAATGAAATCGCCTGAACCGTTCGTGCGCACCATTCTTATGTCGGAATTTATAAGTCTTACGTTATGAACACCGTTGTGAGCATCAAATCTAGTGAGCTTACAGTCGATAAATGCTACGTTCTTGTTTCCTGAAGAGCCCATAACACCCCAGCGCCAAGAAGGACCGCCTATGTTAAAGAAGTTATCGTGCTCCTGAGCGCAGTTCTTGTAGGTAAGATTTATAGTTCCGTGAGATGAGATATCATAAGTTCCCATACCGGCTCCGTTGAATCCTTTGTATGCAACGTGTGCTGCGGGAGTGCAGGAATCGTAGAGAATGTTGTTGCAAAGGCCTGCGGAGAAGAAGCCGCCGTAAGGACAGCCGTAATCACCGGTGTTGGAATCGTAGTTGTATTCACCCTCTCTGTCAAGCTTGTGAACGATGTTTCTAAAGGTTACGTTCGAGCGATTGCAGGAAATATTTCTTCCGTAAGCAGTATAATGCTGAGGCTCGTTTGTGAAGAAAGGATAGGTGATAAACGTACCGCCTTCGATTACGAGAGGCTCAACGTCTATTTTATAAGCTTCTATGCGGGTAACCTTTTCATAGTCGTACATAAGAGGTGTGTTGGGGTCAAGGTTTCCGTCCTTGTCAACTACTATGGTTTCTGCCTGAATAGCTCCGCTGTTCTGGTTTACACCGTAGCGGATATAGTTTCTATGCTCGTCATTAAAGAGCCTGAGAAGAACCTTTTCACCGAAATTAACGTCAATTTTCTTGAATGTGTCCTTGTCAAGACCACCCTCTCTATTGACCTTTTCCTTCCATTCCTTAAGTCCGGGTATTTCGGGTATTGTGCCTGGGCTCGGAAGAACGAATATGCCAACTCCTCTGAGCTTGATACCGTCAACCTCAAGAAGCGGCTCGATTTTAGAGTCGTCTATAATAAAAGTCGAATTGCCCCAGTTAACGTTGGTGAGAATCGGAATTGCCTTTGTCATAGCACCGATATAGTAGGTTTTTCCGCTGTTGCAAACAACGTCAAGACCATTTTCGTTAGCGTATTCGTGCGCTTTTCTTATTGCGACACAGTCGTTGGCAACGCCGTCACCAACAGCACCAAAGTCCTCGTAGCATACAGTCTTTTTGGTTTCCATAGTTTTACTCCTCCACAATTTCTGTGTTTTTGAAAAATTCGCCGGTAGGCTTTATAAACTCAAGTCCCTGAGTGTTATTTCTTATTATTATCTTCTTAGGCGGAACGGTTTTATTGACGTTAGGCTTTCCGTCTACCTCATCCTTGCAAGCCTTTTCGAGCTGCTCAACAATTGTAGGACTGAAGATATGAACCTTATTATCTGTCGTAAGACGCAGATTGTCAATAACTATAGTTTCGGGCAGATAGGTTGGGTATCCGAAGTCGTGGTTATACCAGGTATCCGTTATGAGAAGTGCATCGGCGCCGCCGGTTTCCATCGTAACGTCTTTAATTATAAAGTTACCTCTCCAGGTTCCTCCGTAGTCTTCTCTGAGACTTACAAGAACCTTGTTATACATCTTTGAGTTTTCCATAACGAACGTGCCGGTACCATTGATGCGAAGCATTCTTATCTCTGAGCCTATAATATTTACGTTGTGAATATCAGCGTGAGCATCAAAGCGGGTGAGCTTTGAATTTACGAAGGAAACGCTTTTGTTTCCCGAAGAGCCCATAACACCCCATCGCCAAGAAGGTCCTCCTCTGTTAAAGAAATTATCCTCTTCCTGAGCACAGTTTTTGAAGGTGACGTTTATAGCACCGCTTGCCGAAATATCGTAAGTACCCATTCCTGCACCGTTAAATCCTTTGTAGGCTACGTGCGCTGAGGGAGTGCAGTTTTCATAAGTAACGTTGTTGCAAAGCCTCGTGGTAAAGAAGCCGGTATAGGGACAGCCGTAATCACCGACATTTTGGTCGTAATTGTAAGTGCCCTCCCGGTCGAGATAATGCTTAACGTTTTTAATCGTTACGTTAGAACGGAAGCAGGCAAGGCCTCTTGAATACTGAGTATATTCCTGAGGCTTATCCGTAAAGAAGGGATAGGTCGTAAACTTACCGCCCTCAACCGTAAGAGGTGCAGCCCCGATAGTGAAAGCCTCAACGCGCGTCACCTTATCGAAGTCGTGCATAAGAGGAGTATTCGGGTCAAGAACTCCGTTCTCGTTAACAACTATGCTTTCTGCCTGTATAGCTCCTGAGCTTGCATTAACACCATAGCGTATGTAATTTCTATGCTCGTCATTATAGAGTCTGAGAAGCATAGCTTCGCTGAACGTAACGTCCATTTTTCTGAATGTATCGGCTTTAAGTCCTCCGGCAGCGTTTACTCTTTCCATCCAGCCCTTAAGCTCGGGAATTTCAACAAGCCCGCCGGAACTGGGAATGGTGAATATGAAAACGTGTCTGAGCGTAACACCGTCAATCTGGTCGAGGGGAGCAATTCCGGAGTCGTCAATTATAAACGAAGCCTCACCCCAGTTAACGTTGGTTTTTATCGGAATGGTTTTTGTCATAGCACCTATATAATAGGTTTTTTTACCGGCACAAACAACGTCAAGTCCGTTTTCGTTTGCGTATTCGTGCGCAGCTCTTATTGCGGCAGAGTCATCGGTTTTACCGTCACCGACAGCGCCAAAATCCTCATAGCATACAGTCTTTTTAAGCTCCATAATGTAATCTCCTATTTACAATTTGTCGAATTAATCTTCAAATATGATTTCGGTATCCTTAAAGAAATCCGAGTCCGGAAGAATGTATTTTAATCCTGATTTGTTGTTTTTTATGATAATTTTCTTCGGAGGTATCATTTTATTTACGTTTGGTTTGCCGTCAATCTCGTCAAGCATTATGTTCTTGGATTGTTCAATAAAGGGTTCTGTTATAAGTGATATCGTGTCGCCCTCTGTAATGCTGAAATTATCTATTATGATTGTTTCGGGCATATAAGTTTGATAGCCGAATTCGTGGTTGTACCAAAGCGCGTAAAGAAAAGCACAAGGCTTTGTGTTGTGAAGCGTTACGTTTCTTACAACTATATTTCCGTGCCAGGTAGAGCCGTAATCTTCCCGAAGTCCGAGCAAAAGATTGCTGTAGACGTGGCAGTTTTCAACCACTATGTCGCCGCCTCCGATAATTCTGAAGGATTGCAGGGAAGAGTTGATAATATGAGCGTTACGAACTCCGATGTGAGCATCAAATCTGGAGAGCAGAGAATTTTCGTAGGTAATGTTTTTTGACCTGTTCGAGCCTTGAATGCCCCACACGCCCTTTCGGGGAGTTACACCGTCATCGCAGAAGAAGTTTGACTGTACGCAATCTTTAAATAGAAGGTTGTTTGAGCTTCCCATACTGAGCCCGTACGTTCCCATACCTACTTTAGAGCCGTTTGCTTTTATATTGTAGTATGTCTTGTGTGCCTGCAGAGTGCATTTTTCAACGACTATATTACTGCATTCGTGGAAGGTAAGGAATCCCGAATAAGGATTTCCGTGCTCGCCCTCACCCTCTATCTTATACGTAAGACCGAGAAAGGTAACTCTGGCTCTTGTTATGTAGAAGTTTCTGCCGTAATATCCGCCGCCCTCAAGAGTACGGTTAGCTATCTGAACAAAAGTTCCTCCCTTAATGGTGATGGGCTCATCTTCCTTTATTACTCTTATAGACGTTACACCTGCGTAGTCATGAAGAAATGCGGTAGACGGGTCTATAACACCGTTTTTATCAATGTTTACAAGCTCCTGCTGAGAGCCGCCTGCATTAGCGTTTACACCGTAACGGATATAAGTTTTATGATTTGCGTCAACTACAACCAGCATCGCATCATATCCGAGCCCGATGTCGAGCTTTTCTATATCTGCCTTGAAGCCACCTGCGGCATTTATGCGCGCAATAGCGCCGTTCGGAGTATCGTTTTCTATATTGTATTCAACAGGCTCGGTGTTTCTGTTTACGTGGAATACGCAGCCCCTCGGCATATCGCATTCAATCTCCGAGTCATCAATTATAATGGTAGAGTCGCCAAAATCAACGCTTGTTTTTATAGTTATAGGCGGTTTGGGATTATCGCGCTCGGTTTTTCCTATGTAATAGGTTTTGCTTCCCGTAAGCTTTACTTCAAGTCCTTTCTCGTTTGCGTAGGCATGAGCCTTTGCCATGGCATCAAAGTCATCGGTTTTACCGTCACCGGCAGCGCCAAAATCCTCGTAACAAACAAATTTTTTGAGTTCCATACAGTTCACCTTATCAATCCTCAATTATCAGCTTGGTATTCTTGAAAAATTCAGTATCGGGCAGAATGTATTTATACCCGCCCTTGTTATTTCTTATAATAATACGCTTGGGAGGTGTTGTTTTGTTAACGTTCGGCATACCGTCTATTTCGTCAAGGTGTGCGTTTGCTATTTGCTCTATATATTTTGCAGGGAAAATATTGATGTCGTTAGGCTCGGTAAGCGTAAGTCCGTCTATAATTATTTCCTCGGGAGTGTGGGTTTCGAATCCAAAATTGTGATTATGCCACCCGCAAGTGAAGAGGGTAGGTGATGCCGAGCAGTGCATAGTGACGTCCTTGACGTGTATTCTTCCATTCCAGCTTGAGCCGTAATCCGACCTCATTTCTATGAGTGCCCCTGCGTATACGTGGCAGTTTTCAATCTCAAGGTCTCCGCCGCCGCTGAGGGCAATAGTCCAAAGCCGTGAGTTTTTAAGCTTTGCATTATACATACCCGCATGAGCATCAAGACGCGAAATAACCGAGTCGATATAAGCAAGGTTTTTGCAGCCTGATGAACCCATAATGTCCCAAACACCTCTGCGGCGAGAAACGCCGTCATCGGCATAGAAATTAGACTGAACGCAATTTTGCCATACAACGTTATTTGAATCGTGCGCACTTATTCCGTAAGTACCCATTCCGACCATAGCACCGCTTGGGGTTTGCTTCATGTAGTACTTGTGCGCCTGGAAGGTGGAATTTTTGATAAGCACGTTTGCGGCAAGTATTACGTCAAGAAAGGCAACGTATGGGTTTCCGTTTTCTCCCTCGTCTGCGATTTTATAAGTGATGCCGTCAACTACTACGTTGGAGCGTGCTACGCTGATACCTCTGTTGTAATATCTTGTATCAAAGAGGTCCTTGGGAATTGTTGTGAAAATTCCGCCCTTTATGGTAAGAGGGGCATCATCAATTCTAATTACCGTGATTCTTGTAACCTTCGTGTAATCGAAGAGAAATTCGGTAGAGGGGTCCAGGTTTCCGTCCTTATCTATGCAGATAAGCTCGTTCTGTACGTCACCGCTATTCTGATTGGGACCGAATCTTCTGTAAACTATGCTTTCATCGTTCCTGACGAAGAGCATGGCCGCGTATCCTATTCCTATATCAAGCTTTTTGATGCCTCTTTTGAAACCGCCATCTGCATTTATACGGGCTATAGCGCCGTTCGGAGTGTCGTTTTCGGGAGTGTAAACAACCGTTTCGTGCTCTCTTAATACCTTAAAAACAAGTGCGCCTCTTGCAGGTGAATCGGCAGGAAAGCTTGTATCGTCAATAATGAAATTTGATTTACCCCAGTCTACGTTCGTTTTTATAATTGCCGGGGATTTCGCGCTCTTTTCATCTATGGTTGTATCTCCTATATAGTAGGTTTTACTTCCGTCTGTAACAACGTCGAGGCCGTTTTCATTAGCATATTCGTGCGCACGCTTTATGGCATCAAAGTCGTTGGTCTTACCGTCACCGATAGCACCGAAATCCTCATAGCATACTGTCTTTTTAAGTCCCATAATGTAATCTCCTATTTACAAAACCGAGCGTTATTCAGTCTTCGATAATCAATTCGGTATTTTTGAAAAATTCCGTATCGGGTAAAATGAATTTGTATCCGCCCTTGTTATTTCTGATAATAATACGCTTAGGGGGAGTTGTTTTGTTAAGATTAGGTTCACCGTTAATTTCATCAAGATGAGCATTTGCTATCTGCTCGATATATCTTTGCGGGAAAATATTAACGTCACTCGGAGCGGTAAGCTTTAGTCCGTCAATGATAATTTCTTCGGGGGCATGAGTAGGAATTCCGAAATCGTGATTAACCCAGGAGCATCTGAAAAGATGGGGTGCTGCAGAGTTGTGCAGCGTTACGTTTTTGATTTGAATTTTTCCGTTCCAGCTTGAGCCGTAATCACCTCTCATTTCGATGAGAGTATCAGCGTAAACGTCACAGTTTTCTATGTTAAGCTCTCCTCCTCCGCCGATTGCTATCCAGGATAGAGTGGAGTTTATAACCTTTGCATTGAACATATCTGCGTGAGCGTCAAATCTTGAGAGCAGGGAATCCTCGTACGCAAGATTCTTGCAGCCCGAAGAGCCCATAATATCCCATATACCGTATCTGCGGCTTTTGCCGTCATCAGCAAAGAAATTAGACTGAGTGCATCTCTTCCAGAGTATTTTATTTGAATCGGATGCGCTTATAGCATACGTACCCATACCTACGGGCTCACCGCCGCCTGATCCTACGCACATGTAATACTTATGCGCCTGGAAAGTAGAATCTTTAATAAGCACGTTTGCCGCTTTATACACGTCAAGAAACGCGGCATAAGGGTCACCGTGCTCGCCTTCTCCTTCAATTCTGTAGGTTAAGTTTTCTACTGTAACGTTTGAACGGGAAATTCTCATTCCGCGAGAGTAATATCTGTAGTCTTCCTTCGCCTGATTTGCTATTGTTGTGAATATGCCGCCCTTAATTGTAATCGGGGCATCGTCAGTTCTCACTACAGAAATATAGGTGATTCCGACAAAGTCGTGTAAAAATGCAGTTTCTTTGTCTATGTTTCCGTCCTTGTCGACAGCTATAAGCTCGTTCTGTGCTCCACCATTGTTTTTATTAGGACCGTATCTCATATAAACGCGCTTATTGTCGTCTCTGACGTAAAGCATGGCTTCGTATCCGATTCCTATATCAAATACCTTTATATCGCGTTTAAAACCGCCTTCTGCGTTTACTCTTGCAATAGTTTTATTCGGAGTGTCGTTTTCGCGTGAATAGGTAATCGGCTCGTGTTCTCGCGCCACATCAAATACAAGTGCGTTTCTTGACGGCATATCCGAGGTAATGTCGGAATCGTCAATAATGAAATTTGCTTTGCCGAAATCAACGTTTGTTAGTATTTTTACAGGAGACTTTACCTTGCCTTCTCCGTCAAGCATTTTGCCTATATAATAGGTTTTAGTGCTGTCACAAACAACGTCAAGTCGGTTTTTGTTAGCATATTCGTGCGCAAGCTTTATGGCATCAAAGTCATCGGTTTTTCCGTCACCGATAGCGCCGAAATCCTCGTAACAAACGGTTTTTTTGAGCTCCATAATTAGTCCTCCACGATGTATTCGGTGTCCTTAAAGAAAATGGAATCCGGCTTTATAAAGTTATATCCGTCCTTGTTGTTTCTGATAATTATGCGCTTGGGCGGTGTCATCTTATTGAGATTAGGCTTTCCGTCAACCTCGTCAAGCACCGCATTTGCGCTTTGCGTAACAAATTTTTTAGTAAATATATTTACATCGGCCTTCTTGGTCAGCTTCAATCCGTCTATAATTATTTCCTCGGGAACGTATGTCGGATATCCGAAATCGTGGTTATACCAAAGCCCGTAAACAAGATACGGCTCATCGGTATTATGCATGGTAACGTCTTTGAGAATAATCTTGCCGTTCCAGGTAGAGCCATAGTCCTCTCTCATACCTATAAGAAGATTATTATAGATATGGGTGTTTTCTACAAGAATATCTCCTCCGCCTATAATTCTGAAGCATTCAACGCGGGAGTTAACTATTTTTGCGTTGTAAACGCCTGCGTGAGCGTCAAATCGGTTAAGGAAGCAGCCCTCGTATGCAAGGTTCTTGCAGTAGGAGGAACCCATAATTCCCCAGCATTCTTCATTTAACGTAACGCCATCCTCAAGGTAGAAGTTGGACTGCTTGCAGTTTCTCCATACGATGTTGTTGCCCGTGCTTGCGTTTATAGCGTAAGTTCCCATTCCTACGGGAGCGCCGCCGCCTGAACCAACGCACCAGTAATATTTATGGGACTGGAAGGTTGAATCCTTTATAAGAACGTTTGCGCAGTGATATACGTTAAGAAAAGCTGCGTAAGGGTCACCGTGCTCGCCTTCGCCCTCTATTTTATAGGTAAAATCTGTTACGGTTACGTTTGAACGTGCAAGAATTATATTTCTGTAGAAATATCTGTAGTCCTCTTTTGCCTGATTTGCTATAGTTGTGAATATACCGCCCGAAAGTGTGATAGGCTTATCGTCTATTCTGTATACTACAATCTTCGTGACCTCATCGTAGTCGAGAAGGAAGGGGGTTGTAGGGTCTATATTTCCATTTTTATCAACGCAGATAACCTCTGACTGCGCCGAGCCGTTATCCTTGTTTGCGCCGAAACGAACGTATACCTTTTTGTTTTCATTAACTACAAGCAGCATAGCCTCATATCCTATGCCCAGGTCGAGCTTTGCCGCACTCCTTCCGATGCCGCCGGCTTCGTTGATAGCCTTTATAGCACCGCTTGGAGAGTCGTTTTCCTTGGTATAGGTCACGGCGGCATGATCGCGGCTGACGCAGAATATATTTGCATTTTTAGAGTACATAGAAGAGGTAATGCCCGAGTCGTCAATGATAAATCTGGAAGTACCCCAGTTTACGTTCGTTTTAATTCTGATTGCGGGCTTGTTTTCCTTTTCACCTATTCCTGTGTCGCCTATGTAATAGGTTTTTGCTCCGTCTGTAACAACGTCAAGACCGTTTTCATTAGCGTAAGCGTGCGCTCTGGAGATGGCATCAAAGTCATCGGTTTTTCCGTCACCGACAGCACCGAAATCCTCGTAGCAAACGGTTTTCTTAAGTTCCATTTTTATTCCTCCGTAATTACCGTATCCTTGAAGAAAGCGGTACAGGGCTTTATATAATTGAGACCGGCTTTGTTGTTTTTAATTACTATCTTTTTTGGCGGAATCATTTTGTTTGCGTTAGGCTTTCCGTCAACCTCATCATCGAGAATATGCTCGGATTGCTCAACGAATTTAGCAGTGAAGAGATTTACGTCCTTGCCTTCGGTGATATTGAAATTATCTATAATGATATTTTCGGGCATATAGGTCTGATATCCGAAATAATGGTTGTACCAGTATCCGTATATAAGGTTAGGCGTAGCGGTATTGTGAAGCGTAGAATCCTTGATGATTACGTCACCGTGCCAGGTAGAGCCGTAGTCCTCTCTTATTCCTATGAGAAGGTTTCCGTAAATATGGCTGTTTTCAACTCTGATTTCACCGCCGCCGATAATTCTGAAGCAAGCAACGGTGGAATTGATTATTTTAGCGTTGTAAACGCCTGCGTGAGCATCGAATCTTGAAAGAACAGAATCCTCATAAACGAGATTCTTGCAGTAAGAAGAGCCCATAATTCCCCAGATTCCTTGTCTGTAGCTGACACCGTCATCGGCAAAGAAATTGGACTGTATGCAGTTTTTCATAAGAATATTGTTGCTGTGTCCTATACTTAGCGCGTACGTTCCCATTCCTACGGGATCGCCTCCGCCTGAGCCAACGCACCAGTAATATTTGTGGGCCTGGAGATTACAGTTTTTAACTACCATATTGCTGCACTGATGTATGGTAAGGAATCCTCCGTATGGGTCACCGTGCTCGCCCTCACCTTCAATTCTGTAGGTGATACCGTCAACGGTGAGGTTTGCTCTTGTCATAAAGATTCCTCTCGAGTAGTATCTGTAGTCTTCCTTCGCCTGATTGGCTATGGTAGTAAATATACCGCCTTTTATAGTAAGAGGTCTGTCGGCTCTGATTACCGTTATTTTAGTCACCTTATCGTAATCGAGAAGAAAAGCGGAGGTGGGGTCTATATTTCCGTTTTCGTCTACGTTTACAAGCTCGGACTGTGCGTTTCCGCTTCCCGCATTTGCTCCGTAACGGATATAAACCTTCTTATCCTCGTTTATAACCATAACCATTGCGGCATATCCGATTCCGAGGTCAAGCTTTTTCAGGTCTGCCTTAAATCCGCCCTCTGCATTAATACGTGCTATAGCACCGTTCGGCGTGTCGTTTTCTATCGTGTACTCTACGGGCGCATAGTCGCGCACTACGTTGAATATAGAACCGTTTTTAGCAGGCATATCCGAGGTTATTTCCGAATCGTCTATTATGAAACGAGAGGTTCCCCAGTCAACGTTGGTTCTTATTTTTGCTGCGGGCTTCGGTGTTTTTTCATCAAGAGCCGCATTTCCTATATAATAGGTTTTTGAAGAGTCGGTAACAACGTCAAGTCCGTTTTCATTCGCATACTCATGCGCGGCTCTTATGGCGTCAAAATCATCGGTAACACCGTCACCGACAGCTCCGAAATCCTCATAACAAACAGTTTTTTTAAGTTCCATAGTTGTTTTCCTCCGGTATGGATTTTATTGTAAAAATTAATCGTGCTGAGATAATTAGTTGGAATAAACGAATGTGTTTTCAAGACTTACGGCAGAGCCGTCTTCTGCTATTAAGTCGAATAGCGTAGAATTTTTGACTGTTGCGTTATATGCCCCTTTTTCCAAATCGAATATTGAAATAAAAGAAGTTATAAGCGAAACGTCTTTTGTGTGAGAGACGATTAACACGCCTCGGTGTTTTATTGACGGAGTTGTACCGTCAAGCTCGTAGAAATTCGTTTGCACACAGGTTTTCAGAGTGATTTTAACCGAGCCCTGAGTGCTGATTGCGTTATGGCCTAAGTCTTCCGGATAAGAAGCGTGCGCCTTGAAATTATATTTAGTGATAAGTACGTTGCAGGAATTGCGAATACTTATAAATGCCAAGTAATTTAACGGTGTTTCCGTTACGCCTTGTATCTCGTAACCGATATCCGACAGAGTTGTGTTCGAACGAAGAATTTCTATATTTCTTGCAAACGGTGTGCTGCTTTCGCTCCGGTTTGGCAGTAATACGAAATTACCGCCCTTAACGGTTATAGGGCTGTCATCTGTTCTCACCGAGTATACTGAAGTCAATTTTTCAAAATCATTAAGAATCGGAGTTGACGGGTCTATGTTTCCGTCTGCGTCAATCAGAATTATTTCTTTCAAATTTGAATCTCTGTTCTCCAGCGTAAGAATAACGGGATAACCAAACGCTATACCTATATTTTCAGCACACGCTCTTATGCCGCCGCTGCCGTTGAGGGCTTGCACCAGGCTGCTGTCGCGGTCAAAGAAAGCAGCTTCATAATCAGGTATAACCGTAAATACAGCGAGCTTGCTTTCGCGCGAGCCTGCTTTAGTCTCTCTGTCGTCAATAATAAAGCTTGCGTTCTGCCAGCATACGTTTGTTGAAATCTTTACTGTACTTTGGATAGCTGCCATATAGTATTTTGCATTTTCTCGCGCAACTACCGTGTGTCCATGCTCGTTTGCATAGGAGTGGGCTGCCAGAATTGCCTCGTAATCATCTGTAATGCCGTCACCGACAGCACCGAAATCCTCGTAGAATACGTCCCGCACGTTTATCACAGCTTCCGAAAGCTCGGCAATTTTATCAGCGTCAGCCTGAACAGAGCTCAAATATTTTCTGCCTGCTTTGAGCGTTTGGTTTGGAAATTCGGTTGTAATTTCCAGATTTTTATCTTCCGTTATTTTGACGTAAAAGCCTTCCTCTCCGCTTTTTTCACGGGAGCTGACCGATATGTAATTTTCACTTGTCAGCATATCGATTGAAATTACGCTGAGAATAATTCCGGATTTTTCACGAATGAAGCTGCAAATCTCATAAGCAAGCTCTGCGTTTTCAGCGTTTGACGAATCGTAAGCTATCACGTGGCTTTGAATGCTTAGTCCCGATATTGTGAACGAATTGATTTCATAATCCTTCGGAACCTCCTTTTCACACAGGTCACAAATGCCGTCACCGTTCGAATCAGAGCAAACTTCGCAAGGCTCTTTTGCTTCCAAAACCCTTCCGCATATATCACATATCCCATTGTGGTCTAGGTCAGCGCAGGTGGAGCAGGGCTCTTTTTCTTCTCCGTTATCGGATTCGATTTTAAGCTCCTTGCCGCATTTATCGCATAAGCCGTTAAAATTCGAATCATAGCATTCCGTACACGCATCGTCTGTCTTTTGCAGAAGCTTTCCGCAAAGGTCGCAGTTAAAATCCGAATTTGCATCAACGCAGGATTGACACGGGGGATTTGTTATATTTTCATTGTCCTCGTTGCCGTTACTATCGCTGCCGCTGCTATTGCCGTTATTAACATCGGGGTTTTGCACGCTGCCGTTTTCGGTAGATTCCAAGTGTGCTCCGCACTCCGCGCTGTCGCAAACCTTGTTTCCGTCTCCATCGGTATGAATGATTTCAAGCACTTTTTCGCAGCTTTCAGAATCGCATTTTCCGTCATGATTTTTGTCGGTATGGATTTCGCAGACATTGTTAGATTCAATTTCATTATTACAAACGTCACATAAGAGGTCACCGTTAAAATCTTTGTGAGCGTCACATACAATTTCGTCCTTTTCGCGCAAAGCGAGAATGCCGATAATGACACCTGCTGTCAAAACCAGAAAAGCAAGTAAAATCAAGGCTTTTTTCATATAAAGTACATCTCAAGCAGTTTTATTTGATTATAACCCATGCAAAAAATTATGTATTTGCACTATCGTAAAAGCTTTTTGCACTATCATAAATCTATGGTTATAATTATTAATAGCGCGCACATATATTTGTGCAAAGTGTTCATAAGCATAATTTTTACACCTAAAAAATGCTCTGAAATAAAAAGAAAGTCAGGCTCTGAAAAACGAGCCTGACCGCAGTGCTTGATTATTTTTATGCTTTCTTCTTTTTTTCTCTTGCATAAAGCATAAGAGCTATAGCGCCTACTATGCCGACAGCGCTGATAATTGCGAGAAGAACAAAATTAGTATTGCCGATATGAGTAAAGACGAATTCACCGCTATCGGGATCCTGAAGGTGAGGGAAGAGGACACAGACGTCAGCGATTACTGTCGCCACAAGCAGAAGCCCTGCCCCCATCGTAGCGTAAATTTCACCCTTGCTCATAGCCATGGTTTTCATACGGGTAGGAATTTTTGCCTTAAAATCCACAACGCTTGTAAGGTATGCGCATACGGAGGCTAAAACGATAGTTTCGGGCAGCATATAAGTTGCGTTATAGGAAAGAGAGTAGAGAAGAGCTGCTTCCGTAGGAATCGAAAGTCCCGCCCATACTGTAGCGCCCGAAATAACGTGACAAATATATCTGAGAACAGAACAGAGAATAACTCCGTAGAGAAGAGCGTAATTCTGTCTTTTTTCGAGCTTCTTAAAAACTCCGGCAAGAGCAAAAACGCTGAATGCAACTATATAGTCAAGCATTATAATTGCGAGAATTGACTGCCAGGTTGTAAAGTAAGAAAGAGTATTCAGTCCTAAAAGAAGCTGAATTGCCGAGTTTACGAGAGCTGTTCCTATGCCCCACAATGCGCCGTGTCTGTATACGGCAATAACGATAGGGAGCATAGAAGCAATGGTTACCGAGCCACCGTACGGCATATCAATTATTTTGATAAGACTGAGTACGGTAGAGAGCGCAACCATTATACTGCATTCTGTCATAGCTCTGATTTGCTTTGAGGTTTTTAGTTCCATAAATTTTCTCCTTTTTGTGTTAGAAAATTTAGGCAATAAGTAAAGTCCGGATCTTTGCCAAAGCCTAAAAAAGCCGCACAGAACAATATCCGTGCGGCATGACTATGACATACTAATCTTCCTACGACGGCATTATCCGTATCAGGTTGTAAGGGTTCGGCATAAGCCATCTCAGCCCCGCGGGGCACCCCTGATATGTATTCTGTTGTGGCTAGTGCCATTATAGCACTCGTTTTTTTGTTTGTCAAGTGGCAAAATCAAATTTCTTCCATAACGATAAGCGCGCCTTTTTCGACCTCTATATTTACGGGCGTTTCTTTGAAAAGATTAGAGACGGTAAGAGGAAAATTTGTTTTGAGATTTATTTTTTCACACTCATATTCCGCACCCTTGACGGTAACTCCCTCTGCATCGGAGCCGAAGGGAAAGAGTGAAAGATGCTTTCCTTTTGCTCCGAAAAAGGTGGAGCTTTCGTTTTTTATGAGTGAAATTTTTGCTTTTTCTGAAATTAAAAAAGCCTCGTTTTTTTCATCTTTTGCATATAAAAGCAAACAATAGTTAGCAAAAGTGTGGTCTTCTCGCCCTCCTGTACCGCCGTAAATGTAAAAGGTTTTGTATCCCCGCTTTGCACCCTCACGGTAGGCGAGGTAGGTGTCGGTTTCGTCCTTGCGCACCGGAAATTTTATTGTTTCAATATCGGTTGGAGCTTTGTTTATAGAATCAAGGTCACCCATAAGAACGTCACATCTGATGCCGTGTTTTTTCAGGTGGTCATACCCACCGTCAGCTGCAATAACCAGGTCGTCATTTTTAGGTGTGAAGGTGCAGGAAAAATCCCCTGCGCCTACAATATAGCAAATACCCATATCACTCACCAATGTCGAGCATTTCGTCAAGAGCTCTCATAACGCCCAGCTTTCCGTAATCGTAGGAAAGACCGCCCTGCATAAATGCAGTGTAAGGCTCTGTAAGCGGTCCGTCACAGCTGAGCTCGTTAGTTGCTCCGGTAACGAAGGTGCCTGCTGCCATAATTTCGGGGTGCGGATATCCCGGCATTTCTGACGGCTCGGGAATGCAGTATGCTTCAATGGGAGAGCCGATTTGTATTCCCTTGCAGAATTTTATAAGTTTGTCTGCCGAATGAAGATTAATTGTTTGAACTATATCGGTTCTCTTTTCGTTATACTTGGGCTCAACGTCAGAAAAGCCTGCCAGCTCAAGCAGTCTTGCGGCAAACGCCATTGATTTCAGCGTGGCGGCAACCGTGGTAGGAGCCATAAAGAGCCCCTTGTAAAATGAGGCA
This sequence comes from Eubacteriales bacterium, assembly GCA_045594785.1. Taxonomy (GTDB): domain Bacteria; phylum Bacillota; class Clostridia; order Oscillospirales; family CAG-272; genus UBA1740. Next base: position 43,419 of record JAZNZE010000024.1, read on the forward strand.
AGCTGGTTGAAGTTTGCGCCAAGGTCTTTTCCAACGCAAGGGGCGGAGAATCTTTCTGCAATGTCGAGAATACACTCCTTTGTACCTACGCAGTAACCGCCGCTCACGGCAAAGCCTGCCCCAAGATTTTTCATCATTGAGCCAACGAAAACGTCTGCTCCAACCTCCGAAGGCTCTCTGTCCTCTGTAAATTCACCGTAGCAGTTATCTACCATAACGATTGTCTTGGGGTTTGCTTCCTTTACTGCCGCAATGGCCTTTTCAATTTTATCTATTGTCAGACTTTTTCGTGCGCTGTATCCTCTGCTTCGCTGAATAGCGGCAACCTTTACGTCACCCTTTGATACTCTTTCTCTTATTTTTTCAATATCGAAATCGTCTCCGATAAGGTCGATTTCTTCGTATTTTACACCGTTTTTTATAAGAGAATTGCGGCTATCCCCGGCAGTTCCGATAACACTTTTTAAGGTGTCGTACGGCTCTCCCGAAATGTAAAGAAGGGTTTCTCCGTATTTTAAAAGACCGCCTAGTGTTATCGCAAGAGCGTGAGTTCCCGACATTATCTGCGGGCGCACAAGCGCGTCCTCAGCGCCGAAAATTTTCGCATAAATCTCTTCAAGCTTATCTCTTCCCGAATCCGAATAGCCGTATCCGGTTATCTCTATAAAATCCGCCGTTGAGGCTCTGCATTCCTGAAAAGCCGTAAGCACCTTTGAAGAGCAGAGAAGTGCGTTTTCGTCAATTTTTCTGAAGACCTCGGCGCAGTCTGCTTCTGCTTTTTTTGCAAGAGCCGCCGTATAGTCGCTGATTTTGTATCCGTAGTACATTTTATATCCTTTCGAGAAGTCCGGGAATTTCATTTAGACTTCTGATTTCAAAATCGGGAATTATACCCGTCAGGTTTTCTTTGCTTTTGGGGTTGTAAAGACAGGTTTTGATTCCTGCATTTTTTCCGCCCAGTATGTCGGAGGTGATACTGTCACCTATAATTATCGCTTCTTCTTTCGAAAAATTCGGTATGCGGGCAAAGCAGGCTTCAAAATATTGAGGCGAAGGCTTGTCTGCCCCAATAGCCTGCGAAATGAAAATGTCCTTAAAGTATTTTTCAATGCCGGAAGAAGCGATTCTTCGCGTTTGTACGCTTTCGGTTCCGTTTGATGCAAGGTATAGGTCGTACTTGCCGTATAGAAGCTCCAGAAGCGCCTCTGCTCCTTCGATAAAGTAGTGACCGCAGCCGAGGCGGTGTTCGTAAATTTTTCTTGCGGTGCGGCTGTTTATATCTTTGCCGATTTCGGAAAAGAAAATAGTGAATCTGTCTGTCAGCACCTCGTCTCTCGTTTTCAGCTTTTTTTCAAGAAGCTCCCATTGGCTCTTATTTATCTTGCTGTATCTTTCCGTCATAGCCTCGGTTGGCAATATCCCGAACTCCGACAGCGTCTCCGAAAGAGCCAGAGCCTCCGCCTTGTGAAAGTCGAAAATAGTGTCATCAAGGTCAATAAATACATATTTTATCACTAAAGTTTCCTCGATATGTTTGTTTTTTTACATTATGAGCTCATATAGCTCCAGAAGTCTTTCCTCTATTTCGTTTTTTCTCGTATCTATCTCTGCCGCTCGAACGTAATTGCTTGCTGCACTTGTAAAAAGCTCCTCGTCAAGCTTTGAAAGCTCTTCTTCCAGCTTTTCAACCTCCGCCTTGGCTTTTTCGATTTTTCGCTCGTTTGCGCGCTTTTCTGCGTTTTCCTTTTTTCTTCTTTCGTAGTCTTCCTTTGAATCGCTGATTTTGTCTGGCGGCTTTGCTTCTTCTGCCTTGGATTTTCTTAACTCTCTTTGCCTTATGTATTCGGAGTAGGCATCGTCATAGTCCTCAAGTCTGTAATCAAAAAGCCTGTCTGCACTTTCGATATCTATAATTCTTGTTGCAATTCTGTTTACGAAATATCTGTCGTGTGAAACTGCGATTATAGTTCCGTCAAATGCGAGAAGCGCATTTTCCAGAGCATCGGAAGAGCCTATATCCAAATGGTTTGTGGGCTCGTCCATTATAAGAAGATTGACCTTTTTAAGTATAAGCTTGGCAAGAGTAAGTCTTGCGCGCTCACCGCCCGAAAGCGTACGTATTTCCTTGTCTATATCGTCAGCACCGAACAAAAACAGCGCAAGCGTGGAACGAAGCTCGAGGTCTGTTTTGTCAGGATATTCCGAACGCATTTCACCGAACACGGTGTTGCTTTCCGAAAGTCCTCTGTTCTCCTGGTCATAATATCCTATTATAATATTGTATCCGAGTGTGATTTTTCCTTCGGTAGGAGTGAGCCTTGAATTTATCAGCTTCATAAGAGTTGACTTGCCCGAGCCGTTAGCACCGAGGAACATAACCCGCTCGCCACGCCTTACAAGGAAGGAGAGGTTATCGAATATTCGCTTTTCACCGTAAGAAAAACCAAGTCCGCTGACCGTAAGGACGTCATTTGCGCTTGCTTCCTCTACGGCAAAGCTCATTCTTATGTCTTTGGGGGCATTTTGTGGAAGCTCAATCTTTTCCATTCTTGCGAGCTGCTTTTCCTTTGAGCGTATCGTTACGAAATTATGCTCGCGGTTGCATCTGCGCTGAAATTCGATGTTTGCCTTGATTTTTGCTATTTCCTTTTGCTGCTCCTTGTACTTCTTCTCTATGGAAGCAAGCTCTGCCTCCTGTTGCTCTTTACAAGCCGAGTAGCTTCCGTGGTAAAGCCTTGCTTTTGCATATTGAAGATGCAGGGTTTTGTTTGTGGTTCTGTCAAGAAAATACCTGTCGTGTGATATAATAATAACGGTTTTCTTGTAGCTTGCGATAAAACCTTCGAGCCAGAGAAGAGCGTCTATGTCAAGGTGGTTTGTCGGCTCGTCAAGCATAAGTATATCGGGCTCGGTTGCCAAAAGACGCGCCAGAGCAAGACGCGTGTACTGACCGCCCGAAAGATTTTTAATTTTTCCGTTTATAAGATTTTCGTCAAAGCCGAGTCTCTGGAGCATACCCTTACAGCGAGAACGGAATTGTAAGCCGCCCATTTCTGCAAAAATTCTGCTTTTTTCGTTGAAAGCATCGGAAATTTTTATGGTTTCTTCTTCGCTTGCGGTGTGAAGGCATTTTTCAAGCTCTGAAATTTCTGCTTCCATAGCGAGCAGCTTCGGAAACGCGGTGTACATATATTCTATTGCGGATACGTCAGCGGGAAGAGCTGTGAGATCGGGGTTTTGTTCAAGCACGCCCACAGTATGTCCCTTTTGGACGTAAACAGCTCCGCTATCTGCGGAATACTGTCCCGTAATAACTCTGAAAAGAGAGGTTTTTCCTGCACCGTTGACGCCTATAACACCCACTCTGTCACCGTCATTTACAGAGAATGTAATGTCTTTTAAAATCACATCTGTGCCAAAGCTCAAGCTTATGTCTGAGAGCGAAAGCGCAATCATTATAAAAATACCTCCCTTCAGAAATCTGACTTTTATATTCTACCACAAAACTCTTGTAATTGCAACAGCAATCAAAATATTTATTTTTTCACTTGTTTTTTGGCACGTTATAAAACAGATGCTTTTAAATAATTTTCATATCGGAAACGTGTCAAAAAAGGATAAAAAGCCGTATTTTGTAAAGCGTAATTTACATTAGTGACGGCAATCGAGAAGATTTTGCCGTTTGCAAGCATAATTTCAAATAAAGTATTAAAGCAAAAACATACGTGCTTGAACGCAAAGAGAAAAGGCGGCGCGGTATGCAGATAGCTGCTTTAATTTTTTTGTGTTGGCTTTAACGAATGGAATTTTGCGCTTTTTAAGCGGTGCGAAGAATGTGAAAGACTTTTATTTAAAAAAGCCGAAAAGTGATTAAAAGTGCATAAATTCGATGGTTGTATTGGGCTTTGTTTGTGTGTTATAAACAAAAAAACGGTGTGAAAAAAATTTTTTCTTCTTATGCATTGACAAACCTGTGCCAAAGTTATATAATGAATACAATATTTTTACGAAAGGTACGACTGTGGAAGACAGATGTCCGCAGTTTAGGTATTCGGTATGGAAAGAGTTTATAATTTCTCCGCGGGTCCCTCGATGCTTCCTCTCGAGGTTCTCGAAAAAGCACAGCAGGATCTTCTTTGCTATGGAGATTCAGGAATGTCAGTTATGGAGATGAGCCACAGAACTCCTGAATTTGAGGAGATACTTCATTCGGCAGAGGCGTCGCTCCGCAAGCTTATGAATATCCCCGATAATTACAAGGTGCTTTTCCTTCAGGGAGGCGCATCAACTCAGTTTGCTGCTGTTCCGCTCAACCTTCTTTCAGAGCACAAGTGTGCTGACTACGTTGTAACAGGTCAGTTCTCCAAGAAGGCGGCGAGCGAAGCAAAGAAGTACGGTGATATTGCAATAGCTGCATCTACTGCAGGTGCAATGCCCACCTTCTCAACTCTTCCTGACGTAACCAGCAGTGACATTCGTCCCGATGCGGATTACGTCCATATTTGCTTCAATAATACTATATACGGAACTAAATTCCAGAAGATTCCCGACACCGGAAGCATTCCTCTTGTAGCTGATATGTCTTCCTGCATTCTTTCCGAGCCTGTGGACGTATCAAAGTTCGGACTTATTTATGCAGGTGCTCAGAAGAACGTTGCTCCCGCAGGCGTTACTATCGTTATAGTTCGTGAGGACCTTATCGGAAACGCACGTCCCGATACCCCTGCTATGCTTGACTACAAGCTTATGGCGGATAACGATTCTATGTATAACACTCCTCCTTGCTGGTGCATCTATATGGCTAAGCTCGTATTTGATTGGCTTCTTTCGATTGGCGGACTTGAGGAAATCAAGCGCCGTAACGAGAAGAAAGCAAGTCTTCTTTACGACTATCTTGATTCTCAGTCTTACTATACAGCTCCCGTTGCAAAGAACTGCCGTTCGATGATGAACGTAGTATTCGTAACCGGAGATGCAAACCTTGATAAGAAGTTTGCAACAGAAGCGGCTGCCGCAGGACTTAAGAACCTTAAGGGTCACAGATCGGTTGGCGGTATGAGAGCTTCTATCTATAACGCTATGCCCTACGAGGGAGTTGAAAAGCTTGTTGAGTTTATGAAAGCGTTTGCTATTGCAAACCCCAAGCTTGAAGGCTAAGCTTTGAAAATACGGGGCGCGTAAAACGCCCCGTTTGTGTTTTAATTAAGAATGGAGAAAATAACAATGAAAATTAAGCTTCTCAATAAAATAGCTAAGGTTGGAATAGATAACCTTGATAAAACAAAATATGAGGTTTCCGAGTTTGTTGAAAATCCCGATGCAATTATGGTTCGTTCTGCGGTTATGCACGATATGCCTCTCGGAGATAACCTTCTCGCTATTGCGCGCGCAGGTGCGGGTGTGAATAACATTCCTGTTGAAAAGTGTGCTGAAGAAGGTATCGTAGTATTCAACACTCCCGGAGCAAATGCTAACGGAGTTAAGGAGCTTGCTATAGCAGCTCTTCTTCTTGCTTCGCGTGATATCGTAGGCGGAATCGAGTGGGCTAACTCAATTTCGGACGATCCCGAAATCGCAAAGGCGGTTGAAAAGGGAAAGTCTAAGTTTGCAGGTCACGAGATATTCGGTAAAACCCTCGGTGTTATCGGTCTCGGTGCTATCGGCGGTCTTGTTGCGAATACCGCGCGTTCTCTCGGTATGAACGTTATAGGCTGCGACCCCTTTATCACGGTAAGCGCGGCTTGGAGCCTTTCGAGAGCAGTTCACAGCGCGGCAAGCTATGATGAAATCTACGCTAATTCCGATTATATAACCCTTCACGTTCCCGCAACCAAGGATACTAAGGGAATGATTAACGCTGAAACTATCGCAAAGATGCGTGACGGCGTAAGAATTATTAACCTTTCCCGTGCAGACCTTGTTGATGCAGACGCTATGGTTGAGGCTATAGAGTCCGGCAAGGTAGCAGCGTACGTTACCGATTTCCCCACTCCTAAGACTATGGGTGTTAAGGGAATTATCAATATTCCGCACCTTGGAGCATCTACCGAGGAGAGTGAGGATAACTGTGCGGTTATGGCCGCAAAGGAGCTTGATGAGTTCCTGACCACAGGTAACATTAAGAATTCCGTAAATTATCCCTCCGTTTCCATTCCTCACACCGGAGCTTCGAGAATCTGTATCGCTCATAAGAATATAGCAAACGTGCTTTCGAGCATAACTTCTATAGTTTCCGCAGAGGGAATCAACATTGAAAATCTTTCTAACGGTTCAAAAGGTGATTTTGCATACACTATAGTTGAAATGGGAGTAAAGGTTCCCGAAAATATTATTCCTAAAATCGAAAAGGTTGAAGGCGTAATCAGAGTAAGAGTATTATAATTTATTATGGCTGCCGTTTTTTCTTCGGCAGCCTATATTTTATTTTCAAAATCTTGCATTTTTCATTTTTTTGTGATATACTAAAAAGGTTGAAAATCTAACGTATAAAAATGAAGGACGGAAATATGAAGCGTACCGATTTAAGAAATATCGCTATAATAGCGCACGTTGACCACGGAAAAACAACGCTTGTTGATGAAATGCTTCGTCAGGGCGGTATATACCGTGAAAACCAGGAGACTACAGACAGAGTAATGGACTCAAACGACCTTGAGCGCGAAAGAGGAATAACCATTCTCGCAAAAAATACGGCAATCTACTATAAGGGCGTAAAGATAAACGTTATAGATACCCCCGGTCACGCAGACTTTGGCGGTGAGGTTGAGAGAATACTTAAAATGGTAAACGGAGTTATTCTTCTCGTTGATGCAGCCGAAGGCCCTATGCCTCAGACCCGCTTTGTTCTTGAAAAAGCGCTTGCAATGAATCACAGAGTTATCGTCGTAGTCAATAAGATAGACCGTCCCGATGCGCGTCTTGACGAGATAGGAGACGAGGTGCTTGAGCTTCTGCTTGAGCTTGATGCAACAAACGAGCAACTTGATTCTCCGATGCTTTTCTGCTCAGGCAGAGCCGGAACTGCTTCATTTGACCCTCATACTCCCGGAGAAAATCTTACTCCGCTTCTTGATACCATTCTTGAATATATGCCTGCTCCTGAGGGAGAAGAGGAAGAGCCTCTTCAGCTTCTCGTTTCCTCTATCGACTATAACGAATTTGTCGGAAGAATAGGAATAGGCAGAATTGAGAGAGGAATGATAAAGCAGGGACAGGGCGTTTCAATATGCAATTACCACGACCCCGATGCAAAATCCCGACCTGCAAAAATCGTTTCCATTTATCAGTTTGACGGACTGAAAAGAACTCCTGTTACCGATGCTAAGGTGGGAGACATCGTATGCTTCTCCGGCTGCGAGGACATTTCTATCGGAGATACCGTATGCTCGCCTATGAAGATTGAGCCTCTTGAATTTGTTAAGGTTGGCGAGCCTACTATGGAAATGACCTTCTCGGTAAACGATTCTCCTTTCGCGGGAAAAGAGGGAAAGTACGTAACCTCGCGCCATCTTCGCGCCCGCCTTTACAGAGAGCTTCTTAAGGACGTATCTTTGAGAGTTACTGACGGAGAAACCACCGATAGCTTCCGCGTAGCAGGAAGAGGTGAAATGCACCTTTCCATTCTGGTAGAGAATATGCGAAGAGAAGGATACGAGCTCTGCTGCTCTAACCCCAGAGTTCTTTACAAGGATATAGACGGAGTTAAATGTGAGCCGATAGAGAACGTTATTGTTGACGTTCCGGAGATGTACGTTGGCGCTGTTATGGAAAAGCTTGGCGCAAGAAAAGGTACTCTTCTCGATATGCAGCTTAACGGCTCGAGACAGAAGCTTTACTATTCAATACCCACTCGTTGTCTTTTCGGTTACAGAAGCGAGCTTCTTACCGATACCAGAGGAGAGGGAATTATATCCTCGATATTTGCGGGATACGAGGAATTCAGAGGCGAAATAAAGACTAGATTTACCTCTTCTCTCGTTGCTTCGGAAACGGGTGTTGCTACCACGTACGGTCTGTATCAGTCTCAGGACAGAGGACCTCTGTTTATAGGGCCTGCAACTCCCGTATACGAGGGTATGATAGTTGGAGAAAATCCCAAGCCTGACGATATTGAGGTAAACGTTTGCCGCGAAAAGCACCTTACAGCAATCCGTTCCTCCGGAGCTGACGAAAAGCTTACTCTTATAACTCCCGTCCAGCTTTCTCTTGAAGAAGCTATTGAGTTTATAACCGAGGACGAGCTTATCGAGGTAACGCCTAAGAGCATAAGACTTCGTAAGGTCGTGCTTGATACCCCTCAGAGAAAGAGAATTGCCGCTCAGAAAAGAGCCGCGCTCAAAGAAAACAAATAATAAAAAAATCGAGGAGCTTTCCTCGATTTTTTTATTCGCTGTACAGAGGCTTAAGGGTTTTAAGCCTTGGCAGCAGCATCATAACAACGGCTATGCCCAAAATCAGCCTTGCATCAAAAGAAGCTTTTAAAAAAGCGGCAAGCGCCACGAGAAAAATGAAAAAGAAATAAGATAGCAAAATTCTTTTTGAAGGCAGAGCATAATGCAAAAATTTTCTTTTAAGAATAAAGATATAGACTGTTGACATAAAAAGAAAGGTGAGCGGAATTAAAAGGGCAGAAAAGGTATAACCAAGCCCAGATGTAAACAAAAGATTGAAAAACAGCGTCAAAGCTGCTCCAAGAACCGAACCCAGAGCTACAAGATGCGTTTTTTTATAGTAGGAAATTTCTGCGCAGAAAAGGTTCGTAAGAAAGAGCGTTGGGACGCTTGCAGCAATCGGATAAACCGAACTTATAGCACCAAGATAATCCTTGCCGCTCATAATAGAAAAGAGCTCGGGGCAGAGAAGCAGAAAAAGAATTACTAGCAGGCAAAGCGGAAAAAACACAGAGGAAATCAGTGTGTATATTCTTCTTTGACCGTTTTCGCCATCGCTAAGCCTTCTTGTTATCCAAGGGATAAGCGCAGATTGCATTCCAAGCGTCAGAAGCGTAGGAAGAAGTCCTACCGATATTGCCAGCGACAAAAGTCCTGCCTCGGCAGAGGAAAAACGAGCGCCTACTATTATTTTTCCTATCTGCCAAATTAATGCCATAGATACGTAGTGCGGAAGAGACGGAAGTGTGTATTTTAGTAAAAAGCTCCAGGCTTTTTTATTGAAAAGCGTAAATTTTCCTCTTTTAAGAATAGAAGCGGCAATAGGAATTGCGAATAGCAGAGAGGCGGCGAGCGAAGCGTAAATTCTTGCATAACGCGCTTCATTTGAAAATAAAATAAGCGTAATTGAGATAATGGGAATGATAACCGAGAAAAAAATTCCTTCAGCCAAAGGCAGCTTTTTGTTATATGAAAATTTTGCTTCCGAAATTTTCAGCGCTCGTATTCCGTTGAGGAAAACCTGCAAAAATAATATCAGCGACAACCTTAAGGATAGCCCTGTAAAGCTGTTGAAAAATGAAGAAAAAGGCAGATATATCAAAAGAGAGGCTATGCCGGAAACTGTAATAAGTCCGAGAGCTGAGGAAATGAATTTTCCCCTGTCCTTAAATTCTTCAAGCCCGCGGTATACTGCACTTCCGGAAATTTCAAGCGTTGCGAAAACCGTAACTATTCCGAGAAAGCTTACGTATAGTGAATATACACCGTAAGCCTCGGGAGATAAAAGCCTTGTGTATATTGGTGTAAATATTATGGCAGAGCCTCGCTCGATGACGGAGCTTACCGTGTACCACATTCCTGCCAGCGCGGGAACGTTAAATCTTTTAAGACGTTTAACTTTTTCGCTCATTTTGTTATTACTTTCGGTTTTTATATATCTTTACCAAAAAAATTTTAAATATTTTATAAAAAAATTACCTTTTTCCTATTGCACTGTATAAAAGATTGTGCTAAAATAAATTATCTATTTTTAGAATTTTAATTGTGAGGTATAAAACAATGTTTAAATCAGCTTATCTTAACGACCTTATGGCAAGAGTCGAAAAGAGAAACCCCGGCGAGCCTGAGTTCCATCAGACCGTTCGTGAGGTACTTGAATCCATCGAGCCGGTTCTCGAGCAGCGCCCCGATTACATTACCAGCGGTGTTGTTGAAAGAATGGTAGAGCCCGAAAGAATTATCAAGTTCAGAGTTCCGTGGGTTGATGACAACGGATGCGTTCAGGTAAACCGCGGCTTCAGAATCCAGTTCAACAGCGCGATCGGTCCTTATAAGGGCGGTCTGCGTTTCCATCCCTCCGTTAACGAGAGCATTATCAAGTTCCTCGGATTTGAACAGACCTTCAAGAACTCTCTTACATCTCTGCCCATGGGCGGCGGTAAG
>JAZNZE010000025.1:0-51202 GCA_045594785.1 Eubacteriales bacterium
TGGATATCAAGGTTTGCGTTGCTTCGGGTACTGCAAACGCTAAGAAGGTTATGGATAAGATTGCTTCCGGTGAAGCTGATTGGACCTTCGTTGAAATCATGGGTTGCCCCGGCGGCTGTGTAAACGGCGGCGGTCAGCCTATCCAGCCTCAGCACGTTCGTGATACCGTAGACCTCAAGGCTGTAAGAGCTAAGGCTCTCTACGATCAGGACGAGGCTATGACTATGAGAAAGTCTCATCAGAACCCCATCATTAAGGAAGTTTACGACAATTACTTCAAGGGTGGTTACGGCTGCCACAAGGCTCACCACACGCTCCACACCTCCTACGTAAAGCGTAAGAGATTTGAGAACGTTAAGTAATAAAACCGACTTAAACGGATAAAATAATTGCGGCACCTGTTAATTCGGCAGGTGTCGCAGTCATATCCGCGCGAAATTATTTTTGAAAAGAGGATACTATAATGGCTAACGTATACGAAAGCGCAGAGCAGCTGATAGGCAATACTCCCCTGCTCTCTCTCGGAAGACTTAAGGAAAAGCTTGGTCTTTATGCCGATATTCTTGCAAAGCTTGAATTTCAGAATCCTGCAGGCTCAGTCAAGGACAGAGTTGCGCTCTATATGATAGAGGACGCCGAAAAGCAAGGCATACTTACTAAGGATTCGGTGATAATCGAACCAACCTCGGGAAACACCGGAATAGGAATTGCTGCAGTCTCTGCCATAAGGGGATATAAGGCTATTATAGTTATGCCGTCAAATATGTCGCGCGAAAGAATAAAGCTTATGGAAGCCTACGGAGCAGAGGTGGTTTTGACAGATGGCTCGCTGGGAATGGCAGGCTCTATTGCCGAAGCGGAAAGACTGAAGGAAAAATATCCTAATGCAATTATTGCAGGTCAATTCTACAACCCCGCAAATCCGAAGGCACATTACGAGACCACAGGCCCTGAAATATACCGCGATACAAACGGAAGGCTCGACTTCTTCGTTGCCGGTGTAGGCACGGGCGGTACTCTTTCGGGAACGGGAAAATTCCTTAAAGAAAAGATATCGAAAATCAAGGTTATTGCAGTTGAGCCGAGCGGCTCTCCCGTGCTTTCCGAGGGACGCTCAGGCAGCCACGGACTACAGGGAATTGGCGCAGGCTTTATTCCGGAAAACCTTGATACGAGCGTTTACGATGAAGTAATTACGGTTACCGAAAACGAGGCGTACGAAATGGCAAGGCTTCTGGCAAGGTCCGAAGGAATACTCGTTGGAATTTCCTCGGGTGCTGCTCTTTCTGCCGCTGTAAAAATCGCAAAAAACAAAGAAAACAAGGGAAAAAGGATAGCAGTTATTCTTCCCGACACAGGTATGCGATATCTCTCAACCGACCTGTTTTAAACCTAAAAAGAATAAAAAGCAACGGAAAATGCGAGGCGGCAAAGCCGCTGAGTTAACGCATTTTCCGTTGCTTTTCTATTTAAAGATTGCCGTATCCGAGGCTTCTTAATTACTTATCCTTTTTGCCTTCTATAAAGTAGGTTGCTTCGCTGTCGGCAGTCGAGAGCGCGAATGCAAGAGGAAACATTTCGAAGGCGGCTGAAACGTTTCTCGGGTCTTCGGTCTGAGATGAATATCCCATATGATATCTTATCGCAAAAGCTTCCTCTCTGGTAAGACGCATATAACCCGAAGCTATATAAACACTCTTCTCTCCGTGGCCGTAGGGCAGCTTATCGTCATATTCAAAGGTATCAACTCTCTGCCAAGCTCCCTGCTCGTTTTTTACGTTACGGAAGCCTTTTTTATATACCCCGATTTTGCAAAGGTCGTGAAGAAGAGCTACTATCGCGATGCTCTCCTCGCTATAGGAAACACCCATAATCTCCTTGGTTCTAGGCATACTAAGATAGCTTACGAGGCAGTCGTAAACGTTGAGCGAATGCTCGCAAAGTCCGCCTTCAAACGAGCAATGAAAGCGCGCAGACGCAGGCGCGGTAAAGAAATCCGAGGACAAAAGATATTCCAGCAGCTTATCAGCACCCTCTCTTTTAATGTAGGTCTGATATATTTCGATAAATCTTTCTTTAGCGTTCATTTCAGCTGATATAACCTTTCTCTTTAAGATATTTGGAGCTTACCTCAAGTCCCGCTATGGTTTTTACTTCAACGAGGCAGGTCTCTCCTTTGAAATCGGCAATTTTCCTATCGATATCGACAATTCCGTCACCCAAAGCAAGATGCGGCTTTTTTCCGTCACAGTCGTGAAGATGCATATGCGTAAGCTTTTCGGGATATTCCAAAAAGACGTGGCTATCCTGCATTTTAAGGCACATTTCGTGCCCTACGTCAAGAGTAAGCCCGAAAACTCTGCTCTTCATAAAAAGAGGAAGAGCCTTGAGCTGACTTTCGGTGAATGGGTTTGAATCCACATTTTCAATGCAGATTTTAAGCTCACCCTCACCGATTTCCTCCTCGCACATAGCGATAAACTCGCGCACTCTGGTAAAATACTGCTCTGAATATACGTCAGTAAGAAGTATTACCCTGCCGGGAAGAGTTACGTAAACGCCTTTTAAGAGGTGCATATTGATAACCGGAATACCAAGCTCCAGCGCAAATCTTATCGAGCTTCTCATAACGTCAAAATAGCAGCGAGAAACCGTCTGATTAAAATCAAAGGGGTTTAACTGCTCGTCTGCGTGAATGGTAAGAAAAATCTTGCTCTCCGAAAGCGCCTCTTTAAGCCTCGGAATATCAATGGATTCGGGCAGATACTGAGGAAAGCTCATATTTATTTCAACAAAATCTAGTCCGTTCTTTTTTGCTACTTCTATACAGTCGTAGACGTCTTTGCACTCAACGAGCGCAGGCATACCGAATTTCATATTGCCTCCAAAACGAGTATTTATAATATTTTATCACCTTTCGGGAAAAAATGCAATAGAAAAGCAAGTATTTATTATTAGAAATATTTTTGGATTTTTTTGGGCAAAGGACTTTACTTTTTTATATTTTTCTGCTATAATACAGTGTGGAAAAATTTTTGGCTCAACTTAGATTGAGCTTTTGAAGGAGTGATATATATGGGCCGCATGGTCGGTACTGTTTCCCGCGGCGTTCGCGCCCCCATTATCAGAGAAGGAGATAACATCGTTGATATAGTTACCTCCTCGGTTCTCGAAGCTTCAAAGGATGACGGATTTGCTATCCGTGACCGCGATATTATCGCTATGACCGAAGCAATAGTTGCAAGAGCACAGGGCAACTACGCTACGGTTGACGATATCGCAGAGGACGTAAAGGCAAAGCTCGGCGAAGACACTATAGGAGTTATTCTTCCTATACTCAGCCGTAACAGATTTGCTATCTGTCTTCGCGGAATTGCAAAGGCCGCTAAAAAAATCGTTCTTATGCTTTCCTATCCCTCGGACGAGGTTGGAAACCATCTTATAAGCCTTGATGCTCTTGACGAAAAGGGCGTTAACCCCTATACTGACGTTCTGAGCCTTGCAAAATACCGCGAGCTTTTCGGATATGAAAAGCACAGATTCACGGGCATTGACTACGTTGAATATTACGAGACACTTATAAAGGAATGCGGCGCTGAGGCTGAAATTATATTTGCAAACGATGCAAGAGCCGTTCTTCCCTATGCGAAGAAGGTTATTACCTGTGACATTCACACCCGCGCGCGCTCCAAGCGTCTTCTTCGCGCAGCAGGAGCGGAAAAGGTTCTCGGTCTTGACGAAATACTGAATTCTTCGGTTAACGGAAGCGGTTACAATGAAAACTACGGTCTTCTCGGCTCTAACAAGGCTACCGAGGATAAGGTTAAGCTCTTCCCCCGCGAGTGCCAGCCTATAGTTGACGAAATTGCTGCACGCGTCTACGCAGCAACGGGCAAAAGAGTTGAGGTTATGGTGTACGGTGACGGAGCGTTCAAGGACCCGGTTGGAAAGATATGGGAGCTTGCAGACCCGGTTGTTTCCCCCGCTTACACAAAGGGACTTGAGGGTACTCCCAACGAGCTTAAGCTCAAGTATCTTGCCGATAATGACTTTGCTTCCCTCTCAGGTGACGAGCTGAAGAATGCTATAAAGGCTAAGATTACCGAAAAGGACGAAGACCTCTTCGGTAAGATGGCTTCCGAGGGTACTACTCCCCGTAGACTTACCGACCTTATCGGTTCGCTTTGCGACCTTACCTCCGGCTCGGGAGACAAGGGTACGCCTATAGTTTACATTCAGGGCTATTTCGACAATTACACTACCGAGTAAATCTCTAAATGAATATGTGAGGCTCTCGGCAAAACGAGGGCCTTTCGTTTGGCCTTTTACATACATTTGTTTAATAAAATCAGAATAAAATAAAGGAAATAAGACAAAATGAAAGAACTGCTTTCGATTTTTGAAAATTTCGGCAACCTCAGTGTCGGAATGGTCGTTATGTGGGTTATAGGCGGTGTACTTATTTACCTTGCGATTGCAAAGGATATGGAGCCTACCCTTCTTCTCCCTATGGGATTCGGTACTATTCTCGTTAACCTTCCGCTTTCGGGCGCAATAGGCGAGGAAGGCCCTCTTACCGTGCTTTTCAATGCAGGTATTGCAAACGAGCTGTTCCCTCTCCTTCTCTTTATCGGTATAGGCGCTATGATTGACTTCGAGCCCCTGCTTTCCAACCCCAAGCTTCTCCTCTTCGGAGCAGCAGCTCAGTCGGGTATCTTCATTACTATGATACTCGCGTCCTTCTTCTTCACCCTTCCCGAAGCAGCGTCTATCGGTATTATCGGTGCGGCAGACGGTCCTACTGCTATCTTCGTTGCAAACACGCTTCTCGGTACGGATTCCAACATCACGGGCGCAATAATGGTTGCGGCATATTCCTATATGGCTCTCGTTCCCGTTATTCAGCCTCCCGTAATCAAGCTCGTTACCACCAAGAAGGAGCGCCAGATAAAGATGGCTTACACCGGAAAGCCGGTTAAGAAGCTTACTAAGATTCTCTTCCCCATAATCGTTACGATAGTTGCAGGTCTTTTCGCGCCTCAGTCGGTTGCTCTCGTAGGATTCCTTATGTTCGGTAACCTTATCCGTGCCTGCGGAGTTCTCGATGCGCTTTCCGAAACCGCGCAGAAGGTTCTTGCAAACCTTATCACCATATTCCTCGGCATCACCGTTTCGGTTCAGATGACCGCTGATAAATTCCTCAACTGGACTACGCTTCTCATTATCGCGCTCGGTCTTTTCGCATTCGTATTCGATACCGCGGGCGGCGTGCTTTTCGCAAAGCTTATAAACCTCTTCTCAAAAAAGAAGATAAATCCTATGATAGGCGCTGCGGGTATTTCGGCATTCCCTATGTCCAGCCGTGTCGTTCACAAGCTCGGAATTGAGGAGGACCCCTCTAACTTCCTTCTTCCCCATACCGTTGGTATAAACGTTTCGGGACAGATTGCATCGGTTATCGCGGGCGGTATTATACTTAACTTCTTCGGTTAATAAAGGAGGTAAAGAAAAATGAAAAACAACAGAATATTTTCAAAAGCGCTCTCTCTTCTTATTGCCGTAATGCTTATGCTCGTTCCCGTAAGCGTATTCGCTGCGGGTGAGTCTCACGACCACGTTGACGAAAATTCCGACAACGTATGTGACGTAGCAGATTGCGGAGCCGAAATCGCCAAGGAGCCCACTATGCTTGACAACGTGCTTAAGTCTCTTAAAATGTTCCTCGTAGGTATGATTGGTATTTTCGTAGTTGTTGGCATTATAATTATCGTAATCTACGCGCTCACAAGGTTTATTGACGGAACACCCAGAAAACAAAGCTGATGGAGAGCAGTAATGCGTAAAACAAAAATAATCTGCACGATAGGTCCTGCGTGCGATAACGAAAAAACACTTACTGAAATGTGCAAGATGGGAATGAACGTTGCAAGACTTAACTTTTCCCACGGCACTCACGAGGACCACAAGGAAAAAATCGAGCTTATCAAATCTGTCAGAGAAAAGCTTGGTCTTCCCATAGCTATAATGCTTGACACCAAGGGCCCCGAATACAGAATCAAGACCTTTGAGGGCGGAAAAATCACTCTTGCCGATGGCGATAGCTTCACCTTCACCACAAAAGAGGTCATAGGAAATCAGAACATTGTTTCCGTAAGCTATCCGCATCTTACAGAGGAGCTTAGCGTTGGCGACAAAATTCTTCTCAATAACGGTCTGGTTATCTTTGAGGTTACCGAGATTGACGGAACGGAGGCGCATTGCACGGTTATTTCAGGCGGTGAGCTTTCGGACAGAAAGAGTATGAATTTCCCAAACAAAACCTTAAAGCAGGTATATCTCGGCGAGCAGGACAAGGCAGACCTTCTCTTCGGAATTGAAAACGATATCGACTTCGTTGCGGCTTCCTTCGTTTCCTGCGAGGACGATATACGCGCAGTCAGAGCATTCCTTGATGCAAACGGCGGCGAGGATATTGACATTATCGCAAAGATAGAAAACCGCGCGGGCGTTGATAATATTGATTCGATTTGTAACGTAGCTGACGGCATTATGGTTGCCAGAGGCGACCTCGGTGTTGAAATTCCATTCGTTGAAGTTCCTTCGGTGCAGAAATATCTGATTAAAAAATGCCGTCTTCTCGGCAAGAGAGTTATCACGGCAACCGAGATGCTTGAATCTATGATTAATAACCCCCGCCCTACCAGAGCCGAAATTTCGGACGTTGCAAACGCTGTTTATGACGGCTCGTCAGCAGTAATGCTTTCGGGTGAGACGGCTGCCGGAAAGCACCCTGCTCTTGCGGTTAAAAATATGGCAGAGATAGCGGAATTTACCGAAAAAGGCATTGATTATAAGAGCTGGTTTTTAACAACCGAATTCAGAATAAGAAATAACCTTGACGCCGTATCTCACGCAACCTGTGCTATGGCGATTGACGTTAAGGCAAAGTGCATTGTCGTTAACTCAAAAAGCGGGCAGACCGCAAGAATGGTCAGCCGCTTCCGCTCCCCTGTTGATATAATAGGAATGACGACTAACGAAAGAGCCTGGAGAAAGCTCAATATGAGCTGGGGTGTAACTCCCGTTCTATCTGAGGAATACAGCTCTGTCGAGGTAGTTTTCTATCAGGCGCTTTGCAAGGCTAAGAGCGTTCTTAAGCTAAAAAGCGGTGACAACGTAGTGCTCACGGGCGGTCAGATAAACGGCCCTGCCGGAAATACGAACACGATTAAGGTTGAAATAATAAAATAATCAAAGGACTGCCCTTTACGGCAAAGCCAAGAGAAAAGAGCGGAGATGCTTTATTTGAGTATCTCCGCTCTGAATATAGATATACCAAAGTTAAAGAAGCACAAAATTCTTCTTTATTTAAAAAATTACGCAAAAAATCTTATCTATTTTATAAAAAACGCTTGACAAACACAAACGACTTGTGTATAATATAGTAGTCCGCTGCGGGAGTGGCGGAACTGGCAGACGCGCACGTTTGAGGGGCGTGTGGTTTTACCGTACGGGTTCAATTCCCGTCTCCCGCACCAACAAAAAGAGCTCGACCTTGTGTCGAGCTCTTTTTGTTGTCGCAGGAGCGTCCTTGAACCCGCTCGCGCTAAGCACTTAGCAAAAATTCTGAACCGAGCAAAGCAATTTTCCTTTGTTCGCACAAACTTCGGGCGCGAATCGGGTGCACATACCGCCCTAGGCGGTATTCTGCGTAGCGCGTAGCAATACACTTTCCTTAGATATTCAGGGAACGTTCTCCGAAAAGCTTTCCACGCGCAGCAGATTCCTCGTCTCCGTATCATACATTCCTAACGGAATGATTTCATACGCTCGCGGTGCGAGCAATTCCATACCTCAGACAAGCTGCGGATTTCATTCACGGCTTTGCCATGATATGCATGATTTAAAAGTGTGTGAATCCTAAATCGTAAAGGCTAATCCCCATATCGTATTCCTCAGATGCCACGGCAAACCAGCCAAGGCAATCCAAAAGACAGTCCGTATAATATTTCATCAACTTTTTTTCGGGCCATGAGCCACCGGAATTTTCCTCGCAGGTAAGCATACTTCCTTCATAAAACGTGGTGCAATTCACGTAGCCCTCGCATCTGTTGCTTTGACCTTCGGAATCGGTATAAGAGCCTACGTAGTTACACATTACGGAATCTTGGTAAAGCCTTAATCCAAACATAGCCTTCGAGCCGTCCTTATGGTAGCTCTCACCTGCGATATATAAGGATTTTTGCTCCGTATCGTAAATAATAGTATACGTAGTTTCAGCATTTTCGTCCGTAAAATGCTCCGAAAAGCCTAAAAGATTTTCTTCGGAATCGGTGTAATTGTTGGTTATCCATTTTTTCAGCTTATTACAGCTTTTAATTATCGGTGTATCAGTAGTAACCTCATAGAATTTTTGCATTGTCATTTTATTATAAACTAATCTGGAAAGCTCGCTGACGTGTACGGCAAAGTTAAGATTCTGCGAATCCTGAATTCCCCAGGTATTTATTCCTATTACGAAGCCGTATTGGTCAAGCAAAGGGCCTCCTGAATTTCCGTGCGTTATAGAAGCATCGTGCTGAACGTAAACCACGTTATCAATCGTTCTGTACGCAGTCGTTATAATTCCCTTCGAATAGGTGTTGTGGAGTCCGCGCGAAGCTCCTATTGCGTAGACGGTTTCTCCCGTTTGAATTATTCCGCTGAATAAATTCAGCGAGCGGAGATTACCGTTGCTTCTAAGCCCCAGAATTGCCAAATCAATGTTTTTATCATAGGCTATAACGTTAATTAGCTGAAAAGTTCCATAGCTTGAATAAAACACGGCTGAATACGCATTTTCTATAACGTGATAATTGGTTACAACGTTTCCGTTGTACAAAAAGCCTGTTCCAAAAGAAAACGCGTTGCCTGCAATATCGTACACTTCAACCGTTCCAACGCTGTCGTAGCACTGCTCGTAAACCGTAGTGTTTGCAACGTCCTCCGTGAAGACAAGGCAAGAGGATAAGGATAGAAGCAAAACCGAAAGCAGAACTGACAAGGCTATAATTTTTTTAAGCATTTTAAATTCCTTCCCTTCAAATAAAAAAGTGCGCCAACCGAAGCCAGCGCACCGAAAAACGCAAACTCCAATTGTCGCCAAACAAATTTCAAGTAATTGCACGGAATATTTCTACACAATAATCTTGATGGAATTCGCGGTTTTACCAAATTCAGCAAAATTATTGTGCACAGCGAAAAAAGGTATAATTCTCCCGTTCCCCCAAAAAAGAAAAAATATCCCTATGCATAGCGTGATACTCTTAACGGAGTATCACGCAGTCAAATCCGTCTTTGACGGGTGAAATCCACCTGTGGTGGATGAAATCGCTTCCGCGATGAAATCCTGCTTCGCAGGGTTATAACAGACGGATTTGATTTCATCCAAGTCAACGCCTTGGATTTCATCTGAGTAAAGCGAAGATTTCATCGTGGCGTAGCCACGATTTCATTCAACCAACAGAAGAAAGATAAAAATCAATATATCAAGCATTTTTTCTTGCATTAACGGTAAATCTGTGATATAATTTGTTTTAATAACGTTTTTTGAAGGATAACTATTCAACTATGTACAAAAGAGCAAAGCTTGGCTGCTATGCGTCAGGCGCTTGTATGTCTGTAGCGGCAAATCTTTCACCGCTGCTTTTTATCACCTTTCGCGAGACTTACGGAATTTCCTATTCCCTGCTCGGTCTTCTCGTGCTGGTAAATTTCTGCACCCAGCTCGCAATTGACCTGATTTTTTCCTTTTTCTCGCACAAATTCAATATAAAGCTTACGGTAAAATCAATTCCGTATATCACCATAGTAGGACTTGCAGTTTTTGCTTTGTCGCCTTATATTTTACCCGGTAACGTCTATCTCGGGCTGCTTATCGGCACTTTAATTTTCTCGGCTGCCGCAGGTCTTAGCGAGGTGCTCATCAGCCCCGTTATTGCCGCAATGCCCTCGGAAAATCCCGAAAGAGATATGTCGCTGCTTCATTCGATTTACGCTTGGGGAGTTGTTTTCGTTATACTCTTCTCTACTCTGTTTCTTAATATATTCGATAACTCCGCCTGGCCCGCGCTTGCGCTTATTTTCACCTTAGTTCCGCTTACGGCAGCAATTTTTTATATGGGCGCTAAGCTTCCCGATATGAAAACTCCCGGCAAAGCCTCAAGCGCGATAGGATATCTTAAAAATAAGCAGCTCTGGATTTGCATTCTGGCAATATTCCTAGGAGGCGCGGCAGAATGCACTATGTCTCAGTGGAGCTCGGGATATCTTGAAGCCGCGCTCGGTATTCCAAAGGCTATCGGAGACGTTTTCGGTGTTGCGCTCTTTGGACTTATGCTCGGACTTGGCAGAACTCTTTACGCTAAGAGAGGCAAAAATATCGAAAGAGTGCTTCTTCTCTCGGCTATAGGCGCTTCGGTATGCTATCTCGTTGCGGTATTTTCGCCTATTGCCGCTATCGGACTTATTGCCGCGGCTCTCACAGGTCTTGCAACCGCTATGCTCTGGCCGGGCTGCCTCATACTATCGGAAAAAAGAATTCCTATAACAGGCGTTTTCGTTTACGCTATGATGGCATCTGGCGGTGACCTTGGAGCTTCGGTTGTTCCTCAGCTTCTCGGAATAATTACAGACCTTGTTTCTGAGAGTGACTTTGCTCTAAAACTTAGTGAGAGGCTTTCGCTTTCAGCTGAGCAAATAGGAATGAGAGCAGGTATGCTCATTGCGGCAATATTCCCTATAATAGCAATTTTCGTTTTTCTTTATATATTCAAAACTAAGGACAAAGAGGAAATAAACAATGAAAATAAACGAGCTTAAAGAAAATCTTTTGAAAATGGGATACGCGGTTTCCGTTTTCGACACAAAGGAGGAGGCAACCGCCTACCTCAGCGGTGAAATTAAAGGCAAAACCGTTGGACTTGGCGGAACTATGACCGCAAGAGAAATGGGGCTCGGCGAGGCTCTCGCGAAGGAAAACGAGGTTATCTGGCATTGGTTTCCGAGAGAAAACAAAACTGCCGCTGAGGAGCTTATATGCGCAGCTAATACCGATATATACATATCCTCCGTCAACGGAATCGCTCTTACGGGCGAGATAGTAAACATTGACGGCACTTGCAACCGCCTCGCATCTACCCTTTACGGTCACAAAAAGGTTTATTTCGTAATAGGAGAAAACAAGCTTGCCGACACGCTTGAGGCTGCAATCCACAGAGCGAGAAATATAGCTTCTCCGCTAAACGCAAAAAGACTTGGCAAAAACACCCCCTGCGCAAAGAACAAGGACGAAAACAAGTGCTATAACTGCTCTTCGCCCGAGAGAATCTGCGCTGCTCTGACTGTTTTCTGGCAGAGACCTAAGGGACAGGAATACGAGGTCGTTCTCATAAGAGAATCGCTCGGCTACTGATATGAATAAAATATGCGAAGCTGTCGGAGCAGAATTTGACGGCAGGCTTATCAAGGATTTTCTGCGCCTTGGGCTAGGGCTCTCCGCAACGCTTATAAAAAAGGTGAAATTCGGCGGTGTTTCGGTTAACGGAGAGGTCGTGACGATGCGAAAGCTCGTGTCACAGGGAGACACTGTCGAGGTAATATTGCCAAAGGAAGACAGCGAGTTCGTCAAGCCCGTGGCAGAGCCGCTTACCGTGATATACGAGGACGAATATATTCTCGCGGTAGACAAGCCGATAAATATGCCCACGCACCCTTCAAAATACAATTCTCTGGTCACTCTGGCAAATCTTGTGCGCGCTTATATCGGCGAGGCCTTCGTTTTCAGAGCTATCACAAGGCTGGACAGAGACACCTCGGGAATAGTTCTTATAGCAAAGGACCGCATAAGCGCTGCTGCTCTCTCAAGGGAAATGAAGGCGGGGAGAATCGAAAAGACTTACACCGCCATTCTATCAAAAGCCCCCGAAAATCTATCGGGAACGGTAGACGCTCCCATAGAAAGAGAAGCCGTGGAATCAATAAAAAGAATAGTGCGCGAGGACGGCAAGCCTGCCGTGACAAAATATGAGGTCAAAGAAATTTTTCCCGATGGCAGAGCCTTGTGCGAGGTGATGCCGATAACCGGCAGAACCCATCAGATAAGAGTACATATGGCGCACATCGGCGCACCTCTTGAAAACGACTTTCTATATGGAACGAGAGGCGAAGGCACTTATTCTCTCAGATGTACTTCTCTTTCGTTTATTCACCCCAAAACACGAGAAAAAATCACAATAAACATAGAAAAAGACAAGTAGACTTTACATTTAGGCTACTTGTCTTTTATTTTATATACAAACGCTCTGCCTTTTTTACCCACCACAGAAACAAAACCGAGCTTTTCAAAAAGCTTGATTACAAAGTAAGTAAAGCGGGCAGGTCGCTTTATAGCGGCGGCAAAATCCTTAGCCAAGAATTCTTCTCCAAGCTCGCTTGGGATATACCTTACGTAGTCCTCGGGAGAGGTGAGGTCAATTACCTCAAGTATCTCAGAGGGAATTCCGTCCGCCCTGCTTGCCCCTCTTTTTCGCGTCTTATCCCAGCCGTCAAGCCGCTTGTATTCGTCTACCGAAAGGAAGATAAGCTTGATGCGGAAATTAGGGTCGAAAATAAACTCTGAAATCGGTGAAAGTGCATTTATGGCGGTGTAGATATCCTCTTTTTTAGGGCTTTTTTTCGGAGCTGAAATTTCTCCGCTCTCGGTATCTATCCACCTTATGCGTTTCTCCCTTATCAACGGCATAACGAGAGTAACCCTTGTGTGCGGAAGAAATTTTTTCAGCTTTTTTTCAAGGAGATAGGGGGATTTTGACTGTATTTCAAATATTCCCTCGCTGTTTTTTATATCGGCAACGCTTCCGAGAAATTTAACCTCGTGATTTCGGATATCCGGCTCTAAGGTCAGCTTTAAAATCTTATGTACCGATTTTTCGGAAAGACCGCCTACACCGACAGTGCTTACCTCTTCCCCCAAAGCGAGAAGCCTTGCGCGCTTAAAGCTTTCGTAAATCATTCTTCTTTGAGATAGCGTTCCTTCTTTAATTTTCGTTTGATAAAAATGCTCTTGCCGCCATTTCTGCGGCGGAAATATCCATATTGCATCTGAATTCGTAGAGCGGCACTTCCGAAAGTATTTTATCGGCAAGCCTGAGTGTATTTTTAAGAGCTGTCGGGCTTTGAGTATTCATATATATCTGCCCCATAAAGCGAACGAGCCCTTCTGCTGCAGAGATGGACTTACAGGAGTTTTCCTCTCCCCTTTCAAGAAAAGCTATGCCCCCAAGCTCCGTAACCGCACTTCTGCCATAGCCTTCCTTACCGTTCCAAGGTGTTCCGCAAGCGTATATTTTTCCGTCAATCACACGTATTACGGGCTTATCTCCGTTGAGCACGGAGACTCTTTCTCCAAACCGCTGAAGCCACAGCCTTACGTGAGTGGTCTTGCCCACTCCGCTCCTTGCCGTAATCATATACGCTTTTCCGTCAAGCTCCAGCACCGCTCCGTGAACGACTGCGCCGCCATATTCGGTGAGCTTATCGGCAATTTTTCTGTAGACGGCAACATATTCGAGATATTCGTTCTCGGTTGGCTCTTCGGCAAGGCTTTTTTCAATAGCGAGGTCCTCATCGGTGGCTTCAACCGTAAAATCCGGCTCAGCCTCGGTTATATAACCGCTGACGTAACTCCTTGTGAATTCATACCTATATTTGATTCCGATATTGATCCCGGCAATTTTTACTGTTACCATATCATTCTACCCGCCCTCCGTAAAACGCTGCTTTCAGATAGTTGTTTCCGCTATATATGGCTATCAGAGCGAACTGCGCTATGCTCGCATCGTAATTGACCTCCGAAAGAGACCCGCAGGCGTAAAACGCAGAATCGCCTATTTCATTTACCGATTTAGGCAGAGTAAGGGTTTCAAGAGCGGTGCAGCCGTAAAATGCTCTGCCGTCTATCTTTTTCGTTCCTGCGCACAGCTCTATGCTTTTTATTGCCGTGCAGCCCTCGAACGCTGATTTTCCTATATCAGCTCCGCTCTTAAAGTATACCTTTTCAAGCGAGGTATTTCCGTAAAAGGCAGAGCTGCCGATTATTTCAAGAGAAGCAGAGAGCGTAACGCGCCTGAGAAGCCCGCAGGAAGCAAAGGCTTCGTCTCCTATTTCGCGGATTTTATCGGAGAGGTCGGCTACAATGAGCGAGCCGCAGTAGTAAAAGCACCTATCGCCTATGCTTTCAAGCGATACGGGAAATTCTACCGCCGTAAGCCCCGTGCAGCCTATAAAGGCTTCGGAAAGCAGATTTTTACAGCCCTCGGGAATTACAATTCTGGTTATTGAAACGCAGTTTTTGAAGGCTTCTCTGCCTATATAATCGATATTATCCGAGAAGGTAACCGTTCTGAGCTTATCACAGTTTGCAAATGCGAGAGCGGCAACCGAGCCTTCAAGCGAGGTAAGCTCAACCGAGGTAAGCGCACTGCAGCCGGAAAACGCCTCGGAGCCTATCTCTGATACACCCGAGAGATCTATATCCTTGAGAGAGGTGCAGGCAAAAAAGGCTCTCTTACCTACCTGTCTGACGCTTTTCATACTCGGAAATTCCGCAAGAGCCGTTGCGTAGGAAAAGGCATCGTGTTCAATAATTTCAAGACTGCCAAGCTTACCTATGGATTCAAGCTTTTCACAGCCGCCAAACGCGCCCGAACCGATTTTCGTTACGGTTTTCGGCAGGTTTACCGAGACGAGCGAGACGCAGTTATAAAATGCGTCCGCGGATATCTCTGTAAAGTCCGTATTCAGCGTAACGCTTGAAAGCTTTTCGCAGCCCATAAAAATTCCCTCGGGAAGAGCGGCGGTGCTTATATTCAGAGTTGCGCTTTCAAGCTGTACGCAGTCCATAAGCGCGCCCTTGCCAACCTCCTTTATGCTTTCGGGAAGCGATACCGTTACAAGTCCCGTAGCCGAAAAGACGCATTCGCCAAGGCTCTCCACGCCTTCACAAACCACAAGCTGAGCAAGCCTCGTACAGCCGGAAAACATATAGTCACCAAGAGCCTTGAGTGTCGAAGGAATATACGCGCGCTTAAGCGAGGAGCAGCCGAAAAATACGTAATCTCCTACAGAAGAAAGCCCCTCGGGCAGCTCTGCAAAATTAAGCAGAGCGCAGTTTTCAAAGGCATAGCTGCCTATATGCTCAAGATTTTCGGCAGTCGAAAAATCGACCTCTTCAACGCGAGAGCCCGAGAAGGAATAGTCCTCAATTCGCAAAAGCGAGCCGGGAAGCTTAAGCGTATACACGTCAGCAGCGTCAACGAACGCGCCGCTTATCACCTTGACGGTCTCGGGAAGAGTAAGCGATACGCCTATTATCTTACCGCCCGCGGTATACTCTACCTTCGCGTGCTGAGTATCAATTACGGGATACGCCGCGCTCGACATATCGCGCACGGGGTTGTATTTAATAAGTATGCCGTCACCGACAAGGTTGAATTCCTCTGAAAGCGACTGATAATAGGGGGTGTAGTTAAAGGCTCTGCCGCCTATCCGCTCCACGCTGTCGGGAATATTAATTTCGCTAAGATTTATAGCGTTGAAAAACGCCTGAGAGCCTATTATTCGAAGTCCTGCCGAAAGGTTAACTTTAGTGAGAGCTTGCGCACCGCAAAAGGCGTTGTCGCATACGGCTTCAACGTATGGCGGCATCGTGTATTCGGTGATTTCAGATTTTTGAGGAAAGAGGACGAGCTTTTTCTCACCAAGGCTCACAAGAGCTCCGCTATCAGAAGAATAGGCAGAGTTTTCAGCCGATACCGATATGCTTTTAAGTGACGAGCATTCGTCAAACGCACCGTCAGCTATAGTCTTAACCCCTGTGGGAATATGAATTTCTTCAAGAGCCGAGCACTTCAAAAACGCGCCGTCCTCTATCGCGCCGAGCGTTGAAGGAAGGCTTATATTTTTAAGAGATGAGCAGTAGGAAAACGCGCCCTCCCCTATTATCTCGCAGCCCTCGGGAATGAGAACGGCTTCAAGAGCCGAGCAAGCCTTAAAGGCTGACGGCGGAATTTTTTTAAGCGAAGGGGGAACTGATATTTCTTTAAGCGCCGAGCAGGAGTAAAATGCACCGTCACCGAGAAGCGCCAGGGTTTGCGGCAGCTCGATTTTTGTAATAGCCGCAGCCATAAAAGCTCCCTCGCCTATCTCGGAAACCTCGCTGTCAAATATAACCTCTTTGAGTGATAAACAGCCCGAAAAGGCAAAGCTGCCTATTTTCTGCATAAAAAGTCCGAGATACACGGAGGTAATATCAGAGCCTGCAAAAGCATAGTCGGCTATCGAGACTACAGCCTTGGAATTTATCGCACCGGGAAGACTGAGCGCCTCATCACTTCCGTGATATGCAATAATTTCGATTTCGTCTTCGGAAATAAGCCTATATTCAAAGTCCTCGTAAAAATAGGTCTTCTCCTTTTCTGCGCCAGGCTCGTCCTTTCCGAGAAAAATGATAAGAAGCGTTACCGCTGCCGCGATGGCAAGAACTGCAAAAACGCTGACAGCTATAATAATTATTTTTTTCTTTTTACTCATTTTATATCCTAAAATTTAAAATATTTTACCATAATAAATTATACACCATCAGCTCTTTATTGTCAATGGCATAAAGAATTTTCAATTTCGCGCCTCTATGAATAAAAGCTTAAATATGAGAAAAAATAGAAATACTCTCATTTTTTGAAAGGAAGACGAAATGCAGAAGAAAAAAATCATATCAATTCTTCTTTGTGCGCTGCTGCTCCTCGGCAGTGTTTTCAGCATCGGTATAAGCGCAGGCTTCGGAAGCGGCATAGCCGTGGTTGCTTCGGAAGCCAAAATAATCAAAAGCGGAATTTTCGGGCAGAAGATAGTATTCTCCGACCTCGATTTCAAGCAGGGGCTTGCTATCACCGATTTTGATAAAATCGAAATCAAAAGTATTCCAAAATCGAGCGAGGGAACTCTCCTTCTTGCAGGAAGAAGAGTAAAGGAAGGAACTGTAATAAAACGCAAAAACATAGGCGCTCTTGTTTTCGTTCCTGCGAGCAAAAACCTTGAAGAATGTAAATTTTCATTTACAACCGAGGACTTTGCAGAGGGTGCAGAGGTAGAATTTATAATAAAGTTTACGGATAAAGTAAACTACGCTCCCGAAATTGACGACAGCGTCAGCGCATCTGTTTCTACCCAAAGAGAGATATCCTTTTTCGGTCAGATGGCGGCAACCGACAAGGAGGGAGACGCTATAGAATATATGGTAGTCAGCTACCCGAAATCAGGAACACTCAGAGTGATGGGCGATACTGACGGAGAGTATATATACACTCCGCCCGAAAACTTTACGGGAACAGACTCCTTCTCTTACGTTGCGCGTGACGAATGGGGCAATTTTTCAAGGCTTTGCAAGGTAAAAATCGAGGTAGGCGAAAGAATGAGCGAGGTCGTATATTCGGATATGACCGAGCACCCCGGATATAACGCGGCAGTCACCCTTACGGCTATGGGAGTTATGGACGGAAAAATGCTAGGTGACGGAACTTATTTTATGCCCGATGCCGCCGTAAGCCGCGAAGAATTTCTCACAATGGCTCTGAAATGCGCGGGCATAAGCGGAGACAAGAGCAGCTCGCAAAGCTACTTTGACGATAATGATGAAATTTCCGCTCCGCATCTGCCCTACGTTAAAGCTGCCGCAAGGCTCGGAATAATCAGCGGAGAATTTAAGAACGGAAGGCTTATCTTCAGACCTTGTGACACTATAACCAAATACGAAGCGGCTATGATTATCTCAAAGCTGGTTGATACGAGCAATGCCTCTCAGGGACTTTCCTTTTCTGACGGTGACACGGTGCCCGTCTGGGCTCGTGACGAGGTGAGCGCGCTCTGCTCTATGGGAATAATATCCTATGAAGGAGACCTCATTAACGGAAAAGAAGAGCTCACAAAGGCAAGCGCGGCAGAATATCTTTATAATATGCTCAAATATAACTAAAAAACGGGGGGTACTGTGTTTTCAACAATACCCCCTATTAACCGTCTTAATCTGAATAGGCTAGCCGCGGACAAATTATAGCCGTCAGACGTTATAGTAGTTATAGATTTTTATACTGTTGCCTACCGGCACACCCTGCGAGAATTTTGAAGCGAAGCAATACTGAAGCCCCGCGCTGTGAGGCAAGGTGTTCTCATATCCGTATCTGTCAGCCTCGTCCTTAGTGTTAAATA
Organism: Eubacteriales bacterium; assembly: GCA_045594785.1. GTDB lineage: Bacteria > Bacillota > Clostridia > Oscillospirales > CAG-272 > UBA1740. The sequence continues at coordinate 18,301 of JAZNZE010000025.1, forward strand.
TTCCGAGAATGGTCTCGTCCTCGCCCGACATTATAGCTACTGCATATTTCATTTTCATTTTCGCGTCCTCGCTTTTGTTTTTGTTTTGTGACTTAATTATAATCAATTATATGTACAATAAATCGGACAATATTCAAGATTAAACTAAAAAAACGGAATTAATTCTTTCCTTTTCCAAAATTAATATTTTTTAGAAAAAGGTATTGACAAACCGCGCAGGATATGATATTATATTAGAGCGCAAATTGATACGCCCCTGTAGCTCAGCCGGTAGAGCACTTGACTTTTAATCAAGGTGTCCGGGATTCGAATTCCCGCAGGAGCACCAAAACAAAAAGGCACCCTTGTGGTGCCTTTTTGTTTTGGCTCTCTGCGAGGAACTCGATCCCGTTTCGTGCTCTGCACGAAAGGGATTCGAGCCTCTGCACCGCCGTATCGCCCAGCGATACAACCCGGCACTCCATAGATATCTGCCTACGAACTTCCCTCTTCTTGCCCGCGGTGCAGTATTCCCGCGTGCCGTAAGGCACTTGCACCCTCTTAGTGCTCCCTTGCGCCTTTTTCATTTAACACAAGATTTTAGTACAATCTAAACCGCTCCACAAGGGAAGGCTTAGAATACTTGAAATCGCATCACGTTTGACAAACAAAAACCATGTGTTTCTTAAAGCGTTTCATATTCTTCTATTTTTTCTGTTAGTTCTATCAAATTTTTCTCACTGTTCATGAGCAATCTCGATAAAATGATAAAATTTTTTCCCTCTGGAATTAATTCCATATATTCCCTTATAAAGTGAATAAGTCCACATTCATTTAAAACAACTTGCGTTATATTTTCAAGTAGTTCTTTTAGTTTATCTTCCTTCATAACAATTTATATCTCCTTTTATTACATTATACAACTTATAAATTGTAAAGTCAATACAATTTTAAAATTGTATGATATAATTTTGTAAATTGTTAAAAAGGAGCGTTTTTATGATATTAAACGGAAATGTTAACATTTATTATCAGAGACTGAGAGACCTTAGAGAAGACTCCGATAAAACTCAAGCTGAAATTGCCAATATTCTTAATATGAAGCAACAGCAATATGCTCGGTATGAAAGCGGAAAACAGGAAATTCCTTTGCATCATTTCGTTGCGCTTGCAAAATACTATAACGTAAGTCTTGACTATCTGGCAGGTCTTACGGATACACCTAAAAAACTGAAATAAAACGGAGAAAACCGTAGGTTTTCAACCTTAATTTGCTTAAATTTGCATAAAAAACGACAGAAACTAATGGGTGATATCCTTAGCGGAGAATTTACACTTTGACAAAAATGCGAGCATCGCATTTGACTGGTCAAATGCAAATATTGGCTAAGCCCAAACCCATATTACAAGCAGAAAGAGAGAACAAAGCGTTTTGCTAAGTTCTCTCTTTTCTGTTGGTGAGGTTCTGTCGGTGAAGTTTTTGCTATCGCAAAAGTGAAGTTGCTACGCAGTGAAGTTTGTGCTATGCACAAGTGAAGTTAAGTTTGCCCGAGTTGCTATGCAACTCTTACTTCGCCGTCAGGCGAAACTTCACTCACGAAGTGAACTTCGCTATCGAAGATAACTTCACTTGCCCAAAGGGCAAACTTAGTTTTATGATAACTTCACTTGCCGGGAGGGCAAACTTAGTTTTATCTTTCAATTATCCAAGCACAAACTTAATAAAGCTCTTCTTTCCTCTCTTAACGAGGATTCCCGCTTTAAGCTGCTCTTCGCTTACGAGCGCTTTCACATCAGTTACCTTTTCTCCGTCAACGCTTACTCCGCCCTGCTCTATCGCACGTCTGCCCTCGGACTTTGAGGGAACCATTTTTCCGAGAACGAGAAGTGAGTTAAGGTCTATTTTTCCGTCAACGAGGGTTGCCGCGTCTACCTCTACGCTTGGTGCGAGGCTGCTATCGCCTGCGCCATAGAGCGCCTTTGAGGCAGTCTTTGCCTTTTCTGCTTCCTCTTCGCCGTGAACAAGCTTGGTAAGCTCGTATGCAAGAATCTCCTTTGCTTCGTTGAGCTTTGCGCCTTCCCAGGAATCCATCTCGTCAATCTGCTCGAGAGGAAGGAAGGTAAGCATTCTGATACACTTAAGAACGTCCTTATCGTCTACGTTTCTCCAGTACTGGAAGAAATCGTAAGGAGCGGTCTTGTTCGGGTCAAGCCATACTGCTCCGCTTGCGGTCTTACCCATCTTCTTGCCCTCGGAATTGAGAAGCAAGGTGATAGTCATAGCATATGCGTCCTTAGAAAGCTTTCTTCTGATAAGCTCAGTGCCGCCAAGCATATTTGACCACTGGTCGTCTCCGCCGAACTGCATATTGCAGCCGTACTTCTGATACAGGTAGTAGAAGTCGTAGGACTGCATTATCATATAGTTGAATTCAAGGAAGGAAAGTCCCTTTTCCATTCTCTGCTTATAGCACTCGGCTGTAAGCATTCTGTTTACCGAGAAGCAAGCGCCAACCTCGCGAAGCACGTCAACGTAATTAAGGTCGAGAAGCCAATCGGCATTGTTTACCATAATAGCCTTGTCCTCGCCAAACTCGATAAAGCGCTCCATCTGACGCTTAAAGCAATCGCAGTTATGCTGAATGGTTTCTCTCGTCATCATCTGACGCATATCGGTTCTGCCCGAGGGGTCTCCTATCATAGCAGTTCCACCGCCGATAAGAACTACAGGCTTATTTCCTGCCATCTGAAGTCTTTTCATAAGGCAAAGCGCCATAAAGTGTCCTACGTGCAGACTGTCTGCCGTGGGGTCGAATCCTATATAAAAGGTTGCCTTTCCGTTATTTACAAGCTCCTTGATTTCAGCCTCGTCAGTTACCTGCGCTATAAGTCCGCGCGCGACAAGCTCGTCATAAATTTTCATTTTGTCATTCCTCTCTATACAAAAAAATAAAGCCCTCGGGAAAATCCCAAGGACGAAATTAACCGTGTTACCACCTTGATTTATCATAGACTCGCGCCTATAACCTTTATAGCTCTGTGAGCCAAAGCTATAACGGGCTATCCCGGCGCAGCCTACACACAAAAGTAAAACTTTAAGCTTCGGTGCGCGCTCAAAGACGTATTCACAAGGATTCCTCTGCGCCTCTCATCACCCGGCTGCTTTCTGTGAGATTTCTCCAAGCTACTATTTCTTCTCAACGCTTTACTTTAAGATTATACAATATTTTTCTGCGTTTGTCAATGCCCTATTTTTTCAAATGTTCACTATTTTTTCAAATTTAACTATTGACAAATTGATATCATTATGATATCATATTTACAGCAACACAAGCCATTCCGGCTTGCAGAAAGGCAACGCCTTTCACGCCTTGTCATAACACGGCCTGTGTTATGACACGATATTCGCAGATTTCGCAACTGTGAAGGGTCAGGCTCTGCCTGACGCAGTCACTCCTTAAAAGAGCGACCTGCGGATAGGTTTTATTATAATAGTAAAATTAAATACAAAAAAGGAGAACACCATGACAGAAAAAATACTTAAAACAAAAAAGAACGGTATGCAGGTACTCGTGCTTATTGTGCTTTCGCTTATTGCGGCTATAGCCGTTCTTATAACAGGCTGCATTCTGATGGAAAGCGGCGGCTCGGGAAACGAGGTTTTCGGCATAATTCTCGCGATTATAAGCGGAATATGGCTCTGCATAGGCTGGATACCGCTTGTCGGACTTAAGGTGCTCAGACCTGAGGAAGCGCTCGTGCTTACCCTTTTCGGAAAGTACGTAGGAACGCTTAAGGGCGAAGGCTTTTACGCAGTAAATCCCTTCTGCGTAGCGGTTAACCCTGCTGCAAACACCAAGCTCAACCAGAGCGGTGACGTAAACACGGTTGAGGATTCTATTACCACAAAGAACGGCACTACCGTTCCGATGGTTAACAAGAAGCTCTCTCTTAAGATTATGACCCTCTCGAACAACCGCCAGAAGATTAACGACTGCCTCGGAAACCCCATCGAAATAGGAATTGCGGTTACCTGGAAGATAGTTGACACGGCAAAAGCGGTATTCAACGTGGATAACTACAAGGAATTCCTTTCTCTTCAGTGCGATGCTTCGCTCAGAAACATCGTAAGGCTCTACCCTTATGACGTTGCCCCCGGCGTTGACACCACCGGTGACGGAATTGCAGATGACGGAAGCCTTCGCGGCTCAAGCGAGGTTGTTGCCGGCAGAATCCGTGACGAAATACAGAGCCGCGTTAACGAGGCGGGAGTTGAAATAATAGAGGCAAGAATTACCTACCTTGCTTATGCTACCGAGATTGCGGCGGTTATGCTTCAGCGTCAGCAGGCATCGGCTGTTATAGATGCAAGAAAAATGATTGTTGACGGTGCTGTAGGTATGGTCGAAATGGCTCTTGAAAGGCTTGAGCAAAACAGCGCTATTAAGCTTGACGATGAACGCAAGGCAGCTATGGTTTCAAATCTTCTGGTCGTCCTTTGCGGAAACAAGGATGCTCAGCCCGTAGTAAATTCAGGCAGCCTTTATTAATATGAAGGATAACGAAAAAAAGCAGGTTCCTCTCCGTCTTTCCCCCACGCTCTACGCCGCAGTAGCAGCCTGGGCAGAGGACGATTTCAGGTCGATTAACGGACAGATTGAATATCTGCTCTCTGAATGCGTAAGACAGAGGAAAAAGAACGGAAAATACGTTGGCGAGGAAATAGATAAGCCTCTTGACGTTGATATTGAGTGATTTTTGAGCTTTTCAACCACTCATCCACCGCAAGCGGTCCCCCTTCCCTTGAGGGAAGGCTACGTTGGCGAGGAAATAGATAAGCCTCTTGACGTTGATATTGAGTAAGAGACTAAACAACTAAATTTTATTTATAACTACTGCAGCGGAGGCAAAAATTATGCCTCCGCTGCTTTCTTTTTTTATTTGCAAGCCGTTAAGATAATATTGGTCGTTACTCCGTTTTACGATACGGAAATTTTAAGATTTGTTTTTTTGCTTTAACTTTTTGAAGTATGCAATTATTTTATTTCTTATCTTATATCGGTAGAAAATTATTGGAATTATAGCTAAAACGTTTGTTATGGATGATCTCTGGTTTCTGAGTAATCAAGCATAATGGTTCGCGAATAATTTGTTGCCTGACGTTCCTCCCCTATTAATGTTAAATTCAAATCATTAAGCCATTGAAAATAATGAGTCAACTCATGAATAAGCGTATATAACACAGCCGCTAATGCATTGTCTTTGCCACGTTCTTCCAATAGCTCCATATAATCGCCGGTTGCCACTCTAATGTAAGGTTCTTTGTTTCTATCTGCGGGTCTAAAAAAAGTTCCGCAAACCATTTCTCCGTTTTTGGCCATTACTCTTCTACTTGCTTTAATGTATACACGCACACGTTTGGGAAAAATGTATTTAAAACGTAGCCAATCGACACATTCTTTGATGGCTCTCGTTACTTCAGGATCAATACCTTTTTCATACCTAACTCTCAAACCACTTGGATACGGATGTTCTCCGTAATATTTTTTCCATCTATCAATAGTCCAAATATTCATTCATATGCCTCAAAAATCAAAAATATATATCGGAGAATTATTGCCTTAAAACAAATAAGCAAAATAGTATTCGTGAACTTTCACTTATAATCGAATTACAAAAGGCACCCAACTTATTATTTTTTTCTCAATACATAAAAAAATGCTTCACCACCTTCGTATTCAGGCTTTATTATTAGCCAGTTCTCAATTACAACAATAGCCAACATACATTGATCATTCAAATAATCAAAAGCCTCTTCTATCGACATACTTCTACCCTGCTGAAACTCAAGCGATAACACCATGCATTCAGATACACTCTTTTTAATTTCAGATTTTATTGTGTCGTTTATAGTCCCGCCTTTATAATAGATATATTCGGCTCTTATTACCGCTTCAACACCATGAGAGAATCTTTCAAATGCTTTGATTCTTTTTTTAGACGAAGATAGTTCGTATATTATCCTTTCTTTTGTAGGAGGAGAAAGAAAATCAGCGATAATAGCATAATCAAGTTTTGATTTCATTATTGTTTACCCTTCCTGTTCTGGCTGTCCCTCTGTGAAAACTATAATATAGTAATAATGCCAATGTGAAAGCTTAGGATTGTTGGAGTAGAAGACTCTGTTTCTTTATTAGACTCAATTATAGATTTTGGTAGTGCGACCAAAACTTCTTCTTTTTTATTAGATTGATAACACCACACCACCGACAAAATTTTCTATTTTTAGTCCTATCGGCTACTGCTACGGATGTTCTCCGTAATATTTTTTCCATCTATCAATAGTCCAAATATTCATTCATATGCCTCAAAAATCAAAAATATATATCGGAGAATTATTGCCTTAAAACAAATAAGCAAAATAGTAGAAAAATCGTAAAAGACTGGGGCGTTTGTTGTTATGCAAATGCCCCAGTCCAAATAAGACAACAATTATTCTTCTATAAACCCACTCTCAGTTCGAACAAAACAACTTCCATACGGAGCATCAAGATAAGGGATAATTGCAGAATCATAATTGCAAATCGTATTAAGCGAGAAGATATTTATATTGTCTGGATTGTCAGTATATTCTTCATTTTCATCCCCGGCAAAAAATCTCCAACCACTATCAGGAAAATCTGAATCCCCGTCTGGTTCTTCACGATACATATAACCAATCTTTTTACCGTCAACGGTTATACGATTGGTCGCAAAGCATCCTTGAGGACCGTCTGAATTATATATTTGTTTAATTTGTTCCTTTGATAAATAGAAGTTCATAGAATTTTCTCCCTTTTATTTTTTGAAGAGGATAATATATCAGGGCACGAATGTACCGTACTCATTTAAGAGGGAGTAGATTTGCCGCAGAATTTTTCGGCTGACGAGTGACGGTGTAGTTACCTACTCCGAACAAGGAAACGGAATTTTGTGCACGAATGTACCGTACTCATTTAAGGGGGAGTAGATTTGCCGCAGAATTTTTCGGCTGACAAGTGACGGTGTAGTTACCTGCTCCGAGCAAGAAACCAAAACTTTCGCACAAACTATCAAATTAGTAAATGGGGCGGAGATTTGTAGCAAAATTTTTCGGCTGACGAGTGACGGTGTAGTTACCTACTCCGAACGAGGAAACGGAAAATTATGCACAAATATCCCCCCATTTTTTTAGAGCTTTGAGTAGCCGAAGCTATTCACAAGCGCGTCTATCTTCTGCCCTGCTTTGCAAAGCGGGCATTCGTGCGAGGGGAAGCTTTGATAATCCTCTAGGTCGTTCGGATTGAAGACGGAGCGGACCGGATAGCCCTCGCAGCTATCCTTTGTGGCAAAGAGCGCTGCTACGCCTGCAACGTATCCGCCGTAGTAGTTTATCGCCTCTATTGCGGATTTCGTGGTGTAACCCGTGGTTACAGATGCCGCAAGAACAAGCACGTGCTTACCTTGTATCATAGGAATTATATTATCTCTGAAAAACAGCTGGCTGCCCGAGGTATGCTCGGGAGTGACTACGTATATCGTCTGATGCGCATTCATATTGGCAAACGAGCCCTTCGTGAGCTCTCCTGCAAGGCAGGTGCCGATTACCTGAGTACCGTCAAGGCATAGTATAGTGTCAACTATCGTGCTGGTGTTATAGTAGGATACCAGCTCCTCGGCAACGGCAACGGCTTCGGAAAGCCTGGTTTTCTGAGTAGTCACGTCTATAAAATAGTTGATGTGGCTATGGCTGGTTGCAAAGTGACCTTTGGATACTCGGAGAAAGAGATTTCTGCGCTTGGTGCGAATCTTGTAGGAATCTGTTGTTGGCATAATTTTACCCCTTTTTCTTTATTGTACCATAAATAACACAGGAGTGTCAATTGATATATTATCCTAAAGAAAAAGGGGTTTTTTGGTTATTTTCTCTAAATTATCTCTACGGTTTCGCCTTCAAGAATGTCAAAAGTGACAACATTCATTCCATGCTCGACACTTTTCTCGCATTTTTTGCCTACTACGGTTATTCCCGTGTCAAGAATTTTAACCTTCGCGTTTTCTACCGAAGAAATTTCGGCAGAAACGAGCCTTCCGTTCTTCGCCTTTGCGCTTACCGTAAATCCGCCTCTCGCCTTGAGGCCTTTAAATCCGCCGTCAAAATCCTCGGGTATGCCGGGGAAAAGACGGATAATGCCGTCAAATGACGAAAGAAGCATTTCGGTAGAGAGCTGAAGAAAGATTGAGCCGCCTTCAATTACGGGGGCGGTAAGCTCCTTTGAATAGGCGTGCGGACTTGAGCATTTAACTCCGTACCAGGAGGTAGTTTTAGTCATATCGGCAGTTATTTTGTCCTTCGGCTTATAGGTATTATGATTTCTCTCGCTATCGGCAGAGGATATTTCTATTACTGAATTATGGATAAAGAGACCGTTCCTTTTTGCAAAAAATCTGATAAAATCAGAAAGCTTACCGAAGACGGCTTTTCCATCTCCGAGATGCGACATAGTGCCGTAGTAAAGGAACCAGCTCCAGCCGTGGATAAAGTGCCAGCCGTGCTCGCCCGAATAGGTACGCTCTATGGCATCGCGGTCAATATATTCAAGTGTTTTCCTTGCCGTCAGCTTTTCGCTGCCTTCAAAATACTCCTCGGCAGGAAAGAGAGGATATAGCTGATGCGTTCCGAACGAGAAATAATCATCGGGAATATCGGGACCGCCCTTATAGCTTCCGTCTTCTCTTGTAACCAGCGGCGGATATTTTGAAAGCACATCGCGCCACCTTTCAGCTTCGCTCTCCTCTATTCCCTCTTTTTCGCACCATCTCAGCGCAGTATTAATACAGGCTCTGAGCATAGAAACTGTCGAGAGGTCGTCTCTTGTGAACATAAATATCTCGGGCGGAACGGTTGGGTCAAGGTGATACAGCCCGTCCTCGCCTACGGACATCATATTGTTTACGTAGAAGATTATAAGCTCGCGCAGCAACGGATAAAGCTTATTTCTCATAAGTTCATCGTCACGCGTGTATTCCCAGCATCTCGCAAGGATAAGTCCCGTATAGGCGCTGCCGCACATCGTATAACGGTAGCAGCCTGAGGTAAGCTCCTCACAGTTCTGGTTTGCAACCAGGGGAACGAAGATTCCCTCTCCGCCCGTGCTGCCAAAAAGCCTTTTGGTATGCGCTCTGAGCTTATCCAGATTCGCGATAAAGGTATCGGCATACGGCTCTATAAGCTCAGGGTGATTTATCAGGGGCGCGGGCATAAGCGGTATCTGAATATTCTGGTCGGTATTGTAATGGTGAGCCGAAACACCCGGTGTAGTTGCGTTAAGAGGGCCGTAAAGCATTCCGCTGAGCGCAGGCATCGGGTAAGTACCGAACGCGGTTGCAAGCGCATACATAGAGGTGAGGTAATAGTGCTGATATTCGGCATATCCACCGAAGTCTACCATAGACCTTTCCCAGAAGGAGTGCCAGAACTCGCGGTTTTCGGCTTCAAGGGCTTCAAAGCCCGCCTCGGCTGCCGCCTTTACCTCTGCTATCGCTGCGGAAAGCGGGTCCTTTTCTCTGTACTCCGAAGAGACGGAAATGAAGACGTCAACGTCACCGCCCAGCATAACGTAAGCAGAAAGTCTGCCTGCTCTCATATCGGTAACGTATGGCTTTCTTTCAGAAAAATCAAAGTCTGCCGGAAGCTCATAGGTAATTCTTTCCCTGCCGTGAGGTCTGGGAGAGACGAGAACTGCTACGGCGTAGCTGCCTATGCCGCCGGGAAGTGTCTGAGTGAAGGCAATTCCTCCCTTTTCAAAGGAAGAAAACCTCGGCTCGTCAAGCTCCTCGTGGTAAGGGCGGTATATTTCAAGCTTATTATCCCAGTCTGCAACAGCCGTGCCTTCCTGCCTTATGGCTACGACACGTCTTCCGTGCGGAACTATGCTCTTTACTGTCGAATGGATAAAATGAGCGTCCGAGACGCTTTGCACCTCGCCCTCGTAAAGCGAAAGAGTATCGGTAATTTTAGGAAATGCGGGTGCGCTCCAGCCAAGCTCACCGTTTCCGTTGCAGAGACGCAGAATAAGCGGAGTTATGGAACGGCGGTTGATTTTATCGCGTCTCTTCTCAAGCTTATCAATGAAATAGGTATACTTCTCACCCGTTTCCTTTAGCATTTCCATAATGCTTTGGTGAGGGGTGATATCGGCATCGTAAACTCTGCCGTCAAAGACGTCATTTTTATTAATCACCCATTCTCTGCCGCCGGGAGCATAGCATATCGCGCCAAGGTCTCCGTTTCCGAGAAGAAGTCCGTCTCTCCAATCGGTTGGCGCATATTCGTATTTTAAGCTGTGAGAGGAAACCAGACGTCCGGTTTCCTCTTTTGTAATAAATTTGTCCATAATTGTTTACTTTCTTAGCACAATCATTGCATATCCGAGAATTTCGGGAAGGGTTATTTCGGTGTATCCGTTATTACAGCTGAACTCTATAGGCTCTTCGGTGGGACAGAGATTGACGCTGCTATACTCGCCCTTGACCGAGATTTTTCTGCCCGCGGGAAGAGAGTTATGGTCCTGGATAACCTCGGTATCACCGCTCTTCTCGGGATAGTCTACCTTTACGTGAAGGATAGTCATTCCGTCCTTTTCGGTAAGGGTTGCTCTTGAGGTTTTCGGAAGCTCTTCTGCCTTGATAAGCGGGTCGCATACAAGCTCGCGGAGCATTGAAGCAACAACCTCCTTGTGACCGAGCATAGCTCCCGTGTAGTACGCTTTAAAGATATCAAAGGAAATCTGATAAACCTTACCGCATCTCGTTATAGCTGCGTGTCCGTCAGCCTCTGCGGGCGGCGTATAGAAAAATCCTCTCTCACGCGTGAGGTGTCTGTTAAAATAAGGCTTAACGTGGTCTGCAAGAACCTCAGTTCCCTCTTTTGCATAGATAACGGTATCAGGCTCGTACATCGCCCAGCGGAGAGTGCCGAGAATTTCGTTTGAGGTATCCCTCATCTTGAAATAGGTCTGATTAGAGGGGTCTTTACCGTCATACTTAACACCCCACTCGCTGAGAGCAAACTCGGTCTTATCGGTATTAAGACCCGACATACCTGAGCTGATAACGCCCTTGCCCGCCTTGATATGAGCTTCAAGCTTTGTTCGGAGAGTGTCGGTGATAAGGATATCATCGGGAAGGATTATAACTCTATAGGGAGAGAAATCCATATTTTCGTTTATTACGTCAAAGTTATATTTAAGCTCGGAGAGCATACGCACCGCGCCTCTGCCCGATTTATTTATAAAGCAGTTCGATGCGGTAAGTATAGCAAGCTCGGGAACATATTTTGCTCTGTCGGTATACTTTTCGTACCTTGCCGCATCGGCATAGACCTCCTTTATCATCTTATAGACGTGAGGGTCGGGGTTCTCTGCGGGGTGAAGGTGGTCGCCTATCGAATAGTCGCAAGCATTCATAAATGCGTCCCAGATATCGTATTCCATAGCCGCGCGGGACTTAAAGCCTCCGAAATCCGCCCAGCTCTTCTGGAATCTTGCGGTCATATAGAGAACGTCCTTTTCAACGTTTCTCGCATAGGAAACCTGGGGCAAGAAGAAATCATAGCCCTGACCGCCGGGAAGACCTTCAATTTCGATATGGGTATTTATTCCCTGCACCTCGGTATACATCATATTGAAGAAAAGGTGCTTATCGTCACCGATAATTTCCTTGATTTCCTTGCAGAATTCAAGCCTTCTGTCCTTTGAGAACTGAAGAGCCGCCGCCTCGTCATCAATATCAATTCCGCGTTTTTTCATTTCGCGGATACAGTCGTTACAGTAGCAGACGTTGCCGCTCATACAGTCGATAAAGTAGCCGTCTACGTCATAACTATCTCTTACTTCCTTAATCATATCAAGCATATACTGCTTGTATCCCGAGGAGAGATAGCACATATCGATAAAGTAATCGAACACCCAATCGTTGCTCTTATTTATTTTAGGATTTCTTACAGTCCACTCACGGTGACGGATTGCCTGCTCGTGATCGTAGCTTGCGTTCATATATGCGGTAACGCCTATGCCTCTCTTGTGGCACTCTCTTACGGTGTCACCGAGCATATCGCTTTTGAGACCGGGGTACTGCACTCCGATTTTCGTGGGATAGTACGCAAAGCCCTCGTTACATCTTGCGAATACGTTTACGTATTCAACTCCCGCATCTGAAAGAGTCTCGGCAAACTTCGCAGCATCAAATCTCTCAAGGAAATCGGTTATTCCGGGCATTGTGTGAAAATCAAAGTGTATTGCTCTTCTCATTCTTTTCATTTTCGTTTTCTCCTATCGGAAAATAAAATATTTACGCCTCTATTATATAAGTATATTTTAAGAAAGTATTTACATAATCGTCAATATTTTTTGCACAATCGTAAAAAGTTTCACTTTTTAAAAAACTGCCCTACTCAGAATATTTATCCGTGAGACTATGCTCAGAATACCATTTTCCAAAATAAAGCAGTTTTTTGCAATCGGTTTGTTTTTGTGTTTTGTTTTCAGATTAAGCTATTAGTTTTTGATGGTTTTTCTGTATTCTGCCACAGCTTCGCCAAAGGCATAGAGAGCCTTTGCCACCTTTACGTTTTCGCCCTTTGATTCAAGCTCGGAAATATAAGTGCCGATAGAATAGGTTCCCTTAATTACGGTTGCGGATTCTCCCGCCGCCGCAGGTACTGTAAGAGTGAAGGTGAGCTTCTCTATCGCATCATACACCCTCATATTATTGGTCTGATACGTAGTGCCGTTATTTGCGTAGTTAAAGAGATATATTCTAACTCCGCTTTCGGTATAAACCGTAAAGCTATTATGGTCTAGTCCGGCAGCCACACCGGCATCGTTAAGCACGAGAATGAAATTGGGGCTTCCGCTTATACCGAGATAAACCTTAGAGAGATATTTTTCAAGCCCACCCAGCTCTGTATCGGTTGCCGCATACTGAGTCGGATAATCAGGAAGAGTGACAAGTCCCTCGACGGTTCCGTCATACGAGCCTATAAGAGAGTCAAATCTCTCATCGGTCGTTTTACCTGCATATACCTTAGCCTCTCTGACGTATCTGAGCATATTTGCAACGCAGTTTTTTTCCTCTTCGGAAACAGAGTCGGAAAGGATAAGCTCCGCATAAATAAGACCGCCTATTTTAAGGTCATCCGCATAATTAACACCGTCAATGGTAAACGACACGTTAACGGTTTTATCATCGGTTGCCGTCGTAGTACTCAGCCACCAGGTATACACCCAGTACTCTCTGTTGCTTATGAAAGCGGTTGCATAGGAAGCACTCGCACCGGAAACCGCAGGTCTTTCCATACCGTCGATGATAGGCAGATAAAGGTTCATATGGAACTGAGAATAGTAGCAGAAATTAATCATTGCCTCGCTTATAGAAGCGGTATAGCCGCCGTCTCCCGGCTGCTCCTTTGCTGCGGTAAAGGTATACTCGGAATCCGTGCCTATGACGAGATCGGTTATATTTCCGTATTCGTCAAGCCATCTGGTAATTCTGACGTTTCTGTATCCGTCACCAGAAGGAATTACGGCATCGGAGGGAGCGTCAGCCGTAAAGCTTTCGTATCCCGTATTAGTTGCTATAAGATTACCGTCTGCATCCAGCCACTTGACTACCGCCTTTCCAGGAACAGAACCGTCGGGCTTGAGCTTTTTCTCAATAGTAAAGCTATCGAATACCGTCATCGTATCAAGGAAATACGAATTCATAACTATAGAATCACCGTCTATAACGAAATGAATGGCGCTCTTTCTCTTTTCGTCATTCTGGTATGCCGCAAAATAAACGTCATCAGAATAGCTCGTGTGGAATTTGCTTCCGGTAGAAGAGCTTGCAGATATATGAAGCGTACCCGTAGGATTTATCGCCTTATTATCGAACACCTCGTCATCGCTGACATCGGTGCCTGACATAAGATGGCTTCTTACGTAAATGTGGTCGTGACCGCCCATGGCAATATCAATTCCGAGCTCGGAAAGCTGCTCCGCAAGAATAGGTCTTATAACAGACATCTCGCTTTCAAAATAATTTCCGTCGGGATTACCGTGAGCACCTGTAGCAAACAGAGCCTTATGAAGAACGACTATCTTCCATACGGCATCGGTATTCTGAGCCATAGTTTCCATAATAAAAAGCTTATGCTCGGATTCAAGCGCCGTTCCGTCTGCCATATTCAGATGCATAAACAGTGTATTTCCGTATCTGTACCAGTAGTTAGCGCTCGAAACGGTAACACCGTATTTATCACTGAGATTGGGAGTATAGAAATGCTCGGAAAAGGCTATAGAGGGGTCGTCGTGAGCAGGTCCTACCGTAGGAGCAAACGCAACCGAGGAAAGTCCGTCAACTATAAAATACGAATACTCATTCTCTGAAGAAGGGGTATTTATCTGGTCGCCCGCAGAAACGATAAGCTCTGCACCGAAATTAGCATCGATTTTATCAAGAGTATCTACCCATTCGGCACTCCACGCGGCGCTGCCGAACTGGGGGTCTCCGACGAACACAAATTCGAATTGGTCGGTAGCTGTAGTGCGGAAATATTTAAGAGGTGAGCTCTCGCCGTCAGAAACTATTCTGTACACGTATTCCGTATTTTCAATTAGCCCCGTCATAACGGCTTTGCTATTATAGTAACCGGGCTTATTCTGAGCCGCTGCGGTTACTGCTGCCGCCGTCTGATATTCGCCCGGAAAGGCTTCTTTGTCAGCCCCTACGGGAGCATATTCTACGTACGCCTCGGCAGAGCTGCGTGAGTACCAAGCGAGTCCTCTTTCGGTTTCGTCAGCACCAACACCTATAACAATCTGTTCAAAGGTGGGAATGACCTTGACTGCGGCTATCATCGCGCTGAAGCTGTCAAGCCCGAAGAAGATATCCGAGCTTCCCGCCTGGTTATTATGAAGCTCAACCGCAAGAGTATTTTCTCCGTCTCTCAGAACACCGTCAAGAGTATCATAATCTACTGAAAAGCTCTGAGCCGCGGCAGTTATCGATGCATAATACTTATTTGTGGTTGCTGCCGCATCGGGAACCGAGCTTCTTGAGTCAAGAATTACCGTTCCGTTAAGGTAGACTATGACGGCATCGTCTGCATGAAGACTGAGTTCAAGAGAAAGAACTGCAGATGCCTTCTCCACCTCAAATGCGGTTCGAAAATAATATGTAGAAATAACAGTTGCGGGATCTGTAGGCTTATAGAGATTTATGAGCGTTGTAGGAGTGCCGCAGCCTGTAACAGAGCCGATAACTCCGCCCTTTGAGCCAAACGAACCGACAGCACTTTTCCACCCACTGTCATCAAAATCGGGAGCAGTCCAGCCTTGAAGAGAATCGAGGCCCTCGGCAGGGTCGGTATCATCGTCAAGATATTTCCATATAGCAGTGCCGTCGAGCACTTCGGTAAGATTTCCTTCGACTTTTATTTCTTCACTGGTCGAGGTAACGTTCATACTGTCAATGCCGAAGAAGATATCCGAGCTTCCCGCCTGGTTATTGTGAAGCTCAACCGCAAGAGTGTTTTCTCCGTCTCTCAGAACACCGAAGAGCGCGTCATAATCTAACGAAAAGCTCTGAGCCGCGGCAGTTATCGATGCATAATACTTATTCGTGGTTGCCGCAGCTTCGGGAACCGAAGTTCTTGAGTCAAGAATCACCGTTCCGTTAAGGTAAACTATAACGGCATCGTCTGCATGAAGAGTGAAATCGATTGCCGAAACGCTTGCTGCCTTTGAAATCTCAAAGTCGGTTCTGAAATAATAGGTGGATATAACCGTGGAAGAATCGCTCGGTTTGTAAAGATTTATTAGCGTAGTGGGAGTTCCGCAGCCTGTAACCGAGCCGATAACTCCACCCTTTGAGCCAAACGAACCGACAGCACTTTTCCACCCGCTGTCATCAAAATCGGGAGCCGTCCAGGCTTGAAGAGAACCGAGGTTCTCTGCGGGGTCGGTATCATCGTCAAGATATTTCCATACGGTTTTACTATCAATGAGAGTTTCCACCGTGCTTTCCGATTCTGCGGTGTCACCTGCAAGGGCAATAACCACTCCGCACGAAAGAAGTATTGCCGTAATCAGGAGCGAAATAAAAAGCTCACTAAACATTTTTTTCATATTTTTCTCCTAATGTTTTACTGTAAGTTTTTGTTCTAACAGTCTATCTCGAAAAGCTTTCTCGGGTAATTTGTAAGATTTTCCGCGCCGTCTGCCTTTACGCAAACAACGTCTTCCATACGAAGTCCGATTTCCTTTTCGGAAGAGCCGAGGAAAATGTCCACGCAGAAGGTCATATTTTCTTCGAGACGGTAATCCGAGGAGGTTTCTATCCAGGGAGCTTCTCCCTCCATAGTTCCGTTACCGTGGCAAGGACCGTAAAGAAGCCAATCACCGTATCCCATATCGGTTACGTTCTTTATATGAGCCTTAGCAACATCGGCTGCGGGAACGCCTGCGCGAAGCATTTCGATAACCTTTTCTTGCGCCTTATAGCCTACCTCAATAAGCTCCTTCTGCTCTGCCGTTGCCTTGCCGAAAACTACGGGTCTTCCTATGCTCGAAGCGTAGCCGTCAACTCTCGCGCCTATCTGAAGGAAGGTCATATCCCCCTTCTCTATTTTCTTATTTCGCGGTCTGCTTATTGCCTGGTTCGAGCCCTTGCCCGTAAGAACCCAGAGAGGATAAGACTCCCTCTCCGCACCGAGCTCGTGCATCTTACCGAGCGCGAGTCCGCAAACCTGCTGCTCTGTCATTCCTACCTTTATGTTTTCAAGAACGTAGTCAAAGGTTTGGCGGGTTATCTCTGCCGCAGCTCTCATACACTTAAGCTCGTTTTCGGTCTTGTGCATACGGATTTCATTCACAAGCGAATCTGCCTTTACCGGTTTATCTATTCCAAACTCCGACAGTGCCTCACAGAGTGCCTCGTAAACTCCTATAGTCATAAGAGGAAGTCCCGCAACACCGAACTTTTTAAGCTTCTTATCTCCGAGCATCTTCTTAAAGAGGGGAGCGAAGGTATCAAGCTTCTTGCCGGGATACTCCGGCTCAGAGGACTCACGGAATGCCTTGAGCAGTCTTATATCGGGTATCATAGAACGGTCGCTTGCATAGGTATAGCTCTCAGGACCTATAAGAAGCATCGGCTCTCCCTCTCTGGGAATAAGCACGCCTGCCGTTTCAAAAGACGGCCAATATGCCGAAAAATAACGAACGTACTGAGGCTCTGCCTCGTTTCCGTACGAAAGGATAAGGTCGTACCCCTCCTTTTCCATAAGTGCTTGAACCTTTACTATTCTTTCCTTATACTCGGAAAGCGGTATCTTTGGTATTTCTCTCATTTTTATTCCTTTCCGCAGAGCCAGTCAGATGGATTGACTCTTAGCAATGCATTTATTTGTTCGTTTGTTATTCCCTCGTCCTCCATCATGGGAATGATATTGGTAAGAACGTGGTCGTAGCCCCAGCCGCCGTAGGTACGCGTCAGGTTTTTGAGGCATAGGTCGCAGGAAACGAGAATTTTGTCACCGTATCCCGCATCAATAAGCTTTTTAAGAAGAGAAACTCTCTCGGTATCGCGAACGAAAAGTCCGTACCCCGAATTTCTCACCTCTCGTCTTATGTAATATTCCTTGCCGAAATTATCAAATTCAACGTACACACCTTTCCTGAGAAGTGCGAAAATATAATCCTCGCGGTTTTCAACGTCAATATGGCTTATACAGATTCTGTCAGGCGAAACGCCTGCCCCGAGAAGAATATCGGCAGCCTCAATCCCGTTTGTTGTCCATGGATTAATATGTACGTTTATCGCAGCTCCGGTGTCAAGACTTGCTATTGCGGCAGCTCTTAGCACCCTGCGCTCCTTATCGTCAAAAATCTCACTTATTCCTATTTCTCCTATATATCCCGCGCATATTCCGTCTATCCCTTCAGTCATCTCGCGAACCATTATATCGGCAATTTCTCTTTCGCTCATACGCGAGAGTTCCTCCGGGTGAGTAGCTCCAACGTAGAAGCCGCAGCCCATTATGATATTGAGTCCTGTTTTCTCTGAAATACGCTTCAAAGCAGCAGGGTCTCTTCCTATTCCTTGAAGAGAAGCATCTACTACCGTATTTCCGCCTGCTTTCTTAAAGTATCCGAGCTCCTTTACCGCAAGCTCCTCGCTGTCAAGAAGCAGATTATCCTTCAAAGCATAGCAGTCGCGCGAAAGAATTCCGAGATTTTCCATCTTTACCTTTTCCGTAGATGGATCAGCTATTCCGTCAACGGGTAAATTCTGAAAAAAAGCGGTGAGGTCCAGAAGAACGTGCTCGTGAGTAGTTACTACACCAAGCTCGCTTCGGGAAAGCTCACCGCAAACGCTTTTGATGTTCATAATGCCTCCGTTTTATTTTTAATGTACAGTTCCATTATATATAAAATTTCAGCTATAAACAATGAAAAAAACGACCTTTTATATGGAGATTTCGCTATTGCCTGTTTTTCCTGACAATTTTCCTGTATGCTGTCGGGGAGACAGAATATCTTTTTCTAAACACCTTTGAAAAATGCATAGTATCAAAAAACGAAAGTCCGTCCGATATTTCGGATATATGCAGCTCGGTGGATTCGAGCAGATATTTTGCTCTTTCCATTTTTCTTGCCAGAACGTATTCCGCCGGCGTTTGCCCGGTTTCCTTTTTAAAGCATCTTATGAAATGCGTTGGGTGCATATGGACAATATCGGCAAGCGTTTTATTCGCAATTTTCACCGAGAGATTGTTTTCAATATAGGAAAATACAGCCGAAAACTCGCTTCCCGATTCCTCGCTTATCTCAGCTTCTCCGCCGTTTGAGGCTTTTACATAGAGGCTGAGAAGCTCAAGAGCTATCGCCTTTATCGAAAGCTCATCGGCAAAATTGCGACTGCCCAAAAGCTGTGAAAATCGCGAAAAAAGCCTTGTTGCTGCTCTTCTGTCATAATCGCTTATTACGTAATCAATACCAAGAAGCTTTACTATATCCCTTCTCGGATAGAGGTCGAAATGCATCCAATACTTTTTGAAGGGCGTACCATTGAAGTTATGATAGCTATGCTCTACTCTTGCGGGGATAAAAAACCAATCTCCCGCTTTTGCAAAATAGCTTTTTCCGGCTATCGTTATTTCGCATTCACCCTCGGTAAAGTAATAGAATTTTGCCATCTGAGCGGCATGCGGCTTCATACTCCAGTCAACAGACGCTCCCGCAGCAAAACAGCCTCCGTCCGTAACGGTTACGTTAGGATTAAAAAATATCGCTGATTTATTCTCCGGCATTTTAATCTCCATTCTGTCGCAGATTGGCGACCGCACAAATCTATAATGAATTTTTGTGTTCACTATGTGACGATTTGGACTAAGGCTCCAAATCGCAAAAATTCGATAGCGTGTAAACAGTCGTTTTAATTAGATATAGGTTAATTCACGCTATTTCTCTTTTTGGACAAAAACGTGCTAATATTTTACATAAACAATGTTTAAAAAATACCTTGCAAAAGGATTTTAACACAGTTATAATAAAATTGTCAAGTGCATTCTTGCTATACACCTAAAAGGAGCTTACGCATGGAAAAAAGATACGATTTCAAACGTGAACTGCTAAACGTACATAAAGACTATCGAAGGGATTTTTCGAAAAAGCCTCTCGATAATGAAACCGAGATTTGCGAAGGTATTGCAATAATTCTGCCCGGTAATGCTGATAAGCTTATCGAAAATGCAGCAAGAGATTTTTCCGAATATCTTTACACCTCTATGAAGATAGGCTCTGTAGTTACGTCAAACGGTGAGCCATATACCCAGAAAATAACCATCTCGATAAGCGAGGATATTGACGAAGCGGCAAAAGGTCCTATGGGGTATTCAATTGACGTTTCGGATAAGGTTATAAGCGTTGTCGGCTATGAGAGCGCAGGTGTAGCTCAGGCTCTTTATTTCCTCGAAGACCTCATGAATATAAGGAAAGCTCCTTTTCTTCGAAAGCAGAAGATTTCAAGACATTCGGTTTTTGAAACAAGGACCTCACAGTCCCCATTCGGAATGTTTGAATGGACAAACGAGGCTCTTGCCACCCTCGCTCATCACGGAATGAATTCCATTTCGCTCTGGATAAAAGACGTCAACCTCGATAACCGAGGCGGATTTATTGATATCAATCTCCTTGCCGAGAGAGCCGAAAGGTACGGCATAAAAATCGGAATTCAGCTTTACGCAAAGCACAACGTTCATCCAACCGAAGAGGGTGCAGAGGAATTTTACGACAACCTTTACGGAAGAATTCTCACCGCCTGTCCAAAGGTTATAAGGGTCGAGCTGGTTGGCGAAACGACCGGCTTTAAGTCAAAGGACGAAAGAGCCTCAAACTCCCCCATCGGACCGGATAATATCCCTACGGGAAAGCGCTCTCCCGGCTGGTTTCCCTGCCGCGATTATCCCGAATGGGTTGAGATGATAAAGAATGCGGCAAGAAAGTACAATCCCAATATAGACGTTTATTTATCTACATACAACTGGGGATTCCAAGACGAGAAAGCAAGAATAGAGCTTATAAATAATCTGCCAACTGACATAACGGTTGGACCAACCTGGGAAATGTTTGAGCAGAGAAAATACAGAGGCAGTGTTGAGGACCAGTGCGACTATTCTATAAACTTCGCAGGTCCCGGAAAATATTTTATAAGCGAGGCGAAGGCATGCAAGGCGAGAGGTATCAAGCTCTCGGCAAATGCGCAGACCTCCGGCAGAACCTGGGACTTCGGCGTTATTCCGTACGAGCCGATGCCCTATCAATGGATAAAAAGATACGAAGGACTCATAAAGGCGCACTACGAATGGGGACTTGCTGATATCACCGAGAATATCCACTACGGATTCCAACCCTCAATAATCTCGGACCTTGAAAAATATATGTTTTTCACTCCCTACGAGAACGCGCCCACTCCGGAGGAATGGCTCAGACTCCTTATCGCTCGCGATTTCGGTGATGAAAACGTAGATACTATCGACTCTGCGATGAGAGATTTCTCCGAGGCTATAACACACTATCCCGCAACGAACGAGGATCAGTACGGAGCGTTTAGAATAGGCCCCGCTTATCCCCTCTGGGTTATTGAGCAGCGCACTGCGCAAGCTCCGGCAAGAGAATACGGAAAAAAGCCCGACCAATACAACGCAATGTTCGGTAACGCAATCTATTTTTCTGGATACACCCCCGAATTTTCGGGAAGAAACTCTCTCCCGGGAGTTCGTATTTTTGACGAAATAGACGGTATAGGTGAGGTGAGAGATATTCTTACAAGAGGTCTTGACAAGCTCAACTCGATTGAGAACAAGAACGAGAACCTCATCAAGCTCTCCGCCCTTGCAAAGTTTATGATAAACTCCTGCAAGACTACGATAAACTCGAAAAAGCTCCATCTTCTCCAGCATAAAATCGCATTGGCAGGAACTCGTGAGAAATCCGAGGAGATAATAAAGGAGATTGAGGCTCTTCTTCTCGAGGAAAGAGAAAACGTACTTGATACGATACCTGCAGTGCAGGCAGACAGCCGTCTCGGCTGGGAACCCAGCATGGAATACAAGGGAGACGAGGAATGCCTCAGATGGAAGCTTAAGCAGCTAGACCACGAGCTTAACGTCACCATTCCGAGATTCAGAATATCAAATTCACTCTGAAGAAAAAAATAATATGATAACCCTTGTAACCAGATTCAGGTTATGGGTTCCGTCAGAAATCTGACACCTGCTGCAGACAAAAAGTGGGCAGAATACGACCATGCAGGAAGATGCGAATGCTCTATGCTCGAGCATCTCTGCCCCGGTTCGATAAAGCTTGACAGACTTCCTGAAACACACGACCGGTTTGCCCGGGACAGCGCAAATACGGATATACGTCACGGTATAGAAAAGAGTGATGAATACGTTGAAAGCTTCATTAAATTCACAAAATCACAAAAAGGCGAAAAATAGCTGAAAATATAATAAAACAACCATTAAAGGAGATTTTTACTATGGCTAGCATCAGAATGGAATACACTTATCCGAGAGAGCTTGAAAAGGCTAAGGCTGAAAGATGGCCCGTGCTTATCCCTATCGGAACTATGGAGTATCACTCCTCTATCTGCCCCTACGGCTGCGATTCTCTCGTTGCTATGGGACTTATCGATAAAATTGCAGAAAAGGTTGACTGCGTGGTTATGCCTCCCGTATGGTACGGTGTTGCAAGCTATGCGGTTGCAGGTCCTGAGAAGGGCTCAATTCACGTTGACTGCGATACCTTTGAGCAGAATATTTACTGCATACTGAAATCCCTTTTCCTTGCAGGCTTTAACAGAAATATATACCTCGTTATCTGCCATCAGACCGAGGACTTCAACCCTATGGAGCTTGCCTGCAGAAAGGCAGCCAGAAAGCTCGTATTCGAATATCTTGACCAGACCAAAGGCTACGGCTGGTGGGGCAAAAACGAGAATAAGGAATTCTATCAGAAGATGAGTGCTGAGGATAATCCTTGGAACTGGATTCAGGTTATGGGCTCGGGCAGAAATCTCGTTCCCAACGCCACAAAGAAATGGGGCGGCGGAGACCACGCGGGCAAGTGCGAGTGCTCTATGCTCGAATACCTCTGGCCCGGCACGATAAAGCTTGACAGACTTCCCGAAACTGACGACTGGTTTGCTCAGGATTCGGTTAATATGAGTCACGAACTCGGTATGGAAAGAAGCGAGGAATACGTTGAGAACTTCGTTAAGTTCATAAACGACCAGAGAGGTATTAAATAATGGAGAAAAGATACGACTTTAAGCGTGAGCTTCTTAACGTTCACAAGGCGGGACTCCGTGACTTTTCACGCAAGCCGAAGGATAACGAATTCGTAATTTCGGACGGTCTTGCCGTAGTCGTCCCCGTAGACGCTGACAAGGTTATAATGAATGCGGTCAGAGACTTTGAAAGCTTTCTTTTCATTTCAATGAAGACCTCTGCCTTCGTTACCGAAAATGACGGCGACTATGCTAAAAAGCTTGTTATTTCCTTAAACAAGGATATCGAAGAAGCAAGCGGATATATGGGATACCGTATTGCAATAGGAGACAGCGTTATAACCCTTGAGGGCTACGACAACAGTGGCGTAGCTCAGGGACTTTACTTTCTTGAGGACCTTATGAGCGTTCGCAGAGCGCCCTATCTAAAGAAAGAAACCATAAAAAGAAAGTCGGTTTTCGAGAGAAGAACCACGCAGTCCTCCTTCGGTATGTTTGAGTGGACTGACGAGGCTCTTGCGCACATAGCTCATATGGGTATGAACTGCATTTCGCTCTGGATAAAGGACGTAAACCTTGACAAGAGGGGCGGATTCCTTGATATAAACCTTCTGGTTGAGCGCTGTGAAAAGTACGGAATAAGCGTTGGAATCGGTCTTTATGCAAAGCATAACTTCCACCCCGATGACGAGGGTGCGCTCGAATTTTACGAGAAGCTTTACGGCCCTATTCTCACCGCTTGCCCAAAAATCCAGCACATCGGCGTTGTCGGAGAGGCTACCGAGTTCTCTTCAAGAGACCCGAGAGCAGGCCTTGCACCGAGACTTCGCAATTTCGTTGACAATATCCCCACGGGAAAGACTACTCCCGGCTGGTTCCCCTGCAACGACTATCCTCAGTGGGTAGACGTAATCAAGAAGGCTGCCAGAAAGTTTATCCCGAACCTTGAGGTTCAGTTTGCTACTTATAACTGGGGATTTGCAGACGAAAAGGACAGAATAGACCTTATTAATAACCTTCCCACCGACATCACCCTTCAGCCCACCTGGGATATGTTTGAGCAAAGACAAATGAAGTCCACGGTTCAGGACGGAGTTGACTACTCTCTTAACTTCGTAGGCCCCGGAAGCTACTTTGTAAGCGAGGCAAAGGCGGCTAAGGCAAGAGGCATAAGGCTCAGCACTAACGCTCAGTCATCAGGCAGAACCTGGGACTTCGGTACGGTTCCCTACGAGCCGATGCCTTATCAATGGATGAAGAGATACGAGGGTATGGTTAAGGCTCACTACGAATGGGGACTTGACTGCGTTCTTGAAAATATTCACTACGGCTTCCAGCCCTCTATTATCTCCGAATTAGAAAAATATATGTTCTTCACTCCCTACGATGGTGCGCCCACTCCCGAGGAGTGGCTGAAGCTCCTTATCGCGCGCGACTTCGGTGACGAAAACGTAGAGATGGTTGACGCGGCTCTCAGAGATTTCTCCGAGGCTATAACCCACTACCCCGCTACAAACGAGGACCAGTACGGAGCGTTCAGAACAGGCCCTGCATATCCGCTTTGGATAGAAGACCCGAGAGTAGGTCTTACAAGACCCCCCGAGGAAGGAAAGAAGCCTAACGAATATAACGCTATGTTCGGCAACGGCATATACTTCCCTGCTTACACGCCTGACGTTGCGGGCAGAAACTCTCTCCCCGGTGTTCGTATCTATGACGAAATATTGCTCATTGAGGAAATGCGTGAGCTTCTTGAGGCAGGAAGAAGTAAGCTTCAGGCAATCGAGAACCCGAACGAAAACCTCAAAAAGCTTATCGCGCTTGCAGGCTTTATGATTAACTCCTCTAAGACCGCGGTGAACGTTAAAAATCTTTATATCGCGCTCGAAAAGCTTCATATTGCAGGCTCTCGCGAGACTGCCGCTGAGCTTCTTGACGAAATAGAGGCTATAATCAGAAAAGAAAGAGAAAACGTTCTCGATTCTATTCCCATCGTACAGACGGACAGCCGTCTCGGCTGGGAGGCAAGTATGGAATATCAGGCAGACGAAGAGTGCCTCAGATGGAAGCTCCGTCAGCTTGATTATGAGCTTAACTTCACCCTTCCCAAGTTCAGAAAATCAAATTCTCTATAATTAATACCGGATAGCCGCCGAGCATAATTAACTTGCTCGGCGGTATTTTTTGCACTTTTATATGTTGTTTTTATCCAAACAGAAGTTGTTTTTTTATATTGATATGAGAAAAACAATGATATATAATCAACTTATAAATGCATAAGGAGATAGGCTATGAGCAGCATAAAACTTGAATTTAGCTACCCTAAGGAGCTGGAAAGAGCTAAGGCGGAAAGATGGCCGGTTCTTATTCCAATAGGAACTATTGAATATCATTCATCTATTTGCCCATACGGCACGGACACGCTGGTTGCTATGGGAATTATAGATAAGGTCGCAGAAAAGGTTGACTGCGTTGTTATGCCGCCTATTTGGTACGGCTGCGCGAGCTACGCGGTTGCAGGACCTGAGAAAAATTCGATTCAGGTGGACTGCGATACCATTGAAGCAAACGTTTACTGCATACTGAAATCACTATTTCTTGCAGGCTTTGACAGAAATATTTATATGGTTATCTGCCATCAGAACGAGGACTTAAATCCTATGGAGCTCGCCTGCAGAAAGGCTGCGAGAAAGCTTATATTCGAGCATCTCGACAATACGAAGGGCTACGGCTGGTGGGGCAAGAACGAGAATAAGGACTTCTATGAGAATATGAGCGCAGAGGATAACCCTTGGAACTGGGTTCAGGTTATCGCGGGAAGAGGTATGACGCCTATTGCCTTTGAAAAGCACGGAGAGGACGACCACGCAGGCAAGGGCGAGTGTTCAATGATGGAATACCTCTACCCCGGCACGATAAAGCTCGAAAGAATAACCGAAGCTGACGACTGGTTTGCCGAAAGCTCGGTAGAAATGTCGGCAGCCGAGGGTAAGGACAGAATAGAGGAATACGTTTCCTCTTTTGTCGAAATAATCAATAAGCAAAGAGGAGTTTAATATGCATACCGAGAAAAGATACGACTTCAAAAAAGAGCTTCTTAAAATTCACAAAGCAGACGTGCGAGATAAAAACGAATTAAAGAAGAGTGACGAATTTGAGATTTCTGACGGATTTAAAATTCAGCTTCCAAAGTCCTCAACTCCGGTTATAATAAATGCGGTAAAGGACTTCTCGGATTTTCTGTTCACTTCAATGAATGTTTGTTCCATTATGGTAAAAGCTACGGAAAATGTTGAAAAATGTTTGAAAATTACCATTAAGGAGGATATTGAAGAGGCATCGGGATATATGGGATACCGCATAACCGTATCCGATAGCGGTATCACTCTTGAGGGGCACGATGACAGAGGTGTAGCTCAGGGACTTTACTTTCTTGAGGACCTGATGGGAATTCGAAAAGCCCCATTCCTTAAAAAGCAGATAATTAAAAGAAGAGCTCTGTTTTCACCGAGATTTTCTCAGTCCCCCTTCGGTATGTTCGAATGGACTGACGAAGCGTTTTTACATCTTGCGCACGCAGGTATGGACACTATTACCCTTTGGATAAAGGATATGAATCTTGACCTCAGAAAAGGTTATATAGATATGCCGCTTCTTATAGAAAGAGCAGAAAAATTCGGCATTGACGTGAATATAATGCTCTACGCTCCTCATTCTGCTCACCCCGATGACGAGGGAGCCCGGGAATTCTACGATAATATGTACGGCAAAATTTTTAAAGCCTGCCCTAAAATCAAGAGCGTATTTCTTGTAGGAGAAGCAAATCACTTCAACTCAAGAGACCCGAGAGTATCGAACGATTCAAAATTCGTTGATAATATTCCAACCGGAAAAATTGCTCCGGGTTGGTTTCCCTGCTCCGACTATCCCGAGTGGGTTTCGCTTATTCACAAGGTGCTGAGAAAATACAATCCTGACGTTGAATTGATTTTTTCAACCTACAACTGGGGATATCAGGATACCGACCTGAGACTTGCCCTTATTGAAAAGCTTCCAACCGACATTTCAATGGAAATTTGCTGGGGAATGTTTCATAGGAGAAAATACGGAAATTCAATCGAGGAAACGGCAGACTACTCACTCGGTCTATACGAAGCGGGAGATTATTTCACCACCGAGGCAGAGGCTGCAACAAAGAGAGGTATAAAGATAGTTGCCGACTGTCAGTCCTCGGGCAGAACCTGGGATTTCGGAGTTGTTCCCTACGAGCCTATGCCTTATCAATGGCTGAAGAAGTACAAGGAAATTCTCAAGGCAAAAGAGAAATGGAACGTAACCGGAATTACCGAAAATATCCACTACGCCTTTCAGCCGTCAATTATATCCGAGCTTGAAAAATATATGTTCTTCACCGAGTACGAGGGCGCGCCCACTCCTGAGGAGTGGCTGAGACTTCTGATTGAGCGCGATTACGGAAAGGAAAACGCCGATGCAGTAGACAAGGCATTCCGTCTTTTCTCCGAGGCAATCACACACTACGCAGCAACCGAAGAGGACCAATACGGTGCCTTCAGAATAGGGCCTGCCTATCCCCTCTGGGTTTCTGAAACCAGGCTCGGCTTTAATAAATCACCCGAGGAAGGCAGAATTCCCACGGAATATAACGCTATGTTCGGAAACAGAATTTACTTCCCGGCATATACGCTGAGGCAAACCGACAGGTCTTCAATGCCCGGAATACGCATTTTTGACGAGCTTGGTGGAATTAGGGAAATCGAGCGTCTTATGAACGAGGGAGTATCTGTTCTCGAAGGAATCAAAGACAAATCCGAAGAGCTTGAAAAGCTGATTGCTCTCGGCAAATTTATAGCAAACAGCTGCAAAACCGCAGTAAATGCAAAAGAACTTTATATCAATAAAGAAAAGCTGAATATTGCCGAAAATACAGCAAATGCGTCAACAATTGTTGACAAAATCGAGGAGATTTTGCAAAAAGAACGCAAAAACGTACTTGATACAATTCCTCTGACACGCACAGACAGCCGACTTGGCTGGGAAGCAAGTATGGAATATCAAGGAGACGAAGAATGCCTTCTGTGGAAGATTCGGCAGCTTGACTATGACCTGACAAAAACCATTCCTATGCTCCGAAAAAGTATAAATATTAAGTAAAGAAAAAAGCCAGAGGGCTGCACCGTCTTATCCGCTAAGATAACGGCAATGTGCCCCTTGGCTTTTTATATTAATTAATTGTTTTTATTAATCAAACGGGTTTCCGTCTCTGTCGTAGCGGCCTCTGCGATTGCGTATTCCCTTCACCACGAAGAGCACTGCAAGTCCGAGAAGAACAACGACTAAAATAATTCCCCATATCATTCGGCTGTAGTTCGTACTGAAAACCTCGCCTACATCATTTACCACTATAGACATAGTTATTCCCGTTCTCTCGGTAAAATCGGCAAGAGCGGAATTTACAATTTCCTCGGAAATATCATATTCACCGTAGTTTATCAGCTTTGAATCTACCTGGATATGATTTTCGTTGCAGGTAAATGAATCAGTCAGTCCTTCTTCTTCAACGAAGTCTGCCATAGTGTCCACTGCCATAGCGAGATTAGAATCAAGCGAGTACCAATATCCCGCAGTATTTATGCTCTGCTGCATAGCCACGCCAAACACACTGCGCTCACCGCCAAAGAGATAATTTATATCGTTTTCTATATGGTCGCCTACCCAGGCAATAGAGTAGTAACCGTCAGCATCCTCGTTTGTGAGAAATACTATAAGAATATTATCCTCATATGCGGTTGATTTTGAAAATGCCTTAGCGTACTCTGCATCGGCGTAAGCCTGAAAATCCTTTTCCTGATATTCGGTTATACCGCCCTCTGCTATACTTCCTACAGCTCCGAAGACTGCCGTAAAAAGAATCACCGCAGCAAGTATAATAAAAATAAACGGCATAAAGAAGATACTGAGAAGTCCGCCGCCAAAGCCCCAGAATCCAAAGGGACTGAAGAAAAAGCCTCTTCTGTATCCGCCTCCGTGATAACCTCCGCCTCCGCGAAAGCCTCCGCCTCCGCCAAAGCTACCGCCGCCAAAGCCGCCTCCGCGGCCTCCTCCACCGGGTCCGGGCATAATAATTACCTCCGTTAAATAAAGTTCTTTACTAATATTATACTATATTTGTTATATTCTAAGCAATAAAATATAAATTTTTTGTAAATATGGTTCATCTGTCTCAAAAGCATCAAAAAGCATTGACTTAAATGAATTTGTATGTTAAAATTAGGCAAAGTAAAACAAGCGAGGTCAAGCCATGAAAACCTTCAGAAATCCTATATCAAATTTCAGCGCACCCGACCCATTTATAACATACGACAGAGAAAGCGGATATTATTATGCGCTCTTCACACGCGGTAAACATCTTGAAATATTCAGAAGCAAGCACGCAGCGAGGGTTGTCAGCGACAACGACAGCAAAATAATCTACACACCAAACGGTGCTGAGCACGGTGTTTGGGGAGATATATGGGCTCCCGAAATGCACATGGGAAGCGATGGCAGCTGGTACATATATACCAGCACCAGAATGCGCCCCGAGCCAAGCGCAAAATGCTTATTCATATTAAAGGCAAAGGATAAAGACCCTTTCGGCGAGTGGGAATTCATCACTAAGCCTACTCCTGACGTTTTTTCAATCGACCCGACCATATACACCGATTCTGACGGAACGCAGTATATGTGCTGCTCCAGAGTTGAGGAGGGTGTAGGACAGGTGCTGGACATAATAAAGCTGGCATCTCCGACTGAGTTTTCGGGCGAGATGGCAACCATTGCAAAAGCCGAGCTTGACTGGGAGCTTGTACCTCCGTACGTTGATAAATGGAGCATTGTAGAAGGCGCATTTTTCATAAAAAACATGAATAGACTTTTTATCGTTTACTCGGCAAACGGCTGCTGGTCAGATGATTACTGCCTGGGTATTCTTGAGCATACGGGCGGAAAAATATGCGATAAGGAAAACTGGATAAAGCACCCTACCCCCATTCTTGTCAAGGGTAACGGTGTATACGGCCCCGGTCACGCATCCTTTTTCTACTCTCCTGACGGCACTGAGCTTTGGTGCGCCTATCACGGCATGAAGGAGCATAACGAGAACGCAACAGAAGCTCCGAGATATATGAATATCCAAAAAGTTAACTTTGACGATAGCGGCTTTCCCTACTTGAACATCGCCATAGGATACGAAACTGATATCCCCTATCCAAGCGGTGAGGACTCAGTTTTGTAAACAAAATCAATGTTTGACAAGAGGATTTTTATGAAATTATACTTCGAAAATGCAGACAAATTGTCATTAGGAATTTCAAGAATTGCCGACGAGCTCGGCATCGAAATAGTTGAAAAAAAGGACGCGCAAATTGCCGTCACCGTCATAGAAACAAGAGAAAGAATGTTAAGCATATCTTTGAATTCAAATGTGGCTACAATCACATACGGAGATGGATATGCTCGATTTTTCCGCGCTCTCGCAATTCTCACAGATGCTATACGAAGCGAAAAAAACACTTTAAAAATTACCGAACGGCCTCTGTTCAAAACAAACGGCGCAATGGTAGATATGTCTCGCAACGCCGTAATGAACGTAAAAACCCTCAAAGCTATGTTTCGCAAAATGGCGCTGATGGGCCTTAATAGCTATCAGCTTTACGTAGAAGATACATATGAGTTAGAAGAATACCCGTATTTTGGATATATGCGAGGCAGATACACCAAAGAGGAACTCTGCGAGTTAGATAGCTATGCACGCTCACTTGGTATTGAGCTTATTCCCTGCATTCAGGTTCTCGGGCATCTTGCAACGCACCTGCACTGGTCGGCAGCCTCTGCTTATAAGGATACTGCAAATGCCTTGCTTGTGGGTGCGGATGAAACCTACAACCTTATTGACTCTATGATAAAAACGCTCTCGGAATGCTTCACAACGCGGCGCGTTCACATAGGAATGGATGAAACTCACGATCTTGGTACAGGAAAATATCTTGACCAATTTGGTTATTGCGAACGCACAAAAATATTTTTCGAACATCTTTCTCGGGTTTCAAAAATAGTTGAAAAATACGGTTTTGAGGCGATGATGTGGAGCGATATGTTTTTCCGTCTTGCCGGAAAAGGCATACCAAACTTTGAGGATTATCATATCGACGTAAGCTTTGACGAGAATTTTATAAACAGCGTTCCGAAGAATATCAAGCAGGTGTTTTGGGACTACTACCATTCGGATGAAAATTTCTACACCGTTAATATAGACAAGCACCGTCTGCTTTTCGGAGATAATATCGCATTTGCCGGCGGCGTTTGGTTATGGAGCGGTCACTGTCCATTATATTCGGAATCACTTCAAAATTCTCTTCCTGCACTGGAGGCATGTCGAAAAAAAGGAATTAAAGACGTACTGGCTACAGTATGGCTCAACGGAAGTGAAAGCTCGCTCATTCTGTCGCTTTTGGGACTCTCCTGGTATGCAGATTATGATTATAAAGGCGAATTTGCCCCGGAAAGTGTCAAACGTTGTTTCGAATATAGCTGCGGAGCAAAGTATGATGAGCTGATAAAATGCGAGCTGCCCGAGCATCCTCACGGTGAGCGATTTAGCGTTACCAGATCACTTCTTTACAATGACCCGCTAATAGGATTGATGGATAAGCATTTTGAAAAAATAGACACCTCCGCTTACTATAAGAATGTCACGTCGCAACTGAATGCGATGCCGAATAATCTGGGCATTTTTTCTCCTGCCGTAAAAGTAATTCGCGCACTCTCCTCGCTACTTGAAAACAAGGCAAATTTTGGAATTCGCTTAAAAACCGCGTATGACAAAGATGACCGCAAAGTTCTTACCGAAATAGTTTCGGAATGTGATACGGTGATAAAAAAGCTTGAGTATTTGCGAATCGAACACCGAAACGCTTGGATGGAATATAATAAACCTTTTGGTTGGGAAACCCATGATATACGTTACGGCGGACTAATAGCTCGTTTTGAAACGGCTAAGGAACGCATTTCAGACTACCTTTCCGGAAAAATCAGCCGAATAGAAGAGCTGGATGCAACTCGTCTTCGCGTAGATGGAAAGCCTTGCGATACCGATCCGATTGGCGAAAATTTCTTTTGGATTCGTTATCAATCTATAACAAAAGCTTCTATTCTTTAAAGTAAAAATTCGTATTATATAAACGCAGCATAATCACCGCTCAGTTTGCGTACCACAGGTGCGCCCGGTAAAGCCAAACGGCTCTTAACAGTGGGTACGGTGCACAATCTGCACCTCCATAGGTTCTACTCCCACTGCATACCGCTTTAGCGGTATTCTGCCACGCGAGGAGCAATACAGTTTCACTCTGCTATTTAGGGAACGTTCTTTGCAAAGTTCACCCCGAGCGGCAGATTCGGAGGCAGTTGCTACGTGTACGAAGTACACTTGGTAGAGCAAAATGGCTCTTAACAGTGGGTACGGTGCACAATCTGCACCTCCATGGCTTCTAGTCACTAGCCCCACTGCATATTGCGAAGCAATATCCGGCGTTTGCGTGGGAATACCTTTCCTTAGCACCGAAACCTACGGCTTGGCACATATTATCCGCACGCTAGCCGATTCAGAGGCAGTTGCTACGTGTACGAAGTACACTTGGTAGAGCAAAACGGCTCTTAACAGTGGGTACGGTGCACAAAAAAAGAACTCCTATTTCTAGGAGTTCTTTGGTGCACCTCCAGGGACTCGAACCCTGGACCCACTGATTAAGAGTCAGTTGCTCTACCAACTGAGCTAGAGGTGCGTTGGACTTGATTATTTTAAAAACTCTGTGCCCCACTTGTAAAAGTTATCTGCACAAAGTAAATATTAAATTGTTAAGTAAATACTCATTAAAAACCGAATTAGGAAAGAAACGAAAAGCTCTAGCATTCTAGCTGAACTGACAAAAAGCAGTTCAAGCCCTCGGTCAATTAGTATCGGTCAACTGAATACATTACTGCACTTACATCTCCGACCTATCAAGCTCGT
>JAZNZE010000026.1:0-37789 GCA_045594785.1 Eubacteriales bacterium
TGCTGAGCATGGTTGTCTTCCTAAGACCGCTTGGCCTCCGACTTCTGCACCGGTACCATCGGTGATATCATCGATTATCTTAGAATAATCCTTAATGTTTGCGTTAGTGGGGAAGTGAACGTTCTCCATAGGCATACGAAGCTTCTCATCGATCTGGTAGTAGAGATACTTGATCATAGAGTGAGCAAATCCTGCTTCGTAGGTGATAGGAGCGATATTTCCGTCCTGGTCAGCCCACTCGTCCTCAGCAACAAGGTGAACCTTAGAGCAGTCAACCTTGAAGTAGTTGATAAGCTGTGCAAGAGGAATGTAGGTGTCAGGCTCAGGGTTACCAAGAATCATGGTAAAGGACTTACCTGCCTCGGAAGCTGCCTTAAGACGAGTAAAGAGTGTGGAAATAAGCACGGGGTGGGGGTTCATCATAACCTTAACCTCGAACTCAGGATGCCACCAAGCCTCACGTTTTTCGAGATCCTTACCGCTAAGGCTGCGAACATACTCGCAAACCTTCTTGTCCTTAAAAGGAACAAAATCGGCAGGCATAAAGTCAAACTTGGTTGCGGGATCTGTAATGAAATCTTTCATTGTTTTACTCCTTTATGTAAATTAAATTGGAAACTTAATTATTTTACCTGTTTTCCGCCAAGAATTACGCTCTTAACGTTAAACTCATGGTCAACCATTATGAGATTTGCCACGTTGCCCTTAGCAATTTTACCGCGGTCAGCAAGACCGAGAAGCGCAGCAGGGTTTGTAGATGCATATTTAAATACCTGGCAAAGAGATGCACCGGTATGAACCATCATATTGCGGCAAGGACCGTCAAGAATCATTTTACTTCCGGCAATTTCGCCCGCGAAATCGAAGTTTATATCATCAGCTCCCTCATAAAGATCGTCCGAGGGAATAGGTCCATGCTCGACAAAAGCATCTGCGATAAGTATTATTCTGTCATCACCCTTGATCTTCTTTATAAGTCTGAGCATATAAGGCGCAACGTGTATACCTATTTTATCACAGATAAGCTCTGTATAGATACAATCGTTATAAAGCGCGGTTTCATCAACGCAAGCGGTACGGCACTCGGGATACTTGTAAAGAGTTCCCGTGGCGTTTGTGTGGTGAGTAGCAAGCTTAAGACCCTTGGGAATAAGCTTTTCTATCTGCCAGGGCTCGGCTTCGCTATGCGCAACCGAAAATACTGCACTCGGATTCTTTTCTCTCACGTAATCAACGAACGCCTCGATATTTTCACGCTCGGGAGCAAGACACCAAACCTTCGCGATATCGTAAGCGGAGTCTACAACCTTCTGAAATTTTTCCTTTGCAACAACGTCTCTCCATGGATTACTTTCTCTGTTGCATCCGAAGTTAGGATTCAGGTACGGTGATTCCATATAAAGACCGATAATGTTATCAGCGTTGCCCGATTCCATGGCATCGCGCACAGTCTTTACAGCTTCAACAAGCTGATCCGCGTTCATATTAAAATAAAGGGCAGGGAGTACATCGGTAACACCGTGCATAAGCAAGGTTTTTGCTGCCTTAACGGGATCTTCAGTAAAAAAGGTATCTCCGTCTGCATGAGTATGTATATCTATGAGTCCCGGACCGGTATAAGCACCGCCGGCATCAATGCACTCAAGTCCTTCGGTAGATATTTTTCCTGCCTTGCCAAAATCAGCAATTTTTCCGTCTTCAACGATTATAACACCGCCTGGTATAAGATACTCAGGCATTACTATCGTGGTGTTAACAATAGCATATTTCATAATTGTTTTTCTCCTTTTATTAGTTACTCTTAATTGAATGTTTATATTGCGTAGGAGTCATTCCTGTGTGTTTTTTAAAGAGGGTAGAGAAATAATGTGAATTGGAAAACATCAGTTTTTCGGATATTTCAAAGAAGTTATATCTTCCGTCACGTATAAGCCTTTTTGCTTCATTTATCTTCATAAGATTAAAATAATCAATAATTGAATGTCCGCAAACTTTAATAAACTGCTTTGAAATATAAGTTTTTCCAAAATTCATTTCTCGCGACAGCTCTTCAATAGTAAATTTACTGTAAAGACGTTCTTCCATAAAAGATATAATTTTCAAAGCAAATTCATCTGTAATTATGTCTTTCGTAAAAAACATTTTCGAGCCTGATATATAGCCCGGGTCATTTCTGATTATTTCTATAAGCATAAGCTCCAGTCTGAGCAGTATGGTTTGCTGACCGCCGAAAAGCTGAGAAGTTGTTTTAGGCCGCAGCTCTTGCATTCTGGGATTGTTGAACGGAAGCTCAAACGTGCTTGATGCCTCGTGAATAATTGCGGCTATGTGCTGCTTTGTTGCCATCGAGGCTTCTATTCTTCTGTTTTCAAAATACGCCATTGCAGGTGAATCAGAAGAGAAAACAATAATAAAAACGTTGGGAGCTATTCCTTTTATTGTCTTCAACATATGGTTTTCGTGCGGTTTATGAAAATAAATATCTCCCTGGTGAAGCAATATCGATTCACCGTCAGCAATAACGTTACATTCGCCTCGGTCGATATATACAAGCTCCCAAGGCTCGTGAGCCTCCGGAACGTCAACGAAGGAATCGTCAAACTCAAAATAATGAATTGAGGTAAGAGAAGATATATTTATCGTTTTATCAACCACGTATTTGGGACAGTCGTACAACATAATTTTATTCCTATTTTAGCACATATATTATACCACTATGTACATTATAAATTAATTATTGTATGTTTTGGTATAAAATAAATCGCGTTTTGTATAAATTTATGCTTCATGAATTTTGACACCGAGCTTACGAAGCAAATCAAGCTCGGTTTTATTTTCGGTATGTGTTGTTATAAGAATATCGGTTTTAGACGCATCTGTTATTCTTGCAAAAACGTTTTTTCCAACCTTACTTGAATCTGCCGTAATGATAACGGAGCCGGAAGAATCTATCATTTTTTTGACAAGAGAAGCTTCGTTGGAATAATAAAGAGTGAGTCCTGCAGAAGCAGATATTCCGTCTACCGATAAGATGCATTTATTGGCATGATAATTTTCGAGCTGAGATATTGCATCCTCTCCAAAAGTGAACTGATATTTTGAATCGAGCTCTCCGCCAAGAAGAATAACGTTGAAATCGGAATATAGCGCCGCCTCGGTTGCATTTTGTACAGAATTTGTGACTATAGTTATATTTTTCTTGTTTCTTATAGCTCTGAGAACATAGGTAAGTGTAGTTCCGGCATTCATCATTATAGTATCGTTATCTTCTATAAAACGCGCCGCCAGGTCTGCAAGCTTTTTCTTTGCTATGGCATTTGTTTTGTATCTTTCGTTAAGATCCATATTAACGTAAAGCTTATTAAGACCTACGGCACCTCCGTGAACTCTTGACAAATGACCCTCAGCTTCCAGAAGCTCAAGGTCTTTCCTGATTGAAACCTCAGAAATTCCATATCTTTCACTAAGCTCGGATACCTTAACCTTGCCGTTTTCCTGAATAATAGCTATAATTTCTTCTCTGCGTTCTTCGGTGGAAATATTCATAATAAACTCCGATTTTTTCTTATTTTTTTCATTATAACATACTTCTTTTAAAAAGGCAAGTATAACTTAAACAAAACCTAAAATGTTTCGAAAAAAAGTTTTTTGGGGTTACGCTGAAGCCAAATTAATTTTATTTAAGATAAATTGGACTCAGAAGTATAAGTTGTAAATATATAAATATCTATTGACAAGCATCAGTTTTTGTGTTAGAATTTATACAGCTAATACTAATAAAATCAAACGCAATTCGAAATCAAATCGAAACTTTCGAGGAATGCTAATATGAACAGTGAAAAAAAATATCTCGGCATCGATATAGGTACTACGTCTCTTAAAGCCGCTGTATTTAACGCAAGCGGAGAGAGACTCGGGCTTTTCAGTGCCGATTATACACTTGACACGGATTCAAAAACAGGTTATATCGAATTTGATGCGCTCAAATACGTTGATATGTGCAAGGAAGCCATTGATAAGCTTACCGAAGAATGCGGAAAAATCGATGCACTCTCGGTTGACACGCAAGGGGAAACTCTCATCCTTACCGACAAAAACGGAAATCCGCTCTGCAATGCTGTCGTCTGGCTTGACAACAGAGCCGAAGAAGAGGCAGAGAACATCAAAGCTCATTTTGGAAACGAAAGAGTTTATAACGTAACCGGGCAACCGGAAATTACTGCAGGCTGGCCCGCATCCAAGCTTCTATGGTTTAAGAACAACCGTCCCGAAATTTTCAGAAAAGCTGAAAAAATCTTCATGCTTGAAGACTGGATTCTATACAGTCTTACAGGAAACTTCGTAACCGAACCCACGATTCAGTCTTCCACCATATATTATGATGTGGTTAATAAGACGTGGTGGAATGAAATGCTTGATTATATAGGCGTTCGCGCAGAGGCATTACCTCAGCTTAAAGAAAGCGGAGAGGTTGTCGGAGAATATCAGGGCATTAAAGTAGTGAGCGGAATGCTTGATCAGATTGCCGGTACAATCGGCGCAGGCGTAACTGACGAGAGCAGAATAAGCGAAATGACCGGTACGATTATGGCTATCTGCGTAATGACAGACAAGCTTCCTCCGTACAATCCGAATTCTATTATTCCGTGTCACATGCACGCAATTGACGGAAAATATTGCCTCATATTGTGGTCATCTACTGCAGGAATGGCACTTAAATGGTTTAAAAATCAATTTTGCGAAAGCTTTTCATTCAAAGAGCTTGACGAAATTGCAAAGGACTTAGCACCGGGATGTGACGGACTTTCTATGTTGCCTTATTTCTGCGGCTCGACTATGCCTAAGTACAATCCTAATGCAAGAGCGGTCTTTTCAGGAATTAATCTTTCCCATACGAGAGCGCATTTTGCGAGAGCTATTATGGAAGCTATTGCTTTTACTCTTAAGCAGAATCTTGAATACGTAGGTGACAAGAACATCGAAGAAATAAGAATTACCGGCGGCGGTGCGCTAAGCTCGCTTTGGTCTTCAATAAAATCTGACGTTACCGGCAAGGTGCTCAAATCACTCACCGAGAGCGAAACAGCTTGCCTTGGAACTGCCCTTGTTGCTGCAGTAGGAGTTGGGGATTTCCCGGACGTAAAAACAGCGGTTGGCTCAGCGGTAAAGATCAAAAAGGAATATTGGCCCTCAGGAGCCGACTATACAGAGGCTTACAAAAGCTATTGTGAGCTTGACAAACTGATGAACAAATAAAAGGAGATAGATATGGTAAAGAACTACAAAATCAGAGCACCCTATTTTGAAATAGGTCCTAAATGCTTTATGTGGGGCGAAAGAATGCTCAAGCTTGCCAAGGCAGTTGATAAAATTGCAGCTAAGTATGATCTTGACGTAATAATCACCCCTCAGTATGCAGACATCAGACTTCTTGCGGAGAACACCGAAAGAATCCACGTATACGCACAGCATATGGATTCTCTTCGTCCCGGTAGAGGACTTGGTTCGGTGCTTCCGGAATCAATCAAGGAAGCCGGTGCGGTGGGTGTAATGCTTAACCACGCGGAAAAGAAACTTACTCTTGACGAAGTAAAGCTCGCTATTGAGAGAGCAGACGAGGTTGGACTTGCAACTATCGTTTGCGCTGATACCGTTGAAGAAATCAGACAGATAGCTCTTCTTGGTCCTAACCTCATCGTTGCAGAGCCCACAGACCTCATCGGTACGGGCGTTGCCAGCGATATGGGATACGTTAGAGATACTATCGAGGCGGTAAGAAAGATAAACCCCGACATTATGGTTCTTCAGGGAGCAGGAATTTCGGGTCCTGATGACGTAGCAAACGTTATCCGCGCAGGAGCTCAGGCTACAGGCTGTACAAGCGGCGTTATGAAGGCTAAAGACCCGGAAGCTGCAGCAGAAGAAATGCTTTACACACTTCGTAAAACCTGGGATGAGGTGAACGGAAAGTGAACGAAAACATTTTTGACGTAGCTTTTGACGCTTTTAAGATAGAAAGCGAATCAATTCTTGCAACAGGAGAGGCAATTGACAGGGAAGAATTTGAAAAGGCGGTAGTCGCACTTGCAAACGCCCCAAGAATTGCAGCTGCCGGTTGCGGTCATTCAGGAATCGCTTGTCGTCACTTCGCGCACCTTATGTGCTGTATAGATCTTCCGGCCAGATTTCTTTCGCCCGCAGAAGCGGTGCACGGCGGACTCGGATTTCTTCACGAAAACGATGTTCTTGTGATAGTTTCCAGAGGCGGAAAAACTGACGAGCTTATTCCTATAGCAGAGGTTGCTAAGGTTAAGGGCGCAAAAATCATATGCGTAACAGAAAAGTTTGAATCCCCTCTTGCAAAGCTTGCTGATATAAAGCTGAAAATGGCTATTACCAAGGAATGCGATAAATACAATTGTCAGGGCACTACCAGCTTTGCTGTTACCTCTGCGATTTTTGATGCGCTTCAGACAGCGCTTGTGGAATACACGGGTTATAAAAACGAAACGTTCGCCCTCATTCATCCGGGCGGAGCTGTCGGAAAGCGTCTCAATAATACAGATACAAAATAACTACATAGTTTCCAAAAAAATTTTTATATATAAGGAGAACAAAAAATGGAATTTAAGGTTTTTCAAAAGGAAATTGAACTTCAGTCTAGAGGATGGATACCCACCTTCCACGACGTAACAAGCGACATTCTTAAGATCGTTGCAGAGTCCGGCATTAAGAACGGCACCGTATGCATTGCATCTCATCACACTACCTGCTCGGTTATGGTTCAGGAGTGCTCTCACGACATCGATTCTTTTGATCTCGAGTATCTTCAGCACGACCTTCTCGACATAATGAGAAAGATGATCCCCGACTTTGCTGAGGAGCATCAGTACCGTCATCCCGGTCCTATCCATGCTAAGTTTGGTAGATTTGTTAACGAGCCCGGTGACTTCACCTCTATGAATACTGACGGACACCTTCGCTCATGCTTCTTCGGCAGAAGCGAGACCATGACTATCAAGGACGGTGTTCTTGACGGTGGTGAGTTTGCTCACGTTTACTTTATTGACTGGGACCACGTTCGTGCTCGTCACAGACAGCTTAACGTTACCGTTATGGGCACTCCCGATCCTATCAATGACAGAACCTACAACAACGGTGAAGTTGTTAACACCCTCAGAAGATATACCGAAGAAGAAAAAGCAGACGACGTTCACTACACTCTTAACTGGGTAAGATAATAGTTCACTATGCGAATACTTCTCGACACAGCAAACCTGGAAAAAATAAGATACTTTAATACTTACTATCCAATCGAAGGCGTTACCACAAATCCGACCCTCCTTGCAAAGGAAGGCGGAGACGTCATCGAACAGCTTTCTGAAATAAGAAAGATAATCGGACCGGAAAAAGAGCTGCACATTCAGCTCACGGAAACCGAATACGATAAAATGATAGAAGAAGCTAAAGCTATCGTTGAATTTCTCGGTAAAAAAACTTTTGTTAAAATTCCTGTTACCGATGTGGGACTAAAAGCTACAAAAGAGCTTTCCGATTGGGGAATAGGCGTAACAGTAACAGCCGTTCTCTCTGCTGCGCAAGCTATGCTGGCGTCAAATGCAGGAGCATCATACGTTGCTCCGTATATAAGCCGTTCGGAAAACCTTTGCGCTGACGGTATAGGAACTGTTGCCGACATAGTAAAAATTTTTGAAGTGTCCGGTGCAAAAACTCAGATTATTGCCGCAAGCTTCAAAACGGCAAAGGAAGTTCTTGACGTTGCCGTTGTTGGTTGCCATGCTGCAACTATAGGCTCGACAATAATGAAAATGCTCATAGCGCATACCACAACAGATACCTCTATTCTCGGATTTGCTAAGGATTGGAATGAGGCTTTCGGAAAAACAACGCTTCTTGAGCTGATTAAAAATAAAAACAAAAATTAATTCATCCTAAACGGAGGAAAATACTTAAATGGCTACCCTTGTAATAATGCCTCGCCAGGGGCAAAGCGTTGAAAGCTGCGTTATCACAGCCTTCAATAAAAAAGTGGGTGACACCGTTGAAAAGGGAGAAGTTCTTTTCTCTTACGAAACGGATAAATCTTCGTTTGAAGAGCCTGCTCCCGAAGCAGGTAAGATACTGGCAATTTTCAGGGAAGAGGGCGATGACGTTCCTTGTCTTGAAAACGTCTTGGTTATAGGAAATGACGGAGAGGATATTTCCGCATTTATTCCCAAGGCAGAAGTTGAAGCTGCACCGGCAGCTGCTCCCGCTGAAGAAAAGAAAGAAGAAAAGGCAGTCGAGGTGGCACCTGTAGCTACCGCTATACCTACCGCTGACGTTGACGCTCGTTCTATTTCTCCCAGAGCCAGACTTCTTGCTGAAAAAACCCACGCAGATCTTTTAAAGGCAGTACCCACAGGTCCAAACGGCAGAATAATCGAAAGAGACGTTCAGAAGCTTGTTGATCTCGGACTTACCGTTTCTCCTGCAGCAAAAGACGGTTACACCGCAGCTGTTGACGG
Source organism: Eubacteriales bacterium (assembly GCA_045594785.1). Taxonomy (GTDB): domain Bacteria; phylum Bacillota; class Clostridia; order Oscillospirales; family CAG-272; genus UBA1740. The sequence continues at coordinate 8,529 of JAZNZE010000026.1, forward strand.
TAGCGGTATAAGCGGAAAGGTTGTTCTTTCAGACCTTAATGCTAAGACTGCAGAAGAGCCTACGGCTGCTGATGCTAAGCCTGACGTTGATTTCTACGATGAGAAGATTCCTAACATAAGAAAAATTATTGCAAAAGCAATGTGCCAGTCGCTTTCTTCTATGGCACAGCTTACCTTTAATTCTTCCTTTGATGCAACTAAGATGATAGCTCTCAGAAATTCACTCAAGGCAGGCGCTGAGAAAATGGGTCTTGCAAATATTACCTACAATGATATGATTCTTTTTGCAGTTTCCAGAGTGCTTAAGAATCACAAAATGTTTAACGCTCATTACCTCAACGATGATACAATGAGATTTTTCAATACTGTAAATCTCGGTATTGCAGTCGATACGGAAAGAGGCCTTATGGTTCCTACTGTATTTAATGCTGAGAAGCTTTCTCTTAACGAAATGTCTGTCAAGGCAAAGTCTGTTATAACAGATGCTCAGAGCGGAAAAATCAATCCCGATCTTCTCAAGGGAGCAACGTTTACCGTTTCCAACCTTGGTTCACTCGGAATTGAATCCTTTACTCCTATCGTAAATCCTCCTCAGACTGCTATTCTCGGAGTTGACTGCATAACGAAGAAGATCAAGGAAGTTAACGGTGAAGACGTTACTTATCCCGCAATGGGACTTTCTCTTACCGTTGACCACAGAGCTATCGATGGCGCAGATGCTGCAAGGTTCCTCAAGGACGTTGGCTTTGCGCTCGAGAACATAGACCTTCTTCTCACGAAATAAGGAGGGAAATATGTACGATCTTATAATTCTCGGTGGTGGTCCTGCCGGATATAACGCAGCCGAAAGAGCCGGTTCTGCCGGACTGAAAACGCTCGTAATCGAGGAAAGAGCGCTAGGCGGTGTTTGTCTTAACGAAGGATGTATCCCTACTAAAACGCTTCTTTATTCCGCAAAAATTTATGACTACGCAAAGCACGGCGCCGATTACGGAGTAACCTTCGGTTCCGCTTCTATCGACCACAGCTTTGTTGTTAACCGTAAGAACAAGGTGGTAAAGCAGCTTGTTAGCGGAGTTGGCGCCAAAATGAAAAAAGCCGGTGTAGAAGTTGTAAATGCAACGGCATTTATAAAAGGCAGAGATGCTGAAGGCTTTACTGTAGTTGCAGGAGAAAAGGAGTACACCGGCAAGCAGCTTCTTATTGCTACCGGCTCTTCCGCAGCGCTCCCCCCCATTGACGGGCTTGCTGACTCGCTAAAGTCGGGATTTGCTCTCACTAACAGAGAAGTGCTCGACCTTAAGGATATACCAAAAACAATCGTTGTAGTCGGAGGCGGCGTTATCGGTCTCGAAATGGCTTCTTATTTCAATTCCGTAGGCTCAAAGGTTTACGTTCTTGAAATGCTTGATCATATAGCCGGTGCAACCGATAGAGAAATCTCAGAGCTTCTCAAAAAGGACTACGCGAAGCGCGGCGTTGAATTTATCCTCGGCGCTAAGGTAACTTCTATAAAGAACAATTCCGTTTCTTACGAAAAAGACGGAAAGGTTAACGTAATTGAGGCAGATTATGCGCTTGTTTCTATAGGAAGACGCCCCAGAACTCAGGGAATCGGATGTGAAAATATTGGCCTCAAGCTCGAGCGCGGCGCTATAGTTACAAACGAATACGGAAAAACAAACGTTCCGGGCGTTTGGGCGGCAGGTGACGTAAACGGAAAATCAATGCTCGCTCATACAGCTTACCGTGAGGGTGAGGTTTGTATCAATAATATTCTGGGCAAAAAGGATAGGATCAATTATAATTCAATTCCTGCAGTAATCTATACCAATCCCGAGGTTGCATCGGTAGGCGAAACTTCCGAAACAGTAAAAGAGAAGGGAATTAATGCAAGAATTGAAACCCTTACTCTTAAGTACAGCGGAAGATACATTGCCGAAAATGAGCACGGAAACGGCATATTAAAGGTTATTGTCAATAACGAGCACAACAATATTATCGGTCTTCACATGATAGGCTCTTATGCGTCAGAAATTATTTACGGCGCAGCTATGATGGTCGAAACCGAAATGAGAGTTACGGACATTCAGAAGCTCGTATTCCCGCATCCTACCGTATGCGAAGTAATACGTGAAGCAATGTTCGAATAAGATAAGGAGATATATCATGCCTAAGAGTCAATATGTAGATCCCGGCAAAGCTTTTGAAGCCGGTTATATCCATTTTGAAGATATTCCCGTGTGCCAATACAAAAAGACACTTGCGGAAGAGAAGAAAATATACACAAAAGATGATTTTCTTCGTATTTATCGCGACATGGCAATCATTCGCGAATTTGAAACTATGCTTAACGAGGTTAAGGTTAAGAGCGAGTACAACGGTGTTAAATACAACAACCCCGGTCCCGCCCACCTTTCTATCGGACAGGAAGCATCTGCAGTCGGTGAGGCATACTGCCTTGATATAAACGACTTTTCCTTCGGTTCTCACCGTTCTCACGGTGAAATTCTTGCTAAAGGACTTTCTTCAATTTACAAGCTTGATGACAAAGAGCTTTACGATATAATGAAGGAATTCCTTGACGGCTCGGTTCTTAGCGTAGTTGAAAAGCATATGAATGCCGGCGGAAACGTAAAGGAGCTTGCTATAAACTTCCTTCTTTACGGCGCGCTTGCAGAAATCTTTGCTCGTAAGACAGGTTTCAACCGCGGTCTTGGCGGTTCAATGCACGCATTCTTCATTCCTTTCGGTCTTATGCCTAACAACGCTATAGTTGGCGCAAGTGCTCCCATAGCGCTTGGTGCTGCTCTCTATAAGCGCTCTAACCACAAGCCCGGAATCATCATCTCCAATTGCGGTGACGGTGCTACCGGACGCGGTCCTGTTCTTGAAGCCCTCAACTTCGCTTCTATGGACCAGATTACAAAGCTTTGGGGAATGGACGGTAAATTCAGCGATGGCGGAATGCCCATTCTCTTTAACGTATTCAATAACCACTACGGTATGGGCGGTCAGACCCGCGGTGAAACCATGGGATTTGATATGGTTGCCCGTCTTGGTGCAGGCTTCAATCCCGACCAGATGCACGCTGAGCGCGTAAACGGTTACGATCCTCTTGCTGTTATAGATGCTGTTACCCGTAAAAAGCAGCTTCTTCTTGAGGGTAAAGGACCTGCGCTTCTTGACGTTGTTACTTACCGTGTATCCGGACACTCTCCTTCCGACTCCTCTACCTATCGTACTCAGGAGGAAATCGATGCTTGGAAGGCAGCAGATCCCATTCTTGCGTTCAAGAATAAGCTCATCAAGGGTAAAATTGCAACCGAGAATGAAATCGCTATGCTTCACGAGAATATCACTAACCGTATGACCGAGATAATGAAGCTCGCCATAAACGATGATATTTCTCCTCGTATGGATCTTAACAAAGAGCCCGATGCAATTTCCTCAATTATGTTCTCTAATCAGAAGGTTGTCAGCATGGATCCCAGCCGTGAAGCTGAAATGCTCATGCCTAAAGAAGAGTGCCCCAGAGTTAAGGAAATCAAGGGTAAGGTTCGTACCGCTACCGATGCTAACGGCAAGCCCGTCTCAAAAATGAAGATGTACAACATCTGTGACGGTCTCTTTGAGCCTATCATTGATAAATTCTACGATGACCCCACACTCATCGCTTACGGTGAAGATAATCGTGACTGGGGCGGTGCATTCGGTGTTTACAAGAAGATGACCGATGCCGTTCCTTATCACAGATTCTTCAACTCTCCTATTTCCGAATCCGCAATCGTTGGTTCTGCTGTAGGATACGCTATGTGCGGTGGCCGTGCAATCGTTGAACTCATGTACGCTGACTTTATTGGATGTGCAGGTGACGAAATTTTCAACCAGATGGCAAAATGGCAGGCAATGAGCGCGGGTATTCTTAAGATGCCTATCACTCTCCGCGTTTCCGTTGGTTCTAAATACGGCGCTCAGCACTCTCAGGACTGGACGGCACTCTGTGCTCACATTCCCGGTCTTAAAGTTGTTTTCCCTGCAACTCCCGCTGATTCAAAGGGTCTTATGACGTCCGCACTTGACGGAACCGACCCCGTTGTATTCTTTGAATCTCAGAGAATTTACGGTATCGGTGAAGAATTCATGGAAGGCGGTGTTCCGGAAGGACACTACGAAGTACCCTTCGGCGAGCCCGACATCAAGAGAGAGGGTAAGGACGTTACAATTCTTACAATCGGAGCAGTTCTTTACAGAGCTCTTGAGGCTGCTAAGATTCTCGAAGAGAAGTACGGTATCTCTGCTGAAATTATCGATGCTCGTTCAATCGTACCCTTTAACTACGAAAAGGTTATAGAGTCGGTTAAGAAAACGGGTAAGATTCTCCTTGTTGGCGATGCTGTTGAGAGAAACTCTGTAATGAGAGATATGGCATCCAACATAACCGAAATGTGCTTTGATTATCTTGACGGTCCTGCTGTTGTAGTAGGCTCTCGTAACTGGATAACTCCCGCATTCGAGCTTGAAAAGAGCTTCTTCCCTCAGGCAGACTGGATTATCGATGCTCTTCACGAAAAAATTATGCCCATTCCCGGACACGTTCCTACCAACAATTTCACCGATATTGAAAAGGTAGAGCGCGCAAAGAAGGGCTTATAAGACATAACGGGTAATCCGTTATAAAACTCAAAAAAGGAGGGCTGTCGCGATTTCGGTTGTGACAGCCCTGATTATAATAATGAAATTTACCTTTTTAAAATCAACAAATCCATATTTTAATCTTGCGGTAGAAGAATATCTTTTAAAGCATACGAACGAAGAATATTTTTTACTTTGGCAAAATGAACCCACTGTTGTTATAGGAAAAAACCAAAATGTTTTTGCCGAAATCAATATTCCGTACACAAAAGAAAACGGCATTTATATTGCTAGAAGAATAACCGGCGGTGGTGCTGTTTATCACGATTTAGGTAATATTAACTATTCCTTTATTTCAGAAAAACAGGGAAACGACATTGATTTTGAACGTTTTTCGCGTCCCATAATAGAGGCTCTTGCTGATATTGGCATTTCAGCAGCTCTTTCGGGAAGAAATGACATTATGGTTGGTGATAAAAAAATTTCGGGCAACGCTCAAACTATGTTTGAAAGCAGAGTGCTTCATCATGGAACGCTTCTTTTTGATTCCGACCTAGACCGTCTCTCTTCGGCTCTCCTTGTAGACGAAAGAAAATTCAAAGCAAAGGGAATTAAGTCAACGAGAAGCAGAGTCGCTAACATTAATACTTTTTTAGATAGAGAATACGCCGTTAAAGATTTTATTGAAAAAATAAAATCTCATATTTTCTCAAAATATGACGCAACGAAATTCGAAATCGAAAATAATGAGATTATAGAATCTTTATACAAACGAAACAAGTCTGATAGCTGGTTATATCCCGAGAGAGATTATCTTTCTCGTTTTTCCATAAACGTCAATGAACGTTACAAATTCGGAACAATATCGATTTTCTTAGATATGAAGAATGATATTATAACAAAGGCAAAAATTGAAGGTGATTTCTTCGGAACTCGCGATATTTCCGAAATCGAAGAACTACTATCAAAAAACTCACTGTCAAATATTGACCGTATAATTTCAAAAATTACGGTTTCCGATTATATTTTAGGAATGACAAACGAAGAGTTTATAAATCTTATGAAAAAATAAAACGGTAGGAAAGAAAAACCTACCGTTTTATTTTATATCTGTTAAATGCCGATTTAAATTAACCAAGCTTGGTGTAGTTAACCTTAACACCGGGGCCCATAGTAGTAGCTACTACGCAGCTCTTAATGTACTGACCCTTAGCAGCTGCGGGCTTTGCCTTGATAACAGCTCCAACAAGAGTATTGAAGTTGTCAGTGAGCTTTTCAGCACCGAAGGAAGCCTTGCCGATAGGGCAGTGAATGATGTTGGTTTTATCAAGACGGTACTCAATCTTACCTGCCTTAGCTTCGACAACAGCCTTAGCAACGTCAGGAGTAACAGTACCAGCCTTGGGGTTAGGCATAAGTCCCTTAGGACCGAGAACCTTACCAAGACGTCCGATAACGCCCATCATATCGGGAGATGCGATAACAACGTCAAATTCAAACCAGTTTTCAGTCTGAATCTTCTGAACGTAATCTTCAGCACCAACGTAATCAGCACCAGCTGCAAGAGCTGCATCAGCCTTGTCTCCGCGAGCGAAAACAAGAGTTCTAACAGTCTTACCGGTACCGTGAGGAAGAACGATAGCTCCTCTTACCTGCTGGTCTGCGTGACGTGAGTCAACGCCGAGACGAATGTGGATTTCAACAGTCTCGTCAAATTTTGCCTTTGCGGTCTGAAGCACAAGTGCAAGTGCCTCATCAGTATCATAGAGCTTAGTCTTATCGATAAGCTCGGTGCTTGCTTTATATTTCTTACCCATATTAGCCATGTTTGTTTCCTCCTATCACTCTTCAACGGTAACGCCCATGCTACGTGCAGTACCTGCAACCATGCTCATAGCCGCTTCAACAGAAGCTGCGTTGAGGTCGGGCATCTTGGTTTCTGCAATCTTACGAAGCTGATCTTTGGTAAGAGTTGCAACCTTAGTCTTGTTGGGAGCAGCAGATGCGGTCTCGATGCCGCAAGCCTTCTTGATAAGAACTGCTGCAGGGGGAGTCTTGGTAATAAAAGTAAAGGAACGGTCTGCGTAAACGGTGATGATAACAGGGATTATAAGACCGATATCATTTTTTGTTCTTTCGTTAAATTCCTTAGTAAAGTTAGGAATAGATACACCGTACTGACCGAGTGCGGGTCCTACAGGGGGCTGGGTAGTAGCCTTGCCGGCAGGAAGCTGTAATTTAATGTAACCGGATATTTTCTTTGCCATAATATTTACACCTCCAAATGTGGTAATTCAAACGGGAGAATTGTAAAGAATTTTTCTCCCTCCCACTAATGCTTCATGGCGAAGCGCATAAAAAGGGAATACCTTATTCTGCGATACGTACATCCTGGGTTTCAACCATAATAGGAATGTCACGTCTTTCAGTGGACGCAAGAATAACAAGCTGTTTCTTGTCCTCACTGATTTCACGAAGAACGCCCGAATATCCGGCGAAGATACCCGAAACGACTTCAACCTTATCACCGATTTTGAACTTAAGCTCTTCAGCTCTTGCTTCTACGTTAAAGATAGCAATCTCTTCGGCGGTAAGAGGAGTAGGTTCTGACCCGGGTCCTACAAAACCCGTAACGCCTGTGATGTTTCTGACAACGTGCCAGCTTTCATCAGTCATAGTCATCTTAACAAGGACGTAGCCGGGAAGAAGCTTTGTTTCAACTTCCTTTTCTTCACCCTTATCATTTGTAACTATCGAGGTTTCTACAGGAACCTGAACATCATAAATAAGGTGACCTAAACCACGGTTTTCAACAATCTTCTCAATGCTGACCTTAACCTTGTTTTCATAGCCTGTATAAGTGTGAGCAACGTACCATCTGGGACCAAGGTTCTTCTCGTTAATATTACTCATATCAAGCCTCTTAGCCTATAAGTCCTGCGATAGAGTTTATAATCAGCGAACAAACCGTATCTACTACAGCAATTGCCAAACCAACGGCAACAACGGTAACAAGAACGAGCTTGGTGCTCTTTTTAAGATCCTCTTTAGAAGTCCAAACAACCTTCTTCATTTCGCCAACAACGTCCTTAAAGAACTTCTTAATTCTTATGCCGGCTCTTACGAAAAAGTTAGACTTTTTTTCAACAGGCTTATTTTTTCTCTTTTCCTTTGCGGGTGTATCAACAGCCTCACCCTCAACGGAAGGATTCATTTTTTCTTCTGCCATTGTAAACAATCCTCTCAAATAAAATTATTTTGTTTCTTTGTGCAAAGTGTGTTTGCGGCAGAAACGGCAGAACTTATTCATTTCAAGTCTGTCCGGATCGTTTTTCTTATTTTTCTTTGTGTCATAATTTCTCTGTTTGCATTCAGAGCATGCTAAAGTAATTTTGACTCTCATATCGGCACCTCCTAATAGAATTCGGGAACACCCGTAAAATACCTCCCTCAGCTGTAGCCTGTGTCAACCTTGTCCCAAAAATAAGCAACACAAAAAAAGCCCTCAGACAGAGGTACACCTATTATAACATCATTTTTTCTGTTTGTCAATACTTATTTAATAAAAATAATTATAATTTTATATTGAAATATTGTAAGAAAAATGTTAGAATATATTAAAAGCGCAGGAGAATGATATGGATATTTGTGTACTTGATAAGGGTTCTATGGGAGATGATACTCCGTTTGAGCCGATTTATAAATTTGGAAACGTAAAAATTTACGATTCTACAACTACCGAAGAAATAATAGAAAGAATAGCCGATGCTGACGTAATTATAACTAATAAGGTCAAAATCACAGAAGAAGTAATTGCCGGAGCAAAAAAACTAAAGCTAATATGCGTTTTCGCAACAGGATACGACAATATATGTATTTCTGCAGCCAAGGAGCGGGGAATCGCCGTTTGTAACGTTCCGGGATACTCTACCGATAGCGTGGCGCTTCTCACTTTGGCAACCGCCCTTTCTTTGCATTCGCATCTTAACGAATATAACGATTACGTAAAGAGCGGAAAATATTCAGAATCCGGTGTTGCAAACAGACTTGTTCCTGTTTTTCACGAGCTGCGCGGAAAGTGCTGGGGAATTGTGGGACTTGGAAACATCGGTAAAGCTGTAGCAAAGATTGCTTCTGCTTTTGGAATGAAAGTGCTTGTAAATAAGAGAAATCCCATCTCGGAATACGAATGCGTTGATATCGATACCTTGTGTAAAGAAAGCGACATAATCAGTCTTCACTGTCCGCTCAACGAAGGTACCAAACAAATCATCAATGCGGATAGGCTTACATTAATGAAAAAGGATGCAATACTGGTCAACGAGGCAAGGGGTGCAGTCGTTGACGAAAGAGCGGTAGCAGACGCTATTAAAAACAACGTTATCGGCGGATTTGGGTGTGACGTATATTCAGCAGAGCCCTTCGGAAAGAATCATCCTTATACGGAAATTATGAATTTCAAAAACGTAATCCTTACTCCTCACGCAGCTTGGGGCGCATACGAGGCAAGAGCAAGATGCGTAACCGTCATTGCGGAAAACATTAAAAGTTTTTTAGACAAAAAAACATTAAATCGAGTAGATATATAACGGCAGAATGCGTATTATATTAAAATATCAGCAAAGGAAACAGGTATGAATAAATATTATATTGGAATAGATCTTGGCGGAACCTTTATAAAGGGCGGTATTGTAGATCAAAACGGTAATATCGTTATTATAGATAAAACACCGACAGAGGTTGACGCCGGAAATTTAAAAATTTGCGAAAATATCGCTAATCTTACAAAGGCGCTTATAGAAAAATCCAAGATAGATAAAAATGAAATTTTGGGTATAGGAATGGGTGCTCCCGGTATGATAGATAGCAAAATCGGAGTTATTAAATGCTCTGAAAATCTGTATTTTGAAAACTTTCCAATGGCACAAACCTTGGAAAACCTCACAGGTTTCAAAGTAAAAGTAGCAAACGATGCAAACGTTGCAACTCTTGGTGAGGTAAAATTCGGAGCTGCAAAGAATAAAGAAAATGCAATTATGCTGACACTCGGAACTGGTGTCGGGGGCGGTATGGTATGCAACGGAGCTCTGGTCGAAGGGAACGAAGGCGCAGGCGCTGAACTCGGTCATACGGTTATAGCAATGGGCGGTGAGCCTTGTAGCTGCGGCAGACGAGGCTGTGCAGAAGCCTACGCATCGGCAACCGCTCTCATAAGAGAAACAAAAAAAGCAATGTTAACGCACAAGGACAGTAAAATGTGGAAAGTGGGCAGTCTTGATGCTGTAGACGGTAAAACTTCCTTTGATTTTGCAGATTCAGACCCATATGCAAAGGCCGTGGTTGATAATTATATTTACGCATTGGCTACTATAATAGTTAACTTTGCAAACGTTTTTCGTCCGGAAGCAGTTATAATAGGCGGTGGAGTTTGTGCTCAGGGCGAAAGCCTCACAAAGCCTTTGCAAAAAATCGTTAACGAAGAAATTTACGGTGGAGACCTCGGTCCCGAGGTTCCCGTAGTTGTTGCCACTCTCGGAAACTCTGCCGGAGTCCTTGGCGCAGCCGCGCTTCTGATGTAAAGATTTTGCTAAAAATAAAACGAGCAATTATCGGTTTGCCTCTTGTTATGGTTTTACACAGGCCGAAATCGCTCGTTTATTTTTTATTTTTTGGAATATATTGCATCCAAAATTATTGAGCATATACCGCAGCATATACCTCCGATCGGAAAGACTACCCATGCAGGATGCCATAGATTCTTTAAAAATCCCAAAAGCAAAAATATTGCAGTTGCCGTAAGCATTATAACAGAAGAAAAAGCACTTTCTAAGCGTTCAGCTTTACCTGAAGAAGCAGATTCAACATCGGGTTCAGCAATCGGCTCAGTCACGGAAGCTTTATTATAATCGTATTTATAGTAAAGCAAACCACCGTAAACGTAAAGAAAAACAGCAACCGAAATTATTAATAAAAACACCGCAACCGAAAGATGCGTCCATAATTCTGCATTAAATCCGTTCGGAATAAAGTTTTCGTTGTAATTCATTACGATTAGCATAATTATTCCTACGAATATGCTAAAGGTAGCGGATATTATAAACCACGGAAATCTTTTCATGTACTTTTTCACACGATACTCGGAATAAGGCGGTATAGACGGATTTTCCTTCATAAAATTCGTATGCGTTATACCGCAAAATATAAACCCTGAAACAGAAATCGCTATTGCTGACAACAGAACAATAACCGCAGATAAAGCTCCGCCTGAAAAACCGCTTATAAATACAGTAAGGGAAACACCAAAAAGTATCAAAGCTACTCCAAGTGAAATAAGCAGCGAAAAAGCATTCATATGTTTATCATATTTAGAAGTAATACCCGCATCAATATCGGAAAGAGGAACAGGAGCTTTTTCAAGCACTTTAGCTTCCGCATCGCCTCTTACAAGCGTATCCATATTGCAGTCAAAAATATCGCATAGTCGTATTAATGTTTCAACGTCAGGAAAGGCAGAATTGTTTTCCCAACGGGAAATTGTCTGCCTGGAAACGAAAAGTCTTTCGGCAAGCTCCTCTTGGGTTATACCTATGCATTTTCTGTAATAAACTATGTTTTCACCAAAGCTCATAAAAACCTCCAAAGCCTTTTTACATTTAAATTTTATCTCTGAGAAAACAAAAAGTCAAGCAATTATATCGAGCGTTATCGATATTTGATGTAACGTTAGCTGTTACATCAAATTTATATAACTTCACAAAAAAGTGAATAAAGACAACAAATATTAACAAAAATTCAGCTTTTAAATCCCTCAAGCATTGACATTCTCTTGGTTGAATAGAGATATGCTTTTTCAAAATTAAAGAGCTCCTTATAGCAAATCTCTAAATCGGAATATATACCGAATACAACAAAAGCGTTATAGCCGGAGTTTTTAGCAAGGTTTTCCGCTTCGATTAAAAGCTTTACGGCTTCCTGATAATTTCTGTCCTTGATTTTCTGTTTAGCTATAACGTGTCGAGAAATCAGTGGGTCAGTGAACGAATATGAAAAATCCTGAGTTACGTATTTATATAGCTCGTAATCAAATTTTTCTTTAAATCCCGAGGCATAGGTTTTCTCGTCAAACTCAAGCAAAGGTGCCCTGACGTTGGAAGCAATTGCAACATACAAGGGAAGTGTAGATTCTATTACAGACGTATCAAAAACTGTTTTTTCACAATATTTCACCACGTCATTAAAGCATTGAAGAGCGGCATTCATAGCACCTACAAAAAGCTTTTCGCGTCCAAGCTCATACGCAGAATTAACAAGAATGAAAGCAAGCTCGTTATCAAGCCCGCTCATTCCCTTGATCTTATTTATGCAGTAGGCGTATTCTTTTGCTTGATACGCTCTGTAAATTGTGTTGATTTTCTCCATTTTCTCATAAAAAAGCAAATCGTCTTCTTCTGACAGAAAATAGGAAACGGGTAACGAAAGCCGTTTTGCTATAAATCTTATGGTTTCTAATGAGGGATTTGCTTTACCACTTTCAATACGGCTTATCATATTACGAGTAATTTTATCTTTGGCGAGCGCTGATTGCGTGATTTTTTTAGATTTACGCGCACTTTTTATTTTTTCTCCAAGTGTCATAGCAGTGTTCCTCAATCATCAAACTTTATATCTCTCGGCTTAAGCTTCAAATCCGCAAGCGGATTGTTTTCCATAGCAGCTTCCATATTCCTGTCCACGAGGTGAGTATATATCTGCGTTGTATTTAACTGTTCGTGACCGAGAATATCCTTTAACACTCTGATATCAACCTTGCCCGATTGATACATAAGAGTTGCTGCGGTATGTCTAAGCTTATGTACGGAAAGACCTCTTCCGCCAAGTCCCGCGCGTTCAAGATATTTATTAATCATCCATTGAACTGTTTTATTAGATATTCTTACCTGTCTGCGACTTAGAAAGAACGCAGTATCACTTGTGATAATATACCTTGGATCAAGTCTGACGCGCAAATAATCCGAAACAGCTCGTCTTGCCGCATCATTTATATAAACCACTCTTTCCTTGTTTCCTTTACCGATAACTCTTAGAGTAGAAAGGTCGGAAGCAAAGCTCTGCAGATTCAAACCTACAAGCTCAGATAAACGTATTCCTGTATTTAAAAACAGAGTAGCTATAGCAAAATCTCTGATAACCGTTTTAGAGTCAACATCGTTACGTATAGTCTCCAGAAGTCTTACCGCTTCTTCTGCCGTAAGATACTTCGGAAGAGTTTTGCTCTTCTTGGGACGATCAATATCTTCTGCCGGATTAGAATCCACGTAATGACGTTTGATATGAGCAAATTTAAAAAAAGACTTTATAGCGGAAAGCTTTCGCATACGTGTTGTAGGCGTATTTTTTCGCTCTGAGGTTATGTACATCAGATACTTCACAATAGTATATTCGGTTATCTCACGCAGGTCTGCAAGCCCTAATTCCAGAATACTTATATCTTCAATTTTTTCTCCATCAAGACTTAACCCCTTCTTTTCGGCCAAATAATATCTGAAAAAGGTTCTGAGGTCAAGCAAATATTCACAAACGGTTTTTTCACCGTTTCCTTTGATAGCAAACAAATATGAAGCATATTCTTTTAAAACAGGAGGGAAGGTTTTATATTCCTCGTTATCATTTTTTAGTCTTAAAACCGCCATACAGCACCTCTTAACAAATAATACACACTTCTATTATACAAAATTTTTGTTAAATTTAGTGGATAAACTGTAAACATTTATCCATTTGTCTTGTTTTTTAACATTTTTATGATATAATTAGATAATCTTATTTTCCTATCTTTGCTTTTGGAAAGGGTAGTTATGAAGTTTTTTAAAGAAAATTCATACGATATAGTAAGGCTTTTTATTAATCAGGTGGGTATTACTATTTTCTCGTTAATACTTTATACCGCTGTAGGAATGGTGGATCTGGAATCAGGAACAAAGCTTACCATTAACGTATTGCTTTCCGTTTTTGCAATTCTGTTTTATTTTGCGCTGCTTTATACTGTAGCGTGGGACTGGGGTGCTAAGGATAAAATCAGAATTGATGGCGGCAGAATGGAGCCGGTTAAGCTAAAAGGTGTAAAAATGGCATTTTTTGCTAACATCCCCAACTTCATTCTTACGTTTATCTGTGTAATCACATTCGCAATTTACTTGATTTTCGATAGCGAAGCCAGCTATACCGTTTCGATAGTATTCAATACAATCGTCAGACTTCTGATGTCTATGTACCTAGGTATCCTTCAGGGAATTTTTTCAGCCTTGAGAGCAAATACCGATATGTTTTATTTCGCGCAGTCGATAGGATATTTCGTTATGCCCGTGTTCGCTATAGCAGCAACTCATATAGGTTACTATTTCGGCACGCAAGAAAAGAAAATTTTCGGTTCTGTATCAAAGCGCAAGAAGTAATATTTTTATAAAACCTCCAATATAGTCTATTACAAGGCTATTTTGGAGGTTTTAAATTTGAAAGTAACTATTTTAAATATAAGAGGCATATACAAAAAAGGGAAGTTTTTAACAAAACTGCTTGCCGTAATGTTGCTTGTATTAATCGTTTCGAATTTTTCATCAAAGCTCTATATAACCTCAAGGGCATATGAAAGCACTCTATCCGAGATTACAGATAAATCTACGATAATACTGGATGCAGGCCATGGAGGAGAAGACTGCGGCGCAATAGGGGTTGACGGCATTTACGAAAAGGATTTAAATCTTATGATTGCAAACGAAATAGGAAAATTACTTTCAGAAAAAGGATTTGCGGTAATTTACACAAGAACAGATGACGCTCTTCTTTACACAGAGGAAGAAAACATTTATGGTATTAGAAAGATATCCGATTTAAAAAACAGGTGTAAAATCGGAGCAGAACATAAAAATGCAATATTTGTAAGTATACATATGAATTCCTACAAAACCTCTGACTGCACAGGACTACAAGTATATTATTCTGAAAAAAACAGCGGCTCGTACGCGCTGGCGGCATCGGTTCAAAGAACGGTGCAATCAGAATTACAAAAAGATAACAGACGACAGATAAAACCCGGAAAAGATATGTTTATTTTAGAAAACCTGGAAAACCCTGCAATTCTAATTGAATGCGGTTTTTTAACGAATCCGCAGGAATGCAAAAATTTAGCTAAAAAAGAATATCAAAAGGAATTGTCATTTGCAATTTTTTGTGGTATTATAGGATATATAGACAAAGGAACGTAAAATTGAGAGGAAAGCAAAATGAAAGGACCGAAAACAACCTTCGTCTGCCGCGAATGTGGAGCAACCAGCATAAAGTGGCTTGGAAAATGCCCGGATTGTGCATCCTGGAACTCGTTTGACGAAATAGAAATAAAAGAAGATACACGCTCTAAATCAAAGGTATTTACAAACAAAGCCGAAAAATTTTCTGAGCTTAAGCTTCCGCAATATATGCGTACCCATACAGGTATGGAGGAGTTAGACCGTGTTCTTGGCGGAGGCTTGGTTGACGGCTCTGTAGTTCTTCTTTCGGGCGAACCCGGAATAGGAAAATCAACTCTTCTTCTGCAAATATGCTCAGAGCTTTCGAAGAACAGAAAGGTTCTTTACGTATCGGGAGAGGAATCAAAGGGACAGCTGAAATTAAGAGCCGAAAGACTAAAAATTAACGGTGACACGCTATATCTGCTGACCGAAACTGATACCGATGCCGTTTTAGCAGAATGTGATAGGTTGAAGCCTGACGTTGTCATAATAGATTCAATCCAAACCATGTCATCCGAAAGATTTACTTCGGTGCAGGGAAGCATAACTCAGGTAAGAGAGTCTGCAATGACGTTAATATCATATGCAAAAACCTTCGGTGCAGCCGTCTTTCTTGTCGGCCACGTAAATAAAGAGGGCGGTATTTCAGGACCAAAAATCTTAGAGCATATGGTAGATGCCGTTCTCTATTTTGAGGGCGAAAGAACTAATTCTTACAGAATAATCAGAGCTATAAAAAACCGATTCGGATCAACGAATGAAATCGGTGTTTTCGAAATGGGAGACGTTGGACTTGTGGAAATCCCCAACCCAAGCGAAGTAATTATGGCTGAACGTCCCAGTAACACAAGCGGCTCGTGCGCTGGATGTGTAATGCAGGGCACAAGACCTATCATTTCAGAAATTCAGGCTTTAGTTGCAAAAACCGCATATCCGTCTGCAAAACGCACCTCTGACGGATTTGACCACAACAGAATGAGCCTTCTCATAGCAGTTCTCGAAAAAAGAATGGGGCTGAAATTCTACGAATACGATGTATATCTCAACGTGGCAGGCGGCATATATCTTGACGAGCCAAGCGCCGATCTTTCAATAGCAATGGCGCTCATCAGCGGTATAACCGATAAGGTAATTGACGACAGCATAATAGCTTTTGGCGAAATCGGACTTTCCGGAGAAGTAAGAGCCGTATCTCATATCGATTATCGAGTAAAAGAAGCCGTAAGACTCGGTTTTACAAAAATTATTCTTCCTAGGAAAAATTTATCGTCTCATCTCTCCGTTCCCGAGGGGGTAGAACTGATAGGTGTTTCAAATATATATCAGGTTTTGGCGCAAATGAAAAGCAAAAATTCAAATTAACAATGAATAGGACGTAAGCAGGGCGTGATTTTGTTTGTTTTGAACAAAATCACGCCTTAAATTTCTACATCGTATGTTTAAATACTTCAATATTTTATCTTGCAATAAAAAAATCTTTATTGTATAATTGAAGTAGGTTTTACACTTTTATGTTTGGCCAATTTACCCTAAGGAGATCTTTTTTATGGAAAAGGTTTATACGAAAAGTATTCGTAACGTAGCGCTCCTCGGACACAGCGGGGGCGGAAAAACTTCACTTGCTGAGTCAATGCTTTATATTTCGAGGCTTACCGACCGTCTTGGCAATATTGCAGACGGAAATACGGTTTGCGACTACGATCCCGAAGAAATTAAAAGAGGTTATTCCATTTCGTCTGCCATAGCACCTATGCTTTGGAACGGAACAAAAATAAATATACTTGATACTCCCGGATTCTTTGATTTTGAGGCAGAGGCAAGACAGTGCGTAAGAGTTGCTGATGCCGCTATAATCGTTGTTGACGGTAAAGCAGGCATTGAGGTCGGTACTGAAATAGGTTGGAATCTTGCCACAGCTGCAGGCATTCCAAAAGCCTTCTTTATTAATAGATTTGACGATGGAGAAGCTAGATTTTATAAGGTTTTCGGTGCAATAAGGGAAAAGTACGGACTCACCGTTTGTCCTATTCAGATTCCGATTATAGACGGAGATACGGTTATAGGCTTCGCTAACCTTGTTGAAATGTGTGTTTATACCTTCGAAAAGGCCACCGGAGAATACGTAAAGAGTGCAATTCCGGAGAAATTCGCAGACATTTGCGATGAATACCACAATATGCTTCTTGAAGCTATCGCACAGACCAGCGATGAGCTTATGGATAAGTTCTTTAACGAAGAGCCCATCGAAAGAGAAGAAGCACTTGAAGCTATACATCAGGGAATAATAAACGGTGATATAGTTCCCGTATTCTGCGGAGCTGCTATCAAGAATTGGGGTATCAAAACCTTCCTTGATACTATTGCAGAATCCTTCCCGCGTCCTCTTGCTCGTAAAGTGGAGCATCTTGTAGATGCAGAAGGAAACGTAACCGAGACTCCCATAGAGATGGAAAGTGCAACTACGTCTGTATTTGTATTTAAGACGGTTGCCGATCCTTTCGTTGGTAAAATGTCGTTCTTTAAGGTTATGAACGGAGAGCTTATCAAGGATATGACACTTCGCAATACCACAACCGGTACTATAGAAAAATTTAATAAGCTCACGATAATGCGCGGAAAGAAGCAAATTGACGTTGATTCGCTTTCATGCGGTGACATAGGTGTTACGGCAAAGCTTGTAAACACTAATACAAACGACACGTTAACTACATCTTCAGAGCAAATCAAGTATCAGCAGATAAAGTATCCTAAGCCCTATCTCACTATGGCAATAACGCCTAAAGCTAAGGGAGACGAAGAGAAGATTTCCGCAGGTATTGCTCGTCTTCTTGAGGAAGACCTCACCATTAAGTACGAAAACAATCCCGAAACAAAACAGCTTACAATTTCAGGACTTGGCGATATCCACCTTGATATCGTTATCTCAAAGCTTGAATCTCGCTTCAGAACAGCGGTTGAGCTCACGAAGCCCAGACTTGCGTACAGAGAAACCATTAAAAAGACTGTAGAAGTCGAAGGAAAGCATAAAAAGCAGTCCGGCGGATCTGGTCAGTACGGACACGTAAAAATCAAATTCTCGCCCGGACAAGAAGAAGGCCTCACTTTCACAGAATCTGTATTCGGCGGAGCCGTTCCCAAGAACTTCTTCCCGGCAGTAGAGCAGGGACTTCGTGAATGCATGCAGAAGGGTGTTCTCGCAGGATATCCCGTGGTTAATCTTGCCGCTAACCTTTACGATGGCTCTTATCACGACGTCGACTCTAATGAAATTTCATTTAAGCTTGCAGCAGCAATTGCATACCGTGAAGGTCTTCCTAAGGCTTCTCCCGTCCTTCTCGAGCCTGTAGGTTCGCTCAAGGTTTACGTTCCCGAAAACTACGTAGGTGACGTTATGGGTGATCTTAACAAGCGCCGCGGAAGAGTTATGGGTATAGAACCTGCCGATGACGGTAGCGATCTCCAGATGGTTATTGCGGAAGCTCCGTTTGCTGAAATGACAGATTACGTTATTTCGCTCAGAGCAGCAACGCAGGGTAGGGGACGCTTTGATTTTGAATTTGTAAGATACGATGAAGTTCCTCAGAGCCTTACCGACAAAATCATAGCTGAATCCAAAAAAGATTAAAAAACGCAGGAGCGCCTCGAACGAGGCGCTCCTTAATTTACCATCTTATGCCCTATAAAAGATAAAAAACACCTTCTATTGAGGGTGTTTTTTTATGGCGGAGAGAATGGGATTCGAACCCATGATACCGGTTAGGGTATACACGATTTCCAGTCGTGCGCCTTAGACCAACTCGGCCATCTCTCCAAGATAAGTCACATTATCTGCGACCACTACATTATAGCAGAAGAAATTTAAAAAGTCAATAGTTTTTTAAAGTTTTTTTAGTTTTCTATATCTTTCTATATCTATATTATTCTATTGACATGTTTTTAATAAAATGATATAATATGCATATATCACAATTCTTTGAGGTGTATTATGAAAAATTTCAACTCACTTGATACTATTTGCGCATCCTTGGCAACGCTCATAGGAATTGAACCTCCGGAAAAGGCGGCAGCTCCAAACCCAATTCTTATGGAATATGCAGAAAACAAGCTTTCCGGTGAAAAGGTTGACAGAATATTTATGTATAATCCCGATGCAATTGCACAGTGGATATATGAAAAATATGCCTACTATACCAATATAATGAAACCGCGAATTGAAGTAGAAGTACCTCTTTGTACCGTTATGCCCTCCGTTACACCCGTATGCTTCGGTACTATGTACACAGGTGCGCAGCCGGAAGTGCACGGTATTCAGGCTTACGTAAAGCCGGTTATAAAAATAGATACCATATACGATGCACTAATCAGAGCAGGAAAAAAGCCGGCAATCGTTTCAACGGCAGGGGATAGTATGTCTAAAATTTATCTTGAAAGAGATATGGACTATTACATTTATGACACTGTGGAAGAGGTTAATGCAAAGGCAGCCGAGCTTATCGTAGCTGATAAATATGATTTTATCGCCGTCTATAACGGAAATTACGATGCTATAATGCATAAATACGGCCCGGAAAGCATGGAAGCAATATCAGAGCTCAGAGCAAACGCAAGAACTTTTGGTATGTTTGATTCAATGATACAGAATCTTTGGAAAGGGCATAACACACTTCTTGGATTTGCGATGGATCATGGTTGCCACGAAATAGACGGAGGCTGCGGTTCTCACGGACTTGATATGGACGAAGACCTCAACATAGTACATTCGTATAAAATCATAAAAAAAGCAGAGGTATAAGATGAACGATATAAAATTAGCCGGAAAAAAGGTTCTTTTTGATAAATCACCGGTCTTGTTTTCCTATAAACCCGGTGAAGACTGGGCAGAATATTTTGACGTAAAATCGGGAAATTGGTATTACTCAGACGGTGCAATTATCGGAGAAGAGAACACCAATAAGGGTGGAATTCTATTTACAAAAGAATTTTATGAAAAAGATGTAATGCTTTGCTTTACAGTCTCAACAGTTTTACCTGCAACACGCGACCTTAACGCAGTATGGGCAGCGCATTGGGACGACAAAACCGATTATCTCGGAGAATCCTACGTTTGCGGACTTAACGGCTGGTGGGAAAACAAAGCGGGAATAGAGAGAAATTTGGGGAACGGTTTGTATACAGCAACCTCACTTTTTAAGTACACCCCCGGCACAGAGGTAAGAATGGTCTGTGGCTCAGTAAACGGTCATTGTTTTATGGTCGTTGATGATGTTTTGGTATCTGAAGTAATGGACCCTAATCCTATCTCGGGCGGTCACGTTGGTTTTTCTGCATACTGCACAAAGCTTAGAATAAGAGATATAGAGGTCCGCGAGATCTGTTGGGAAAAATTCAAGCAAAGATATGAACCCGAATTTTAGTTTATAAAAAATCCTGCCCTCAAACAAAAGGGCAGGGTATTTTATTATTTAAGATTAGCAAGTATGTCTTCGCACCAAGCCTTTACAGTAGCCTTTTCTTCAGCAGAAACATTCTTTATAAATTTAAAGGGAAGTCCACCGGTTATGTAAAGAATCTTGTCCGACATAATGTTAGCGTTGCAATCCTTGGTGAGCTCAAGAAGCGGCTTAACAGTTTCGGGGTTACCGTCAACAATAAACGCTACGTTAGCAGTAATTCCTCTGTTTAGATTGCAAATAACTCTCTTTACCGCATCGGAGTAAGAAGCCTTAGCCTTAATTACAAGAACTACAAGTCTTTCACCGTCACAGTTATAGTCGGGGGGAATAGAATCCGTTGCCTTATCAGCTGAAATAAGCTTAGTAACATCATCCGCAATCGCAAGAAGCTTACCTTTGTTGGTGTGGGTAAGTACGCGCATTCTCATATTTAATAATCCTCCAAAAATTAATTTGTATCCATTATAACATATTTTTTCTACAATTACAATATCAAATTATAAAGAAATTAAAAGTTTTAAATAAAATAGGGAAGTTCTCGTACATATCTGCAATTATACAAAATCAAAATTTTGTATAATTTAGGGCACAGAAAATGGGGTTTTCATGCGTTTTAAAGCCATTTTTCCCTAAAAAACACAATAAATCCATTCAAGGTGCGTTTTTGCCGACAATTTTATATATCTATAATTTACCTAGAAATAAAAGTATACGATGCATTGCATTTTATATTTTATAAGAATAAATGCACCCATTACCATTAATTTAAATTTTTATTTAAACAATAAATTTCAGAAATGAATTTCAAAAATTTACAGGGAAGTATTCACTTTTAAAATTTGTATTGCAAAATACTTGACTTTAATATATAATTAGTATGACTGTATTAGAATTAATTTTTACTTTTCCCTACTCTTTTTTGGAGATATTTTTTTCGGGTTGCCTCTCCGCCTCTTATGTGCCGTTCGGACTTGTTTTTTTCAAGTATTTCCTTTACTTCTCGATACATTCGGCCGTTTATATACTTCAATTTTTGAGATAAATCCTTATGTACTGTGCTTTTACTTACCCCAAAACGCAAAGCACATGCACGAACCGTAGCTCCCGTTTCTATTACGTATTCTCCTAAAATTTCCGGGCGCTCTTTTACTTGCACTTTTATCATAATCCCCTCACAAAAAAAACTTTTCTTTTGTACAATATATGAAAGGCTATTGATAATAATGATTAAGGAAGAAACAAAATTTATTGATTCTGTAGTTTTTGAAGGTATGACTTCAATAAGAGCAATTATAACCGCAACTGATAACAATACAAACGACAGAAAAATTAACAAGATACTATACGACAAAGATAAAATCAAAAAAATAGCAAAAAATGTAGGTTATTTAAAGGCAGTTTCGAAATTGTATAACTTTGAAATTTTCGAATCTTCTTCTGAAGAAATCGAAAACTACACACTTGGAAACACTCACGGAGGCATAATAGCCTTTACAACGAACAGAACTATCCCATCATTGTCGAGAAATCCAGATATAAAAACAAACGGATTTTACTGCATGATTGAAGGCATCGAGGACCCATATAATTTTGGATATTCATTACGTTCTCTTTATGCAACCGGTTGTGACGGAATTATTCTTCCTGAAAGAAACTGGATGAGCGCTGCAGGCGTAGTTGCAAGAAGCTCTGCCGGCGCATCTGAGCTCTTCCCTATTTTCAAGGCTGACGCTCTGGAGGCTGCCGAATTCTTCAAAAATCTTGGTTATAGCATAGTTTGTGCTGATGAAAACACAGATAACGTGCTAGGAAAGTGTGATTTAAAGTATCCTTTGCTTCTGATTGTTGGAGGAGAAAAACGAGGAATATCTGCAGCTCTTATGAATTACGCAGATATAAAGGTAAAAATAGAATATAAACGGGATTTCAAAGCATCTCTATCCGCTGCATCTGCAACGACCATGTTCGCATATGAGATAATGCGTCAAAATTCATAAGAAATTAGCATTGAACCTACTACAAAAAACAGTGGGAACGCGTTAAACGCGTTCCCACTGCCAAAAATTTCAATTTAAGGAAAATTTAAGGTGGAAAAGCTTTAAATTTTCCTCTTTTTACGTTTTTACAGCGATGCAGCCTAATTATTATTGCAACCGCAACCGCCCTTGTTGTTACCAATTACCTGGACCGTAGGAATTACGCTGGCTTTGAAACTATTGACGGGAAACGCCATAGTTCTGAAAAGCGCGCAAGGATTTTCATCGTTCGTTGCAGCTGCGCACTCCTTATCCGGAACACTGTAATCGGTTGCCTGTACAAGAAGCTGTGCAGGACGGACTATTCTGATTACCGAAAAGAGTCCAAATGAAACGTAAAGCTTATTTCCGTTGTTTGAGGTGCAGATATTTCCGTCTAAGCAGCCACATACGCAGCTCGGTATCTCCGCACAGTCACAGCAAGGATTAACGGGGCAATCGGTAATTTTCTGGCCGAGAACGATAGGTTCTACCGTTTCCACTATTGCTATCGGAGAATTATTGCTTACGTTATTAATATTTCCGATGTCGCAATATGAACTACTAGGGTCCGAAGAGAAGGATATAACGTTCCCTTCTCCGCCATAAAGTATTACTTCTTTTTCAAGAACTGCGATACCGTCAAAGGTCTGGCTTTTTCCTATTCCTACACAGCCTTCTCCTTCAACCTTAATATAGTATTTTACAGTTACTCTGTAGAAGCCGGAATTAAAAGGAATAGTATCAAGACCTACGAATGCCCATACCAGCTTTGCTTTGCGTATTCTTACGTTGCTGGCGCTATTGATTATGTCTTCACCACAGTCGGTAAGGTAAACACGTGCATCCTCGAAGCAATCTCTGTCTCTACAGCAATCGAGAACTCTTTTTGTGTCTATACATACCGTTCCGCGAGTATCGTGAGAAAGACCGCAGGATGTATTTCTGTTTTCTTGCATTGTAACTTCTCCAAATTTTACATTTACATTAGCATAAGCGAATACTTATACCTTGCTATTATTCTATGCAACAGCAAAAAAACAGTTAACAAAAAAACGGACTCTTTGTGAGCCCGTTTTTTTAATTCAAATTTAAGCGTATGCTTTGATTCCCGCAGGACAATCTTCTACAGCAATAGAAGCAGTCATAACGATGTTAACGTTATCGGAAATCTTCTCAAGCTTTTTAAGAACGTTTTCAAATCCTACAACGTCATCACCGCAAATTTTAAGACCGGAGTCAACAAAAAGATCGGTAATATCGCTGTTGGAAGCGAGAACGCCCGCGATAAATCCGTACAGATCTTCTGCTGTGCAAATAGCATATTCATCGCTATCAATAAGTCTTGCCTTATATGTAATATCGTGAGTGAGCTTATCACCCTTTTCGATGCATACTACAGAACCTTTGGAAGCTGCGGTGGCATTATTAACAAGCTCAATGAGAGTCTTAGTTTTTCCCGAACCCTTGCCACCAATAAATAATTTGATCATATTAAGATCCTCCTGCTTTTAGTAATAAAATACCTAAAGATATCTTACACTTATATTTTACACTAAATAAACTCAAATTGCAATAGTTTTTTTATCGGATTTTATTAAAAATTTATCTTTTTTTTAAATTTTATTCAGAAATTCTTTTTTCAAGTATTTCCTTCATATCCTCATACCCCGGTTTGCCGAGAAGGGCAAACATATTTTTCTTATAAGCTTCCACTCCCGGCTGATTAAAGGGGTTTACCTTTAGCATATAGCCTGAGATAGCACAAGCTATTTCAAAGAAATACACAAGATATCCGAAAGTGTACGCGCTTCTATCAGGAATCTCTATAAGAATATTAGGTACTCCGCCGTCATTGTGTGCGATTAACGTAGCCTGCATTGCCTTTTTATTTACAAAATCAAGCGTCTTTCCGGAAAGGAAATTAAGACCGTCCACGTTGTCCTTATCTGCCGGAATTTCAAATACACTACCGCAGTCAGCAACACTAACAACAGTCTCAAAAAGATTTCTCTGACCGTCCTGAATATACTGACCGAGCGAATGAAGGTCTGTTGAGAAGGTTACTGATGCAGGAAATATTCCCTTCTTATCCTTTCCTTCGCTTTCACCGTAAAGCTGCTTCCACCACTCGCTTATCATAAGCATATAGGGCTCATAACCAACCAGAATTTCGGTATTTTTGCCATCAGCAAGAAGAGAGTTTCTGAGAACGGCATATTCGAGAGCCATATTATTTTCACTTTTTACAGAAAGCTCTGTTTTAGCATCAGATGCTCCCTGCATCATTTTATCAATATCAATTCCCGCAACCGCAATAGGTAAAAGTCCAACCGCTGTGAGTACAGAATATCTGCCGCCTACGTCATCAGGAACAACAAAGGTTTCAAAGCCTGCTTCGTCCGAAAAATGCTTAAGAGTTCCCTTCTCTTTGTCGGTTGTAACGAAAATTCTGTCTTTCGCGCCATCTACGCCGTATTTATTTATAAGAAGAGATTTAAAAACCCTAAACGCTATCGCAGGCTCTGTTGTAGTACCTGATTTTGAAATCACGTTTACACAGATGTCCTTTCCTTCGAGAATAGACAAAAGCTCGCACATAGCAGTAGTAGAGATATTATTACCGGCAAAATAAATTTCGGGTGTATCTTTCTTAAGTGAATTATACATTGGACTTTTAATAAATTCAATAGCAGCTCTTGCGCCAAGGTATGAGCCACCGATTCCTATAACTACCAAAGCGTCACAGGATTTTTTAATTTTTTCTGCAGCAACTTTTATTCTCGCAAATTCTTCCCTATCATAATTCTCAGGAAGGTTTACCCAGCCAAGAAAGTCGTTACCTTCACCGTTGCCCGCAATAACCGTATCCAATGCGGAATTTGCACGCAAGCGCATATCTTCTTCGTTTTTTGTACTGATAAATTTCTTAACGTAATTCTTATTAATATTAAGCGACATTAGTTTTTTCTCCCTACTGTTTTTTCGTATATATTTTAACACATACCATCATTTTTTTCAATAGAAAAAGATGTTTTTATTTGCTGAATTTTCCCGAAATTACCGTTTGAAGCAACCCTCTGAATATATCGGCTACACTAAGTTTAGGTACGTCAGATTTTACATATAGGTTTTCTTCGCACAACAGCTTTCCATCAACAAAATATTTTACCTTTCCAACAACGTCTCCATTTCGAACAGGAGCTTGTAAGCTTTCGGGTATTTCATAAATTTTCTCAACCTTGTTTTTATGGTTTTTATTTATAAGCTTCTGTACTTCTCCGCAATAAATTTTAATCTCTTCTTGATTTCCGCCATATATGTCCAAGCTATCAACGATATTCTCTTCTTCGGAATGCAGGGCGTAATTCGAAAAACCGAAATCAAGAAGTGACCTTGCAATAGAATTGCGTTCATCGCGCGTTTCCGCCCCCATAACTACTGCGATAAGCTTCATACCGTCTCTCTCTGCAGTTGCGCTGATGCAATATCCGGCTTTATCGGTAGAACCTGTTTTCAGTCCGGTACACCCATCGTAATATCTTACAAGGCGATTAGTGTTTGTAAGTATAAATTCACCGTCTCTTATGCTGTCTTGCCAAAGCGAGCTATATTCAAAAATTAACGGATGCTTAAGCAGCTCTCTTGACATAATAGCAATATCCATAGATGACGTAACGTGATTTTCTGCGGTATCGTCAAGACCCGTAGTGTTTTCAAAGTTAGTGTTTTTCATTCCGAGCGCTTTTGCTCTGTCATTCATAGCCTTAACGAAAGAGCTTTCGCTGCCGTAAATATATTCACTGAGAGCAACTGCTGCATCGTTAGCGCTGGCAATTACGGTGCATTTTATAAGATCCCTGACAGTCATGCTTTCGCCTTCTTTAAGAAAAACCTGACTTCCGCCCATTGAAGCAGCATATGCCGAAATTGGAACAAATGCGTCAAGAGATATTCTCTCCTCGTCTACAGCCTCCATCACAAGCAAAAGGGTCATAATTTTTGTAACAGAGGCGGGAGACAATGCCTCATTTTCATTTTTTGAATATATAATTTCTCCGCTTTCAGCTTCCATGAGCACCGCAGAACGCGATGAGACATCGATTGTGGCAGGAGCAATTTTATATACTTCTGCCTGGTTATTTTCTTGATTTTTTGCAAAAACAATTATGTTACTACCAAAAATGAATGCAAAAAGAAGCATAAATGCAAGTAGTTTTTTCATATCTTCCTCCTAATTACCTTTATGCTTCAATATATTGTTTTTATTTATTATTTATTCCTTTTACGTACTCTTCTTTTATAATAGAAAAAACTTCAACGTCTCTGTATTCGCCCTTTACCATTAGAGCAGCCCTTCTGATCCCCTCGGACTTTAGACCGCATTTAATAAGCACTCTCTTGCTGCGCTCATTTTCCGGAAGAAAAACTGCCTCTATTCTATTCAGCGCCAAAACGTGAAATCCAAACCTTATAATCTCGGATACAGCTTCGGTTGCAATCCCCTTTCCCCAAAAAGCGCTGCCAAGCACATATCCGATTTCCCCGTAATTATTATTTATGTTAATAGACGTAAAGCCTACCGTTCCTATCATTTTGCCATCGAGAGTTATTGCCCAATCGTAAAACTTCCCTTTTCTATATAGCTTGGATATATAACGTAAATAGGCTTTTGTATACTCGCAGTTCTTGTGGGGATGCCACATAAGATATTTTGAAACAGAGGGATCTGAGGTATATTCGTATACGTCACGCAAATCTTTAATTTGAATTTTTCTGAGCTCCAGCCTTTCGGTTTTGAGCAACGGTATATTTTTGAAAATCTTAAAATCGTCTTTTTTCATATCAGCCACCGCAAATTTTAATAAGGAAATTATAGCAAAAAAGCAGCGTCTTTTCAATAGTTTTTTAATAATCTATAAAATTTGCGTTTTTTTCTTGTATTTACACAAAATTTGTGTTAGAATGATAGTATACATTTAAAAGGAGTAACGTCTTGGAAAAGAAAAGAAAAAAATTCAAGCTATTCAATCTCCAAAAAGAAGGAAAAGGAATAAGCAAAAACCAAGCTCAGCTTGAACCGGGTTTTAAACGTTTTTTTATTTCATATAAAAATAGCTTCAGCAAGCTAATATCTGTCAATATATTCTTCGTGCTCGGAAATTTTCCTGTTATTTTTCTGATTGCGGCATTATCAGGTGTTTCGAAGAACGAAATTTTTCTTCCGCTTTCGGATATTTTCCAAAATATCAACGGAATGATTGCAGCAGATGGCGGCTATACGCCTTATAAACTTAGTCTTTTTGCTATTGAGGGCCTTCAAAACCAAACAACTTCACCAACTGCTATTACGTATGTTTTATATGCCGTGGGGGCACTTGCAATATTTACGTTCGGTCCTGTAAATGCTTCAACTGCTTACATAATCAGAAATCTTGTATCCGGCGAACCGGTATTTGTATGGACTGATTTCTGGTACGCTTTTAAGCGAAATATAAAGCAGTCGCTCCCATTTGGAATCTTCGATATAGTGCTTAACGCTTTACTGCTTTTTAACATCTATACGATGTTTATGAGCACGGATAAGTTTTTCGCATCAATGCTATTCTGGTGCTATATAGTTCTTTTCTACGTATATTTTACAATGCGCTATTATATTTACGTACAAATGGTAACGTTTAAGCTGAGCGTATTTAAGATACTTAAGAATTCTCTAATATTTTCGCTTTTAGGATTCAAGCGCAATATACTTGCCTTTATTGGAATAATTCTTTGCGTTTTCATCGTAATACTTTTCTTGTTTGGTCTTGGAGGTATTCTGGTTCCGCTTGCTGTTGCCGCACCGTTGGCTATTCTCTTCTCTACGATGGCTTTCATGAAGGTATATGCATCTTACTTCAAGATAAAGGAAATAATGATAGATCCTTACCTTGCCGAGCATCCTGAAGAGCGTAGATACGAGCCTGAGGATGACGAAATTATAATGAGAGATGACGTCACGGAAAGAGAGCGTCTTGAAGAAATTAAAAAGAAAAATAATATTAGCACTTAAAATAAAAAAGCAGGATTTTTAACAGAATCCTGCTTTTTATTATATAATCTCGTTTAAACTTCCGAACTCATATCCCATACGTTTCCACTCTTTTATAAGCGTAGGCATTATATCTGCGTTAACCTCTGATGTTGGATGGAAAAGGAATATGGCGCCGTTGTGAGTATTGGATAGTATTTTGCTTATAGCTTTCTCCTTATCAGGCTGACGGTTATTATCCCAATCATCGTACGCAAAGCTCCAAAACACAGTTCTATACCCAAGGCTTTCAACTATTTTCAAGGCAGATTCACTATAGCATCCTTTGGGAAATCTAAAATATTTTGCCATTTCTCTGCCGGTAGCATCTTTATAGATTTGTTCAAGCGCACCAATATCGTTTTTGATGCTTTCATAGCTTTCGCTGCAAAGATTTTTATGGTTTTTCGTATGATTACATACTAAATGATTTTCATCAGCCATTCTGGTAACCAAATCAGTATTATTTAATATTATATTGTCAAGAAGGAAAAATGCTGCAGTAACCTTTTCTTCCCTTAACGTATTCAAAATACGCTCGATATTTCCGTTTTCGTAACCGGCATCAAAGGTTATATAAAGAATTTTTTTATCTGATCTGTCATTTACGCTTCTGTCTATTGAAATACCGCCATATTTATTTATTAAAACCTCTTCTTTGGTTATCGGAGGTTGATTATTTCCGCTTCGTATACAGTACCAGTTATATTCTTTTTCATATGCGGTTATAGTGTAAGAATTTATAAAAACCGCGAGAAGTGTTAAAATACATATAAAAACAATTTTATTTTTTTTCATATCTATT
>JAZNZE010000027.1:0-8478 GCA_045594785.1 Eubacteriales bacterium
CCCCGCTCCATGAGTTCGTTCCTACAACAGAGGAAGATATCGCTCTCCTCGCAAAGGCACAGGGCAAGAGCGTTGAGGATATCAAGGCTATCATCTCTTCTCTCCATGAGTTCAACCCCATGATGGGTCACCGTGGATGCCGTCTCGCAGTAACTTATCCCGAAATCGCAGCAATGCAGACAAAGGCAGTTATCCGTGCGGCTATCAACGTTAAGAAGGCTCACGCAGATTGGAACGTTGTTCCCGAGATCATGATTCCTCTCGTTGGCGACGTTAAGGAGCTGAAGTACGTTAAGAAGGTTGTCGTTGAGACCGCTGACGCAGAAATCGCTGCAGCAGGTGTCTGCCTCAAGTATGAGGTTGGTACTATGATCGAGATTCCCAGAGCTTGTCTCACTGCGGACGAGATCGCTGCTAATGCAGACTTCTTCTGCTTCGGTACTAACGACCTTACTCAGATGACCTACGGCTTCTCCAGAGATGACGCAGGTAAGTTCCTCGGCGCTTACTACGATGCTAAGATATTCGAGAACGATCCCTTTGCTAAGCTCGACACCACCGGTGTTGGTAAGCTTATGAACATGGCAGTAACCCTCGGCAGACCCGTTAACAAGAACCTGCACGTAGGTATCTGCGGTGAGCACGGTGGTGACCCCACATCTGTTGAGTTCTGCCACCAGATCGGCCTTGACTACGTTTCTTGCTCGCCCTTCAGAGTTCCGATCGCAAGACTTGCGGCTGCACAGGCTGCCCTCAAGGACTAAGCCAAAACACATTCTCGGCATCGTGCCAACGACAAAACGGACTAAGGCTCCGTTTTGCGAGAATGTAAGCGCGCCTAAACTCAGTTAACATAAACTATACTTAAGGGCGCGCATCTCAGAGCAGCACTCAAGGACTAATTTCTAATTGATTTGCCGATTCCGGCAAGTCGGTAATAAAAAGGATGCTTCGGCATCCTTTTTTGTTTTTCTCTTGAAATATAAATATAATGGTAGTATAATAGTTACAGAAATTTAAAATCACTTTACAGACGGTTTTAAAAATTTAGTTTTGGAGGAAAAAATGAAAAGGAGTGAGTATAGAGAGAAGGATTTGCCTTTTCCGTTCGTTATGTATTCACCGGAGAAAATGAGCGAGAATTTACCTATTATAATACAACTTCACGGCGCGGGCGAGCGCGGTGACGGTGGCAAGGAGCTTTCGCTCGTTGACGTTCACGGATTTGCAAAAACCCTTAAAGATGCAAACTTTAATTGTCTTTTTGTTATGCCCCAATGCCCAAGCAATAGTTTTTGGGCTGCTCGCGTTGAGTCGATTGTTACGTTTGTAGAACGGGTTATAGAGAAATTTAAAGCCGACAGAAAGAGAGTTTACCTTACAGGGCTTAGTATGGGCGGGTACGGCACATGGTTTACGGCTATGGCGCGCCCCGACCTTTTTGCCGCCATTGCACCCGTTTGCGGCGGCGGTATGGCTTGGAATGCGGGCGTGCTTGATATGCCCATATGGGCGTTTCACGGAGCAGACGACAGCGTAGTATCTCCTATGCAATCGGACGAGATGGTGAAAAAGCTAAAGGAGCTTGGCAAGGACATAAGATATTCAAGAATAGACGGTGTCGGGCACGGTGTTTGGGAGAATGCTTATAACGAGGAATT
The DNA here is from genome assembly GCA_045594785.1 of Eubacteriales bacterium. Classification (GTDB taxonomy): domain Bacteria; phylum Bacillota; class Clostridia; order Oscillospirales; family CAG-272; genus UBA1740. The sequence continues at coordinate 1,662 of JAZNZE010000027.1, forward strand.
AATCGACTGGCTGCTTAGCAAGAGACGGTCATAAATCTATTTGTGGCATAATATAAAAATGCGATTCCGCACGGAATCGCATTTTTCATTGAGCGTTTTATACATAGATATTCACATCTGCAAGCGGAAGAAAAGCTGCCGCATTGTATGAACACAGAGCGCTAATTATCTATAAGTGACTAAACTGCTCTGACAAACACAAACTGCATTACCATAAACGCAGCGTATATGCCGAGAAGAGTTATTCCCTGCCAGCGAGAAAGCTTCCCCTTGAAAATTGCAGGAAGCGTCATAATAGCCATAACCGCAAGCATTACGGGAATATCAAGAATAAACGATGCGTTCTGACCGAAGAGCATCGAATTCTCGGGTACAGGAAACGGACTGATTGATATTGCAACGCCGGATACAAGAACGAGATTAAAGACGTTCGCACCTATAATATTTCCTAAGGAAAGCGCTCCGTGTCCCTTGACAAGAGAGGTAATAGCCGTTACAAGCTCAGGAAGTGACGTTCCGATTGCAACTACGGTAAGTCCGATTACCGATTCGGGAACTCCGAGCTGCTCTGCTATAGAGGTTGCGCTCTCAACGAGAAGATATGCGCCAACAGCGATAACCGCTGCACCCGTTATCAGAATGAGGATATCCTTAACAAGACCAAAGCCGGTTTCCTTTTCCTCTGCTATTTCACAGTCTGTGACAGCTTCGATTGCTTCTTCATCGGGATTTTTCTTCATATTTATTACGTTGATAATCATATATGCCACGAAAAGCAGAACGAGAACTATTCCCGACCAACGCGCAAAGCTGCCGCCGATATATGCGTTAAGCGAATAAAAAACAGCAACTGCAAAAAAGAATGATACGGGGAAAATAAGTGTTTTCTTATCCGTCTTTCCGGGCTTTATTGCAATAGTAATTGCTGCGATAAGCGCGGTGTTACAGATAATAGAGCCTATTGCATTTCCGTAGGCTATCTCTCCTGAGCCGCTTACCGCGCCCATTGCAGAGGTCATCACCTCGGGAAGCGTTGTTCCGATTGATACTACCGTTGCGCCTATAAGAAGCTCCGGAAGCTTAAATCTCTTTGCTATAGAGGATGCCGCATCAACAAACCAATCTCCGCCCTTTATCAGTAAGATAAATCCAAAAGCTAAGAGAAAATATTCGGTTGGAATAAAATCAAACATATTTTTTCCTGCCTTTTATTTTTGTTACAAGTAATAATAACATTTTAATTTACAATTGTCAACTTCCTTTTCTAACTTTTTAAAAGTATTTTCAACAGTCCGTATTCTTCAATAAAAATTTTATTTTCTTTACGCGTTTTTATGCTATAGCCGAAAAGCATACTAAATGTTTATTCTATACAAAATAAAGCAAAACGATTTGCATGCAATTCGCATTATTTTATAGATTAAAATATGACATACTCTTTATTGATCTACATTTCACATATAACGGCAAAAGAAATGGATATCTCTCTTGCAAAAGCCATGTATGAATTCGGTTCAGCAGCTTCTACCTACAGAGAATATCTCATTGCGAAATACGATCCCGAAAACCCCGAGGTTACCACTTATACCGCAACGTTCAAGGCTGACGGCATAACCATCGGTGAGGCAACCTACAATATGCTCACAGAAAAGATTGATGAACCTAAAGAAGTAATGTCTACTCACGTGATAATTGACAGCACCTGGTGGGGAGACTTCAACTACAGAGGCTTCAATATAAAGAAGTCAGGTATCACACTTGAAGAAGCTGCGGCAGCATTCGTAATATATATCCCCGTGGTTTCCGCAGAATAACACTGATTTTCAGTTTTAAAAATTTTAGAAGAACACAAGCTTAAGATAACCGATTGATTGACAAAACGGCTCAGAATTAAATCTGAGCCGTTTTTGTTGTCTTTTGTTTACTTTTTGTGATATTTTCTATATTCGGTGGGTGTTATTTTCTCCGAACGAACGAAAATTTCTGTGAAATACGAAGAAGCGCCAAAACCGCAGGAATGGGCAATTTCGCTTATGGTTTTATCCGTATTTACAAGCAGACATTTTGCTTCCATCAGCCTTCGCTCCGTGCGGTATTCAATTATTGTCGTTGCCGTTCTGTCCTTAAAAAGATGAACCATATAGTATACACTGGTATTTAAGCTATCGGCTATATCTAAAACCGAAAAGTCTTCGGCATAATGCTCTTCGACATACGCCTTTATAGATTCTATCAGCGGGTTAAAATCCTGATTTTCTTTTGGACGGGAACGAAGTACTGTAATTATTTTAACAAGCAATTCAATATCGCAGCTGCCGCTTTCCTTAAACCTTGTAATAAGCTCGTCAAGCTTTTTTCCGTCACCGTTACGATATGATTCACAGTTTATCGGGTGGTGAAATTCAAACACCTTGCTTATAACGTCTCCTTCTGCTTTTAGGCAGTATTCTGCAACATCTCTTATATTGCCACGGTAAGAAGCGTATGGATTTTCATCCCCCTCGGCAAGTTTATCCAGCTTTGATACAACGTTTCTGAGAAATCCCTCACTCTTAATCCCTGATAAAAGTATATCCTCTTCGGTAATCTTTGCCGTAAGAATTTCTCTTGCACAGGCATAGGAATTTTCAAGACTGCCCATATTATTTCCGCGCTCGCGGTCATAGACGATATAGATATATCCGTCACTCGCTTCGGTTGCATCGGGATAGGATACGTTTTTTCTGTCGTCAAGAAGTAGCTTATAGGGATAGGTCTTGCCATTATCCTCGGAAAGAAAGGCGGTAAGGTTGGTTCTGCCGGGACTATCGTGACTTATTCTGAGTATTCTACCCGATTTAAGCCTTCTTATGTGTATTCTCGACACACAAGAACCAAAGCTGCTGCGCTCTCCCCTGCTCCAGTTTTTTCCTCTGTCGTAGGAATAGGAAATGCCTGTGCCGTAATCTGTTCGGACTGCCATCATAAGCCTACCGCCGTCAAGCTCGACTATACTGTGCTCGTCAAAGTTTGTTCCCTTTACTTCCGCTCCGCCGAGAAGCGTAAACGTTTTTCCGTTATCAACAGTCTTATATACGTTTGAACGCGGAGCTTCACCTACCCTAATATACTGCATGCGATCCCATGGGCGTATTGTAAAGTTCCAGAGCGCAATCGGAAAAAGCCATTCACCGCTTGAAAGCACGGTAGGCTTATTGAGCATAACTCCTCTGCCTATATAAAACTCCTTGCTCCATTTAAGCTCATCGGCATCGGGATTCTCACATATAGCACCAAAGCATTCTTCGCCGGGAGCAACATTCCATATAAACCAGAGTCTGCCAAGAGGGTCAATCCATAAAGTAGAGTCAAAGCAACGAAAAGAGCCTTCCTTGAAAGCGGCGGCAATCGGCTCGCCGAAATCTCTGTCATTATCACTTTTCAGCACAATGGCAAAATTTCCTGCCTGCTCGCTCACGCCTCCTGAATAAAGAGTTATAAACGTTCTGCCGCCACGCGTTCTCTCTATTCCGGGAACGCCTTGCCACATACGGTGAGAAGCATAAAAGTGCTCCAGCTTTTCTCTTTCGGTTATAAGCATATCATATCCCTACCTTAGCTTTTTTCTTCATTATACATACGTGCGCTAAGAAAGTCTATAAGAATTTTGCTGTAAAAATTCAAATTAATTGTATATAAGCTCGGTATCCTTAAAAAATTCGGTACGCGGTAATATAAATTCTGCATTCTGTTTATTGTTTTTTATTATTACACGCCCCATTGATATCATAGGATTTTCGTTTTTCTCTCCCTCATAGATTTCCTTGCCTATATCGCCTGCGTTAATGAAGGCATCGGAAAAGAAGCTTATGCTCTTTCCTCTGTATATCTCAAAATTATCAATAATAAGATTTTTAGGCAAATAGGTCTGATATCCGTAATAGTGATTAACCCAGCGTGCCTCAAAGAAGCAGGGTGTGCCGATATTATGAAGCTCAGAGTTTTTTATTACTATATCACCCTTCCACGAAGAGCCGTAATCGCCGCGAAGCGCAATTGCAGAATCGTTATAGATAACAGTATCTTCAACGGTCAGAGTTCCTCCGCCGACAACCGAGATATATACGACCTCGCAATTTTTAAGACTTGCGTTATATACTCCGCAGTGCGCGTCAAGCCTTGAAAGACGGCAATTTTCGTAACGGATATTTTTTGAATAGTTAGAGCCCATAATGCCCCACCTCTCAGGCGCAAAATACGGAATCTCACCCTCGACCTCAAAGAAATTCGACTGGGTGCAATTTTTAAAGAGAACGTTGTTGCTTCCTTCCAACGTTATATCGTACGTGCCCATATTGGTAAAGACACCGTTTGAATTGATTAAGGAATAGGTTTTATGTGACATAAACGCGGAGTTCTCTACCGTAACGTTTACGCTTCTGCGAATACTTAAAAATCCTCCGTATGGACAGCCAAACTCGCCTTCGTCCCATATCTCATGAACGAGATTTTTAACCGTTGTATTGGCTCGGGAGATAACTATCCCTCTTGACATATAAGACTCACAGTTTTTATCAAGGCTCGGCGCGCGGGTTATAAATCTTCCGCCGTCTATAGTAAGCGGTTTTATTTCGATTGGACGGGCAACGATTTTTGTAACCTCATCGTAATCAAGCAAAAAAGGAGTTGTCGGGTCTATATTTCCATCAGCGTCTATAATGATAAGCTCTCTTTGGTCGTTTCCTTCGTTTACGAGATGAGTACGTATATAAACCTTATGGTTGGAATTATAAACCTCAAGCATTGCTGCATAACCGAGTCCGAGGTCAAGCTTTTTTATTCTTTCGGCATCAATTCCACCGTTTGAATTTATTTCCCTTATAAGCTCGCAGTTATCGGGTGTAAAGGTTGTTACGGGAACGTTTTCGGCTGAAAAATAAAAGATATTAACCTTTGATTCTTCCGAACCCGGTATTATATCTCTGTCGTCAAAAATAAAAGTCGCCTTTCCCCATTTTACGTCAGTCATCACGTTTATGGTTTTATTTATCGCACCGATATAATACTCTGCATTATCATCTGCCACTACCCTATGACCGCATTTATTTGCATGAACGTGAGTTTCAATTATTGCTTTATAATCGTCAGTATCACCGTCACCTACCGCACCGTATTCCTCGTACGTTATATCACGGGTATTAGCAGTATATTCGGCAAACGAATAATCCCCCGATGCAAGTGCAAGCCTTGAAAAATAAGCTATTCCTTTTTCAAGCGTTTCACAGCTGTATTCAGAGATAATTTCGAGATTTTGACTATTTATGTTTACAAAAAAGCCGTCTCCGCCGCTTCTTTCTCTGTGAAGCAGGGATATATACTTATCCGATGCGTTTTCTTTGCTTTCCAGTCTAAGATTATATCCCGAGTATTTAAAGATTATTTCTCTTATGCTTTTTGCAAGAGAAAGAGCTACGGTATCTTTAAAATCCAAGGCTACTACGTAACCGTCAATATCTCTGCCGCCAATGCTCACGGAGGTTACCTTGTATTCGTGAAAATACTCAATTTCCTTGCTTTTGAGAAAGGTTAAATCGGTGAGCTCTTCAGTATCATCGGTAATGCCGAGAACGTCCTCTGTAAAATATTCTATTGCATCGAGCAATGCGCTTTCATTTCCTGCTGCTATTATTACTTTATCGTCAATAGTTTTTACCGTATAGCCATTGTAGCCGTAATCCCAGCCGTCAACGGCATATTTTTCACCTCTGCTGAGCACCGTGCCGATAAGGACCTCTACGCCATCGGTAACGTTATCCTTGCTATCGCCGTATTTACTGAGAGTGTAGCCGAGACCGTCAAGCTTATCTGCCAAGCTGTCAAGCTTCATATGAACGTTTCCGCTAAGCTGATCAGACGTAACGAGAGAAAACTTGATTTCACCGTTCTCTATAAGTGAAAGTCCTTCGGTATCAAAAAGCGGTTTATCGCACAGGTCACAGCTTCCGTTTTCATCTGCATCGGTGCATTCGGTGTGCGGCGGATTTTGAGGCTCAACGGCTTTTCCGCATTCGTCACAGCTTCCGTTTTCGTCTGCATCGGTGCATTCGGTGTGCGGTGGCTTTTGAGGCTCAACGGCTTTTCCGCATTCGTCACACTTTCCGTTTTCATCGGAATCAATACACTCGGTATGCTCCGGAGCTTTGGGAGCAACGTATTTTCCGCATCTGTCACATTTTGTATCTTTATTAATATCTACGCAGGTCATACAAGCAGCGTTATTTCCCGTTGGAATAAACGAGCATGCTGACAAAATCATAGAAAAAACAATTGACTGAAAAATAATAAACAGTAATTTTTTCACTTTTTTCTCCGTACTTGTAATTAACTTTAATTAATTATACGTTAAGATAAATAATCCGTTTATAAGAATTTTGCGTTTTTAACTAATACCGTTATCCAGTTTAAAAAAAGCCCGATTCAATTGAAAATCGGGCTTTCAGTTTTGCTTTAATTAGTTAGCTGCCTTAACGATAGCTGTAAACTTGTCGGTCTTAAGCGATGCGCCGCCTATAAGTCCGCCGTCAACGTTTGCCTTGGAAAGAAGCTCAGCAGCGTTTCCGTCATTCATAGAACCGCCGTACTGAATAGTGATTTCTTCAGCTGCTGCTTCACCGTAGAGAGAAGCAACGGTCTTACGGATAACTCCGCAGGTCTCGTCAGCCTGCTCGGGAGTTGCGGTAAGTCCGGTTCCGATTGCCCAAACGGGCTCGTACGCGATTATTACGTTCTTAAGCTCCTCAGCGGTAACGCCTGCAAGGTCAAGCTTTGTCTGCATAGA
>JAZNZE010000028.1:0-15444 GCA_045594785.1 Eubacteriales bacterium
CATTGGCAGAAGGAAGGATTCAGCCATCAACTGCACTCCGAGTCGGAAGCCGTAGGAGAAGGCATCGCGCTCTGTGATGCTGTGCATCTCGTTCATGCAGTCCTCGAATTTCTCCAGTATTTCTTTCTGCTTATCGGTGAGCGTGCCGTCCAGTTCCTCACGGTTCCGGGCGACCAGCTTCAGTAACTCCTTCAGCCGTTTATCGCCACGAGTACATTGCTCGAAGGGGGATATGTTGCCGTACCATAGCTCGTTAATAATATTCATATTGTTTTTACCTCCTGTTAGCACACAACAATACCACAGAAGGAGGAGAAAGTCCAGACATTTTTTGAAACAATTTCAACTTTTTCGCTGGGCGTTTTCTTTGACTACTGCACCTCAAATTCTGCATTTTGAGCAGGGGTCTTGTAATCGTTTCGAATGTATGCTATACTATTGGCAGAAAGAACGATGAACTGCTTTGTCGGTTAGGCGCGCGAGTTCTCGAAAAAATCGGCTCTGACCACACCTTTGACCATCTACGGCTTCGGACTACGTGGAAACAGTGCGACGGGGAGCATCGGAAAGCACCGTTTTCGGACTAAAAAGCTCCAAAACGTCAACAAAAGTAGTCAAAAACGATGGCGTATTTGTTCGGGTACTGGAGGCCGCGAGTTCGAGTCCCGCCACTTCGACCAATAAAAAAGGATAAGCCCTTGTGGTTTATCCTTTTTTATTGATCTCAAGCGAGGAGACTGCGCTTTAGCGCTTAGTCCGAAACAAATGCGATAGCATTTTTTCGCATAAGGAGCTCTGCTCCGTTGCCTGCCACATTCGACCATAAAGGTAAGGTTATCTGTCTAAGATAGCCTTGTTTTTATTTTGCAGGACTCGAACCTACGGTTCTCCGACGGCTCGAAAATATAGTCGTATGCCATCGCCTTCGCAAGTCTGCGGCTCTGCATGCTCGTTATTTTCTTCGGGCGCGTCGTCGTAAACAGTTATCAACTGTTTCTGCCTCGCTTACCCGCCGCTTCGACCAAAAAAAGAAGGATTTCCCTCACGGAAGTCCTTCTTTTTTATTTCAGACCGATCTTTGCAAATCATCCGTGCAAAAGCTGCCTTTTATACCATCAATACTTTACAAGTATTTTGTTCTCACAATCCATTTCGGAATCTGGTATAAATATCTCTGTGCCAACGCTCTCTTTACCCGCGAAAGTAATTGACTTCTCTTCCGAAGGAACAAAATCAATATGGAATGCTTTTCCGAGGTATGTAAAATCAACAGAGCAATTTCCGTACTCCCGAGGCAATGACGGCTTTATTCTCAAACCGTAGTAGTCATAAGTAATTCCAAAAAAGAAATTGTAAGTATTCCGCAGGATATACGCCACAGTACCGGAAAGATACTGGAGCTGCACACGGCGAAGACTGCTGTCAACGTTGCTGTACTTATTTGCAATCGCAAACGGTGCGGAACAGGTCATTTCCACCGGAGCATACTCTTCTTCAAACGGAAGGACGTATCTTGAAACGTCATAAGCAAGATCAGCTCTTTTGGCAAGCGCTGCCGCGCGGATCAAGAAGCTCTCTGCGTGATTATAAACACCAACGTATTTTGAACCTCCCCTGCCCATTCTTCCTGCTTTGTCAATATAATCGTAAAAAGGTGTGCTTGCCGTTGCATATCCTACTCGGCATTTGCTCTTTTGCTCGATATTTTTTAACACGGATGCCGTCATTTCCTTATCAGCGCAGCCGCTGATGATAGCCCATGCATTGCTGACTATATACAGTCTTTCTCTGCCGTCAGGATCAAGGTCGGAAAGGATCCACTTTCCGTTATCGTTAAAGTAACCGTTAAAGAATCCCTTTTCATTATAGGCATGTTTGCGCATTGCCTCAATAAACGCTTCTCTCCTTGCGAGAAATTCCTCTGCTCTGGGAAGATAAATTTTGTATCTACCGTCAGCTGCGGCAATAAAGCGAAGCATTTTAGCAAGGTTCTCAAGGTTGAGAACGGTCTGAGCCGTTACGGTTACTGACTCGCCTCTGCCCTCTGTGCCGATCTTGTCCATAACGTCCCACCAGTCTCCGTACCATACCTTGCACAATCCGTGCTCGCCTATATTTTTTTCTGCTAGGTAGTAACCGACGGTAGTGAATATATGCTCAAGAACGCTGCTTTCATTATCCGAATCGAGCCACATAACCCGTTCTTCGAGAATAGAAATATCGCGCGTGAAGGTAAGATACTCGTTTACAAGCTCAAGAAGAAATGCTCCGCCATCAGAAAAATCACGCATGTCGTGCGGCGCTTCTCTTGATATAGTACTAACCTGCCTCGGCATCCACCCATCGCTCCTCTGATGTAAAAACAACTCTAGAATAACCGATCTTGCCCACTCGGGATAAAGCGGAAGCATTCCGCAGAAATCCTGGCTTGCATCTCTCGATCCCCTCATCGATGACGGCCAACCGCGGTCAAGAGAACCGACCCAATACATTTCCAGGGGAGCAAAATTATTTATAAAGTTATCGTATAATGGATTTTCTGTCTTTACGCTGCGTTTGGTGAAGAGATCTTCATAAAAGGCGTCTGTTTCTCTTATACGGCTTTCATATCCCTCTTTTGAAAAATATATCTGTTCAAACTCGTTTTCCTCTTTGCTGTAAGAGGTTGCCTGCTGAACAGTCAAAACCTGAGTATAGGTTTTCTCAGCACCCGGTGCAATTTTTGCCTTATACTTTGCGGCAAAGACGACGGGGTATCCGCCGAATCCTGCGGCACTTTCAGCCTCGGTCATCTTATAGGTAAGTGAGGTATCGTCTATGACGGTACGCGGAGAAAAGAAGGAGCCGCTGCCTGTATAATTACTCATGCAAATCTCAAACTCACCGTCTTCTTCACAGTCAACGTTATAGGTAACAGAGCGTTCATTTTCCTTTTTCATATCGGGATCGCTCATTTTTCCGCAAAGGCTGACAGCACAGCCGTTGGAATGAGATTTTGCCGAAAGATACCATTCGGGAAGATCCCACGCAACCATCTGAGGCTTGTTTACATATGGATATACAGAAGGCGTTACCGTAACGCAGATTTCCTTATCCAATTTATTGAATATTGTGGTTTTAAGACACACGGTTGCCTTGTCGTAAGGAACGAAGACCGTGGTTACCACATCCGCCTCGGGATAACTGACGGTGTAGGTTGCAAAGGTGGGATTCCAATTAACCGTATACTTGGGAGGTGTTTTCGTTATATCCAGAGTCGGAGAATTAAAATTTGAAAACGGAATACCGCCGTTTATATCCTCAGAGCATATCCAGCTCTGAAGTTTGCTCTGCTTTTCTCCAAGCTCCCTTTTGGCAACAAGAATGCCCGACGGCGGCTGATACTGAATTTTCACCGGACCGTTCTGGTCAACGTACAAAAGTATCTTCCTGTTCTGATAAATGTAGTACCATGGCTCAACAAGTTCTTCTGAATTTGTCAGAGTATATGCCGCTTTCCGCGTCATATCATACTCGCCGTATTTGCACTTTAATTCTATTTTGTCGTAAGGAAACATTCTTTTTCTCCTTAAAGGGTTTTTAAAGTAACTTTTCCGAATGCACCCGTAGGCTCGATTGCGGTAAACATACTTACCGGATCTTTTACCGAATTTGCGAGAGTGGTGTATACCTTCAGAGTAATCTGATTGCTTTCACCCGATACGGCTTTGCTTATATCAAATCGGTACGGCGGACAAATTCTGATACCGCAGTACTTTCCGTTGACAAACAGCTCTGCATTTTCGCCGATATTCTCGAATTCTATAAATACTTTCTTGTAATCACCAATACTTCCGATGTCCGCGCGGTACTCTATTCTGCCTGAAAAATCGGGGTACTCGATGCTTATCGGAATAAGATTTTCGGTTTCAAACGCAGTTTTTGCCTCGCTCATATTCTCACTGTCATAAAGAGTTACGCTGTACTTGCAGTTTATCTCCTTCTCCGAAAGCTTAAAAAGCTCCTCATAACTGTCAAATCCGCGGCTTTCTTCAAAAACAACAATATACGACTGATACGGCATAAGCTCAAGGCTTAACTTTCCGTTGCAGTTGCAGCTGTACATAGCATCTCCAAGCAAATCGTAAATATTGCAATTACCCTTATTCTTCAGCTGAACTTCAATATTTTGTTTAATCAAGGTGCTTTCGTTTGAGAACATATATACGTCGTTTGCACCGGATTTAAAGTGAATATGGCGGACGTGATGGTTTTCCGGCATGCGAATATCATAGTAACCCTTATCAATGAAATACTCTGCAAGATGAGGAAGCTGTATTGATGAAAAATCATACTTTGCGTTACACGGTACCCCGTCAACAAAGACAACGTCAGCACCCTTGTCCAAAAGGGATTTAAGCTTTTCTTGCATCTGCAAAGAAAGGTATTCGGCATAAGGAACGACAAGACAATCGAATTTTTCTTTTACTATGGTTATCTTTCCGTCTTTTACAGCAACCTTATCCAGAAGATCCTCGCTGAGAATATCAAAATCAATGTGACTATCATAAAGAACCTTTGCGGGCTTTTCAACAAGCTGATATTTTCCGTCAAAATTCGACCATTCGGCTCTGGCGTTGTAAAGAATGGCGGCATTTGCAACGTGCGCACCCGAAAGAAGCATCGTTGCGCGGTTGAGATAACCAAAAAGCTTTGCGGCACCAAGCTCCTGCGGCTCTCTGCCCTCACTCGCTCCAAAATGCGGCGGATGCATATCGTCTCTGAAATAAGGAGATATTGCACCGTTTACAAAATGGTTGATGCCTCGAACAAGGCAGTAGTCATAAAGCCATTTTGCAAGACGCGTGCCCTCTGCCCATCCGTAACCGATGGTAATCTCACCAAGTGCCTTGCCCTCAAATTCCTCATACGTATGAGCGGCAGATGACGTAAGCTTTGCAAGCACGTAATGATAAAACGCGCTATTCATCTGAAAGGATGCGGATCCGTTATAATCACAATCCGGATGATCGGGCAGAAGCTGATGCAAAACCACGTCAAAACCGGGCATGCTCTGTCCCTCTTGCGAGCGGAAATAATGACCGGGACCGTCTCCGTACCTTGTATGCAGATTATTATCCTCGAGAACATGACCCGTGTAAAGCATTCCGTTGTTTTTACACCACTCTCCAACCTGCATAACGAAGTTCTTGCGAAAAAGATCGGACAGAATATCCATATAATTTTCTCTGAGTGTATGGGAGATTTCGCCGCCGCAGAACCAAAGAGCGGGAAGCATAAAGCGCGCATCGCAACCCATCATTTCGTCAAGTCTTTCTGCGAGCTCGTCCGTCCAAGGCAGAGTCTGACCGGGAGTTCCGATGCGTCTGTCATACCCCGATTTTGCACCAAGACTTGCATTGAAGTAATAGTTGCTTCCTATACTGGGCTCATCCGAGAAAAAGCCGACAAAGGTTTTGCCGAAATATCTTCCGTATCTCTGCTTGTATTTCTCATAAAGATTATCGACAAGCAGCTTTACAGCATCACGGTTTATGAAGTCTATAAAATCGTCGTTGTTTATCTCGGTGTATTTATGAGTTCTGTAAATATAAAAAATTCTGTGCGCGCCTTCAGGAACTTCAATGCGGAGAATGCCGTTTTTAATTTTGTCCGTTACCTCAACGGCGCTTTCAATATCAATTCCTTGCTCCGAATCTGTTCTCTTATACATAAACGCGCCGATGAGCCTATCATTATTTTTGCACGCCCTGCGGTAATTTGTGTAAGCAACGACGAAATCTTTCTTGCACGGACCTACGATATCTGCGTGCATTTCAACCAGATTCTCGCGTCTGAGTTTCATACCCCCATCCTTGGCGGCAAGACCGAAAACGTGTCCGCAAGGACAGCGGCTATCCTCGTCAACTACCCAAACCTTCATTCCGAGCTCCTCGGCGTTTTTCATTATGAAGTCCATCTTCTCCCACCATGCAACCTCAAAATCGGGAAAATTGCGGGATTCAACGCAGATTCCCATGCAGCCCGCTTCTTTCAGTCTTTGCATGGCAGCCTTTATATCACCGTAAGTTTCGGGACCCGTTAGCCAAAAGAACGGGTATAAACGATTATCTATATCACCGGCAAGTATTCTGTCTATTGCTTGCATAACTCTGTATTCCTCGCTTCTGTTTTATTTATTGTTTTAAATCCTACTTAAGCAGAAACATATCGTATCCGACTATGCTCGGAAGTGTCAGATAACTGTATCCGTTACGTACCTCTAAGTCGATCGGTTTTTCATCCGGAAGTCTTACAGCACAGCTGTATTCGCCCTTGACCGCCACGGTTTTTCCCGGGAGCAGTTCGTTATGTTCTTCTATTATACCTCTTGTGCCCTTTATCTCGGGATAGGTAACCTTTACGTGCAAAAGCTTATATTCATCGTTGCCCGTTAAAGTAATTCTCGACGTTGAGGGCATATCCTGTGTCTTTATAAGATTGTTAGGCATAAATCTCTCTATAAGCGTTTTTACCATATCACGATAAACCGCAGAAGAAGACTTTCTGTAAGCATAGAAAATCGGAAAAGCAATATGCGCAACGTTTTCTGCGCCGGTTACTGCCATAACCGAATTTCCCGTAGGCTCCTTGGGAGGCGTGTAAAATATATAATGTCTTCCGTCAAAGCCGTATTTATCAAAATACGAACAGTGCTCGTCTGCAAGAGATATATTTCCTACTCCCGCTTTCATGGAAATTGCGGTTTCGTACGCGCTATAACGCATTTTTGCAAATTTGTTTTCATAATTCAGGGTAAAGTAGTATGTAAATCCCGCAGCCCCGTGCGATATCAGCGCTCCGCCGTCGGTCTCAACGTAACTAACCGGCTCAAAGCTCCACTCCGGCAGCGCAAACTCCAAAGCACCGCAAGAAAGCGCCGACGTTCCGCTTGAAATAACCTTTCCGCCGTTTTTCAGATATTCCGATACCCTGTTTGCAAGCTCATCATCAAATATTATATCGTCGGGAATGATTATGAGAGGATACTTGGAAAAATCAGCCTCATAACATACTATATCATAATTATATTTGAGCTCGGAAAGCATTCGTGCCGCTCCGTACATCGAAGTTCCGAGAGGGGCGGGCTTTGTAAGTATTGCAATCTCGGGAATGAATTTGGCGCTCCGAGTCCATTTTTCGTACCTTTTAACAGACTCATATATTTCGCCGAGATCGCGGTAAATATCCGCCTCTGCAAGCTCGGCGGGATGCAGATGGTCGCCGAGCATTGGAATTACTCCTTGGGTAAGTGCGTCATAAAAATCATTCTCAAGCGCCGCTCTCCCCTTGTATCCGCCAAAATCGCCCCAACAAATCTGAAATCTTCCGTTCATATAAACCACGGTATCAAATACCGTGCGTGCAAAAGCCGCATTCGGATAAAAATAATCGTATCCCCAATGACTGGGAAGGCACTCAACCTCATAGTGCGTGTTTATATTTCTTCCTCCCCATACTCCGAGACCGTTTACGTAAAATCTCTTATCCTCGGGTACTGCAGCGCGGATTCTCTTCAAAAATCTATCGTGAGTTTTTTTCGAAAACTCTTCAACAGCCTTATCATCGGTTGGATCCATACCTTCATGGCGCATCATATCCAAGCATTTCTGACAATAGCATACCGCAATATTGTAGCAGTCGCAAAATACTCCGTCAGCACCTTCGGCAAGGACTTCCTTTATTTCCTCAATGAAGTAATCGGCGTATGCGCTGTTATAACACATGGCACGAAAGGCATTGCCGCCGCCGTTTTCAAAATCGTACGTCTTTCCGTTTTTTCGCATTAGCAACCATTCGGGATGGCGCAGAGCTGCTTCGTGATTAATTCCGACGTTAAGGTACCCCGTAACGCCTATATTTCTTTTGTGGCATTCTCTGACTACGCTGCCGAACATATTCCCATTCATATTGGGATATACAACGCCAACCTTGGTCGGATAATATGAAAAACCGATATTGCATCTTGCAAACATATTTACGTAATCTACGTTTGCTTCTTTCATCTGTAAAGCAAACTTTTCAGCATCAAAATTTGCCCCAAAATTGTCTATGCCCGGCATTGTATGAAAGTCAAAATGCACACATCTGTTCATTGGTTTTAACATAACGGGTTACCTCGGATAATGATCAGTTATTTTTTATAATGATAACATATTGCACAAAATAATAAAAGAACATAATTTGCGTAAAAAAGTGTCCTTATTTGTATTGATTTTTCAATCTGGCTATGCTAAAATCAATTGAGGTGATTTTATGATAAAACGGGAAATCCTTGAAAAACTGCTTCCCATAACAGAGGAAGAGATGGCTATATTAAACGGAAAAGGTGTAAATAAAAACATTTACATCAGCGACTCGGACAGCATGGTCTTCAGCAAAAAACTAATTTCCGACGCTAAACTCATACACGCAAGACCACATACGAGATTTGTCCATTTTCCCGAACATACGCACGACTACATAGAAGCGGTGCATATGTGCTCAGGACAGACTACCCATATTATAAACGGCAAAAGGCTGATACTCAAAGAGGGAGAATTACTCTTCCTCGGTCAAAATGCAAAGCAGGAGATTTTACCTGCAGGCGAAAATGATATTGCTGTAAATTTCATAATTCAGCCCTCATTTTTTGACAAAACGCTCGAGATGCTCGGTGCGGAAGAAACGCCTATAAAAAACTTTCTGTTATCGTCTCTCTTTGATGCCGAAAATCAAAGCTATCTGCACTTCAGGGTTGCAGGCGTTCTGCCCGTACAGAACCTTATTGAAAATCTCATATGGACCCTGATGAGCAATACCGCCAACAAAAGAAACATAAATCAGATAACCATGGGACTGCTTTTTATGCAGCTGTTAAACCATACTGACAAGCTCTTCTACGAATCACGGGAAGACAAAGCAATAATCGATATCTTCCGCTACATTGAGGGTAATTACAAAAACGGATCGTTAACCGAGGCAGCAGCGCTTTTGCACTACGATTTCTTTTGGCTCAGCCATGAGATAAAAAACCGTACAGGGAAAACGTACACAGAGCATCTGCAGGAAAAGCGTCTTTCTCAGGCAACCTTTTTACTTAAAAACACGTCCCTGTCGGTAGAGGAAATAGCTATCGCCGTAGGATACGAAAACAAAAGCTATTTTCATAGACTGTTCAGAAAAAAATACGGCTTAACTCCGAAATCTTTCCGTCATACTCATTCAGCCTCATTTTGAGGCTTTTATATATTGTGATAAAGTGTCCTAGTATGTAACGCTTTTTGTAACGGTTTCGTATCGTATCCATATTATCAGCATCTTCCAAAAGATAAGGTTATCTCTCAAAGGTAGCCTTATTTTTATTTTGCGGGACTCTCACCCACAGATCTTCACGAACGGGTTAAAAACGCGTTTTCCTCATTGGACCTATATGAATACATAGTCATTCTCATCAGGCTATCGTTAAGACCGGCATGTAGGATTTCATTGCCTATTTCAACTACTATTTAATTTTACATACGGCGGCAAAATCACGGCGCAATTCCGGCTTGAAAAAGCTTTCGTTTTGCACGCCGGGAGTATGAAATTTATGGTTATGTTCCCATTTTTCGTGCATAAAAACAACACCAGATAACGACAAGCTCTTCGCTCGATGGTTTGGTTTTTGTTCAAAATCACACAAAAAACTATACTTTTAAGAGAAAAACAGCTTGAAATTTGTATGTTATGTAGAAAATTGTCGGTTTTAATTGATTTTAAAAATAAAATATTATAAAATATGTATAGTGCATTATTGTGAGGACTATTTATGGTTAGATTGATTTCAACTGCCGTGACAGTTTTGCTTTTCGGCTTGCTTTCATCGGGAGCCTTTCTCTTAAAGAAAAAGGGAGTTAAATTATCAACGGTAACAAAACCCGCAGCGCTTATTTTGGCGCTTTTAACTTTTATAAGATACATATACGATCGTTCCGCACTTTATTACATAAGAGGACTTGACAGTGAACTTTCGCCGTTCAACACTCCCGAGCCGCAAGCATGGCTTACCGGATTCGCACTCGTGCTTTTGTGGTTTTCGTATGCGGCGATGCTTACAACAGTCTTTAACGAGTTTTTCAATTACAAAACTCTTAAGAACATAGTAACTTGCTTCTCATTCCCCATTTACCTTATAGCCCTGATTTTTTTCAACGTGTACGGCATAGCCGTTCTCGGTAACGAGGGATATACGCTTTCAAACTTCAGGCTTTGGATAATGGTGTTAGAGTTTGCTCTTGCGATGTCAATAACGGCATCTCACTCAATAGTCGAGGAAAAGATTAACGTTCCGAGAAATAAGGAAGACACCTGTTCTCTTCTCTACGCATTGCCCTTCGCAATTTTATCGGTTATGCCCTGTTACGTTCCGCAAGGCTTCTTCGTAACGGCAGACCCTACGATAAAGCTTTTTGATCTTACCTCAGAGCATAGAATGATGCTCTATTTTGCAATTATAATTCCCTTTATAATCTTCCAGTTTATAAAGAACAAGCCACAGGATGTTAAACACTTCCTTATGACCTACTTTTCCGTAGGACTCACCTGGGTTTACGTAGGACGATGGAATCTTGAGATGCTTTCGAATCCTCTTACCTGGCCCTTGCACCTTTGCAATACGGCAATGTTTATTATTCCGCTTTGCCTTATATTCAAGCTTGATAAGCTTTTCAACTTCTGCCTTTTCATAAACGTTTTAGGCTCGTTTATGGCAATGATAATCCCGGGAAAGCTCGACGGACTTAACGCAATCGGCACGGAAAGAATTTCTTTCTGGGTTAACCATTATCCCGCATTCTTTATGCCCGTGCTTCTCGTAGCGCTTAAAATATTCCAGCGTCCGAAATTCAGGCAGTGGGTATATTCGGTAATAACTCTCACGGTTTATTACATTTGTATTCTTTTCATAAATGCTTGGTTTACCAACTACGGAGAAAGCGACTTTTTCTTTGCAAACAGCGACTTCGTTGTTTCCAACCTTGGAGAATGGGCAAGAAGAACGAGAGACTTTACAGTAAGCTTCAATATCAAAGACCTTACGTTTACTTTTTACCCGGTATATCAGTCGTTATTCTACGTGGTTTATATCGGCTTCACGGTTGGAATGTGGTTTCTTTACGAATTGCTTTTCGCTACGTGGGATAAAGCAGAAGACAGAAGACTTAGAGAAAGAGATTATCAGCGTATGAAAAAAGAACTTAAAGAATATCTTGGCGATAGAACGATTCACGAGCCCGTTAGCGGCGACTCAAGCCCAAGACTCATACTTAACAACTTCTCAAAGCGCTACGGAAGCAATAAGCACTATTCCGTAAAGGATGCGTGCCTTGACGTGCGAGGCGGAGAAATATTCGGATTCCTTGGCCCTAACGGCGCGGGAAAATCCACTATAATCAAGAGCGTTGTCGGAATTCAGACGATAACCTCGGGTGAAATTGACATCTGCGGCTTCAACGTAGAAAAGCAGCCTGTTCAGGCAAAGCTTAATACGGGCTTCGTTCCCGACCACTATGCGCTTTACGAAAACCTTACGGGCCGCGAATATATCAACTACATCGCCGATCTTTTCCAGGTTAGCTTCAAAGAGAGAAACGAGGTTATTGAAAGACTCGTTGAGCGTTTCCAGCTTACAGGCTCTTTTGACAACCAGATGAAGACCTATTCTCACGGTATGAAGCAGAAGATAGCCCTCATGGCAGCCCTCGTTCATAATCCTAAGGTCTGGATACTTGACGAGCCTCTTACGGGACTTGACCCGACGAGCGTATTCGAGGTTAAGGAATGCATGAGAGAGCACGCCGCAAAGGGTAATATCGTTTTCTTCTCCTCTCACATTATCGACGTTGTTGAGAAGATTTGCGATAGAATCGCTATCATCAAAAAAGGAAAGATCAGAGCGTGCGTTTCCTTGAAGGAGCTTGAAGAAAAAGGAATCGATCTTGAGCGCTTCTACCTTGACATTATAAACGACGGAGACGATACTCATGTCCCCGTTGAAGAAGAATTACTTGCCGTGGAGGTTGCTAAATAATGAAGAATCTCTCGATTCTCGTTAAAATGCAACTTAAAGAGCAGCTTAATTTCAAACGACTTGACGTTGAGAACGTGAGTATTTTCCACGTAATAGTATCAATACTCAGTTCTGTTTTGAAATTTGCGATGATCGTTGCACTCTGCGTTGCATTTTTGATCGTGTCAAAGATGTTGGGACTTTTCTCATTGGCAAACAGACCCGTCCCCAGCACCGTTATCTCGCTCGTATTTTCATTTATGCTGGCGGCTTCAATTATCTCGTGCGTCATTGGGCTTACGAAGTCTATGTACTACGCTCGCGATAACGCAATGCTTCTGACCTTGCCCTGTACTCCTACTCAAGTTTATTTGTCTAAGCTTATAATATTTTTCATATTTGAGATAAAGAGGAATTTCTCCTTTGCTATACCTCTCTTTATAGCGTACTATGCGACTCACGGCTACGGCGCCGGAGCATATTTCTGGATGCTGTTCTGTATGTGTTGGATTTCACTTTTCACCGTTGCGATAGGCGCAATAATTTCCATTCCCGCAATGTGGATTGCCAACTTCTTCAGACAAAGAAAATGGCTGCAGATTGCGTCAATTGTACTCTCGGTTTCCGCAGGAATTGCCCTTGTTTTCTACGGAGTTTCGATTATTCCCGAAAACATCGACCTGCTTGCAACCTGGGAAACGATTTATTGGGATATCCAGGACATTCTCAATAACTACGCCGTTAAGTTTTCGGTGCTCTACGATATAACCCTTATGATCCTCGGAGAAACGAAGGCTCTCGTAACGACATTCCCTTTTGGAAGAACGCTCTTAAGATTCGCAATTCTCGCACTCGCAACCGGAGCGCTTCTTGCTTTGGGTATGTTTTTGGTTCGTCCTCTTTTCTACAAGATGGCGTCAACACCGTTTGAATATCTCAAAAAACAGGTGGCTCCAAAGAAAAACAAGCTCCGCACGAGAAGATGGACCTCGGTTTATCACGAATTTTTAAAGGTTTTCAAAAGCTCCGACAGACTTTTCCAGAACTTCGGAATACTTGTTTCTATTCCATTCTTAACCTTTCTTCTTAATAAAATCTTCCACGCTATGAAAACACGTGATGTCGGCGACTATATGATAGTAGCCTTCAACGTGCTTATAATCCTTCTTATAGCGCTCAACTCAAACTGTTACGCCTCGAGCCTTTTCTCAAAGGAAGGACGAAGCAGTTATCTTATAAAAACCCAACCCTCGAAATACCCGATATTGATACTTGCGAAGCTCTTACCCAATACGGTGTTCGTTTGCACATCCCTTTTCGCAACGTTTATCGTTCTCGTTGCTTCCTTGCCAATAGCGGCTATCGATTCGTTTATGCTGATGCTGTCGATTGGAATGGTTTATCTTGCGCATATGCTTTATTCGGCAGAGCTCGACCTTATGAATCCCCAGATGGAGCTTTATTCAACAATTGGCTCGAGCGAAAGCAACCCGAATGAAATCAGATCAACGCTGTTTGCATTTATTATCTCATTCTTAGCCGCAGGACTTACGTATTTCTTGCTTTGGGAGGGCGCGAAATTCCGCATCTACGACAAGTTCCTTATCATTGCAGTGATAGCTCTCGTATACAGAGTTAAGATCTTCTTTGCAAAGCTAAGGCTTTATTATAAGGAGAAAGAATAATGAAGAAATCAGTTGTTATATTGATAGCTATTATATACGTAGCAGCTATTGCTTTAGTAAGCTTTTTCGGCTTACAGTACAAGGTTTTCGAGGAAATTATTTCGGTTGAAAGAATCGAAATTCTTAACGAAGGTCTTAAAGAAAACGAAACCTGGGGCAAATACGTCATTATTTCCCCCGACGAAAACGGCGACAGAAGATTCCAGATCGAATATCGAGTTTATCCCGACAACGCAACCGATAACAGTGTTGAATTCAGCTATGACAAGCAAAACACAAGCGTTACCGTTGACAAAAACGGCGTCGTAACCTTCTCCTCCCCCGGTATGATTAAAATCCAGGTTACCGCAACGGACGGAAGCGCAGTTTCCGCAACTATAACTATAATTGCTAAGTAATTGGCTATATATAGAAATTAAAAATTATTCTTGAAAGGACAAGGATATGAAAAGAAAGTTACTTTTACTCGTAATTTTAGTACTTGCTCTTGCAATGTGCTTCACGGCTTGCAATGACGACTCAAAAACCGTAAGCTCTGTAACCGTTGTAAGCGATAGCATCACAACCGAATACGAAATAGGCGCAACTCCTGATTTTTCGGTACTTAAGGCCGTAATTACGTATTCCGACGGAAGCGTGGAAACCGTCACCGCCGATAAGCTTGAAATCGGCAATATCGACACTTCCACGGCGGGAGTTAAGAAGCTCACCGTTTCGTTTGACGGCGTCAGCACAACCGTTGATATAACCGTTAAGGAAAAAGCTCCCGAGATTACTCTCACGGCTCTTTCAATAGTAGAATCCAGTGTTTCCACCAAAGTAGAACAAAACGCGAGCTTTAGCACTAGCGGAATACAGGTAGAGGCTACTTATTCCGATGGAAGCATTAAAATCCTCGGTGCCGCTGATCTTACCATAACTAATATCAGCACGGAAACCGCAGGCAAACAGACTTTGACCGTTTCCTACGGAGGACTTACCGCATCGATAGATATCACCGTCGTTGGCGTCAGCTCCATAACCGTTGCCGCAGGCACTCTTGCAAACGTTGTTAAAGTAGGCGAAACGCTTGATACCTCAAAGGTAAATATTACCGTTAAATACACCGACGGAAGCGAAGAAATCGTTGAAGCCGAGGCTCTTACCTTCGGCGCGCTTGATACCACCGCCGCAGGCGACAAAAAGCTCGCTATCACCTATAAGGGCTTTACTTACGAATATGACGTTAAGGTTATCAACGTTACCGCACTTACTCTTAGCTCCGGCTTTGCTACGAAGGTAAAGGTTGGTGACGTCTTCAGCACTGCGGGCATCACCGCAAAGGCGACCTATAGCAACCAGGACGAAGAGGCTGTTTCCAATTCTCAGCTTAGCTTCTCCGCCGTTGACACCTCTACGGCAGGTGTGAAAACCCTCACCGTAAGCTACTCCGGCGTTAGCGTTACCGTAGAAATCACTGTTATCGGCGTTAAGAACATTGTTATCGAAGGTCTTAAAGATAAGATAATGAAGGGCGAAGCTTACGCAACGAACGCGGCTAAGGCTTCCATAACCTACACCGACGACAGCAACGAGGTTGTTTCCGCTGACAAGCTCAGCTTTAGCACTCTCGATACCGCAACGGCTGGCATTAAGACTCTTAAGGTTACTTGTCTTGATAAAACTATAGATTTCACCGTCGTTGTATTTGAA
>JAZNZE010000029.1:0-47771 GCA_045594785.1 Eubacteriales bacterium
TGATTTCAAAAGACGAGTTCTACTCTATACAAAGCGAAAAGGTTGTTAACGAAGGCTTTGGCGGTTCGCTCCCTGCATTTATAGCTGCATTTACCGCAAGGCAAAACCTGAGTGAAAGCGAGATCGCCGAGATAAGAGCCATTATCGAGAATATGAGAAGGAGGTAACGATGGAAGGCTTATTCATACGCGCATTGAATATCAGCATCACTGCAAGCTTCCTCGTTTTAGCTATTATTTTTTATCGTTTGTTTGCAAAGAAAGCTCCTAAATGGGTTTCGGTATTGCTTTGGGGATTTGTTGGGCTAAGACTGCTTTTGCCCTTCGATATCGAAAGCGCTTTGAGTCTTATTCCAAGCAAGAACACTGTTCCAGCTACAATCACGCACGACAGATACCCTGCGCTTGACACCGGATTTGAGAATGTTAACGAAATCATAAACCCCATTCTTTCCGATCAGATGCAAGCGCGTCCCGGATACAGTGCGAATCCTATGCATGCTTTAATAAGAGTTCTCGGTTGGATTTGGCTCGCGGTTATGTCCTGTATGCTACTCTATATGGCAGCATCGTTTATATATCTTCGCATAAAAACAAGGGTTAAGGTAGAGCGCGAAGACAATGTATATCTTTGTGATTATGTAAAAACACCATTTATACTAGGAATAATCAGACCTCGCATTTATCTTCCTTCCGATATATCGTATAAGGATTATTCGCTTGTTGTGGCACACGAAAGAGCGCATATAAGAAGACTTGACCATATTTGGAAGCCACTCGGCTTCTTGCTTCTCTCTGTTTATTGGTTCAATCCGCTTATATGGATTGCTTACGTTCTTTTGTGCCGTGACATTGAGTCAGCTTGTGACGAAAAGGTTATCTCGAATCTTAGTGATAACAAAAAGGCAGATTACTCTGAGGCATTACTTTCACTCGGCATAAAAAGCAAAGTCATTTCTGCGTGCCCTCTGGCTTTTGGAGAAGTTTCGGTTAAGTCGCGTGTATCAGCTATTTCAAAGTATAAAAAGCCTGCGACTATAGCAATAGTTATTTCTCTTTTAGTTTGTACAATTTTTGCCTTTTGCTTCTTAACTTACAAGAAAAATGATGCAGTAGCAATAAACTCTGGCATTTGGTACGCAGGAAAAGTCATAGGTGCAACCGATATAAACGCCACCTACGATGAAATTCCGCGCTTTGTATTTACCGAAAACGGTGACATTCTCGTGCAGTCCAACAACCTCGCTGATCTCTCCTACGTTAGCCTTGGAAAAATGCACACTGCTTATATCTCAGAGAGTGAATATGAAAAACTGTTTGAGGGTGTAACCTTCCGTGAGGGATATGATGCCAAACATTTTCACGATATTGTAAAAGCCGCATGGAGAATTACCCCTTCCGTTTCATCGGGCATTGCTCACAAAGAGGTGTATCTTTTGCGCTCTGAAAACGAGCTTTACGTTGGATTTGCCGATGATGGTAAAATCCCTGCGATATACGAACTGAAATTTAACGAAACGTTGCCGACATATCTTTACACGGTTCGTTATGCGGCAGATAATGCAATTGCTTCCATTATTCTCGACACAAGCAGCGGAATGGCCAGAATAACCTTCGGAAGCAATCTTAATTACGAGACTTTTTGCACCCATAAATACGAAAACTCAAAGTTAATACTTACTACTAAAGATTCTTTCGAGTTAAAGCTCGTATTTATTGACGTAGGCGGTGCACTTGTTTTTTCAGAAAAAGATTCTGATACCAAAGGATTCGACGACTTATTGCCAGATGGAACATCGTTCCACGGCTATTATCAGCTTTACAGTGCTACAAGTTGTACCGAGTGGTTTGATATTAACGGTGACGGAAAGTATGAATTTGTATTTGCAAACATAGGAAACAATGGAATGTTACAATATATTATCCATAGGCAAGGTACAACTCTCGCAAATAAAACGACACCTTTTATTAAGTACGATGAGATTAAATTTGAGATAAAAGACAATTCGCTTTTTCTTGTTTGCGAATACGGTGACGGAGATTTTGGTTCTTATAGGTATTTAGTTACTTACGATGGTGATAATCTTATATTTACTCCGGAGGAATAATGATGAAACAATTCAAAAATATATTTATCTTTGGTGTTATCGTACTCTTGCTTGTCGGCGTTATGATAATTCAGTACGCGACACCGTCACGCATGGTTGACTTCAGAGGTGAAATTCTGAGCATTGTTGTGTCCGAGGACGGTATAGTAACTCTTTCTGCAGTAAGCGATATTGCAGGAGATTTTCTCTTTAGAATTGATAATGAAAGCAAACTTGAAAATTGCTGCGGTGAAGAGATCTCTATAGAGGATTTGACCAAAGGATCTATGGTCGATATAAATTATCGCAAGTATCTATTCAAAGAAGAGGATGTTCATACAGTAAAATCTCTAAAGTTATATGAGTAAATTATCACTAAAAACCAGAACCCCGTTTGCTCGGGGTTCTTCTTTGTTTCAAGCTGATCAAAATTTGATCAACGCGATAGTCTTTTCATTGTCGTGAGGCTACGTGATTTTTTAAAATCAACATATTAAAGTTGATGATAAAGTGAATAATAAAGTGTATAATAACTTGACAATAAATTTCTATGATATTAAATTCGTTTTTTACTTGACTCACAGTTGACTGAAACAGCTTTGCTTGATTTACACAAAGAACATAGGATGAGAAAATGGGCAAATTGCGGTTTTACGCCTATGGAAATGAGAAAGCAGGTGCTGGGAGTATGACAGGTGTAATTTACGCTCGGTAACAATTAAAACAAATAAAAACGTTTGTCTCGCCGTTTCTCTGCGAGAAACCTTGCAGGGCGAGGCTGATTCCCGTACTTGCTTGCCGTTAAAAATTTATCTAACAATAAATACTGCTTACGCACGAAATATTCGGGTGTTGACAGCTCGGCAATCATATGATAAAATCAATTAACAGGTTATCACTATAAGGGGGATATCTTCTTGATTAGCAAATACACCGGCGAATATGATTTTTCGCTTAACGATGACGGTATGACCTACAGCGCTATGCTGACACACGGGGCTGAGCTGCTGATATTGCCAACCGAGCACGATGGCAAGCCCGTTACAACCGTGTGGGCGAATGAAGCGGGTGCAGAAAACAGAAATGACGTAAAAGAGGTTATTGTACCTGAGGGAATTATTACTGTTGAAGGTGAGCTTTTTGAATCCTTTCTTTCGCTTCGGCGTATTTCGCTGCCATCGAGCCTTGAATATATATCAGCTTCATGCATAAGCGGCTGCGACAGTCTCTATGAAATTGACGTGGACCCAAGTAACCAGAATTTCAGGTCTCTAAACGGAAATCTCTGCTCAAAAGACGGAGCTGTTTTTATAAAAGCTGCTCCGATGCGTATAGGCGAGGCATTTGAACTGCCGTACGGCATTGAAAAAATAGGAGAAGCTGCATTTGAGGGCTGCAAAAAAATCAAAGATATAAGACTTCCCGAAACCGTAAGCGAGATTGAAAAAAATGCGTTCGCCGGCTGTAAAGCCTTGGAGAGCATACGTCTTTCTGCCGCCTTGAAGAAAATAGGCAGCTTTGCGTTTGCCTTCTGTGAGGCTCTGAATGAAATCAGAATACCGATTTCCGCAGAAGCCTTGGAACACAGTATTTTTTTGAACGCAAGCAAAAATCTTACCGTTAGGTGTGAAGCAAGCGAGCCCGGTGAGCTATGGGACGAGGAATGGTACGAAAACGCGGAAAATATAGTTTGGAACGCAAAGCTGTGACGTGCGACTGCATTTTTTAGTTAAGCGGATTTTCAAAAGCTTCATAATAAAAATTCAATCCAAGGGATAAATAATATGCTTTATATTAACCAGAACGATTATCCTAATATGCATTACGAGCATAACGTTGACAACGGGGGAGTTGAACCCGAAAAGCAAAATATAAAGACTGCGGGCTGCGGATTATGCTCTCTTACTATGGTGGTAAATCACCTGACTGCAAAGCCCTTTTCCCTGGAAAACTGTATTGAGGCGGCATACAAGAGCGGAGCTAACCGAGTACACGGCTCACGAATGAGGTGGCTTGCGCCGCCTGTTGCCGAGAACTTTGGGCTTGATTATAAAATGACGACTTCTATAGACGAGGCTATAGAATGCCTCCGAGACGGTGGAGAGGTTATAGCTCTCGTAAAGGGAGACAGAGAGGGAAAGCCGGGACTTTTTACTCACATAGGCCACTACATAACGCTTATCGCCTATGACAAAGAGGAATTTTGCATTCTCGACCCCGGACTTAATGAAGGTAAGTTTGACAACGCTGTAGCCGAAGGAACAGTCCGCTTTTCGTATCCCTTCGTTTACTGTAAAAAGGAAGTTATTAAGGAAGAGGAAGACAATACCGTTGCAGCGTATTACCTTTTTAAGCGTAAAAATTAATAGCAAATCAAAAACAGTCAGCGCTTATAGGGTGATGTCCTTAGCGGAGAATTAACAATTTGACAAAAGTGCAAGCATCGCATTTGACTGGTCAAACGCAAATGGGCTAAGCCCAAACCCATATAACAAGCAGAAAAGAGAGAACAAATCGGTCAGTAGCCGAAATGTCCTCTCTTTTCCTGTTGGTGATGTTTTTGCTATCGCAAAAGTGAAGTTGCTACGCAGTGAAGTTTGTGATACGCACAAGTGAAGTTAAGTTTGCCCACACTTCGCCGTCAGGCGAAACTTCACTCACAAAGTGATCTTCACTATCGAAGATAACTTCACTTGCCCAAAGGGCAAACTTAGTTAGCGTGATACTCCGTTAAGAGTATCACGCTATACATACGCTGACTGTTTTTAATTATTTAAACTCTGAGGCGTGAGAGCTGAAAAGCTCAAAATATGCTCTTACGTTTTTAAGCTCCGTCCATTTTTTCACAACGACAGGGAGAGAATCGAGGTCGTAAATTTTTGCCTCTTTCATAGAAAGAATAAAGGGCGAATGTGTCGAAATAATAAACTGACAGCCGAAAAAGCGAGCCGAATCCTCTATAAATTTCACAAGCTCAAGCTGCAGCTCTGCCGAAAGACTGTTTTCGGGCTCGTCCAGAAGATAAAGCGAATTTTCACCGATTTTTTTAGTGAAATAGAGATACGCGCTTTCTCCGTTAGACTTTCCGACAAGCTCCTTAGGAAGCCGCTTTGACGTATAAAAGGATTTTGTTCTGTGCTTTGCTTCATTCCTGCGCCTGAGCTCCTCGTAATCTTCCAGAGAGGAAAATTGCTTATCCGAATAAAGCTCATACCGAGTTTTTTCATACTCTGCAAAAAGCTCTTCCCTGCGCTCGTCTATATCACGATTTATTTCACGCACGTCAAGCAAAAAATCAAAAACCTCGTCACTCGTTATAATTCTGCTCTCGGGCGGAATTCGGTCACATCTTTCGCTGAGCTCGTAGTCGGTAAGAGCAAGATAATCCGGAAAACAAGGTGAAAAATTAAATGGAGCGGTGCGCAAAAGTCTTAGTTTTTCCGAAATAATGTTAAGTATTGTTGACTTTCCCGAGCCATTAGAGCCGCAAAAGAGGGTTATAGGAGCAAAGCTGAGGTGTTTCAGCTGCTTTGCGGGAAAAATTTTAAAAGGGTATGCGTTTTCGGTTTGGTAGCACTGCATTTCAAGCTCGGGCGGATGCGAAATAAGAAATCCGGTTTCAGCCTCTTCGTGTGGCAGAATGAAGGATTTTAGATACAGCATAGCTTATCCGAAAAGCTTATGATAAAGCTTTTTCATATCCTTTCCAAAGCGTTTAGCGTCAAGTATGATTCCAAGCAAAAATCCCACCGCACTTATAAGAATAAACATAGGAACGGCATACCACATAATAGGAGTATCTACACCGCCCTCGGCGGCAAGAAAGAGATCCGGTGTAAACGGCTTTACAAGGTCGAGCACAAACGGATAACCATCAGGAGAATGCATTGACCAGCAGGGGTTTTCACGATACAGAAAATCAAACAAGGTCATATTTCCGGTATCTCCCGCAATTTTGAGCGTAAAGGTCACGATATTATTTACTATAAGAATCATAAGGCAACCGAAGAAAACAAACGGAAGCCTCCAGAATTTACGGTAATTTACGCGATAAATTCCAAAGAGGAACGGCAAAAACGAAGATATAAACAAAAGTCCGTGACAGATAACGAACCTGACCTGCTCCTCGATTGGAGAGGCGAGCCAATAGGTTACAAGGATTGAAGAATATCCTGCTATAGAGCCAACATAGAACATAAAATTCTGCCAAAGCTCCGAGCCTACGGCAAGGACTATCGGAGAAATCAGAATAAGCAGGGCGCACATATTATACGCGGTGCTTCTCGCGCCGAAGCTTTCACCGAAATACTGAGGATATATATACGGCTTAAGAAGATGCTGGAGCGTGTTAAATAAAGCTACAGCAAAAACCACGGCTTTCTTTACCCTAACAGATTTATTTCTGAAAATGAAATATAAAAGTACTACAGCAAGAATCGGAATCAGCATATAGATGATATGCGACACTGAAAAGAACACTTTCTTTCTCCCTACGACTTATAGATTTAATTCCTTCTGCTCACAATCTATGCGGCAGGCTATTGCAAGAGCCACCGTGTAATAAAGCGGCGGATGTATATTGAAAACAAAATTATCAAGCAGACTGCCGAAAAGAAACACAAGTATTGAAATTCCAAGCATGGTTTTCGTTATACCGGGGCGGCGGAAGAACAAAACTGCGGTTTCGGTTCTATACCATAGGTACGAAAGAATACCGAAAATTCCCATAGCCGCAAGAAGCTCAAGAATAGTATTGTGAGCCATTCTCGGAACGTTACCGAATTCAAATACCGCATCGGTGAAAAATCCGTAAAATCCGTTTCCGAAGACAACAGCCTTTTTAAAGGTTTCAACGGCAAGACGCCATAGGTCATAGCGCCCGTTGTCCGAAAAGCCGCGCTCAAAGTAATCGCCCAGAATCAGCTTGATTTTATCAAAAAATACTACAGCAAAAAGCAGGACTGCCAGAATACCGACAAGAGTTATTATACGGAATGCCTTCTTATTTTTTCCGACAAAGCAAGAGATTATAACAGAAGCTCCGTAGGCAAGCGTTGCGAACACAAGCGCGTTTCTCGACATTGTAAGCACCGCAAAGATATAAGTCAGAGTTGCGACCAAAAAATAGAGCCAAGGATATTTGTTATTAAAAACTCCGAGAAAGAGTGTCGGAATAAGGACAGCAAGGGAAGTTCCCATAATATTCCATATTCCCCAACCCAGCGCCACCGATTCTTTATCGATAGAGCCGCCTTCAAATATTTTTTCAGAGGTGATGAAAAGATGCGCCATCTCCGAAATTATAAGTGCAGCCATCAAAAGCGAAATATATGCAAAATACTTCACGAGCTCTTCGGATTTTTCTTTTTCGGAAAAACCGTAAAAGACAAAATAAAAGAAGAAAAAGTAAACAATTATATTCAAAAAACCAAATATAAGGTTTTTATACGTCCAGTCCGAAGAAAAAGCGCCATTCAAAATCAGTGCTATGGAAAAAGCGATTATCGGTAAAAGAAACGGTGACTTATTTACCGACAGCTTGCTGTAAATTTTCTTCTTCACAAAAAAGTATATGAAGGAAAATGCTACTATCAGAATTATCATTACCGACACGGGCTTACGCCAGCCGGAAAACAAAAAATCGGAATAGGTGGGGTAGCTTGGCGCGTGCGGAATAGATACCTGATAGATATAAGTGCATACCGTAATTATAAGCGGACGAACCGAATCGGAGATAATCGCAGCGAAGACAAAAAGCGCCGTTACCAAAAAATTAACGTAGTAATCAAGCGCGGTAAGGTTGCCGAAAAGAACAAGCGCACAGACGAGCGCGGGATACGCGTTTCCCATAAAAAAGCTGCGCCAGCCGGCAATCGTAAGAAGGTCTTTGAGACAAAAGTCCTTTTTAACTTCGGTCATTTCACAAAATCCTCTATTACAGAATAGGTTTTATCAAAAACGTTCGCGAAGGAATACTTATTATACATTTTTTCCTGAGCCTCGGGCTCAACGACCACGTCTCCCTTGCAAAAAGCCTTTGCCTTTGCTACGAAGTCAGCCATATTTCCGTTTTCGTAGAGATATCCCTCTGCGCCGTCCTCTATTATATCCTCGTGGCCTTTTATCTGAGAGGCAAGCACGGGTACCTTACAGCCCATAGCCTCTATGATATTGAACGGCATTCCCTCTATATCACTTGCAGAAACGTAAAGGTCGCAGGCGCGCATAAAATCACAGGGGTTGTTCTTATATCCCACAAAGTGAACCGAATCCGATATTTCAAGCTTTTCAGTCAAGGCGCGCAGCCGCTTTTCCTCAGCACCAAGTCCTACAAGCAAAAGCTCAGCCTTGGGCTCTGCTATTTTTATTTCAGGAAGGGCGCATATCAAAAATCTTTGATTCTTTCTCTCGGAAAGCTCGCCTACAAAGCCGATAAGATATTTATTTTCCGTGTCGGTATATTTGCGGATAGTCTCGACAGATGCCTTTTGCTCGGGAACGGTTACACCCATTCCGAGCGTCATTATTATCTCACCGCGTGTCAGGGCGTTGTCCTGCGCGATTCTTCTGTCCTCTTCGTTCATAACTGCAATCCTATCAGTTTTTGAAGCCAACAGCTTCTCGCAAAACAGTAAAAGCTTCGTCTTAAGTCCCTTCTTCTTTTCGTGGAAAAGATATCCGTGGACAAAATTAAGCACTTTGGGTCTATTTTTCTTAGGAAGTGCCATTCTTACGTGAAATGCGGCAAGAGTGGTATTGAGAACTATTGCATCAAACTTCTCTTTTTTTACAATTTTTCTGATTTTCCTCTGAGAAAAAAGATTCCGCAAAGAAAACATACTCTTAACGAAGGGTATATCGTAATCAGCACCATCTCCCGTTGCCATAACTCTGACGGTATGACCTTCGTCTCTGAGCCGCTTTATGTATGGAAGGTGAAAATTGTTTATATGGTGCATATTTGACGCTACGTAAAGTATCTTACTCATAAATTCTCCTCAGAAAAATTCTTCTGTCAGTGCGACCTCGTTGTTTCATCATCAAGCCTGTCGCCCGTAAATTCCTCAGAAACAAATCTTTCGTTTCTGTTTACAGCCTTGAACGGTGTTTTTAAAAGTATTGCAAAATCAAGCCATATAGACCAGTTCTCAATGTACGCTATATCCGCGTGTATTCGCTCTTCAACCGAGGTATCTCCTCTTAATCCCTTTACCTGAGCATAGCCGGTAAGCCCCGGCTTTACGTAATGCTTTACCATATAAAGCGGTATTATTTCCTTAAAGTAGTCTACGAACACGGGTATCTCCGGGCGCGGACCGACAAGCGACATACTTCCCATAAGAACGTTAAAGAGCTGCGGCAGCTCGTCTATTGACGTCTTACGAATGAAATTTCCAAACCTTGTTTTTCTGGTATCCTTATCGGTAGTCCATTCCTTCGTGCTGTTATTTTCAACACGCATAGAACGGAATTTGAGCATTTTAAATCTCTTGCCCATTTTTCCCATTCTTATCTGCCTGAAAAGTATAGGACCGGGTGAGGTAAGCCTGATTCCTATAGCTGCAGCGAGCATAAACGGAGAAGTAAGTATTATCAGAATAAGCGAGCCGACAATATCCACCGCTCTTTTAATTGCTGCGTTTGCAATATTATCAAGCGGAGTACTGTGCGCATTTATCATAGGTATGTTGCCGACCTGCTCTATCTGCCTCGGGTTCTTGAAGAATCCGTAAATAACCGGCAGGAAATAGACCTTTATGCATCGGTCATCGCACATATTGACAAGCTTTATAAGTCTGCGCTTATCGTATGCATCAATCGCGAATACAACGTCAGACGGCTTATAACGGTCAAGAATATCGGCAAGCGACTGGAACGAGCCCAGCTTATCAACTCCTATATCCTCGGTTATTTTGTCTCCAACGTAGCCTATAACCATAGCTCCGTACATAGAGTTATTCTCGGTTACCTGCTTTACGTATTCAGCGGCAGATGCAGCATTATCACCGACTATTATTATTCTGCGAAGATTATACTGCTTTCTTCTGAAGGCGGAAAGGAGCGCCTTTATCATTCGGCATTTGAACAGAAGCATAGCCGTGGATATAGATGCCGATATAATTATCCATATCAGGAAGAAGGTTCTCGAGGCGTCTTCCGTTACCACAGCTATTATGAACTCCACTATTCCGTAGAGAACAAAATTTGCATTGATTACTCTCGGCCACATTCTAAGTCTGCTTCTGTACCTTGAAGACCTATAAAGGTTCATAAGGTGATAGACGAAGTAGGACATAAACGAAATAGAGCCTACAAATATCATCGGTCGCGGATTAGCAAGAGGTACTACCATCTCGCCAAATGCCATAACCGTAAAGAAGTAAGCCATCAATATGGATATCAGATTTATAAGCATATCGATGTAGCCTTCGACTACGTCCAAAATGCTTCTCTGTTGGTTCTGCATTTTAAATCTCCAAATAAAATATTTAAAATAAGGACTGCTTATAATATAACACTTTTACTCTCTTTTGTCAAGTCACGGAAAGAACCGGAGGGTGTGTAAAGCTTTTATATGTGAAAAAATAGTAAATTTTTCAATATTTTTTCTAAAAAACTATTTATTTTTCACAAAATGTATGCTATAATAATGTTAGAGAGGAGTTACCTCTAAACACAGAAAAGGAGCTGATGGTATGAAGATTACGATTTACGGAAAACAGATGAGCGTACGTGAAAGCTTGAAGGCTGCGGTTGAAAAGAAGCTTACAAAATTTGATAAGTTCTTTGGAAGCGAAACCGAAGCTATGGTTACCTGCAAGACACGCAAGGGGGTAAAAATAATCGAGATTACCATAACCTACGGCTCTACTACGTTCAGGAGTGAGGAAGAAAGCGATACCTTCATAACCGCCCTTGACAGAGCTGCCGAAGGACTCGAAAGACAGATAAGAAAGAACAAAACGAGACTTGAAAAGACTGTTAAAAGCGGAGCTTTTGTTATAAGTGACGATGACGATGACGAATATGAAGAAGAGAGCGAATTCGTAATAAGAACAAAAAAATTCCCCTTTAAGCCTATGTCTGCCGAGGAAGCAATTCTGCAAATGAACCTTCTCGGGCACACATTCTTTGCATTCACAGATTCGGATACGCATTCTGCCGCGGTGGTTTACAAACGCAAGGACGGAGATTACGGTCTTATAATCGAAGAAAGATAGTTGAAAAACAAAAAACAGCTTCCCAAGGTTTAACCCTTGGGAAGCTGTTTTTTATCATTTTTGTAAACAACACTTTTCTTTTTTATTGTATTTCGGTTGGTTTTTGCCTTTTTAGGTTTTATTCTTTACTGTCTTTGCTAAGGCGCTTTTTGCAGGCATGCTTTTTCGTTTCAGTCCGTTTTTTTGCTTAGGTGCGCTTTGCTTTTTCAGAAGAGAAAGCATTTTAGCTGCACTATCACACCTTGCGTTTTTCTTGCTGACGCCCACGCCCTCGGCGTTTATTTCTCCGATTTTGCAGGCAACTCTGAAGCTTGGGCGCTCGGGGGTTGAGCCCTCTGCTTCGCCAAGGTCGTAAAAGCTTGCGCCGGATAGCCTTGCACTTCTTACGTATTCCATCAGCCTTTCCACAGCGCTTTCGTCAGGTACGGAGAGCTTTTTCTTTTCATTCTCCGCCATAAGAATCTTAAGCGTCTTTTCGGCGGCATCGGCATCGGCAAGCTTCTGATTTTTTCCTACGCCTATCGCATACGTGCGCTCGCCTATGGAGCAGGAACGCTCAAATATTCTTTTGTGCTCGGGGCCCTTCTCTGCCACCGTCTTATAAACAGGGGGCGGCAGGCGGCGTTTTTTATCTGCGCACCACTCTTGAAGCGCATTTTTCGCACTCTGATTCGGTACGGTATTGACCGTAAGATACTGGCTTGCGGAGAGCATTCCGGAAACTGTTTTCAGGACACGCGGCATATCCATTCCGCTATCTATATAGATTGCGCCTATTATGCTTTCGAACAAGTCTTCCATTACGGACGGCTCGTTTTCCACCCCAAGCTTACCGTCTCCCTCTCCCATTCTGAGAAATTTTGAAAGTCCGAGCTCTCTCATTCTGTCAGAAAGGTTTTTCTTATCCGACAGCTTTGACTTTATATTTGAAAAATCTCCCTCTCCAAGCTCGGTTTTAACTCCGTACGCGTATCTCGCGGAGAAATCCTTTATTATCATAGTAACTATTGCAAGAGAAAGCACGCTGTCTCCAAAAAATTCAAGAACCTCGTTTGACTGATAGCGCTCCTTATCAGAGGGCTTATGCTCGTTGCAAAAGCTCGTCCTAGTAAAAGCCTGAGTAAGTAAGCTTTTATCCTTAAATACGTACCCTATCTTCTTTTCTATTTCCGGAATATATGCCGAAAAGTCTTTTCTCCCAGTTTTGTTTTCCATTTTCACCTCACGCCCAGGATATAGAAGATGGCTTCGGCTCTCTTATTATAGATTCCTTTAAGAAATCCACCGCGTGCGAAAGCCCCTCCTCGGCAGTCATAAGAGAATCCTCGTGCTCTATTGACATAACCTTGTCGTATCCTGCAAGGCGGAGCGCAGAAATCATATCTCGCCAATAATCAAGCCCATTTCCGTAGCCTACGCTTCTGAATATCCAGGAGCGGTTTGCTTCATCGGTATAATGCTTGGTATCAAGAACACCGTTTACCGCTGTGTTGTATTTATCTATTTTTGTGTCTTTAGCGTGAAAATGATATATTGCGCCTTTGAGGCTGCGAATCGCGGCTACAGGGTCAATTCCCTGCCAGATAAGGTGTGAGGGGTCAAAATTTGCTCCTATTACGTCACCTACCGCAGCTCTGAGCTTCAAGAGGGTTTCAGGATTGTAAACGCAGAATCCGGGGTGCATTTCAAAAGCAATTTTAGTCACACCGTGAGCCTTACAAAACTCTGCAGTTTTTTTCCAGTACGGAATAAGAACCTCATTCCACTGATAGTCAAGAACCGCAAGAAAATCCTCAGGCCAGGCGCACGTTGCCCAGTTAGGCGTTTTATCCTCGGCAGAGCCTCCGGGGCAGCCGGAAAAGGTTACAACCGTATCAATTCCTATTTTTTCGGCAAGGAGAACTGCATCGGTAAAATCAGAATGAAATTTCTCACTTACCGCTTTGTTCGGGTGAACGGGGTTGCCGTGCACAGAAAGCGCTGAAACCTCCATTCCATATTTATCTATAAGCGCGAGCCACTCGGCAAGAGCAACGTCATCCGAAAGCAAAGCCCGCGGGTCGCAATGTGCCTTTCCGGGATAGCCTCCACAGCCTATCTCTATAGCTTCTATACCTAACTTTTTAAATTTTTTAAGTGCGTTTTCAAGGCTCTCCGAGCCAAAAAGATTAGTTAAAACTCCAAGCTTCATAAGTTTTCTCCGTTCTTTGTTTTCTATAAATAATTATACAACATATTTTTTAAAAAACAAGTGCTTTTTTGACACCCTTTTGAATAAAATTGACATTTTCGTTTTTTGTCAGGTATATAACGCTCATATACCAATAATATTAATAAATTAATAATAATTATTGACAAAGCATTTAATATGGTGTATCATTATTATTGTGGATACCGCCCCGACCGACGCATTTTTGCAAAGGGGCAATTAAAATATTTATTTGCCGTTTTTACGGCGGATTGGAGTTTTTTATGAATATGGAACAAATCGCTTCCTACGTTAGCATCGGCCTTTGGGTCTTTGTTTCAATCCTTATCCTTATAGGTGCTCTTAAGGGACGCTCCAGAGGAATTTGCAGACAGGGCGTGCGCACGGTTACCATCGTGCTTTCTGTTTTACTTGCGTTCCTGTTTTCCAACCTTTGTTTTAATAAGGTTTGCTCTTTTATTACCGATAACGGTATGAACGGTGTGATTGAGCTTATAGAGAGCAACGGTCTGACCACCTTTGATGCAGAGACTAAGGAAATTTTGATTGCTATCTCTCCCGAAACCGTAAATCACGTTATCGCAATTCCTATGGGTCTTCTGATTCTTCCCATTTTGTTCACGGCTTTCTTCGTGGTGATAAGCTTGCTTATGCTTATCGTTCACGCGATAGTATGCAAAATTGCGAAATTTCCAAAATGGCGCAACAATCCTACTACAAGACTTTTCGGCGCAATTCTCGGTGCGATTCAGGGTTTTGCCGTTGCAGTAATTTTCCTCGTTCCCCTCGTTGGCCCTCTCTCGACTGTTGCAGATGCATTCAACACTCTGCCAAACGACACAAATGACGAGGCTACCGCGGAAATCAAATCCGCTTACACCGAATACATAGAGCCTATTGCCGAAGATTCCTGCATAAAAACGCTCGGTACCCTTGGCGGAAAATTCCTTTACAGTCAGGTATCCAGCCTCGAAGTGAACGGTGAAGATTTCAAAATTGCCGATGAGGTTGTAGTTCCCACCTTTAAGCTTATAACAGCTATAGGCGATATTACCGATATTGACTTTGAAAATATAACCGAAGAGGACAAGGCCGCACTCACTACTCTTATAAGCATCGTTAACGACAGCCCTTATATGAGAACTCTTATCGCTTACGTTCTCGATGACGTAGCTACAGCTTACACCAACGGTACTATAGATACGGGCGATGAAGACGAAATGGTTAAATCCATTCTCTCCGTATTCGTAGATATGAAGGAAGAATCCGTTAAGGCTGCACTTGAGCTTGTACGCGATGCAATCTTCGTAGTCAGCGTTGATTGGGAAAACATCACCGAAAACGACAAGACTTCGATTCAGAATCTTGTAAATTCAATAGAGAATGACGACTACAAGCAGGAGCTTCTTGCAAATATTCTCAGCGCCGTTGCTACCGCGCTCACCGAAGAAAATACGGAAAATGACGGCGAGCTTATGAACGCTGTTCTCTCAGTATTTATAGATATCGATAAAACAGAAGTAGCTCCTACGCTCGACCTTATAGTAGATGCAGCATTTCTTCTTGACACCGAGGATATAGGAGAGGAAGAAATCAATCTTCTTATCGATTCGGTAGATGACGACACACGTAAGGCCAAGGTTCTTGCAAAGCTTCTTGACGCTGTTGCTACCGCTCTCGAAGACGAGAATGCAGAGGACGGCGACCTTATGAATGCTATAATCACCGTATTTGTCGGAATCACCGGCGAAGAGGTCGTTCCTACTCTCGAGCTTATGCGCGACTCGCTCTTTATGGTTGACGTTGACTGGAAAAACATGACCGAAGATGAGGAAGAGGATTTCGATAACCTTATCGCATCGGCTAAGGCAAGCACCGTAAAAGCAGATACTCTTGCAGAAATTCTTGATTCCGTAGCTACCGCGCTTGAAGAAAAAGAATCCTCTGATGCTCTTGTAAACGCTGTGCTCTCGGTATTTATAGGAATTGACGGTCCTACCGTAGCTCCCGCACTTGAAGTAATCCGCGATTCTATGTTCGTTGCAGATATGGACTGGGAGGATATAAGCGAAGAGGATGAAGATTCGCTCAATACCCTCATAGATATAGCAAAAGAAAACGCAACCAAGGCTGACATTCTCGCAGAAATTCTCGACTCCGTTGCAGCTTCTATCGAAGAGGAAAGCACAGACGAGGACAACGGATTCGTAAGCGCTATGCTCTCCGTATTTGAAGGCATCGAAGGCAGCGAAGTAGCTCCTACACTTGAAGTAATCCGCGACTCTATGTTTATGACCGGCGTTGAGGATTGGCAAAACGACATTCCCGATGAAGACAGAAGCAATCTCAACGAGCTTATAGATTCGGTTAGGGGAAATGAGGTTAAGTCCGAAATACTCGCAACTATTCTTGATTCGGTTGCAGGTGAGTTTGACGATAACACGGCAGAAGACGCAGAGCCTACCGAAGAGCTTATGAATTCTCTCTTCTCCGTATTCGATGACGTAACCAAGGAAGAGGTTGTTCCCACACTTGAGGTCGTACGTGACGTACTCTT
Organism: Eubacteriales bacterium; assembly: GCA_045594785.1. Classification (GTDB taxonomy): domain Bacteria; phylum Bacillota; class Clostridia; order Oscillospirales; family CAG-272; genus UBA1740. The sequence continues at coordinate 16,074 of JAZNZE010000029.1, forward strand.
TATGCTTGATGACGAGAACGCTATGTCTTCACTCTCAGAAGACCCTGCACTTCTTTCTGATATCTTCTCCAAAACTGACGAAAACGGCGAGCTTCTTATCGACAGAGTTATCGCAAAGCTTAATACTAACGATAATACCAAGCCTCTCGTTTCTTCCTTCACAAAGGTATCCATTACGATTATGGCTGAAAAATCGAATACCGGCGGTGACAGTATAACCGTAACCGAAGAAACCTACGATAACGTTAAGAGCGGCGTTAAGGACATCGTTAATATCAACCAGAACCACAACGCAGCAGAAATCGAAAAGGGTACTGAGGAATACGATAACTACGTTGCAGACGTTTCCGATGCTCTTTCGAACACCTTCGTAGAAAACGGATTCGAGGTAGAAAAGGACGTTGTAGACCAGATGGCTGAATACGTATTCGATAACCACAAGGAAAACGTTGACGAGCTTTCTGATGACGAGGCTAACTCTATAATTCTTAACTACTACAGCGCATACCTCAACAGCACCGCAAATTCTCCCGCAAACTAATCCCCATAATTGATAAAATCCAACGCGTTGCGTTGGGAACAGAGAGGGTAGCTCAGTTTTGAACTTGAGCTACCCTCGTTTTTTAATTTTACGTACCTATTCTTATTTATAATGCTTTGGCGAGATTCCGAATTTCCTTTTAAATTCGCGGGAAAAATGGCACGGCTCGGAATATCCGCAATTCTCTGCTACCTCCGCCACACCAAAATCCCCCGTTGCCAGAAGCTGCCGCGCGTATTCCATACGCTTATCTATAATGTATTCTTTCGGTGAGATGCCAAATTTTTGGTAGAAAATCTTTCTGAAATAAACATCGCTTATTCCGCAAATTTTCGCAAGACGCTCCACACTCAGACACTTATCGGTGAGCGAGGAATTTATCTCCTCAATAGCCGGCATAATAATTTCCTCTTGCCTTGACGTTATATAATTTTCTTCTGTTTCCTTGTACGCTCTGTATATCGCATCGTATATCGCGCACTTTGCCGACGGGATGCGGAATTTATCCTCCGAGTAGCGCTCGTTGCATGCGGCTTTGAAACTCCTTTTCAAAAGTTCTGAATTTCGCATGGGAATGGCAAATGGTTCGTCGTCAATATCAGCGTCAAAATTTATCGCATAACAGCTGCTGGGGCGAATTATATTTACTTCATAGGAAGAATTCTTCGGCAAATAATAAAGCATCTCCCCCTCAACACGCATTACTCTGCCGTCAGAAAAGCAATAATCCTTAATCCCCTCTTTGTTTCCGAGAACAAATCCATGAAACTGACGGTTCTTGTGGGTGTGACTTTTCATATTCATATCCGGCGGCACGAACACGGCTGCCGATATTTCGGTAATTACAATATCTGACCATTCCTTTTTCATAGCGGACTTCCTTTTCTAAACTGTGATATTTCAAGCTTCAAGCGAATTTCTAAACATGCTTAAACCGACGAAAAAATTATAACATTTTGTTTCGATTTCGTCAAGTTTTTTCCAAATGTTCATTTGCTTTTTTTATGTGTCCGATATAATGATTATAGAAAAGGAGAATAAAGTTATGTTCAAAACACTTCTTGAAGACAGAAAAATTATAGAAGGAAAATACCATGACCCGAAAAAGCCATATAACGCAATAGAGCGCTTTGCCTATCACGGATACGATTTCGATAAGTCAACCGGACTTAGCGAGGATAAGCTGCGTGAGGGACTCGACAAGCTTGACTCATCTCTTACCGATACGTCGCATCCCATTCATAAGGCAAGGCTCTTCGAATTCGTGCTTGACAACACTATGATAGACGTACCAAGTCACGACTATTTCATAGGAATATATTCCTGGGGACGCCCTATAGCAGATCACACGCTAAGGAAATGGAAAAACGAAGTGTACAATTCCTTCGATAGAGAAAGCAAGATTTTGAAAAATTACGCTGATACGGGAACCTTTCACGGAAGTCTTGATTTTGAGCATACCGTTCCTGACTGGGACTCCATTCTTTCCCTCGGATTCCGCGGAATTCTTATGCGCGCGGAAGAAGCCTTTCTCAAAATAGAAAATCCAACAGAGAACCAGCGGGACTTCTTTGAAGCAATAAAAATCGAATACAATGCTATTCTGAGGCTTATTGACAGACTATACAGATACGCGCTCGCGCAAACGCATCCAAAGGCTAAGACCGTTGCCGAAAGTCTGAAAAATCTTTTTGACGGCGCTCCGAAGGATACCTTTGACGTTTTGCAAATTATGTACATATACTTTATGCTCTCGGAGAGTATTGACAATTATCAGGTGCGCTCTCTCGGATACGGACTTGACACCTCGCTTTACCCATATTATAAAGCGGATATCGAAAGCGGAAGATATACCAAAGAGCAAATAGGTGAGTTTATCGGTTATTTCCTTATGCAGTTTCAGGCAATAGACAACTATTGGGGACAGCCGATTTACCTTGCGGGTACGAACCTTGACGGAAGCACCCGTGTAAATGACCTTTCCTATCTCATACTTGACGTTTACGACAAATTGGGACTCTATAACCCAAAAGTGCAAATAAAAGTTAGCAAAAACACCCCTAAAGAGTTTATTTTCAAAATTCTTGAAATGATTCGCCACGGCACAAGCAGCTTCGTATTTTTAAATGAAGATATGATAATAAAGTGTCTTATGTCAGGCGGAGCGACATACGAGGAAGCGCTCGACTCGGTCATAAGCGGCTGCTACGAATATAAGGTAAAGCGCAAGGGCATCGGCATCTCGACACAATACGTAAATGCTCTTAAGTTTATATCATACACAATTGACGGCGGAGCCGACACCTTAACAGGAATTCAAGCCGGAACAAAAACACACGATATCACTGCCCTTGACAGCTTTGAAAAATTCTATAATGCTTATCTTCAGCAGTTAAGCTACTGCATTAACGAATATACAACCGCAATGGAAGTTATGGAAACGAGAGTTCAAGAGATAAATCCTTGCATCGTTTTTTCTGCCACGATTCCGGAATGCGTCAAAAAAATGAGCGATGCTATGAACGGAGGACTTGAAAACTACTCACGCCTTCTCATAAACGGACTCGGAAGCGCAGTAGATGCACTCATGGCTGTTAAAGAGCTTGTGTACGATAAACAGCTTGTGACGCTTACCGAGCTTAAGGCGGCTCTTGACGCAGACTGGGTAGGATATGAAAATCTGCGTGCTACCGCACTGAGCCTTATTCATAAATACGGAAACGGCGATAAAATGTCAGATAGCTATGCTGATACGATAACGAGAAAAATCCGCTATTTAATTGCAAACAGAAAAAACGGACACGGATGCGGCTATATTCTTGAGATGCATTCTGCAAGAACCTTTATTACTCAGGGACTAAGGACAAAAGCAACGCCTGACGGAAGAAAAGCCGGCGAAGAAACCTCAAAGAATGCTTCCCCCACTCCAGGCAAAGACAAAAACGGTGTTACCGCGCTTATAAATTCCGCCACAACCATTGACACAGGACTTTGCGACGGAGGATTTTGCCTTGACGTTATGCTGCATCCGACAGCAATCGAGGGAGAAGAGGGACTTTCGGTCTTCAAGGCATTAATTGACACCTATATGAAAAACGGAGGTCAGGCAATTCATTTTAACATTTTCAGCGCTGAAATGCTGCGTGATGCACAGGAAAATCCCGAAAAGTATCAAAATCTGCAGGTCCGCGTGTGCGGTTGGAACGTTCTGTGGAATAATATGGACAAAAAAGAACAGGATGCCTACATTTTAAGAGCAGAAAATATGTTGAAATAAAGCTTTTGCTTCCGGGCGGCTTTTGTCAGCGGAAAGCGGCAGAAAGGATAGAAAATGACCGGTAAGATTTTTGAAATAAAAAGATTTGCAGTTCACGACGGTGACGGAATAAGAACCACGGTTTTTTTCAAGGGATGCCCCCTGCGTTGCGTGTGGTGCCATAATCCCGAGGGAATAGACTTTCAGCCTCAGGTTGCTTTCTATGAGCATAAATGCTCTCGATGCGGTGAATGTAAAAAAGAAGGTTTTACCGTGAAAAAATGTCTCAGAGAAGCAAAAGTTGAATACGGAAAAGATATAACCACCGAAGAGCTTTTGCCAATACTGCTCGAGGACAAGGATTTTTATGACTCCTCGGGCGGTGGAATCACGCTTTCGGGCGGAGAGTGTCTTTGTCAAGACGATTTCTCAAAGCAGCTCCTCTCTCTTTGCAAGAAAGAAGGCTTAAACACCGCCATTGACACCTGCGGTTTCGTGAAAAGAAAAGCCTTAGATAAGGTCATTCCCTACACCGACGTATTTCTCTACGATTTAAAGGCATTCGACGATGACGTACATATACTCTGCACAGGACACTCAAACAGAATAATTCTTGAAAATCTGAAATACATTGATTCTTTGAGAAAGGCAATCGAAATTCGCATTCCTCTCGTACCCGGCTATAACGACGGAGAAATTGAGAAGATAGCAAAGTTTCTTACCTCTCTAAAAAACGTCACAAAAGTACGAGTTCTTCCGTACCATAATTACGCAGCCTCAAAATATGCTGCGCTTGGTATGAAAAACACCCTCCCCTGCCGTTTGCCGACAGAAAAAGAGGTCGAGGATGCGAAAATTCTGATTAAAAAAATTACAGGACTTCCCGTTACGTCATAGTATATTGTACCAATAAAAACGATGGGTATTGTGAAAAATCACAGTACCCATCTATTTTTATATTTAAGTAGAATCTTAGTTAAAAACAAGGTTGAAAATCTAGGTTTTTCCCCGTTTTATTACAGTTTTTATTCTATCCTGGTTTTCTAAGTCCTCAGCCGAGAACGAATAAATTCAGGCCTTCATTGGCATTCCGAGCTCTGCCATTGCAGCTATTACAGCATCTATGGCGGGGGTAAGCTCCTGCTTTGAAAGCGTCTTTTCGTATGAAACGAAGGAGAAACGAAGAGTCAGGGCTGTTGAGCCGTCCTCTGCGGTATAAATATCCTTAGCCGTAATATCTGAAAGAGATGCTCCCGCGGCAGCCTTCGCCTTCTCAGTAACGAGCGCAAAGTCAACCTGAGATACATCGGCATTAAACGTAAGGTCTATGTCTATAGCAGGGAATTTAGAAGGCTCAACGTAGCTGTTCTTGCCTGCCGCAACAGACGCAAACCTTTCCGTTTCAATCTCAAGGAAGGCAACTGCGCACTTCTTATCGATATTCTTAAGAACGGTGGGATGAGGAACGGAAAGCACTCCGACCTTAACTCCATCAACGATAACAGCGAAGGTGTTTACAGGATGCTCGAAATCAAACTCTGCATCTATGGATACGAAGGAAGCATTCTTATGAAGTATATCGGATGCAAGCTCTCTTGCAACGTCTGCAAGGGCATTAAACACGTTTTCCTCCGTGCGAGCCTTGGAATAGATTGCTACACCGAGGCGGTTTTCCTCGCGGCAGGTTCCGTCCTCTTTAAGTCCGTTTACCGTGTGACCTATCTCGAAGATTCCAAACTCCTCGTCAAAGCCGCGATTCTCCTTAACAAACGCGAGGAGAGTGGGAATCATAGATACGCGAAGGCTCTGGTGGTCGGGCGTCTGAGCGTTGATAATCTTAACGTTATCAAGCGTTTTAATTCCGAGCTCCTTGTCCTTTGCCGCATCAGACCAGATGTAAGAATGCACCTCATGCATGCGGTAGCTTCCTACGAGAATATCCTTCATTCTGTCCTCTTCGGTTTTACGAATTTCCTTGCGTACGGGAAGAAGAGGGCTGTCCGAGGTGGAAATCTTGAAGTTATCATAGCCGTAGATTCTGGTTATTTCCTCAATGATGTCAGCCTTTATCGTTACGTCCTTGGTAGCTCTCCAGGAAGGAACTGTTACGGTAAACTGACCGTCCTCAAGACTAACCTTAAAGCCAAGTCCGTTAAGAGTTTTAAGGATAGCTTCATCGGAAATTTCAATTCCGGTATATCTGTCAACATATCTCTTGTCAAAGGTAAGAGTTATGGTGGGATAATGCTTTACGTAGTCATCGGTAAATGCTGAGATAACCGTTGCGCCCGCGTCAAGCTCTGTAAGGAGCGCGAGAAGCCTCTCGGTTGCAACGCGGCAAAGCTCGGGGTCGAGCATCTTCTCGTATCTCATAGAGGCATCGGTACGAAGTCCAAGTCTTGTGGTAGTCTTACGCACGGATACACCGTCAAAGGTTGCGCTTTCAAGAAGGAGAGAGGTAGTGCTGTCTTCAATTTTAGAAGCATCGCCGCCCATAACACCAGCGATAGCAACAGGCACGTCACCTGAGGTTATCATAAGCATTTTGTCGTCTATCTTACGCTCTACACCGTCAAGGGTAACGAAGTCAAGTCCTTCGGGGAAGGTCTGAACCTCGATTTTATCAACCTTTGCGTTATCAAAGGCGTGCATAGGCTGACCGATTTCCATCATTACGTAGTTTGTAAGGTCTGCAAGGAAGTTTATAGCTCTCGAGCCGCAGTAGTAAAGACGGATACGCATATTTACAGGGCTGACCTTGCGTGTGATATTCTCTACCTTGATTGCACTGTAGCGGTAAAGGAGGTCACGTGCGCGGACGTCAAGCTCTACCTTGGGAAGCGAAGCATATTTTTCCGTGGAGTGAAGCTCGGGAAGACGAAGCTCTCTGCCCGTAATGGTTGCAAACTCTCTTGCCATTCCGTAATGGCTCCAGAGGTCAGGACGGTTTGTGAGCGACTTATTGTCTACCTCAAAAATTATATCGTCAATAGCGTAAACGCTTTTAATATCCGTTCCGAGCGCAAGGTCATCGGTTATTTCCCAGATGCCCGAGTTATCGTCACTGATTCCAAGCTCTGCCTCAGAGCAGCACATACCGTACGAGGTAAAGCCTGCTATGGTTGCCGGAGCAATCTTATGACCGCAAACCGCACCGCCATCGGTAGCAAGAGCAACCTTCATACCCTCTCTTACGTTGGGAGCACCGCAAACGATATCAACAACACCGGAGCCGGTATCAACCTTAAGAAGATGTAGCTTCTTTGAGGTGGGGTGATTTTCAACGGTAAGAATTTTTGCTACGATAACACCGTAGGTGTCCTCACCCTTTACTATTATGTCCTCAACCTCTGCGGTAGAGAGCGTGAAATTCTTTATAAGAGCAACCTTGTCAAGCCCGGAAAGGTCAACGAAATCGCCAATCCAATTCATTGAAAGTAACATTTCTCTGCCTCCTTATATAGACTTGAACTGCGAAAGAGCCTTAAGGCTTCCGCTGTTAAAATCACGAATGTCCTTAACACCGTACTTCATCATAGCGAGACGGGTGAGTCCGAGACCGAAGGCAAAGCCTGTGTATTTCTCGGTATCAATACCGCCCTCCTCGAGCACGTTGGGGTGAATCATTCCGCAGGGGCAAAGCTCGAGCCAGCCGGAGTTCTTGCAAGAAGGGCATCCCTCACCGCCGCAAATCTCGCAGTTTATATCAAGCTCAAATCCCGGCTCGACAAACGGGAAGAATCCCGGACGAAGTCTTACCTTGACGTCACGCTTGAATACCTCGGAAAGCATCGTTTTCATAAAGTAGATAAGGTTGGATATAGAGATATTCTCATCTATCATCATTCCTTCCATCTGAAAGAAGGTATTCTCATGGCAGGCGTCTGTAGACTCGTTTCTGAAGCATCTTCCGGGGAATATCGCTCTGAGAGGAGCGCCGTACTTCTTCATAATTGCGTTCTGAGCCGCAGAGGTATGCGTTTTAAGAAGCTGACCGTTCTCGATATAGTAGGTATCCTGCATATCTCTTGCGGGGTGATGCTTAGGTATGTTAAGAGCCTCAAAGCAATGATAGTCGTCTACTATCTCGTCATAGTTCTCGATAGTAAAGCCCATACTGATAAATATATCCTCAACCTCTCTTGTCGCAAGGGTTATAGGATGGTAAGAGCCCATCTTCTTTTCAAATGCGAGAGAGGGGTTATACTTCTTTGCATTTCTTATCTGAGCGTTAAGCTCTGCCTCACGAAGAGCCTCTTCGGCTGCAGAAATTTTTGCCTCGACCTCGTTTTTAAAGGTGTTTATAAGCTGTCCCGCTTCCTTCTTATCCTGAACGTCACGCAGTCCCTTCATAAGCTCTGCAATATGTCCTTTTTTACCGAGAAAGGCTATTCTCTCAGCCTCAAGCTCGGAAAGCGAGACTGCATTTGCCATTTTCTTCTCAAACTCCTGTCTGAGCAGTTCGATTCTTTCCTTCATCTTTTTTTCCTTTCGATGACTTTATCTTAAAATATTTATTATCTAAAATCTAATTATAAAACAAAATGCAGATTTTGTCAATCTATATTAGGCATTAATCAGCACTTTTTTTCTTTAGGTATTCAGCCACAGCCTCGGGAAGTATTCCGACAAGGCTCTTTCCTGAAGCAATACGCTCCCTTGCAAGCGTGGAGCTAACCTCCGAAAGCTCTTCGCTGCATCGGTATAGCTCGGTGGAAAATCCGCCGTGAGAAAAATTATACTCAGCCTGCACCCTCTCATATTCCAGGTCGGTCTCCGAGCGGTATCCCTTGATTATCTTGTCTATCTTATTTTCACGCATATAATCGACTACGTATCCGCCGCAAAAATCAACTCTAACGTTTGGGATATCCGAAACCGCAAGCGAAAGCATTTCGAGTCTTTCCTGCACCGAAAAGGTATAATTTTTTTCCGGATTTACAAATATCACAGCGTACACCTCTTCATATTGCTCCGAGGCTCTCCTGATAAGGTCGAGATGCCCAAGCGTTACAGGGTCATAGCTGCCCGGTAATATTACTCTCACTCTTCTCTCTCCTTGTAAAGAAGTATATTTATAAAGCTCTTTTTGCCGTAATGAGTGGACTTGATTACCTCAAAGCCGGACAGCTCGGAAAGGTCTATTTCCTCCTCACCGCTTTCCAAAACGACTATTGCGCCGCTGCGAAGAAGTCCCGCATCGGCAAGCCTTTTCGCTGCATCAATCGAGCATTCCATTGCATAAGGCGGGTCTATGAATACCAAATCAAAGCCTTCCCTGCCCGATGCTTTTCTAATGTAGTTGCGGTAATCGGATACTAGATATTTGCATCTGTCAAAAAAGCCCGTGGTACGCGCATTTTCCTTAACTACTTCTATTGCCTCTCTTGCGCTGTCGATAAACATAACCGTCTCCGCGCCTCTGGAAAGAGCTTCAAGCCCCATTTGTCCCGAGCCCGCAAATAAATCGAGAACGCGCCTGTCGGCAACGTCAAACTGTATAGCGGAAAAAACCGCCTCTTTTATTCTTTCGGAGGTGGGGCGTGTCGCCTCTCCCTCAAGTGTTTTGAGCTTTTTTCCTTTAGCCGTACCGGTGATAATTCTTAACACGGGTCACACCTTCCTTACTTTTTATGGTAGTATTCGTATATTTTTTCGGCATCCTTTTCGCCTATTCCCGAAATATTTGAAAGCGTCTGCTTATCTGCCTTTCTTATCTCGGAAAGCGACAGGGCTGCAAGCAGCTTTTTAGCCTTTGCAGGACCTATTCCTTCTATCTTTTCGAGACTTGAATGGGTCATCGTTTTTATTTTTCTTCCCTGAGAGGATTTAACTGCAAATCTGTGCGCCTCCTCCTGAAGATTATATATGAACGCATACACTCCCGTCTCAAGAGCTATGGATATTTCTTTTTCTCCGTCAGTAAGCGCTCTGGTTTTATGGAAATCGTCCTTTACCATACCAAAAAGCGAAGCCTCAACTTCCTTTTCGAGAAGTATCGGTCTCACCACTCCAACGTGCGCTGCTCCTCCGTCAAGAAGTATTAGGTCGGGACGCTCTCCGAGCGATGCGGTGCCGTCTCCTATATGAGCTATTCTGCGGCTGATTACCTCGCGCATTGATGCGTAGTCGTCAGCCTCGTTTCTTTTTATATTGAATATTCTATAGTCGCTTTTTTTGAGCCTTCCGCCCTCATAAACAACCATTGATGCGGTTATGCTTTCATTTCCGATATTTGAAATATCGTACGCCTCTATTCGCCTTGGAATTTCGGGAAGACCGAGAACTCTGGTAAGAGCTTTCAGATTTTTGTCCTCTCGCTCGCCCTCCAGCCTGTACTGCTTTGCAGCTTCCTCGGCATTTTTCTTTGCCATATTGCACAGCGCTCTGCCGTCTCCCCTCTCGGGAATTCTGACCGACACCTTATATTTCGTATTTAGCGAAAGATATTCCGACAGTAGCGTCAAATCCTCTTCCGGAAGCGGAAAATCAAGCATTATCTCTCTCGGAATATTACCCGAGCTATCATAATAATCGACTATGAGAGAGGCGAAATCATCAGGACTTGTCATCTCGGCAAGAGAGAGGATAAACTCGCATTTATTCACAAGCGCGCCGCCCCTTATCATAAGCACGGCGAGAGCAGCCTCGGTCTCTGAGGTATAAAGAGAAAATACGTCTCGGTTTACCTTTTCGTCTGCTACAACCTTTTGCTTTTCCATAAGCCCCATAAGAGCCGCTATTGAATCGCGAAGTACTGCTGCGCGTTCGAATTCAAGATTTTCTGCAGCCTCCTCCATCTCAGACTGAAGGCTCGCTTTCGTTTCCTTTATATTTCCGCCAAGAACGTATTCGGCAAGTCTTACTACCGAGCGATATTCTATGCCGGAAACCTTACCCGTGCAGGGCGCCATACACCTTCCCATATCCTTGTATATACATGGGCGCTCTTTGCCGATATCCCTCGGAAAGCTTCTTTTGCAGGTTGCAAGAGAAAAGATTTTCATAACCGCATCAAGCGCGGAATACGCGCCCTGGGCACTTCGGTAAGGACCGTAATATCTTGCCTTGTCACCCTTTCGCTCGCGGGTAACGAAAAGACGCGGATATTCCTCTGCGGTAACCTTAATATAAGGATAAGACTTAGCATCCTTTAATTTTATGTTATACCTGGGACTGTGCTTTTTTATCAGCACGTTTTCAAGAGTAAGAGCTTCGATTTCGGTTTTGCACACTATATAGTCAAAATCTCTGACACGGCTGACCATTTTATCCGTTTTATAGGTGTGAGAAGAGCCGACAAAATAGCTTGTTACGCGGTTTTTAAGCTTTTTTGACTTTCCTACGTAAATAACAGTTCCCTCACCGTCACGCATTATGTACACGCCCGGAAGGGTCGGAAGTGAGTTAGCCTTTTCTCTAAGTCTTTCTATTACCGTCATATCTCTTCTCCTTTCTATGCGCGAGGTGATAGGCGCAAAATTTTAAAAAAGCAAAGACGGCGCATAACCGTCGCATCCGCCATTCCGCGCACAAGCGCGGGGACGCAACGGCTATGCGCCGTTTCTATATTAAGCTATTCTCAGCAATTGGAGAATTCGCTATCCACAAGCGAAACAAGTCCTTCAACCGCGCTTGCCTCGTCAACACCGTCAGCTATAAGCGTAATAGTTGTTCCCTTCGTTATTCCGAGAGAAAGGACACCGAGCAAACTCTTTGCATTCACTCTGCAGTCCTCCTTCTCAACCCAGATAGAGCTCTTATAGGAATTAGCCTTCTGAATGAAAAAGGTTGCAGGGCGGGCGTGAAGTCCAACACTATTCTTTATTGTTACGTCACGAGAAATCATTAAACACATCTCCTTGGGGAAAATCTATATTAACAGTATATCAAATAGAAAAATAAAAATCAATACTTTTTTAAAAATTGTTCTAAAAGAATTTTATTTCTACTTTATGGAAACGTCTATAGCTGCGGAATCCGAAGTACCGAGATCCTTATAATAACTAAGCTGCTCTTCCTTTTCTTTTCTTGAAACGCGCAGAGCTGCGCTGCCCGTTGCAAATACGGAAATAAACATATATAGCATCTCGGGATCGGCAAAAATATCGGCATAGCTTCCGAATATCAGAATACTTACCGTTGCCAGCGTAGAAAGCTCAACGTAGAAATTTACCGTGCTGTCAGAGAAGTATTTTTTGTGAATGCCGATGTGAAATACTCTGAGAACGATAAGAATAAGGAACGCCATTATGGCAAGTATTCCGAAACGGCAGGCAATTCCAAGGTAAACGTTACGAGCAAAATCACCGCCGACACCACCGCCTAAGAAGAAATTCTTTGCAAAGAAATCAAGATAAAGAAGAATTGATTCCTTTCTCAGAACGAGAGAAGGCGATACCGAAAGATTTTCCGAAATCCAGCTAAGCGCTGTGCTTCCGAGCAAAAACAGAAGCATAGGAACTGTGATAAACAAAAGAATCCAGCAGTACGACAGCTTTCTTGAACGGATAGCAAAAAGCGTAAGAATAAGCAAAAGCAATGCCATCGGAACTGCAAAGCACTCTGTGGTTAAAACAGCAAGGATTGACAGTACAAATGCTGCAAAATAATAACGTTTCTTTACAATTCGGCTACGTTTCAGAGAAAGATACAGTGAAAACAAGGCAACGACTGTAAGATAAACGGCAAATATTTCGGGTGAGGAAAAGAATGCCCTTGCAGGCTTTCTTTCGTACGCAAAAAGCTCTATAGCATAACGTACGATTGAATAGAGGCAAACGGGAATTGAAGACGCAACGACAGCTCCCGAAATACAGTCAAAGAGACGGCGGTTTACCGCCATATTCGATGCCGGAATATACCCAAGCGCAAAAATAATTATAATCAGCGAATTATTCGCAGATTCACCCTTCCCGAGAATCGCTCCGCAAATAAGAACGGCAATAATAAAAAACAGAAACAGAAAATCATATATTTCAAGCGAGTAAATTCTCTTACCTACGAGAACCTTACGCGCAAATGAAATAACCGTCAGCGCTATAAGAGCAGCAAAGAGAATCGAAGAGTTGGGAATAAGCGAAAGATAAGGGAAAATCAAGAGAGAGAATATGTAAGGAAACTCAGGAGAAACCATCGCAACCGCAAAAAATATAAGTCCGACAAAGACAAGTGCGGCATACTCGGTTGGCAGGAAAAATCCAAGCACCGAAAGCAAAAAGCCGACTATGATTCCTACCGCTCCGCTGAGCCTGCGCTCCGTGCCCGTGCCTTGCATTCGGTTAATGGAAAAGAAGTCAAATACGATAAAATCTATAATTTTAACCGACTGCAGAGCTATGCAAATAGGCTTGTCCGATATGAGAAGAAAAATTGAAAGAAGAGCAAAAACCGCGCCTATAACAAGCGAGGAAACCTGTACTCTCGGGTCATCCATAAAATAGTATTCTCCAAGATGCAGGAAAAGAGTAAGAACACCGAACGAAAGAAACATAAGTCCGTATACTCTCGAAGTGGTAAATGCGAGAAGCCTTGAAATAAACCGAAGCATTCTTGCAAATCTGCCCATAGAAAAGGCTCTTGCGCTTTTTGCCGAAAGGCCTTTTATTTCAACGGCATCAAACAAATCCTTTTTTTCTGCCGCAGAATCCTCGGCAAAGCTCTGATTATTATCAGCATTCATATAGATTTTCTCCTTTCCCGGCTTTATCGTTTTTTCTTTTTCTTAGGCTCAAGAGCCTCAAGAATCTCAGGATGCCGCTCCAGCATCTCGGGCCGCCTTTCCGCCGTAATTCTGACAGCCTCCCTGAGCCGCCATTCGTCTATCTTCTTGTGGTCACCGGAGAGAAGGACCTCCGGAACCTCTCTGCCCATAAACTCGCGAGGCTTGGTGTACTGCGGATATTCAAGTATGCCCGAAGCAACCGATTCGCCCTCGTAGCACTCCTTGTCGGCAAGTACTCCGTCAATGAGCCTTGAAACAGCATCAACAACAATGCAGGCAGGAATTTCTCCGCCTGTAACCACGTAATCACCTATGGAGATTTCCTCATCGCATATCTCGTCAATCACTCTTTGGTCCACGCCCTCGTAATGACCGCAAAGGAAAATCAAATTATCATATTCGGAAAGCTCGCGAGCAAGCTCGTGAGAAAAAAGCCTTCCCTTCGGCGACATATATATAACACGCGTACGCTCGCCCTCGTCTATCGTGGAAGCTATGTCCTTATAGCAATCGTAGATAGGCTGGCAGGTCATAAGCATTCCGAGACCGCCTCCGTAGGGAGTATCGTCAGTCTTCCTATGCTTATCCTTTGAATAGTCGCGTATGTTATGGCAGCCTATTTTTATAATATCCGCTCTCTCCGCTCTGCCGATTATGCTCTCCGAAAGCACTGCTCTGACCATATCGGGAAAGAGTGTCATAATCTCAAATCTCATCGTCAAAAAAACCGGGTATAGCGTGGATATACACGCCCTTCTCGGTATCAATCTCCTTAAGGAATTCTTTTACCGCAGGAAAAAGAACTTCTCCGCTTTTTGTCCTTATAGTGTAAATCTGATGTCTCACTCCGTCAGTAACGTCCGTAAGAGTACCGTAAACTCTTCCGCTGTCGGCATCAATAACGTCAAGTCCTATCATATCGGCGATAAGCACCCTGCCCTTTGGCACGGGAATATCCTCTCGCTTTGCATATATCACGGTATTTTTCAGAGCCTGAGCCGCCTCTCTCGAATCAACTCCCGAAAGAGTAAGAAGCACGAACTGACCCGCAGCCGATGCCCCTATAACCTCGTGTGGCTCATACTCGCCGTTTTTATGAAAATATATCTCTCTAAGCCCAACCAGTACCGCCGGACTGTCGCACCATGGCTCTGCCTTAACGACACCGCGAACACCGTGCGCCGAGCAGATTTTTCCGCATTCAAGGTATTTCTTCTTCATTATTTGACGTCCCATTTAAAGTTTTAATATATATTAACACATAAAGGCTCTTTTGTCAAGAAAGAGGGTCGGATACTTCAGCGTCAGTCTCTGCCGTCCCCTTCTTTTTTCTCTTTCTGCGGAAATACTCTGACAAAATGCTTCTGCACTCCTCTGCCATAACTCCACCGGTCACCTCTAGTCTATGGTTGAGGGGAAGCTCTGAAAGATTTATAAGCGAGCCAAGAGCACCGAAGCGTATATCCGATGCACCGTAAACCACTCTTTCAACTCTTGCGTTCACACAAGCTCCCGCACACATCGGGCAAGGCTCGAGCGTTACGTATAAAACCGCTCCCGGCAAACGCCAGCCGCCAAGCTTCCGACACGCCTCTTCTATGGCAAGAATTTCAGCGTGGGCGGTAGCGCACTTATCCGTTTGCCTTCTGTTATACGCCTTTGCGATAATCTTACCGTCCCGCACTATCAGAGCTCCTACCGGAACCTCATCTATCTCCTCGGCAAGATTTGCAAGTCTAATTGCCTCTGCCATATAAAGCTCGTCACGCTCTTCCATATGCCCTCCGTAAAATCAAAATGCACCGATTTAAAATCATAAAAAATTGATAAACAAAAACGTTTTTTAATAAATATGCAAATAATAGTTTGCTTTTTGGTATCAAATCAATATTCAGTATCCAATACTGAAAAACGAAGTTTGCCTCTTATTATGTCCGCCTCTTCAAGCCTGACCTTTACGGTATCACCTATTTTATATACGGTATCGCGAGAACGGATAGTGAGATTCTTTTCATCAAAGGTAAAGAAGCCGCAAAGCTCCTCTATAGGCACAAGTCCCTCGCAGGTATTATCAAGCTCTGCAAAAAATCCGAATGAGGTAACCGAGGTTATAATAGCAGAAAACTCCTCCCCTACTTTATCGGACATATAGATTACCTTGTAAAGATTTTCTATTCTTCGTTCTGCACCCAGAGCCCGAAGCTCAGCCTCGGTTGCGGCAGCCGCTGCTCTGTAAGCATATTTCGCATACCCCTCCGCTCTTTTACCTTCAAGCAAAACTTTGTGAATTATTCTGTGCGTTGCAAGGTCGGAAAGTCTTCTTATAGGTGAAGTAAAATGACAGTAATAGTCTAGCGAAAGTCCGAAATGCCTCTGCCGCTTATCTGAATATTTAGCCTTCGACATAGCTCTGAGCATAGTATAGGAAACAGGGAGAAGAAGCTCCTTTTGGCGAGCTAATTCAAGAAGAGCCGAAAAATCTGAAGGCTCGGCCTTTTCCCTTGATATTACAGAGGTGTTAAATCCGAGATTATGCATATAGTTAAGAAAATCAGAAAGCTTTTCCGGCGGAGGATTTTCATGAACTCTGTATACACACGGAATCTGCCTCTCCGAAAGAAGCCTTGCAACCGCCTCGTTTGCAGTTAGCATAAACTGCTCGATAAGACGTTCAGCGTCTCCTCTTTCCCGCTTGACGATATCAGAAGGATTTCCGTTTTCGTCAAGAATAATTTCTGCCTCGGAGCTTTCAAGCTCCATGCTTCCGCGCTTTCTTGATTTTTCGAGAAGCACAAGATAAAGCTCCCTCATTTTATTAAGGGTAGGTATTACCTCACGGTATTTTTTTCTGAGTTGAGCATCTGCCGTCCCGTCAAAAATCCGATTAACCTCACTATACACTCCGCGCACGCGGCTTATAATTATTGAAGGTTCAATTTTCGCGCCCTTGATTTCACCGTTTTTATCAAGTGATATTATTGCGCTGAGCGCGTATTTTTCTTCACCTGCGTTAAGCGAGCATGCTCCGTTTGAAAGTGCATGCGGAAGCATAGGAACAACCTTATCGGTAAAATAAACGCTGGTTCCTCTTGCCATTACGGCTCTGTCAAGAGCGCTCTTTTCCCTGACGTAAGCCGAAACGTCAGCTATATGAACGCCAAGCTGCCAGCCGCCTGCCGTCTTTTTGAGAGATATCGCATCGTCAAGGTCCTTTGCTCCCTCTCCGTCAATGGTAAAGATTATCTCTGAGCGGCGCACTCTTCCTTCGTCCGATAGACAGGTGCTTGCAAGCTCCTTTGCCTCAGCCAGCTCCGCCTCTGAAAATTCAGTGGGAATTTCGCATTCGGCAAGTATCGCTTCATAATTTGCGCTCTTCGACTCTGCCGCGCCAAAGCTTCTTATTACGTCACACAGTATTTTTCCGTGCTCTGCTTCTCCTCTGACTATCAGAGCCTCCACCTTATCCCCTACCTCTGCATCGAAAATATCTCTTACCTCGGGAGCAAAAGCTATTTTAGAATCGTCAGGGATAATAAGATATTTTTTTGGGAAGCGACGTGAGCCACGGCGCTCGGGCTTTGTTGCGGTGAGCGTTCCTATAATGCTCCGCCTGCCGTATTCAATTATTTTTCTTATTCTGCCCTCAGTCTTGCTTTCACCGAATCTGGAGGTGTAAAAATGGAAAACGGCTTCAACTCTGTCACCGTCTATAGCTCCGAGCGTTTTGTCCTCGGGAATAAAAATATCCCTATCGCAAAGCTCTTTATATTCCTCATCCGGCGCGACAAAGCCAAATCCGCTTTTTGATGATGAGAAGATACCCGTTATTATATGCTCGTCACGGCGCGGCTTGGCAGCTACTCTGCCTCGTCTGCCTTCATCACGTGAAAAGGAAATTCTGAGAGCATCAGTACCCACGTTAGTTTCTTCTATTGCGCGAAGAAGCGCGTTTTTAGCTCTTTCGCGGCTTTTGCGCTTGTGAATATTGACCTTTGTTATTTTTCTTAATGTTTTCTTATTTTTCATATCCTTATTATTTGTTTTTTTAGCCTTCTGATACAGAAAACGGGCGAGATACACTCGCCCGTTTCACACTCTTACTTATCAAGCATAGAAGAATAATCGCCTGCAAACTGCTGCCAGCTATCATAGTCTATAGAATTACCGTTGTAATCCTTAGATACGGTGTAGTCCGGCTGAATAACGTAAACAACAAGAACTGCAACTGCGAAAATTATCGTTACTATAAGTGTCCACTTAGCAAGAACCTTTTCCTTGCTGACTGTCTGGTCCTTACCGTAATAGGTATCGGAGCCGCCTGCTATAGAGCTTGAAAGTCCTTCGTCACCGGACTTCTGAAGTGTTACGGCAACTACGATAAAGAGAGCCGCAGCGAGAAGCAAACCAAGAAGTATATATTCACCTACTATCATTTTTGCTAAAATATCCTTTCTTTTTCAAAATGGCGTAGTACGCTATTAAATCATAATGGTATTGTAACACATTTTTTTTAAAATTGCAATACCTTTTTCAGACTTTTTATATTTTAAGTAATTATTTTTGATATTTTTCAACCAAAGCCAAGGTCAGCGCCTCGCTCTTCTTTGCCGCAACCGAAAGAAAGGTAGGAAAATCCATTGCCGAATCACTGTTTGCCCCGTCAGAAATTGCTCTTATAACTACAAATGGGGTGTTATTGACAAACGCAGTGTGCGCTATTGCTCCGCCTTCCATTTCACACGCAGAAGCTCCGAACTCGGATATTATTCTTTCTCTGTCTGCATTATCCGATATAAATTTGTCTCCCGTGGCAACGGTGCCGCGCTTTACCGTAATTCCAAGCTCGTAGGCTGAAAGCATAACCGCATCGATTGCCTCGGCATCAGAATCAAAATAAACCTTGTTTATTCCGGATATAAGCCCCTTTTCGTCTCCAATCGCGGAGGTATCCATATCGTGCTGGCAGAGCCTCTCGGCAACCACTATATCGGCGCACTTAAGCGCAGGGTCAAGTCCTCCGGCAACACCGGTGTTCACTATAAGAGCCGGGGCGTATTTTATTATCATAGCCTCAGCGCACATGGCGGCAAAAACCTTTCCGACACCGCATCTTGCGATAACTACATCACGCCTAAGAAGCCTACCCGTGTGAAATTCTATACCGCCCACGAAATCAATCTTATGTCCGTCAAGCTTTTTTATAAGTCCGATTACCTCGGCATCCATTGCTCCTATAATTCCTATAACGCTCATTTAATCTTGCCGTCCTTATATTTAAAATCAATGTCATCACCCGATATAACCGAGAGGTAACGCGCACACTCACGTTTTGCCGCTTCTACGTCAAGGTTCAGATAGTTTCCGCACTCCTCGCGGCTCTGACCGAACATTCCCTCGGTATTATCCACAGTTTTCTTAAGAGCCTCTCTGAGAGCCGACAAAACCTCACCGTTAGTTCTGTTTCTTACAAGAAGATAAAACCCTGTCTGACAGCCCATCGGCCCGAAATAGATTACGTCACCGCCTATGCTTCCGCTTCTTATATAAGTAGCTATCATATGCTCCACAGAGTGCATAGTCAGGTTATCCATATAATCACCTGCGTTGGGCTTTCTTGTACGCAGGTCGTAGGTCACTATATCTCCGTCTATACGGGAGACGTAAATCCCCTCGTCAATGTAATCGTGATTTACTGAAAATGACGCTATTCTGTCGGGAGTTTTCATAAATACCTCGCTATCAAATGCTGCGGCTGCACGCAGATGGCGGCAGCCGCAGTAATAATTAAAACTTGAGTCTTTCGGTAACGTAAGACTTAACCTCGCCGAGAGGTATTCTTACCTGCTCCATAGAATCTCTGTCACGAACTGTTACGCAACCGTCATTCTCGGTTTCAAAGTCGTAGGTTACGCAGAACGGTGTTCCGATTTCGTCCTGACGGCGATATCTTTTACCGATAGAGCCGGTCTCATCAAATTCAACGGTAAATTCCTTTGCAAGCTCATCGTAAAGCTCAAGAGCCTTCTCGGAAAGCTTCTTCGAAAGAGGAAGAACGCCAACCTTGATAGGAGCAAGAGTGGGATGAAGATGAAGAACCGTACGAACGTCACCCTCACCGATTTCCTCCTCATCGTAAGCGTCAACGAGGAAAGCCAGCGTAACTCTATCCGCGCCGAGAGAGGGCTCGACAACGTAAGGAATATAATGCTCGCCTGTTTCCTGGTCGAAGTAGGTGCAGTCCTTACCCGAATGATTCTGATGCTGACCGAGGTCGTAGTCTGTTCTGTCAGCAACGCCCCAGAGCTCGCCCCAGCCGAATGGGAAGAGGAAGTCAAAGACAGTGGTTGCCTTGGAATAGAAGCAAAGGTCATCGGGATCGTGATCGCGGAGTCTGAGATTTTCGTCCTTCATTCCGAGGTCAAGCAGCCACTGATGGCAGAAATTCTTCCAGTAGTTAAACCATTCAAGGTCGGTGCCGGGCTTGCAGAAGAACTCAAGCTCCATCTGCTCAAACTCACGGGTACGGAACGTAAAGTTGCCGGGAGTAATTTCGTTACGGAAGGACTTACCTATCTGACATACGCCAAACGGAAGCTTTCTTCTGGTAGAACGCTGAACCGAGTTGAAGTTTACGAATATACCCTGAGCCGTCTCGGGACGGAGATATACGGTGCTTGAGGAATCCTCGGTTACACCGATGAAGGTTTTAAACATAAGATTGAATTTCTTTATATCGGTGAATTCGTGACCGCCGCAAAGGGGGCAAGCAATTCCCTTTTCCTTAATAAACGCCGCCATCTCCTCAAAGCTCCAGCCGGCAGGATTTTCATTAGTTCCGTTCTGGAATGCAAAATCCTCGATGAGCTTGTCCGCTCTGTGACGCGCCTTGCACTGCTTACAGTCCATAAGAGGATCGGAAAATCCGCCAACGTGACCCGATGCAACCCAAGCCTCAGGATTCATTATTATTGCGCTGTCAAGTCCAACGTTGTATCTTGATTCCTGAACGAATCTCTTCCACCAAGCACGCTTTACGTTGTTCTTGAACTCAACTCCGAGAGGTCCGTAGTCCCAGGAATTTGCAAGTCCTCCGTAAATCTCAGAGCCGGGAAATATAAATCCGCGGGTTTTGCAGAGAGCAACGATTTTGTCCATTGTTTTTTTGCTGTTTTCCATTTGTTTTTCTCCATTTATGTCAATATTTATTTACAAAATTAAGCTTTTATGCAATACAAAATGCCATTTTCGTGCGATACGGGTTTTACGGATATCCATTTTCCCTGAAGAGCTTCAAACTCTGACAGCGTGACCTTCTCCTGCATTTTGATTTCAATAAAAGAATCGCTGTGCATAGCAACTCTTCCCGTTTTGTCAATGCTCTCGGCAATTGCAATAATAGGCTCACACTTCTCGCAAAGCTCGGAAAGTATGGCGTCTCTGACCTTGTTTTTATGCGCTATGAGCCTATGGCTTCTTTCTTTTTTTACCTCTTCGGGAATCTGGTCGGGATAGCTCGCAGCGGGAGTGCGCTCGCGTCTTGAATATGCAAAAACGTGAGCATCTATAAATCCTGCCTCGGTTACAAAATCAAGCGTTTGGGAAAAGTCTGCCTCACTCTCTCCCGGGAAGCCAACCATAAGGTCGGTTGTAAAGTTTGCGCCCGAAAACGCATCTTTCAGCCTTTCGATGTTTTCAAGAGCCCTCTCTCTTGTGTATCTGCGCTTCATAGAGGCAAGAATTTTATTCGAGCCGCTCTGAATAGAGAGATGAAAATGCGGAAGGAGATTGCCTGCCCCCTTTACCTTCTCAACGAATTCTTTGCCGATAAGCTCGGGCGAAAGAGAACCGAGTCTTATTTTGCCCTGCGGACAAAGCAGGTTAAGCTCTGCTATAAGGTCGGCAAGCCCGTATTTTTCGGAAAAATCTCTTCCGTAAGAGCCTGTTTCAATACCCGTAAGCACAACCTCACCTATACCCGAATCAAAGAGCGCTTTAACCTCCGAAAGAACATCTTCTCTTGGCTTTGAGCGAACCCTGCCTCTGGCATCGGAGATAGCGCAATAGGTACACCTGCATTCACAGCCGTCCTCAATTTTGACGTAGGCGCGTGTTCTGGGAGCTTTAGTTATCGTCATCGGCTCAAAATCAGCATTAAAAACATCGGTAACGTATTTAAAACGCTCCACGCCTTCACCGGTGACACGCTTACGAGCCATGTCTATAGCCTTATCCACAACCAAAAGCTTGGAATCGGTACCCACTACTATATCCACACCGCAAATTTTCATTATTTCATCGGGAGAGCGCTGACTGTAGCAGCCTACAACCGCGATAACGGCATCGGGATTTTCCTTTATCGCCCTGCGGATAAACTGCCTTGATTTTCTATCGCTTTCGGCAGTAACCGTACAGGTATTAATAACGTAAATATCGTTTATATCCGAAAACGGACTTATAATACATCCGCGTTTTTCAAAAGCCTCGCTTATTGCCTCGGTTTCATACTGAGAAACCTTACAGCCAAGCGTATAAAGTCCTACCTTGTACATCACGAATATACTTCGGGCTTAAGTACTCCTACGTACGGAAGTGCTCTGTATCTCTCATCATAGTCAAGACCGTATCCGACAACGAATTCATCGGGAATCTCGGTTCCGCAGTAGTCGGGAATGAACTCAACCTTTCTGCGAGAGGGTTTATCAAGAAGAGTGCAGGTTTTTACGCTGTTAGCTCCCTTGCCGATAAGATACTTAACAAGATATGTGAGAGTTATTCCGCTGTCAACGATATCCTCAATAACAAGAATATCACAGTCGGGAAGGTCGGGGCGTACAAGGTCAAGGTGAATATTAACCGTTCCGCTGGAATTAGTACCTCTGCCGTAAGAGGAAACCTTCATACAGTCTATTTCCACGGGAAGCTTGATTTTCTTCATAAGGTCTCCCATAAAGACAATAGAGCCCTTAAGTATGCAAAGCAAAATAAGGCGCTTGTCCGAATTTTTATAGTCCTCATCAATTTGCTTGGCAAGACGGGTGGTTATCTCATCTATTTCCTTTTCAGATACAAGTATTCTTTCAATATCAGCGTGCATATTGAATATCTCCTATAGCGTTTATAATGAATTTTTACTGTCGTTATAAACCATTCCAGTTTACTATTTTAACAGAAACAAGAGACAAAGTCAATAAGTTAACTCCATATTATAAAAATATTTTCTTTTAACACTTGACAAATAGCATTTTTTCGGTTATAATATATCGTGCTTTCGTATGGTTACGCAAAGATTTAAGCCCTCGGGGCATTTTTGACGTTAATAATTTTTAGAGGGAGGTGCTAGTCGTGAAGAGAACATATCAGCCTAAGAAAAGACAGAGAAAAAAGGAACACGGTTTCAGAAAGAGAATGGCAACCGCTAACGGTAGAAAAGTTCTTAAGAGAAGACGCGCCAAGGGTAGAGCAAGACTCACCTATTGATAGGTCACAAAAGTGACAGTCACTTCGAGTGACGTACAAAACCTCCGATAAACCGCTTAGTCGCATTTATCGGGGTTTTTGTTTAGTTAGGCAAGAGAGGTAGTCTTATGAAATTTAAAGCTATCTGCGAAAATCATTTATATTCCAAAGCGTATACCAAGGGTAAGAGAGCAATAACGTCAGCTCTCGCAGTTTACGTTCTACCCGATTACAAAGCAAAGGTGCTTGCAAAGGCACACCCGGAAAAGAAGACCGTTAACAGAATAGGTCTTACAACATCTACCAAGCTCGGTGGTGCAGTGGTCAGAAGCAGAACCCGCAGAATTTTGCGTGATGGGCTGAGGCTTCTTGAAAAGGAAAAGCCGCTTAAAAAAGGCTTCCTCATAGTAATTGCAGCCAGAGGACGCGCCACCGGCTTAAAAAGTACGGATATCAAGCTTGAGCTGGATATCGCATTCACAAAGCTCGGTATGTTTATATGAAGCACTTTATGATATGGCTTATAGGCCTGTACCGTAAATATATCTCCCCACTAAAACCGTCCTGTTGCAGATTCAGACCAACCTGCTCAGCCTATGCTCTCGAAGCATTTAAGAAACGTGGCTTTTTCGTGGGACTTATTCTTACTATCGGACGGATACTGCGTTGTAACCCGTTTTTTAAGGGTGGATACGACCCCGTTCCAGAGAAAGGATTCCGTAACCCGAAAAATATAAGGGAAATGGGAGATAATCATACCGATACAACCGAAACACAAACAGAAAAGGATTTTTCACATGACGAAGACTAAAAACAGAACGGGAAGAAGAGCTATTGCTCTGATTGTTTCCCTTCTGACAATTATTACACTCATTTTTTCTCTTAGCTCATGCGGAGGCGGAAAAACCACGTTCAGAGCTCAGTATGACGGTGAGAGCGATGCAAGCTACGTTGGTTCATTGATTGCAACTAACGAAAGCTATAAGCTTCGTTTTATCGCAGCCTCACGCGGATACGACATTTCACCCGCTGAAAAGGAAACCGAGCTCAAGGACATTGAAGAAGGTGCTGCTCCCGATTGGGATGCTGCTATTGCCGAAGGAAAAGAAATTATCGGACTTCTGCTTGGCGAAATGAATTTTACAAGAGAACAGGACAAGGAAAAAATTCAGAATTTTGCCGAAAACCTTTCCGCAACCTCAATGGCTAAGGTAGTATCAAGCGAAAGCATAAAAACCACCTATGAGCTTGAAAGCAAGGCAGGTTTCCCCAGCATACTTCTTATATGGATAGGACAGTTCCTCGGCATTCTTACTAAGCTCTTTGGCGGATACTACGTGCTTGCACTTATCTTGTTTGCTCTTATCGTAGAGATAGTTATGCTTCCCGTAAGCATAAAGCAGCAAAAGAATATGATAGGTCTTGCAAAGCTTCGTCCCGCTATGGCAAAAATCGAGAAGAAATACGCAGGAAGAAACGACCCTGTGACTATGCAGAAAAAGCGTGAAGAAATGATGGCGCTTCAGCAGAAAGAGGGCTACAGCCCCTTCTCCGGCTGCCTTCCCATGCTTCTTCAGCTTATCATAGTAGGTTTTATTCTCTACCCGATTATCCAGAACCCCGCGTACTATATGCTTAAGCAGTCGGAGGACTTCTCCTCTGCGCTTCTCTATTACGCAACCTCACCCGTTGCTACGGGAGGTCTTGGTTTTGAGCTCAGCTCAAAGGGAAACGTAATTGAGCTTCTTTCTCTTCTTAATTCGGAAAACATCAAGGGTATCGCAGATTTTGCTCCCATAGCAAACGGCAAGGATATTCTTAATGCATTCGAAGCTCTTCCCACCATCAAATTCACCGCATTCGGTATAAACCTCGGTGCGATTCCCAAAATAGCAAGCATTCTCGTTCTCGTTCCCATTCTCAACATTGCGGGTCAGTGGCTCACGATGTTCCTCTCTAAGAGATGGAATCAGAACGGAGTAAATCCTGCGGCTCAGGATGCTCAGAATGCAGCTTCCATGAAGATTATGGAAATTCTTCCTCTTGCTCTTACCTTCTTTATTCTCTTCCAGATTCCCGCAATGATAGGCGTTTACTGGTTTATCCGTTCGCTTATCTCCCTCGGAAAGCAGTATCTTATTAAGGTAACTATGCCTATTCCGAAATACACCGAGGCAGAAATCAAGGAAATGGAAAAGATGGAAAAGGAGCGTCAGAAGGCACAAAAGGCGGCTCTTAAGGCTCAGCCTAAATTCCGTTCTCTCCATTATATTGATGACGAAGACTACGAGGAGCTTCCCGAGGTCAAGAACCAGGGAGCTGAAAAGCACGTAAGCAGCGATGCACCAGAAATCAAAGACTGAAAGGTTATAACACATTATGATAAAAGAAATAATTGCCAGCGGTAAGGATATTATCGAGGCAAAGGAAAATGCGAGAGCTGCTCTCGGAGCAGGTCCTCTCGATGACGTAAATTTTGAGGTTATTCACGCAGGAAGCCGCGGAATATTCGGCATTATCGGAGTTAAGCCGGCTCAGGTAAGAGCTTTTATTGAAATGCCCGACCCCGTTGAAAGAAAGCGCCACGAAAAGCCTAAGAAGCAGAGAAACGAAAGAAACGAAGAAAAGAAGCATTCTCCCGCCCAGAATAAGCCCAAGGCTAAAGAGGAAAAGAAGCCTGAGGCAGACAAGCCCAAAGCTCAGGCCATTCCCGAGACCGAGCTCAGCCTTACTCTTAAGGAAGTAAAGGAAGGCGAGGATATGTCCTTTGATTTCGTTAAGACTGTGATATCCGATATCGGACTTGATGCGGTTGCAACCCTCTATTCCTGCGATGACGGTACAAGAAGAATTACCATTACCGGCAACGATGCTTCCACCCTTATAGGACATCACGGAGATACTCTTGACGCTCTCCAGTATCTCGCTAATCTTGCATCTGCAAGAAAGAATATCAACGGCGAGCGCGACAAGTCCAGAGTGACTCTTGATATCGAAGGCTACAGAGCAAAGAGAGAGGAAACTCTCAGAGCGCTTGCACGCCGTATGGCAGCAAAGGCTCTTCGCAACAAGAGAAGCGTTATGCTTGAGCCTATGAGCGCTTACGAGAGAAGAATTATTCACTCCGAGGTTCAGAATATAGAGGGCGTATCCACAAACTCCGTAGGCTCCGACAACAACAGAAAGATAGTTATTTTCCTCACCGACAAAAAGCCCCAGGGCATTTTTGAGGAAGAAACCGAGGAAGTAAAGGCAAACGAAATCGAAGCGGAGACCAATACCGAGCTCGCAGAAGAAACCTCGGCAGAGGATACCGCAAGCGAAGAATAATTATGAGCTACGGTTCTGTTATAGCAGCAATTTCGACCCCGTCCGGTAAGGGCGGGGTTGCCCTTATTAGAGTTTCCGGAGACGGAGCTATAGAAATTTGCGATAAGGTTTTTCGCCCTAAATCAAAGTCTTCCTTAACGGAAATACCTTCAAGAACCCAGGTTTACGGAGATATTCTGAAAGGTGATGCGGTTATCGATGACGGTATGGCAACGGTATTTCGCGCTCCCGCCTCTTATACCGGCGAGGATACGGTTGAAATAACCTGCCACGGCGGTGTTCTCATAACCGCAAAGGTACTTGAGGCAGTTCTGCTTTCAGGCGCTGCGCCTGCCGAAAGAGGAGAATTCACACAGCGTGCATTTATAAACGGAAAGCTTTCACTTACGGATGCGGAGGCTATCGGCAATCTTCTCGAGGCAAAAAGCGATGAGCAGATAAAGCTGGCATCCGGCGGTGCAAGGGAGAAGCTTTCGCTTGCCACCGAGGAAATACGGA
The DNA here is from genome assembly GCA_045594785.1 of Eubacteriales bacterium. Classification (GTDB taxonomy): domain Bacteria; phylum Bacillota; class Clostridia; order Oscillospirales; family CAG-272; genus UBA1740. The sequence continues at coordinate 42,879 of JAZNZE010000029.1, forward strand.
AAGAACTCACCACTCTGCTTGCCTCAATCTTTGCAAGAATTGATTATCCTGACGAGGACCTCGGAGATTTCACAAACGAAGAAACGACTGCATATCTTAAGGATATACGGAAAAAGATAGACACTCTTATTGCAACCTATCCCACCGCAAGAGCTATAAACGAAGGAATTTCTACAGTCATATGCGGAAAAACCAATGTAGGAAAAAGCTCGCTTTATAACGCTATACTCGGAGAGGATGCCGCTATAGTAACCGACATTGAGGGAACTACACGTGACGTTTTATCCTCTAAAATTTCGCTTGGCAAGGTAATGCTCACTCTATCCGATACGGCAGGAGTGCGCGACAATAAAAAGGCTGACACCGTTGAAAAAATAGGAATAGAGCGAACGCTCAAAGCTCTCGGCACGGCAGAGCTGATAATCGCTGTTTTTGACGCCTCACGTCCTTTAGATGCAGATGACGAAGAGCTGATACGCCGGGTGTCTGAGGCTGCCGGAGCAAAAATCGCAGTCATAAACAAATGCGACCTTGATATACGGCTTGATAAGAGAGCGCTTTCATCATTCACCTGCGTTGTCGAAATCTCTGCCGAGAAGAATGCCGCAGGAGCAAGAGCTGACATTTCGGATACCGTAAACAAGCTTTTTATTGACGAAAAGCTGCGTGCAGGAGAGGACGCCATAGTTATGTCAGCAAGGCAAAACGCGGCGCTCGTATCCTCGGGACAGTATGTTGATGCTGCAATATCAGCGCTTGAAATGGGTCTTTTTACAGATGCGGCAGCATCTGAAATTGAGCTTGCGCTCGGAAAACTCGCAGAGCTTGACGGCAAAGCGGTTGCGGAAGAGGTTCTCTCTGAAATTTTTTCTAAATTCTGCGTAGGAAAGTAGGAGCTATGGAAAATAAAAGATTTACAAAAAACGACAGCGGCTTTATATGTAAGAATTGCGGACGCGAGGTTCTTCCGCTTGGCTATACCTCAAGAAACCACTGCCCTTTCTGCCTCTGCTCTCTTCACGTGGATATAAATCCGGGCGACAGAGCTAATACGTGCGGCGGTATTCTTCGTCCGATAAGAGCTCTTCCCGATGCAAAGCGTGGGTATATAATTATTCATAGGTGCGAAAAATGCGGTGAAACCGTAAGAAACAAGGCGGCACACGAGGCAAAAATTCAACCCGATGACACCGAGCTTATTATCAAGCTTACTGCCGGTTCTTTTTAATCTATTTAGTTTAACTTTTTTTCATTTTCATATTTACTTTTTTATCATAATATGATAGAATAAAGTCAGAAAAATAAAAAAAGGAGTTTTACCATGGCAAACAAAACTTGTATCACAAAAGAATACGACAAGCTTCCTCTTTGGATCAGAGTTCTTATTCAGATCTTTGTAGGCGTTGTAGCAGGCGGTGTTTACCGTATCGTTCGTTTCTTCGAGACCAAGAACGTAACTACTCTCGTAGTAGGATTGCTCGTTACCTTCACTTTTGTTGGAAACGTTATCTCTTGGATTCTTGACCTCTACTTCCTTATCCGTGATAAGAAGTACACTCTTTTTGTAGACTAATTAAGTACATAAAAATGCCTTTTCGAAACAATTCGGAAAGGCATTTTTTTATTTTTTGACAACCTATTGACTTATATAAAATTAAGTGATATTATAGCCTTGCACACAAGATTTCCACCGGAGATTTCATATATGGAATACCTAGAGACAACTAAAAGAGACGAATACAAGGTCAGCAGAGTTGCTTATATTTTCGAATGTATGTTTGAGTATTTTATTACGATACTCACTAGCGGAGCATATCTTGCAAAGCTGACGACAACTATAGGAATTTCTGACGGTATGACCGCAATTCTTTCCTCTATAACCTCTCTTGCCGGTATGTTTCAGATAGTTTCTATATTTCTCGCGCATAAAACTCCTGTAAAACGTTGGGTTTTGCCTATAACCTTCCTTACTCAGTCGTTGGTTTCAGCGCTTTATCTTATTCCGTTTTTGAACGCCGAAGCTTCTGCTCCTACAATTTTCTTCATTGTGATTCTGATGAGCAGGGCGGCAGTTAACGTTGTTGCTCCTGCAAAATCCAACTGGTTTTTATCTCTTGTTGACGACAGAGAAAGAGGAAATTTTCAGGCAAAAATTAACATTGTGTCTCTTGCCGGAGGCACGGTTTTCACCTTTCTTGCAAGTCTTTTAATAGATAATCTGGAAGCAAACGGCAAGCTTAATACTGCTTTTACGTTAATAACGGTTGTTATATGCGCTCTCGCGGTTTTTCAGATTTCCTGCCTTATCATAGCAAAAGAAAAACCTATAGAGACAGAGAAAAAAGAATCACCCATAAAATCGGCAAAGTCACTCTGTAAAAACAAAATATACGTTAGAATACTCATATTTAACTCAATATGGGCGCTTGCAAATAACGTAACAACCCCTTTCCTTGCTACGTATCAGATAAAAGAGCTTGGCTTTTCTATGACGTTCATTTCGAGCGTTGGAATAGTACTTAGCTTCTTACAGATATTTGTAGTCTACTTCTTCGGAAGATATTCAATGCGCCATTCCTATGCTTCAATTTTAAGAATCGCTTACATTTTCGCGCTTGTCTCTTTCGGCTTCGTTATCCTCTCAAACGCCTCAAATGGTTATGTTATGTTTACATTTTATCGTTTTATCAACCTATTTTTCGGTGCAGCAAGTGCAGTAAGCTCAACAAGTTTATTGTTTATGGTAGTACCGGAAAGCGAGCGAACCTCAGCAATTGCTTTCAACACTATCCTTACGGGCCTTGTCGGTTTTTCCGTAACGCTTATATCAAGCCCGCTCCTTGCAGCTCTTCAAAGCGCAAAAATTACGCTCTTTGGAATAAAGATTTTTGCTCAGCAAATTCTTGCCTTCATTTCTTTCTGTATAACAGCTTTGCTTCTGGTTTATTATCAGCTCTTCTGTCATAAGTTGCTTAAGGATTAAACTAAAAACATTGAATATATGTAATGTAAAAGCCTCGCACGGTAGAACCAATTATTACCGCGAGAGGCTTTTTTTGTATTTTAAAATTATTGTTTAGTCCTAGTTTTTAAGTATAACAAATATCGTTATTGCCACCGCAAGTGTAGTAAGTCCTATGATAAGAGTATATACTGTAAAACGGTTGAAAAATCCTGCTTTTTCTCGAGCGGTAAGGCTATCTTTTGTTTTTATAAGCTTCGCTCGTCTGAGAGCCGTTATCACCGGCTTATAAAGAAGCATTGCAACAGCGCTGTTCATAAGCGCCTTGGCAAAATTGAACGGAAGAAGAACTGTCGGTATCATTTCTATTACTGCAGAGCGCGGCGCGCCCATATAAAACGGAGTAACAAATATGTTCATTCCAAGCATAACAAGCGTGAGAACCACCGTTGCACTGTAAAAGGCTATTACCGAACCCACAAATGTTCTTCTGTACTTATAAATAAGCGATGCGGTAAACGAAAAGGTTGCAGAAGATGCAAAGTTCATTATAAATCCGTATATTCCGGTGTCGCTTATCGAAAGCTCAATCGTGGCAGCGAGAAGCGATGTCACCACCGCCGATATAGGACCGAATATGAATCCTGCGAGAGTGATTATGGCATCCTTTGCATCAAAGGTGAGAAAGAGCACAGGAAACCTAAATACAAGAGAGACGACAAATGCCAAGGCAGCAAACATTGCTATTCCGGCTATTTTTTGTATGTTTATTTTTTTACTATTCATATTTTTCCCCTAAAAACAAAAAATCCCTGCTTTATGCGGGGATGCGTGCTTTTCCCTGTATATACTTATATATTAGCGATTGGCTTTAAAAATGCATAAATAATATATACGTATATACAAAGCACGTTCATTTTCTCATCCAGACTTTACTGTCGGTCAAGGAATTTAACCTTGTCAGGAACACGAAAGCGTGTTCTTCGCAGACTATACTGCCGGTATGGAATTGCAAGGCAAATAAAAGCTTATCGCCAAAAGCTCACCAATCCCCAAACAACGTGTATTTTTCACTTATTATCGGTCTTTAAGAACCGTTTAACGTAACGTTTTATGTAGTTTAAGGCTTTTTCAGAGCAGATTTTACCGCTATATCCTTATTTTAGGAATTGCCTGATGCACTTTGTGGTGCATCAGGCAATTATTTGCGTTTAACTTTATTCTAAGGCTAGATATAAATATTAGCCAAGGATTTCAGAAACAACGCCGGAACCAACGGTACGACCACCCTCACGGATAGCGAATCTAAGTCCCTTTTCGCAAGCGATGGGAGTGATAAGCTCAACAGTCATATCAACGTTGTCGCCGGGGCGGCACATTTCTACGTCTGCAGGAAGGTTGATGATACCGGTAACGTCAGTAGTTCTGAAATAGAACGGAGGTCTGTAACGGGAGAAGAAGGGCTTAGAACGGCCGCCTTCCTTTTCGGTAAGAACGTAAACCTGACCAACGAACTTGGTGTGGGGGGTGATAGAACCGGGCTTTGCAAGAACCTGACCTCTTTCGATCTCGTTCTTCTGGATACCACGGAGAAGAAGACCTACGTTGTCACCAGCCTCAGCGCTGTCCATGAGCTTATGGAACATCTCGATACCGGTTACAACAGTCTGCTTGGACTCATCGGAAAGACCAACGATTTCAACAACGTCAGACATCTTGATGGTACCTCTCTCAACTCTACCGGTGGAAACAGTACCACGGCCGGAGATGGAGAATACGTCCTCGACAGGCATAAGGAAAGGAAGGTCTGCCTTTCTGTCGGGAGTAGGAATGTAGGAGTCAACAGCATCCATGAGTTCCTTTATGCAAGCGTACTCGGGAGCGTCAATTCCGTTAGAAGAGGTAAGAGCCTCACGAGCAGAACCGCGGAT
>JAZNZE010000030.1:0-15057 GCA_045594785.1 Eubacteriales bacterium
GCTTATAAGATAAGATACGCTGATTACTGGCAGCTTGACGAGGATTCCTGCAAGGCTATCCGTTATAAGACCTATCAGTTCGGTTATAACGAAGAAACCGGAGAATTTGATTATGAGATAACCTTCTCTCGCGGTGAAAGAAGAACCTATCACAGCTACGTTATAGATGAAAGCGTAGAAAATCAGGTTCATTACGATTGCTCTGTTTGCGCTAGCTATTACTACGAAAATAATTATTTTGATGAGAATGGCTATCACACTAAGCATGAACGCCTTTTCGGTAACACCTTAGATGACGGCAGCTGTAAGGAATATAAGGAAGTTTACGAGTATGCTTACCACGAAAACGGAATGCAGTATACCTCTCGTGAGTATTACTTCTCTAAGTACGCTAATGGTACTGAATATTGGCGCGAATATCTGAACACCTATGAGGATTATGCAGATATTCCTTTTGGAGACGAGGGAAAGAAGCACATTTGTAATTGCTCAGATTCTAACGGACAGACCTCGTATGAGGAGAGAGTTTTCGTTTGGCATAAGGGTTATGAATACAATATTTACAGAGAATACACCGAGGGTGATTATTGGTATAGATATGACTACACTTATAGCTTTGAGGGCGGTTGCTTCCGCACCGAAACCTTCTCGAATAGCTACGGTGAAAGCTGGTCTAATACTTATGAATGCTGCTACTGGAGCGGATATCAGCAGCTTACCTACCCCACCTGTACTCAGACCGGACTTTACTGTAATCTTTGTTATGTTTGCGGCAATATGAGTGACGTATCGATAAATGGACCTTGGGACCATAACTTTGTAAATATCGGTGTTACAGAACCCTGGTATTTCTGCACCAGATGCGGAATAGAAAATGCAAACGGCGCTAGCGGCTCCGTAATTATGGAAGACCTTACCTATCTTTTTGGAAACGGTGAAAATTACGTAGCAGGCTACTATGATCCTACCGGAGTTGAATTTGATTATTACGTAGTTCTCGTTCCGAGTGACGGAAGCGCTGCATTTGAGGTAATTCTCCCGGGCGTTGAATTTACTGAGCTTGACTATCTCACCGCAGTTTCCTTCAGCAAGGCGCAGGTTGCAGAGCTTGCCGCAGCTGCAGGATACGAAGATTCTACTGCGTATGACGTGAAGTTCGTATTCGTTTCCCATGGAAGCGATGGAAGCTATGACTACGCTGTAACCTTTACCGAAGAGGCTGAGGCTGAGACTGTAACCGATACTGCTTACTTCATTGAGAGAGTAGAAGGCTCATGCTATTTCTACTATAGCCTCACTACCGAGCAAGAGGAAATCTGGAACGTAATGCTTCATATGAACGGATACGGATTCTTCCGTGTTTATGATGAAGAGGGCAATATTGTGATCTACAATGAAGGCTATAGCTATGTTTCTGTAGGTGGCATTCTTGATGCAGGTAAAACCTATAGAATTGAGGTTTACTGCGAGTCATTTGATTACAGCGAGTACGTTGGATATAACGTAGGCTACTGCGCGCTTGTGCTTTACCTTGAGCCTTCGGTTGAGTAATTATAAAAATCTATTTTAATACGGCTGGTTAACGGCTTAACCAACCGTACGTAAGGACTTTTAAGCTTAGACCCAATAACTAAAAAGAGCGGAGATACTTTTTCAAGTATCTCCGCTCTGAAATTTTCAGATTTTAAGTGTTAAACTACTATTAAGTCGGGCGCAACTGTTTTGAAGCGTTCGCTGACGTCAACATCGCATATAAGCATATCGATATCGCAGAGTGAGCATTGCTTAAACGAGGAGCGTGAGCCGATTTTCGTTGAGTCGCAGAGCAAAATTTTCTTTTTTGCATTGGCAAGCATAGCGTTACGAACGAAGGTTTCCTCCTGCGTGCAGTCGGTTGCTATTCCGTTATCATCGAGCGAATGAACCGAGAAAAACGCAAAATCTGCATATATGCTCTCGTAGGTTTTGACAGACGCCGGTCCGAGCAGGCAATTTGCATTTCTTTTGCTCACCGTGCCGCCGGTTGATATAAGGTTGTGGTCGCTCTTTGAAAGAAGACATAGAATTTCGAGGTTGTTAGTAACTACGGTAAGCGCCGAGCTTTTCATAAGCTCTATTGCAAGAAAATATGAGGTCGAGGATTGGTCGAGAAAGATTATATCTCCGCTTTTAATCAGCGCCGCCGCCTTTTTTGCAATAGCTGTTTTTTCCTTTGCGGCGGTATAGCTTCTGTTTGAAAAGGTGGTAATATTGTTTGGCGAGGTCAACGCCTTTGCACCGCCCCAGCTCCTTTTAACAAGACCCGAAAGCTCAAGCTCCGCTAGGTCGCGGCGTATGCTGGATTCACTTGCGTAAAAGCTTTTGCCTAGCTCCTCTACCGAAGCGAAGCCGTTTCGGTTAAGATATTCAATGATAAGGTCTTTTCTGTTGTTTTTCTGCATACTAGTCTTCCTTGATTGATTTTGATTGAATGCGCACACAAAAATTAGTGATTCTTCGTAAATTGCTCATATTGCGCATGATTTATTGACTTTTTCTGCTTGATTTATTATACTACACTTGCCAAATAAAGTCAATATATCTTATAGGGGAAGAACTATGAATAATATAAAGCTTATAGCTATGGACCTTGACGGAACGCTTACCCAGCACAAAACACCTCTTTCCGAGGCGCACAGAGAAATACTTTTTCGTCTTGCAAAAAAGTATAAGCTTCTCATGGCAGGAGCCGGAATGTGTAAGCGCATATTTAATCAAATGGGAAATTTTCCAATAGATATACTCGGAAATTACGGAATGCAGTACGCTGAGTATAATAAGAGAAGCGGTGACATTGATATAATTTTCAATGAGACAAGAGAGGTTGACCGAGAGAGTGTGGAGCACCGTGTCACGATGCTCAGGGAGAAGTACGGCTTCACCGAATTTGCAGGTGATAACGTTGAGTATCATTCCTCGGGCTGTATCACCTTTCCTATTCTCGGCACTCGAGCAAAGCAGGAGGATAAGCTTGCCTTCGACCCCGATAGGAAAAAGCGCCGCGCGATTTACGAGGACGTAAAGAAGGTGTTCTCGGACTACACCGTATTTGTCGGAGGCTCGTCCTCGTTTGATATGGCGCCGTTCCCCTTCAACAAGGCATACGCTCTCAGCAAGTACTGTGACGAGAGAGGTATAAAGCATTCAGATGTTGTATATATAGGTGACGATTACGGAGAGGGCGGAAATGACGAATCGGTTTATAAATCCGACTTCGGTTATTTGAAAATAGACGATTACAGAGATTTTCCCGAGGTTGTAAAGGAGCTTCTATAATGAAAAACTACTGGACACAGAGTGATAAAAACGTATACGTAGCCGCTCACAGAGGGTTTTCGGAAAAATATCCTGAAAACACTATGCCCGCATTTCGCACCGCTCTTGAGCTTGGTGTAGACCAGATAGAAACCGACGTTCGCATAACCAAGGACGGAGAGCTTGTTCTGATTCACGATGGAATGGTTGACAGAACCTCAAACGGTACGGGTGTGGTTCATGATATGACCTATGAAGAGCTTTTGGAGCTGGACTTCGGCTCCTTCAAGGGAGAGGAGTTTAAGGGCGAGCGAATAGTTACCTTAAGAGAATTTATGGAGCTTGTAAAGGACCACCCCTATATAACGCTCGACCTTGAGCTTAAGGAATATCCTTATCCCGGCTGGGAAAAGGTCTCCTATTCCGTGGCGGACAGAACTCTCAGAATGGTTGACGAATACGGCTTTGCCGACAGAATAGTTATAAACAGCTTTTCAGGAAAGCTCAATGAATACATATTTGAAAAATACGGCAAGAAATACCGTCAGCACGTATTCTATCCTATAAGGTCTCTTATACAGGAAATGAAGCTTAATCCCTATTACTACGCTTACTGTGCCTGTATGTTTACTGAGGATAAGAACGATTATCTTTATATGAAAAATTCGGGTGTCAGATGCTGGGGAGGTGCGAGTATAAAAAATGCCGAAACGCTTGACGCAGCCTTGGAGTGCGGAGTAGAGCTCGTAACTGTAAATAACCCCGATGTTATTCTGCGTCTTCTTCGTGAACGCGGCCTACATAAATAATCCGAGAAAAATACTGAATACTACAAACAAAAAAGTGTTGCTTTTGTAATAATGCCACATGGGGTGTATTATGATAAAACAACACTTTTTCTATTTATTTGCAAACTATTATTTGCAAAGTATAGGATATTTTGCTAAAAAACTCTTGTAAAGCTCTAGTGAAATCGGAGGATAGCCAAAGAGATAATGATTAAATCCTCTCTCTTCGCCTGCCTCCCACTCAAATATAAGAGCTCTTTTTTCGGAGTAGTAGAGGGGAAGGTCTAAGAGCTTGGTGGTCGTGTTTAGCTTCGCCTTGAAGTCGCCTTCATATAAAATCTCGTCAGTCATAGCGTCCTTTATTCTGAGGTGTCCCGCCCTTTCCGAGAGAGTATCGTTGCAAGCGTATATCGGCAGATTCCAGGAGCTTATTTCACCCGCCAGAATAACGAACGGAGCTTGTGAGCGCTTTATGTAGTAATAGGCAAGCTTTTTCTGGAAGTAGTAATCTACAACCGCATCAGACATCTGAGGCCAACCGTCAAGAAGATTCCACCAGATAATTCCCGTCTTTTCGGGGCGTCCTGCCCGCATACGCTCAATAAAATACTTCTTCGCTTCTGCCTGGGAAATTTGTGAGGCAAGGATATATTCCTCCGGCTCAGCAGGCACCTCGCCAAAGAGCTGCCGAACCTGGTTTTCCATAAGCATAACTCTCGAATCGTTGCCCTTTTGGTCGCTTGAATGGAGAATCCATTCGGAATTATTATGATATGGCCACACCTTTTCGGGCGTGATAAATTTCTTTATTGATTCAAGCGAGGGGCAGCCGTGATATCCCGTCTCGCTGACAAAATGCGCCTTGTTAAAGAGATAAAAATCGCTCTTGAAATAGTCGCGAGGACCCCAGAGGTGATCCTCAACCAGAATCGAGCCGTGTACCTGCGAGCGCACGCCCGCCTCATACATTTTCGGAGAAATGTAGGGAGAGCTTGGGAGATAGGGTCTTGCCATATCGTTGTCCCTTACGCACTTAGGCAATATTCGGCGCGTGGTTATATTTTCGTTAGGATTGTAGTCGGGAAAGCAGGCATCAATCTCATTGTCTCCTGCCCATAGAATAATCGAAGGGTGGGCTCTGAGCTTTCTTATAACGGCAGTTGCCTCTTTTTCTATATTGCGGTTAAAATACTCTCTGCTTGGGTACTGAGCGCATGCCATAGCAAAATCCTGCCATACCATTATTCCGTTTCTGTCGCAGAAATCGAAGAATTTATGGTCCTCGTATACGTTTCCGCCCCAGCATCTGAGTATATTGCAGCCGATATCGCGTACAAGGCTGAGCGCCTCGTCATATCTCTCTGCATCTCGGCAGTGGAAGGCATCGAGAGGCACCCAGTTTGAGCCCTTGCACATAATTTCCACTCCGTTAATAAGGAAGCGGAATTGCCCATCGTCAAGCCCGTCTCGGTCTCTTCTGTCAAGGATAACGTCACGGATACCGAAGCTTATCGCTCTTTCGTGTATAAGCTCTCCCTTGCGATATATTCTCGCCCGTCCTTCATATAGGTTTGCCTCACCGTAGCCGTAAGGAAACCAGAGCTTCTGGTTTTCTATTTCAAATTCTTCACGTCCGAATTTTAGCTTACAGCTGAGCCTCTTTTTAAATACACTCTCTTGGCACGCCGTATCTATCTCAATTTCAACTCCGTCCATATCCGAAGAGTCGGAGGCAAGGGAATAGAAAAGGTTCTTTTTATTTATGCCGGCCTGAATATAGAGCTGCGAAAAATAGATTTCGTCCCTCTCTTCAAGTCTTACCTCGCGCCAGAGACCTGCGCCAACCAGGCGCGGCATTATATCCCAGCCGAAGCAATGCGGAGGCTTTCTGAGATAGCAGCCGTCAGCGTGCTGGCTGTAAAGCAGCCTTATCGGATAGTCCTCCTTGTCAGCAAGGAGCGTTGCTGATTTTATATGAACGGTAAGGGTATTTTCACCGTCTTTTAGAAGCTCGTCAATTCTGAACTCATGCTCGATAAAAGCGTTTTCGCTTTCCCCGAATTTAATGCCGTTGAGATAATACTCGGCAAGGCAGTCCACCCCCTCGAAAACAAGGAAAACGTTTTTCTTATTATCGGGAGCGGTAAAGCTCCTTTCATACCACCATTCGTACTCCTCGTATTTTTCTGCCTTGAGGATATTTTCACCCATAAATAAGTCAGCGGGTAAAAAACCCGCTCTTGAGAGGTCGAGCTGCGCATATCCCGGCACTTTTGCCGAAAGCGAGATAAGCTTATCCTCACCTGCACCCTCAGGGCGTCCCTTAAGATTCCATATACCGTTAAGAGAAAGAGTTCTCATTTTTCCTCCTTAAAGCCAGAAGCTTTATTCTTATAGTCTAAGAGTATTATATTAAACTTCTCTTCTAAAATCAAGCCGTTTTATAAAAATGATAAAAAGTGCTGCATAAGTTTTTCTAAGTGAAAATACCCGGAAGAAGTCTTTTTTGTAAATGAGTGCATCGCAAACTTTGGCATATAAACGATAAACTATGGCACATTTTATTGTTTTTGCACAAGCATTATATTTTAGGTTGACAATATCCTAAAATATATGTATAATATTATTGAAATTCTAATTAGGAGGTAAACGGAATGAATTTGAATACCGAACAAATCGTTTCTATCTCGGAAGCAAATCAGAATTTTTCGCGTGTAGCCAGAATGGCTGAGAAACACGGAGAGCTTTACATTTTTAAGAACAACAAACCTAAATACAAGCTGGTGGATATTGAGCAGGATACCACTGTTGAAATGACCGATGATGAGAAGATTGACTTTGTCGCAGCGCGAATTCTGAAGCTTTATCGTCCCGCCTTTGAGGAGCTGGCTAAGTAAAGTAAATTGAAAGCTTAAAATGAAAAATTGAAAACCGGGACTTAATAAAATTCACTAATAATCCACGAGGTCAAACGTATGATAAAATTTTCAGAAGAAAAAGTGATTCTGTTACACAGGCTTGTTACAAAGGAAACGGGGGGCGACCCGAACTTGCGCGATATTACACTTCTTGACAGCGCGCTTGAATCGGCATTTGCTACCTTTGACGGAAAAGAATTATATCCGACAAAAGAGGAAAAGGGCGCTAGACTTGGATTTTCTCTGATTTCGAACCACGCATTTGTGGACGGAAACAAGAGAATCGGAATGTATGTTCTTCTTACGTTTCTTGAAACGAACGGCATCAAGCTCCGTCCCACAAACGCCGAGGTTGCCCGTGTCGGTCTTGCCGTAGCGGCGGGAGAGATGAAATATCAGGAGCTGCTTGATTGGATTTTGGAAAATGAGGTGTAAATTGAATAAAAAGGCAATATCAAATCCAGAAATTCGAAAAGATATTGCCTTTTTATTTTGTCTTTTACAATTTTTAATTATAAATACAAGAGCGGCGCTTCAGGAATTCGCTATATCAGCGGTAATTTTCAAAAACGTGTCAATGTCTTCCGCAGTATGACAATGAAGCGGTGAAACTCTTACGCAACCGGGGATGTCGAGTGCCTTGACGATGCGGCTTGAATACATGCTGTCTATACTTCTGTCGCATACGATAACGCCGCGCTTTTCAAATTCCTTGCTGCACTCGGTTGAGGTGTAACCGTCTATTCCGATTGCGGCAATAAGGTCGCGGCGCGAAAGGTCTAAGGAATCAGTATAAACGGTAACGCCTTTTATATGTCGAAGTCCCGGAATTTCAGGCGTACCCTCGAGAAGCCTATATAAGAGGGCTCGCTCTTGAAGGTGAATTCTTTTCATACCTTCCGAGAAGAGCATTTTTTTATCATCACTTTGTATAAATTTGCTGCCGATTTCACATACGTAGTTTATTATTTCAATGACTTAACAAGAGCCTCGCCAAATAAAATTCCTTTATCGCAGTACATGGATATCTCCTTCTTTTTTTGGAATTAAATCTCCGAGCTTGACGTATCTTATAGCATCCTTGCCTCTAACCCTTGGATTTCCGTTTTGATATTCAAGTGCGAGCTCGCTGGTGCTATATGCCAGATAAATATCGTTCATGATATCGCACAGGCAGACGTTAACGATTCCGTATTTGCTATGTATATCTGCCACGGTAATATTTTCATTCGGATTGGCATTTTCTCCGTACAGTAAGCGAATCGAGCTTCTTCCTTGGTTAACCTGGGGGCGGCTTGCCGTGTCATTATCATAATAATTGTAAGATATGAGAACGTGCCCGTTGTATATAAGAAGTCTTGGGCGGCATTGAATGCTGTCTGTAAGAGCTACGGGCTCGTTCCAGTTCTTTCCCATATCATCAGAGCAAGAAAAAAGTATGCTGTCGGTTTCGCGCTCGGTTCGGTATATAGCGTATATTTTACCGTTATGTATTTTGTATTCAAATTCATATTGAGCAGGCTTAGGATATACTGCAAAAAACTCTACGGTCCCGCCGTTGTCGCGAGAATGGTAGAGAATAGCTTCACTTAAAAAGCTGAGTGCCGCTCCGTAAATGTATCCCTCTTCTCCTCTAAAGTACGCACAGTGTCCTATTTGTTCGGTTTTTACATATTCATGATTTTTGTAGCCCTTTGATTCCAAATACTCAAATTGTAGTGAAAGAGTAAGAGGTTTAATGCTTCCGTCATCCAAGCGCACCTTTACAATCTGCTCGTTGCCAAGCTCATGGCAAAGAAAATCAAAATCTCGATAACAATAGTAATGATCGCCATCAAAACGACTGTTGCTTTCGTAAAATATCCTCACTCTACCATTTCCGAGTCCTAAAATATTTGGGCAATAAACGTCATTACCCTCTGCGATGGTTACAAACCTAATATTCGTGGGCTGTGATGCAGGAAAATAAGAAAGGCATATTCTTCCTCTCGATTCACCGTAATGTCCTTGATGTCCGGGCATATAGGCGCAAAACATAATTCCGTATTTTGAATCAAAGGCAAGGCTGGCACCGTCAGCACTCGTTTCGGTAAGGCCGTTATTGATTTGAGTTGAAAAATCAAGTATTGACATAAATATCTCCCTTTATGTTAATTGTGGTATCTTAATTCTACCACATTTTTTTGAAATGAAAATTGAAATATACGCAAAAAACATTGAATTTCAAGCAAATATATGATATACTTAGCACATGGAACAGTATTTTGACTTTAAACTGATACGTGACGGTATTGGAGTTCAGTTTTCAAATTCTTTATCAATTGAAGAACGAGAGATACATGCGTATCATGAGATTTTATATTGCGAGGACGCGAGTCTGGTATTCTGCACCGAGAATCAAAAAACACAGATGTGTGGAGAGCATCTTTTTATCATTCCTAAGGGAAAATACCATATGTTTGATTTGTCGTGTGTAAAAGAATTTAAAAGACTGAAAATTTCCATTCCCGACCATGTAATAAAAGCTACTTCCGTTGGAATGTTTTCTTCCGACGTATGCGCTTTGCCAAGTATAAGCCAATTAAGTAAGCTTCTTATTAATAACGTGTGCTGCGCTATGCAGAGTGGCGTGGAAACGGTAGATGAGTTTTACGTGTCTTCTGCCGTTATGATGCTTATAGCAGAGCTTAATATGCTAAAAATGAGAAACGGCACTAATCGGGCTGAGAACAGCGGCAACAGAATCATACGCCAAATTATTGAATACGTTTCAAACGGTTTGGAATCTGATTTGAGTGTTCAAGCATTGGCAAAAATTGCAAACGTGTCCATGTCGTATCTTACTCATGAGTTTCAAAAAGAAGTTGGAATCTCATTGCACAGATACATAGTGCAAAAAAGAATGGTATATGCTAAGGAACTGATTGATTTAGGTAAAAAGCCGACTAAAATTTATACAGAGTGCGGATATAACGATTATTCTTCGTTTTATAAAGCATACCGCTTATTTCACGGCTTCCGCCCTCAAAAAAATAAATAAATGGCAATCCCCGCGACGTGAACGAATGGGGATTGCCTTATTCATTTTTGTTTTATGATGCCCTTTGTTGTGGCATTTGCGCCGCATTTGGTATGATGATTCGACACTCCGTGTCACGAATTGATGCCATTTGCTGTGCAAATAATGCATCATGATTTCTCGTGAGTTGCACAGCAACTCCTTACTCCGTGAATTGAATTGCTCCTCTTAATGCGCTTTAGCGCAATTCATGTCCGAAGGACAATTCATGAGCTTTAGCTCAATTCATGCCGCCTTCGGCAATTCATTGCGAGCGTTGCTCGCAGTCAGCATATTTTCAATAAAAATTCCATAATCTTCCGAGGGGTTGGCTACTATATGACATGGGCTGATCCTTCCACAAGCTTCCGCCTTGAATTATCATGCTCTCGTTCGGATGTGCGATTGACAAATGACAATAAAACTTTACAAAAATTATCCAAACAGAACCCTGTTGACAACGTTTTCGAGATATTCCTGTCTGCCGCTATCAGGGGTGGGACAAGTGCTCATTTTTGCAGCACGGTCTGCAAGCTCGGCAAGTGTGGTATTTCCGTTTCTTACTCTCTGTCCAAGCTCGCTGTTAAAGCTTTCATATCTCTTTTCAACGAAGGCATCAAGCTCCGTCCCACAAACGCCGAGGTTGCCCGTGTCGGTCTTGCCGTAGCGGCGGGAGATATGAAATATCAGGAGCTGCTTGATTGGATTCTTGAGAATGAAGTTTAAATTGAATAAAAGGCAATATCGAAATTCGATATTGCCTTTTATGTTTTAAGTTTTTGCTAAGCTTTTTTCAAAAAGCGTACAATTCGCGCCCTCTACACTGCCTATATAAAAATCAAGTTTCTTTTTCGTTGTTTCTATACTCAGTTGGAGTAATTCCGATGATTTTTTTAAACAATCTGCAGAAATATGTGTAATTATCTATTCCAACCGTTTGCGATATTCTATAAATAGGGTCATCAGACTCACGAAGAAGCTCTTTTGCTTTTTTTAATCTGCATTCCGTGATATACGCATTTACGGTACTGCCAAAATTATCACTAAAGGCTTTATATAAACGGTTCTTCGATATGTGAAATCTTGAACACAAGTAATCAATACTTAAGTTTTTATTAAAATTTTCATTTATAAAATCTACAATTTTAGTAGTAAGCGGGTCATATACAATTTGAATTGCATTGTCGAATATGATGAAAGCCAAAAGATCATATAATGCCAAAAGGCGTTCTTCTACTATAAATGGGAGCTCGTCATACAATGCCTTTAATTTTTTTATTGATTCAGAATCAATTTCGGGGAGGTATTTTGGAAATGCGGGAGAATTTGAAGAACGCACTCTTCCCATTAGAGCAAAGGCTACCACAGCATCGTGCTTAATAATCGGTATTGCGGCATCGTAGAGCCCAACTCTGCAAATGTGTTTCTCAATTTTTTTCGATAAACGGCATTTTTTTAGTATTTTTTGATCGCATTTGCGACAGTATAATCTTTCTTGTTCTACAGTTTGTAAAAAAGAGCAATAATCGTTACTTCTTAAGCTCCTTGTTAAAACGTTGTATTCTGTGTCAAGAACGGAGATACTTATTCCGGTCAGTTCAAATATATTTTTTATAATGCGTCTTAATAGTTCTGTATCATATTTTATAATCATAAAAACACCTGCTTTCACTATTATTATATCGTATCGAGGAAAAAAGTGCAATATATAAAGAATATTGTTTATTTACAAAGCTCTTCCGCACGTGATATAATTTGTACAAACAGCGAGGTAACGTCTGTATATCGGCAGAAAAACAGATTCGGAATTTTAATAATGATAGCTTTGTATTTGATTATAATCATTGCCTGTATCAGCGGGCAAAATATCACTAAAAAGATGTACACGAAAAAAGTAAACGGAAGCGGGGCTTATCTCTTTTCGGCATGCACGGCGCTTTTTTCAATGCTATTTTTTATCGTTACGATGAAGAATTTTGAGTGGGAATCGGGAATAATTCCGTATTCAATAGCGTTTGCGGTATCCTTTGCGGTTTCTAACCTTTTTGGAGTACTTGCCATCGGTACGGGACCGTTGTCTCTTTCATCTCTAATGATATCCTATTCGCTTATGATTCCTACCTTCTACGGTATTTTTTTCTTGAAAGAGCCTATCAGTATATTCTTTTTGATAGGGCTGGGGTTGCTTGTAATTTCACTTTTTCTCGTAAATAAGAAAAATGATAAATCTCCAATTACTTTTAAGTGGATAGTATTCGTTTTTCTTTCCTTTGCCGGTAATGGACTTTGCTCAACCTTCCAGAAAATGCAGCAGGCAAAGTTTGGCGGAGCCTATAAAAACGAATTTATGATACTCGCCCTTGCCGTAGTGACTGTGATTTTTTTTACGGTGGCTTTTATAACCGATAAAAAAGATATAAAGCGAAATCTTCGCAACGCGCGTTTGATTGCGCCGGGTTGCGGAATTATGAACGGGCTTACCAACATGCTGGTTATGATTTTATCGGGACTGATGGCGGTATCGGTTATGTTTCCTCTGATTTCGGCAGGCGGTATAATAGTTACTTATATCGTTTCCAGATTTTTTTATAAAGAAGAGCTTACTAGAATGCAGTTTATAGGTTTCATTACCGGAATCCTGTCAGTTGTGTTTTTAAATATATAAATAAAAGGGAGATATTATTATGAGCTTTTTACAGGTGATAACGGTTGCGGCGGCTAACACAAGGAACGCGGATAAGAAACACGCTGATTTCGTATGTACGGGCAAAAATGACGAGTTGACTATAAACGAAGCTATCAAAGTCGCTGCTCAGGAAGGTAAGTGCATTTGTCTTCTAAACGGTTTATACAGTATTGACGGCTTTTACGATTTTGGTGATGATGGACCTAAAGCGGCTATATGCGTTCCCGCACTTTATAAGGAGATTGCGATAATCGGACAAACCTACGCCTTTGAGCCAAACCGCGAGGGCGTACAGCTTGACGTTTCGGCAGAGGCTCTTGATATGATAGATGGCGGAGAGTATTCGGTATTGCGCACCGAGTGGAAGAGCCTTGGAGTATATAGCGGTGGCGTTCTGAGGCTTGAGAATATTATTATGACTCTTGCACATAACCAAACCCCTCTTCGCTGTATAGATTTGCGCAGATGCGATCGAGTAGAAATGAAAAATGTAAAGCTTCGAGGCAAGACGAAAAATTCGTACTTAGGTATTCCGGAGCTTGCCGCACCGGGATGCATAGGACTTACAATGACAGACGGAAGTAATAACGCTATCGTTCGCTATGAGAACGTTTCCTCGGGTGATTTCTACGAGGCAATCCAAGTAGGCGGAGAGCACGTTATAATGATAAATTGCGCGGCTGTACACAGCTTTTACGGTTATACCTTTGGTAATTATGAGTTTCATTGTGGCTACAATCACCCGATTACTATGATAAATTGCTGCGATGAGCGAAACGTCAATCTGCCGCTTTTCAACGTTTGCGGTGACGAGAGCCGAGAAGGGAAAAGACTGCTTGGCGGACAAGAGGTTTCAATGTTCAGCTTCAATATTGAGCGCCTTGCAGGTCAGACTCCCGGCGGTGTAATTGGTGACGCTATGCGCGAAATTCATCCGGGAGCATTCTGCGGAAGAATTGAATATACGTTACAACCGGCTTGGAATCATACGAACGAAGCTAATTTCAAGCTGTTTGAAAATGGATCCGGCATAGGTTTTCGTACGATAAATATGACTCACAAAACTGTCTGTGGAACGGCGGAAAGACTTGGCTATTATCCCTCTTTGGGAGAGCAAATTTTTGATACCGACCTGAATAAGCTTTTGATTTGTGTAGATGCGGACAGCAAAAAATGGGTAGACGCAAATGGAAATACAGTCGATTAATAAGAATTCTGGATCGCATTAAGTATTTCACAAGAATATAGTTGGGGCAGAGGCACGTTGTTTAGTGCCTCTGCCCATTTTGAAGAAACAAAGGTAATGTTTATAAAGAACGAGAGGGAAGCCGAGTAAAAATGGCAACACTCTCAAATTTTTACCTCTATCGGCAAAACAAATCTCAAAAACAACCATTAAAAACCTTGATATTTTGCCGATAATGTGGTAAAATAATAGTGTAAATTGCCGATAACGGTTTTTGAGGTGATATTTATGAAATATATTTCGGTTGTCGAGGCGGCTCTGAAATGGGGGATTTCCGAGAGGAGTGTCAGGAATTATTGCAGAGAGGGGCGAGTTGCCGGTGCGCGCCTTGTGGGTAAGACTTGGGAAATTCCCGATTCGGCAGAAAAGCCAAGGAGATCTATACGCTCGGATAAAAAGCGCACGTTGCTTGACATTTTGCGCGAGGAAAAGTCGGCTCGTCTTTCGGGCGGTATTTATCACAGAGTACAGATAGACTTAACCTATAATTCCAACCATATTGAGGGCTCACGCCTGACTCACGACGAAACACGGTATATCTTTGAAACTAATACGATAGGACTTTCCGAAAAGGCGGTTAACATAGACGATATTATTGAAACGTCAAATCATTTCAGATGCATCGACTATGTGATAGATAACGCTCATCTTTCACTTTCGGAAAAATATATCAAGGAGCTACATTTTCTCTTAAAAAGCGGAACGAGTGACAGCCGCCTTGATTGGTTCAAGGTTGGCGAATATAAAAAGCTGCCTAATGAGGTTGGCGGCGTTGACACAACCGCGCCCGAGGACGTAAGCCGAGAAATGATGGCTTTGCTCGCAAGCTATAATAAAAAGGCACCGGTAACTCTTGAAGATATAATCGATTTTCACGTAGCATTTGAGCGCATACACCCCTTCCAGGATGGAAACGGCAGAGTCGGCAGACTTATTATGTTCGGTGAATGCTTAAAGCATAATATAGTTCCCTTTATCATAGACGAGGAGCATAAGCTGTTCTATTACAGAGGGCTCAAGGAATGGGATTCTGAGCGGGGCTTTCTTACCGATACCTGCCTTTCGGC
>JAZNZE010000031.1:0-19771 GCA_045594785.1 Eubacteriales bacterium
CCCAGCAACTCCTTGGCCCACAGAACGACATGGCTACGATCCGACTTCCGAAAGAGCTGTCAACGTTGACGATATTATTGAAACGGCAAATCATTTCAGGTGCATTGACCGTATGATAGATAACGCCCATCTTACACTTTCTGAAAAATATATCAAGGAGCTTCATTTTCTTCTAAAGGTCGGAACAAGTGATAGCCGCCTTGATTGGTTTCGTGTTGGCGAATATAAAAAGCTTGCCAACGAGGTTGGCGGAATTGATACAACCGATCCTTCTGCGGTGGCGAAGGAAATGCAAGTTCTTCTTAATGACTATAATGCGAAAAGAGAGAAGAGCTTTGAGGATATTATTGCATTTCACGTTGCCTTTGAGCGCATACATCCTTTCCAAGACGGAAACGGCAGAGTCGGTAGACTCATTATGTTCGGCGAGTGCCTAAAGCATAATATAGTTCCGTTTATCATCGATGAGGAACATAAGCTTTTCTACTATCGGGGTCTTAAAGAGTGGAATACCGAGCGAGGATTCCTTACCGATACATGCCTTTCGGCACAGGATAAGTTTAAGAATATATTAAAGAGATTCAATATTGAAAAATAAAAAGAGGGCGATGCCCTCTTTTTATTTTACGCCGCCTTCGGCAGAGCACTCTCGCCTGCAGCGTTTAGCATATTTTCTATGAATATGCCGTATCCCTCTGTCGGATTGGCTACCATAGACGTGAAGCGTTCCGTTTATTGAGTGCAAACAAAGATAGGAACGCTAAAGTTTTCGCGGATTAGAGGCTTAGTCTAATCCGCTTTTCTTGCGAAAAGTTCCGAAAACTTGCTATGCTGTAGTGTTTCGCAAATCCAACCGTTATGCTGCTTTTGGTGTTACTTCGCCTTGTGCTGCGGAGAGCATATTCTCTATGAAAATGCCATACCCCTCAGTTGGATTTGCTACCATCACATGGGTTACAGCTCCGACGAGCTTGCCGTTTTGGATTATCGGGCTTCCTGACATACCCCTTACTATTCCGCCTGTAAGGGCGATGAGGGCAGGGTCTGTTACCTTGATTTTAAAGGATTTGGAGCCGTTTGAGCTTTGGTCTATTTCTGTTATCTCTATTTTATAGCTTGAGGTCTTTCCGTTTTTTATTGTTGATATAATTTCAGCCTCACCGCTTTTTACTTCTGATTTATATGCTATGGGAATCGCTGTTCCCGCGCTTTCGGGAAGTGTTTCGAGCTTGCCGAAAACACCGCACTCGGTATTCTTAAATATGCTTCCGATAGAATTGCGGTTGAGAATCCCCGAAAGCTCACCTGCCTTGCCGGGCATTCCTTTTTTGCAAGCACCGAGCGTAACTCCTGAGGCTATTCCGTTCTTTACAGAAACGGGCTCGCCCGTTTCTGAATCCGAAACAGCATGTCCGAGACCGCCGAAGGAAAGCGTTTCGGGGTCTATAAACGTTATCGTGCCTATGCCGGCACTTTGAGACCTGAGAGTAATTCCAAGCACGTACTCTCCGTCCTTATATTTAGGAGTGACGGAGATAGACGTTTCTTCACCGTTACGTATAAGAGTTATATTAAGAGGCGCACCGCCAGATTGGCGAACCGCATCGTAAACGTCTTTTGCTTCTATGCATTCGTTTCTACCTATTCTTATTATTCTGTCACCCGGGAGAATGCCTGCAGCGGAAGACGAACAAACGGTAACACCGTCTTCTTTTATAAGAATGCCAAATGCATCTCCCGATGGGCAGAGCATAATTCTGTTTTGCTTATCCTTCTTGCCGAAGAAAAGCTCGTAAAAACGCGAGCTGACTCTGACGTCTTTATCACTTGTGAAATCAGCGCCTATTTTTATAGGGGCGAACGCGTTGGATACGTCACCCTCAAATTCTCTATATGAAGCGTTGCTTAAAAAGCCGGTTCCCAGGATTGCCGATAAGGAAAGCGTTAATATAAGCAAAGCGCATCTTGCTTTCAAAAAAATCCTTTTCATTTTCATAACCTCTGCAAAAATTACTAAGGTTATTATTTGTCGGAGAAATTTTTATATGAGTAGAAAAAATAGGCATAAACTGAAAAACGGCTGTTATTTGTAAACTATAGATAACAAAAACGCGGATTTGCAAAAAAATCCGCGTTTTAAAAAATCACTTTTTTAATTTTCTTTTAAAAACTTTTCAACCCATAGAATTTGCTCGTCAACCGAAGCGTATCCCGTAGAGCCCTTTGAAATTCTCTTTTTTACACAGGTTTCAAGAGAGATTTCCTCATAGAGATCCTCTCTAAAGATATCGGAGAATGCTTTGTATTCGTCAAGCTTAAGCTCGTCAAGCGTAAGTCCCTCCTTAACGCACTTTCCTAC
The DNA here is from genome assembly GCA_045594785.1 of Eubacteriales bacterium. Classification (GTDB taxonomy): domain Bacteria; phylum Bacillota; class Clostridia; order Oscillospirales; family CAG-272; genus UBA1740. The sequence continues at coordinate 2,360 of JAZNZE010000031.1, forward strand.
AATCGTTCCGACAATTTTATAAGCCGAACGGAAGGGAAGTCCACGCTTTGTCAGATAATCTGCGAGGTCGGTAGCATTTATAAAGCCCTTCTTTGCAGCAGCATACATATTATCTTTAAGAGCGGTCATTGTGGCAATCATAGGAATGAAAACCTCAATGCACTTAGCTACGGTTTCGACAGAATCAAAAATTGCTTCCTTGTCCTCCTGCATATCCTTGTTATATGCAAGCGGAATTCCCTTAAGCATAGTAAGCGTTGCCATAAGGTCACCGTAAACGCGTCCTGTTTTTCCGCGCACCAGCTCTGCCATATCGGGATTTTTCTTCTGAGGCATAATTGACGAGCCTGTAGTATAAGCATCGTCAAGCTCAACAAACTTGAACTCCCAGCTCGACCAAAGTATAATTTCCTCCGAGAAGCGTGAGAGATGCATCATAACGGTAGCAAAAGCCGCTTCAAGCTCAATGCAGTAATCTCTGTCGGAAACACCGTCAATTGAGTTCATTGTAACACCGTCAAAGCCAAGATTTTTAGCAACCATATCTCTGTCAATCGGATAGGTTGTTCCGGCGAGTGCCGCTGAGCCGAGAGGGCAATAATTCATTCTCCTTACGGCATCTGAAATTCTGGTTATATCACGGATGAACATCATGCAGTAAGCGAGCAGATGCTGTGCAAAGGTTATCGGCTGTGCCCTTTGCAGATGCGTGTATCCGGGCATAATGGCATCGGTATTTTCCTTAGCCTTGTCAAGCACGGTTTTTGTAAGCTTTCTGAGAAGCTCTGTTATCTCTTCAGCCTTATCGCGCATATATAGTCTGAGGTCGAGGGCAACCTGGTCGTTACGGCTTCTTGCGGTATGCAGCTTTTTGCCGGCATCACCTATTCTTGCCGTGAGAGTTGCCTCAACGAACATATGAATGTCCTCGGCATTTTCGTCAAATTGAAGCTTGCCTGAGTTGAGGTCTTCAAGGATTTCGATAAGACCGTCAGTTATCTTTTTTAGCTCCTCTTCGGTGAGTATTCCCACCGCGCAGAGCATAGCCGCATGCTCAAGCGACCCTTTTATATCGTGAGCATACATTTTTTTGTCGAAGTGAATGGAAGAGTTGAAGTCATCAGCAGATTTGTCAAGAGCCTTTTCAAATCTCCCCGCCCACATTTTTTCCATAATAATATCCATTCCGCCGTTTTGTTTCGGCTGTGTAATAAATTTTTAAGTAATTCTCGCAATCCGGCAAAACGTCCGAATTGCGAGAATGAAATATTTATATCGGCTTATTTCTTGTTCTTTGCCATAACCTTTGCTCTTACGGCAATGGGAAGACCGTAAAGGTTAATAAAGCCTGCGCTGTCCTTCTGGTCGTAAACGTTATCCTCACCGAAGGTAGCTATTTCTTCAGAGTAGAGTGAGTAATCGCTCCAAACGCCTGCTTTGATTATATTGCCTTTGTAAAGCTTAAGCTTAACCTTACCAGTAACGGTTTCCTGAGTTTTATCAACGAAAGCCGAAAGAGCCTCGCGAAGAGGAGTAAACCACTGACCGTTGTAAACGAGCTCCGCAAAGGTGATAGCAAGCTCAGCCTTTTTGTGCATAGTCATTTTGTCAAGGCACATAGTTTCAAGATAGTTGTGAGCGAAGTAGAGAATAGCTCCGCCGGGAGTTTCATAAACACCGCGGCATTTCATACCGACAAGACGGTTTTCGATAATGTCGAGAAGGCCGATTCCGTTTTCTCCGCCAACTTTATTGAGATTTAAGATAATCTCCTTAGCGCTCATCTTTTTGCCGTTGAATGCAACGGGAACGCCCTGCTCAAAGTCAAGAGTAATGTAGGTGGGAACGTCAGGAGCGTCAATGGGAGAAACGCCCATTTCAAGAAATCCCTTCTTTTCGTAAAGAGGCTCGTTGCCTGCGTCCTCAAGGTCCATACCCTCGTGGCTGAGGTGCCAAAGGTTCTTATCCTTAGAGTAATTGGTTTCGCGGTTTATTTTAAGGGGAATATTGTGTGCCTCAGCATAGTCAATCTCTTCTTCGCGGGATTTTATAGACCACTCTCTCCAAGGAGCAATTATGTGCATATCGGGTGCGAATGCCTTTATAGCAAGCTCAAAGCGCACCTGGTCGTTACCTTTACCGGTGCAGCCGTGGCAGATAGCGTCAGCGCCCTCAGCAAGAGCGATTTCAACTATTCTTTTAGCAATAATGGGACGTGCAAATGACGTACCGAGCATATATTCCTCGTAAAGCGCGCCTGCCTTAACGGTGGGAATGATGTAATCGTCAACAAACTCTTCGGTAAGGTCCTCTATATAGAGCTTGGAAGCGCCGGTTTTAAGCGCCTTTTCTTCAAGACCTTCAAGCTCGTCAGCCTGACCTACGTTGCCCGAAACCGCGATGACCTCGCAGTTGTTATAGTTTTCCTTGAGCCAAGGAATTATAATAGACGTGTCAAGACCGCCGGAGTAGGCAAGCACAACCTTTTTAATGTTTTCTTTATTCATTTTGATATCCTCCACAGGTTATTATTTTTTACTTAGACTATTCTATAACTTATTTTTGTAAAAGTCAATAGCTTTTGTGAATATTTTTCCGTTTTCTAACAAATTTTCTCCGAATATAGTGCATAAATATTCATTTATGCCAAAAATACCTCGTAAAAGTAGTTTATTAGCTCAAGCACGTCTCCTGCATATACGAAGGCTTCCTGAGTTAACTTCACGGGAGTGCGCAAAATAATGGTATTGTCACCGTGAGTAACCGAAAAACCTGAACGCTCTGCTACGTCTGTGATTTGCTTTTCTCTCTTCAATTTTTCTTTATAGCTTATATTTAGAATTACCTCGGTGTCAGAAGCGGAGACGTCAACCGTGACCAGAGACTTTCCGTATATTTCAGAGAGAAGCAGAGAAATAAAATATGCAAATCCGCGAGGCGAAATATGTAAGAATCCGCGATAACTTTCCGGAAAATCTATTTTTATAGCTCCTGCAAAATTATGCTCTATAAAGCTGTTAACCGAAGCGAAAAAGTCAAAGCATGAAAATTTTCTTATAGAAAAGTCCTCGGGCTCAGGAATGCTGTCGCGTTTTATTTTGAATATAAATTTTTCGTTATTCACTTCATGCTTACCGTACTTCTGTCAAGTTCTTTCAGGGTATCGGTAGGAGTTATCGCATTGGTGATTGCGGCTCTTACGCTTTCGAGGGTGCTGCCGAATTCGTTGTAGGTGTATGAGATAGCTATCTCGCTGTAAGCTGAATCAAAGAAGCTTTCTGTCGGCGCGAGGCGGTAAAGAATTACGTAGCCATCGAAATCATCGGTTCTTAAGGTAATAACGTCGCTTGCTTCTCCGATTTCAAGAGCGAAAGCCGCATCGGTCATTTCCGAATAATAGAATTTATCATAGGTATATTTTCCTACTACCTCTATCGGTGGCTGTCCGATAATTTTTCCTGCACAGATTATTGCATCGTTCTCGTTTGTCTGTGAAGCAAGACTGTTTCTTATTTCGAGTGCTCGCTCTTCGCTGAAAAAGTTTTCGTCTAGCTGCATTATAATGACTCTTCTTGACTTGCTTTCGTCAAGATAAAAGTTCTTAACATCCTCTTTCGTATATTTTATCTGTCCGATTTCAACGTTATTACCGAGGCCTTCATCATTAAAAGCGCCCATATAATAGCCTGCGAGTGCCTCAGAAGCAAGGTTGTACCTGAGCATAAGCTCTTGAGTTGCGTAATTGTGATTCATTTCTTTGAGGTAACTCAGGTATTTGTCGTAATCTTCTTTAAAGTAATCACCGTCAACCGTGGCTTCGATAATCTCTTCTATTTTCTCATCAAAGTCGTTCGAATAAACGTCTATGTCAGCCTTTTCGCACAGGTGGAATATTGCGTAAATCTCGGCTATTCTTTGATAAATAAGCTCGTCTATGGCCTTAACGTACTTTTCCTTATCAGCTCCGCTCCACACGTCGTTGTTTCCGCCGTCAACAGAGGCTTTAAGCTCAAGAAAAAGGGCTCTGTAAAGCTCGTAGCGAACCTCGTATTTTTCTCCGTCATAGGAAATTTTCATAACCGTGCGCTTTTCCTCATCGGTACTCTCGATAGGCTTGTATTTTTCACCGCACGAAGCAAGAGAAAGCGCCATAGTGAATACAAGCGCGAAAAGCAAGAGAAGCGCTGTAAAACGTTTTTTCATAGAAATCTCCTTAGTATTTTGATATTATAATAAGTAATTATAGCAGAAGATTATTAACAAATCAACCCCGAATAAAATATCTTACAAAGATTTAAGAAAATATTTGCAATTGACGAAAAAGTGTGCTAAAATAGAAATAATAATAAAACATAGGAGATTCTTATGGAAGAAATTTACACCGTTTCCTTTGCAAAGGTAATAGACCAGTTTCGTCTCGAAACAATATATTTGCCAACGCTTCCCGAGGATATAAAAATCGATTGCTCGCGTGTTAACCGCCCTGGACTTCAGATGGTAGGATTTTACGACCACTATGAGCCGAGCAGAATTCAGATAATAGGAAAAATAGAGAATCTGTTTATTTCTCAGATGGAGCCGGAGGAAAAGGCTCGCAGGCTTGAGGATTTTTTCCGTTCAAAGCCTGTAGGAGTTATAGTTACCTCCTCTATCGAAATCGACCCTAAAACTGTTGATATTGCCGAAAAATACCAAGTTCCGCTTCTCAGAACGGCAGAGCGTACCTCGGAATTTATGGCAGCGCTTATATCATTTCTTAACGTAGAGCTTGGTCCGAGAATTACAAGGCACGGCGTTCTTGTTGAGGTGTACGGTGAAGGTATTCTTCTTCTCGGAGATTCCGGCGTAGGAAAGAGTGAGACGGCAATTGAGCTTGTAAAGCGCGGTCACCGTCTTATAGCTGACGATGCGGTTGAAATCAAGAAGGTTTCCGCAACCACGCTTGTAGGCAAAGCTCCCGAGATTATCCGCCACTACGTAGAGCTCAGAGGAATAGGCATAGTTGACGTTCGCCGTCTCTTCGGTATGGGTGCCGTTAAGGAGACCGAAAAAATAGACCTTGTAATCAATCTTGAAAACTGGCAGCAGGGTAAGATGTATGACCGTCTCGGACTTGAGGAAACGACAATGGATATCCTTGGAATTAACGTTCCCAGCATAGTTCTCCCGGTTTGCCCGGGAAGAAACCTTTCCGTAGTAATCGAGGTTGCTGCTATGAATAACCGTCAGAAGCGTATGGGTTATAACACGGCAGAGGAATTTAATAAAAGACTTATGGAAAGCATGGGACTTCAATAATCTTTTTTGAAACTTGAAGAGCCGTTGATGTTGAAGCAAGCGGCACGCTTCTTGTACGCAAGAGGTGACCCCGGTTAAGAGATTATAAATCAAGATAATAGTGAAAAGCGGAGATGTTGATTTTTGGCATCTCCGCCTGCTTTTTATTAGGCATTGCCCAAATGTAAGAATCCCTTTTGTAATAAATCCAAATTCTTGGTAATATAATTGTACAAATGAACTAAGGAGGGGACTTATGAACAAAAGGCTACAGAAGGAATGTGAAAGCGGTACGGAGTACGTATTACCCGATTACATGGGAGATATAAAAAAGCTGTTATCGAGCGAGGCGAGAGCAATTCCCACGGGAAAATTTGTAGGAGAGGGAAGTATTGAGGTGTCGGGAAGCGTTGAATACGACTTGTTATACGTTGATACTGACGGTAAGCTGACCGCAGTAAATGCTTCGTCTGACTTTACGGAGAATTTCTCGCTTGACACGGACGTACATATCGATTCGTCAGAGGAGAGCCGTGTACAAGATTTGAAGGTAAGGGTTACAGGTCCTCGAAAAATTTCCTTGAAGGCAAGCGTGGATACCGTACTCACTGTTTCCGAAGAAAACGAATTGCATATTGACGGAGACGTCTTTTCAGACGAAGAGAAGGCGATTGAAAAATGCTCTGCAGAGGTTACCTTTGCCAAATCTATTTTCGCAAAAAGCGAGGAGCGCGAATATGCTGAAATTGCCGAACGCTTTGACGGGATAACCGGCGATGAGGCAGAGCTTATTTCTGTAAACGGTATTACGCAAGTAAAAGAATGTATCGTAGGCGAGGATGAAGTTACCGTAAAGGGTGAAAATATAGTGTCGGCAATACTTAAAATTTCCGAAAGACCGCCCTTAAAAATCAAAAAGGCTATTCCGTTTGAGGAGCTTGTTCACATAGATGGGGCAAGACCGGAAATGGCGGCTGTTGCTACCGGTTTTGTCAGCTCAGCCGATATTGGCTTCGGAATAGAGGATGAAGCTCTTAATGCAGTAGCTAATATAATAGCGGAGTATAGCGTAGAACTTATTGATAATGAGTGCGCTACGGTTGTGACCGATGCATATACGGTAGACGCAAATACTCACAATAAATATGCCGAAGCAAAATTTTCAAGGCTCGTTTACGCAGGTACTAAAAGCTTCTTCGTTGACGTCAAGTGCAATAAGGCTGAGGAAAAGCTTGACGGACTTTGTGACGTAATTTACTCCGGAGCAGCGGTGCGCTCTTCCGGAGCGGCTCTTACGAAAGATGGAATTGAGCTTTCAGGCGAAATTGCGGTAAGCGGTGTTGGATATGAAACCAACGTTGATGGCTCGCTTAGCTATATTCCAATAAAAATTCAGGGTTCTTTTGATGAAAAAGTAAATATTGATTTACAAATTCCTGACAAAAGTGCATTAGAGTGTAGTTTTGAGGTCGATGATTGCGAAGTGATAAATGACGCGGATTTTCTCTCTGTAAAATGTCATGTTTCTGCAAAAATCTACATATCTACGCCGCAGACGCTGAGAATTTTGGTAAGCTGTGAGAGCGCGGAGGGAGAGAAGGTAAGTAGGGACGCATCTGTAATTACGGTATATTACCCAAGGAGCGGTGAAAGGCTTTTTGACGTTGCAAAAAGGTACAAAACAACCTCGGCAAAAATAGCTAAGGATAATTCTCTTGCTGAGACTGCGCTGGCTTCGTTTGACAGTCCGGATTCGCTCATCGGAGTAAAGAAGCTTATAATACGTTAAACTCCAACTAAAGCGCGAAGAGAGTTTTAGTTTTCCTACAATCAAATGAGAAGAGCTTAATTTCATGCGCTTCTCTCTAAAGGCATTAAAAAGAGGAAAAATCAAGGCTGAACACCCTGATTTTTCCTCTTTGTTTATTAACTGAATAGATTAAGAACGTCTACGTATTACAAATCGGCGACCGCTTGACGTTTGCTGTGTGCGTCAAGCTTGCGGTAATCGGAAATTATGTAGCGGTTATCGTCTGAGTCTCGTACGCGTACTCTTCCGTCACTGTAAACCCTGACGTCATGGTTACGGTTTCGAACGTCAAATTCTTTGTATCCTCTGTCGGTTTCCACCGTCCAATGTATTTTTCCGTTCTTTTCGGTAATAGATATGATTCGTGTAATATGCGGAACTAGGTAATAATCGTTGAGGCTGTATTCTATAACCTCTCTTGACTCGGTGTCAATATCGCTCAGCTTTCGTATTACAGCAATCTCCTTGCCGTCTGTGTCAAGCAGAGTTATGTATTCGTCAATTCGGCTTACAGGAAAAAGCCTTCTGGGCTCAAGTTTTTCAAAAACATCACCGTTTTGTAAAGATAAATTTACTAAATTGTTTTCGTTCACCGTAATTTTATCTTTTTTGGTTACGTATATTCTTTCGCTCATAGTCTTTCCTCCGCTCTCATTTTTTCGGCATCCTGAGCCATCGACTGTATCTGAACCAGCTTATAATATTTACCTTTAAGTGCCATAAGCTCCTCGGGAGAGCCGTTTTCGATAATTTTTCCGTTGTCCACAACTATTATTCGGTTTGCTCTTTTAAGTGTGGAGAGACGGTGGGCTATCATAAGAGTGGTTTTTCCTGCTATCAGCCTGTCGATAGCTTCTTGAATAAGATGCTCTGTTTCCGAGTCAACCGCAGCGGTTGCTTCATCAAAAATCAGCAGGGACGGTGACTTCAAGACCGCACGCGCAATCGATATACGCTGTTTTTCTCCTCCCGAAACACCCACTCCGCGCTCGCCAAGCATTGTATCGTAGGCATCGGGCTGCTTGCATATAAAGCCGTGAGCGTTAGCTACGTCAGCAGCGTGTATAACCTCTTCGGGAGTTGCATCGGGATCACTGTATGCAATATTATTGTAAATCGTATCGGAGAACATCATCGGCTCTTGCTGAACGTAGCCTATCTGCTCACGGTACTCGGAAAGATTGAAGTTTTTGATGTTGTGACCGTCAACCAGAATTTCGCCCGAATATCCGTCATAGAATCGCATAAGAAGGTTTACAAGCGTTGATTTTCCAGAGCCTGTAGTACCTACTATACCGACAACCTCACCGGGATTAATAGTCAAGGTTACGTCATCAAGCACCTTTTTTGTTCTGTCAAAAGAAAATCCAACGTGAAGAAATTCTATCTTACCCTTAAGCTTTTCCGGAACTGTATGAGACTCTGCTTGAGTTTCGGGTTCTGCTTCCAGTATATCAAGTACCTTTTCTGTTGATGCAAGGGCGCTCTGGAAGGAATCTGAGAGGTTTGCAAAGAAGGTTACCGGGTTATAGAACATAGAAGCATAGGAAATAAATGAAACGATGAGACCCGCAGAAAAACCGTCCGCACCGTTTATAACCTTAGTTCCGCCTACCGACCAAATGATAAGCGAGCCGCAGGTTACGAGAAAGGCAATTATCTGAGGAAACGCGGTAGCTATTTTACCTATTTTCAGGTCCATTTTAAGCCATTCCTCGTTCTTTTCCTCAAATCTGCTGGCGGAACGTTTTTCTCCCGAGAAAGACTTTATAACCTTAATGCAGGGAATACTGTCGGATAGCGTTGCGAATACTGCAGACCATCTGCGCCATATTCTGCGGTAGTAGGGACGGATTTTGAGCGAGAAAATTCGTGTTGCTATAACTATGAATAGAACGGGGATAAGCGAATACAGAGTTAAAAGCGGATTCAACGCAAGCATTATAATAATAATGCCTACAAGCTGGAAGGCGTGAACCACCGCTTCCTGTGTTATACGGAGCATAAACTGCTGCAACGTTGCAGAGTCTCCTGCTATACGGTTAATAACCGCGCCGGTTGAGGTTTTGTCGTAAAACTTCATAGGCAGATACTGCGCTTTCAGGTATATATCATTTCGCAGCATTGCGACTGCTTTGTCACCGACAGTACGCATAAGATATGCACGTATAATTCCTATTCCGTACTGTAAGATGTAGGTTGAGAGGAGACAGGCTATCATAATGAATAGTAGCTTTGTAGCATCAGGTCCTACAGATTCGGCAATTTTATTGAGCAAGGCAACGTTTGACGTTCCGTTTTGGAATACTACGTCCACTATAAATCCTGTTATCATAGGCGGAACGAGTGCCATTGCCGTTGTGAGAAGAGAAAGAATTATACAAATAATGATACGCTTAATCTGTGGTTTGATGTAGGTTGAGAGCTGTTTTACGATTTTGAGCTTAGAGCGGCACATAATACATTCTGCACCGGGGTGGAGAAGGGTTCTTCCGCATTTCGGACAAACGCTCAGCGCTCTTTCAAAGGTTACTGCCATAATGGCAAGCTCTTCATTTCTATCAGCTCCGTCCCGTATATGATTTATAAAAAGGGCTGCGGCATCACATAGGGAGGCTACCGAGTACGTATATCGGAAAAATACAACTCTTTTTCCATTCGGCATAATTGCTGAAAGCGTAGCATTACCATACATTCGCTTAGCAACAACCTCGGTCATATCGGAAAACATAAAACGGCTCTCCTCACCTGTTTCGGCATCTACGTAAAGAACCGATTCATAGGTGAAGATTAGAGCCGTTTGGGCATATCTTCCTTTCAAATTGAGGTCACCGGAAATAACAAAAAGTACTTCGCTACCGACACTAACCTCACGCTCCACAACTGCCTCAATGGCGGCAGGGAGTTCCTTGTTTCTAAGTATAAGACTATCGTTTTTCATAACTCAATCGCTCCTTTGCTTTTTGTATTCCGTAAACGTTTTACGGTTTGCCATAATTTCCTTACAGCTAATAAAACAACCGAGTTATTTCGTCAACTCATAATATCACAAAGAAAATAATATTGCAATACCATTTATGAAATAAGTCAAAAAATTTTTACTCTTTAATAGAGATTGCTAAATGTGTCAATATTGTTCAAATATAAATAATTTATAAAGCACCTTTTGGCTTGCAATGCAGTATTATCAAAAGGAATATTAGAAAATAGAAAAATTAATTGAAAGGTTAGGCTGTGATTGGTTTTCTTGAATGTAAAATGTTAAAAGTAAAAAACGAGATGCTTTTGATAACCGCGAGAATTTCAACCGAAATTGCTGTTTTGGTAAATAAAAGTAGGCAAATAACGCATTTTTGACGTTACTTGCCTGTTTTAAATTATTCTTGGTCGAGCCAGTTTTTGCCTGACGTTACGTCAACTGTAAGTGGAATGGAGAGTGTTACAGCGCTTTCCATTTCTCTTTTTAGAATCTCCTTGCATCTCTCGGCATCTGCGTCTTTGACCTCAACTATAAGCTCGTCGTGAACCTGCATAACAAGCTTTGCCTCGGGCAGCTCCGATTTGAGAGCGTTATATACTTTTATCATTGCAAGCTTCATAATGTCTGCTGCAGCGCCTTGAATGGGAGCGTTCATTGCAACCCTCTTACCAAAAGCCCTGAGATTTCCGTTTGAGGAGGAAAGCTCGGGAATATATCTGCGTCTTCCCATAGGGGTTACCGTGTATCCGTTTTCCTCTGCCTCTTTTACTACTCTTTCGAGGTATTCGTCAATTCCGAGATAGTTAAGGTGATAGCTCTTTATATAATTTGAAGCTTCTTTGGGAGTTGTTCCGATGTCTTTCGCGAGTGAAAAACCGCTGATGCCGTAAACTATTCCAAAGTTTACCGCCTTAGCTCTTTTTCGCATTTCTTCATTTACCGCTTCTTCCGGAACACCGAAGACTGCTGAAGCGGTTTTTCGGTGAATATCCGCCCCGGACCTGAATGCTTCACACATAGTGTAGTCGTCTGAAATGTGCGCAAGAAGACGAAGCTCAATCTGCGAGTAGTCGGCATCAACGAGTGTGTTTCCGTCTTCGGCAATGAAATACTTTCTCATTTGTCTTCCCATTTTCGTCTTGATGGGAATGTTCTGGAGGTTAGGGTCTTGGCTGGAAAGCCTGCCTGTTGCGGTAAGCGCTTGTCTGAAGGAGGTGTGTATTCTTCCGTTTTCATCGGCAACCTCGGGCATAGCGGCAGCATATGTGCCAATAAGTTTGGTAACCTGCCTGTATTCAAGTATGTCGTCTATAATGGGTGAGTATGCACGAAGCTCCTCAAGTGTTTCAGCATCGGTTGAGTAGCCGCTCTTCGTTTTCTTTTTACAGGGAAGACCGAGTGTGACGAAAAGCACTTCTCCGAGCTGCTTTGGAGAATTTATGTTAAATTCTGTTCCGGCACGCATATAGATGCTTCTCTTCAGACCTTCCGCAAGCTCGCCGAGCGCCTGCGCATATTCGAGCATACCCGCGGTATCTATTTTAAAGCCTGTGGCTTCCATTTGGGCAAGTATCGGTGCCAGCGGAAGCTCTATTTCGTCAAGCAACGCTTCCATTCCGTCTTCTCTGAGTTTTTTTCTCAGCAGCTCCTCCAGCTCGAAGAGTATTTCGGGGGCAGGGGAGTTTTTTACGACCGTCTTGCCGAGAAACTCGGAAGCAAGATTTTCTATGCTGCCCTCACCGGTTCCCGGGCTCAGTAGATATGCATATAGCATAACGTCATAAAGCTTGGTTTTTTCACCTATATATATACCTTGCTCTCTGAGTGTGTGTATAAGTGATTTTGCGTCAAAGCAAATTATTTCGCTGTTCTCAAAAATTGCGGAAACTTCCGGAATATCACCGAAAAAGACCATGTTGGTTTCGCTTTTGTTATATAAATATACGCCTTTTTCGGATATAACTATAGCAAAACGTTTTCCTGCATTTTTGATAAAATCGGAGGCTGAAAGCTCGGTAAATGCTGCTTCCATGCACTCATTGCATTCGCATTCTGCTTTTACCTCTTGTCCCGTAAGTCCAAACTTGACTATAAGTGAGCTTAGTTCAAGCTCGGTGAACTTGCGATAGAGGCCGCATTTGTCTATTCCGGCGTAAGCAATGTCATCCAGTGTTACACCTACGGGCGCGTTGGTGTCTATCTTGGCAAGAGCTTTGGAGAGATATGCATTGTCCTTGTCTCGCAAAAGCTTTTCTCGCACGCCCTTTGAAATATCTTTTGAATCGATATTTTCATATATTCCGTCAAGCGAGCCGAAAAGACGAATAAGATTTCCTGCAGTTTTTTCTCCAACACCTGCGACACCGGGAATATTGTCTGAGCTGTCTCCCATAAGAGCCTTCATATCAACGAATGCAGAGGGTGAAATTCCGTACTTCTCATAGAACTGCTCTTCTTTTATGGGAGAGGTGTCTGAATTTGATGCAAGAAGAACGGTTATTTTTTCGTCAATAAGCTGAAGTAGATCTCTGTCTCCCGAGAGCACGTAGCTTTCGCAGTCTTCGTTTGTGTGCGCCATAGTTGCGATAGTTCCCTGAATATCGTCAGCCTCGTAGCCCGGGAGCTCTAAAATCTTAAGTCCCATAAGTGCAAGGCATTCTTTTGCATCTGCAAACTGAGCCAGAAGGTCATCGGGTGTTGGGTGTCTGCCTTGCTTATATCCGTCATACATCTTGTGCCTGAACGTAGGAATTTTAAGGTCGAACGCAACGGCGGCATAATCCGGCTTTATTGCGTTAAGCTGTCTTGATATTATGTTTATCATACCGAATATTGCGTTCGTTGGTTTTCCGCTCTTAGTTGAAAGAGGGCGTACGCCGTAGAATGCTCGGTTAATAATGCTGTTACCGTCTATTACCAGTATTTTTTTCATTAGTGATAGTCCTCGCTGCTGATATTCATGGGGAATTCTATTTCTTCGGTGAGCTCCGCCTCTGAATTTTCGAACGGCTCTTCCTTCGCTTCCATATCCAAAATGGAAATCTGATTCTCGTCAGCCTCTTCGGGAGATTGCTCCGGCACGAGCTCTTCGTTTTCGGCTTCGGATTTGTTAAGCTCGCCATCGCGTCTTTTTGCTGCTTCTTTGAGCTTTGTTATAAATGCGGATTCCTTATCTTCAATCAGCTTTTCTGTCAAAATTAGCTTAAGTGCTACGAAAAGGAAGATGCAGAAGGTCAGTATTGATTCATAGACTGAATTTGATATTGTATGCTTAGTTGCGAAATAGGTTATAAGCGCCGGAATCGATGAATATGCGGCAAGCGAAGCGGTAATGAATCCAAAAATTACGTATGATTTCCATTTTTCGCGTCCCAGCGAGAGCCTTATTTCATAAAGGAAAAATACGGCTGTAAATGCATATGTCAGCTGGTCTGCTATTTTAATCGGGGAATTGATGGGTGCTGTGCCGTCAAAATAAAGATATGCAAGGTAAAGTCCGAAAAAGATTATAGCACAAAATCCAAAATTTGCTCGGCGTGCACTTACCGTTCTGATAAAAATGGTATTAAGAGCAAAGTATACGATAGAAAGAGAGGCAAAGATTGAGAGTAAGAGCGAAAGCCAGCTTGTCTCTTTGAAGATATAAATCCAGTTAGTCGTTTGATATATAGTTGCGGCATCAAGTGCATTGCCGAAGGATATGGAGAAAGCTTTTACAAATTTGATAATTATAAACACCAGGGCGGCAGATATTGCAGCTGAGGGGATATAGTTAGCGGGCGAAGAAAAGCTTGGGATAAGCTTTAATTCCTTTTTGGTGCTTATTATATATATAATGAAGAAAACTATCGCAATCACGATTAGTATATTTGCAACGAGCGGTAGTGCTTTGTTGGTAAAATAATAATGCTCATAGCTGTAAAATCCTATTGCAGCTATGGTTTTTAACGTAACTGCGCCAACGATAAGAAGCAATAAAAAAGGTAGATATATTCCGAAAAGTCTGATTCTGTTTTTCATTTGCAACCATTTTCCTTCATTTATATTTATATATGTAAACATATTGTACTACAAAATTGTTAACAAAATGTAGACAAAATAAAATTAAGTTCAAAAAAATAAAAAAATAAGTCTCCTGAGGGCTTTAAAAGCGTTAAAAATTGTCATTTTTGTGCATAATCAACAAAAACATTGATATAAGTTCGTTAAAATTCTTAGAAAATTTTTTGGATTTTTTTTGAAAAAGTATTGCAATTTAATAATAAATAATGTATAATTATTAGGCTTGATATGCGGTGAAGCGGGAGGTGGCTACCCATGAGGTAGGGAATTTCCGTGGAGTATGTCCGATATTTAACCGGGCGAATTAAGAGTAGTTGGCCTTTTTGGGCAAGCTGTGTTCTTTTGTCGGTTCCGGTAGTCCTCGCGAGACTATCTGAACTGATTTGTTTAGTGCGAGTTTGAAACGCACGGCACAGTGTAAAACCTCTCGCCCTTCTTAAAACGGTGAAAGCAATACGTAAAAAGGAGGACACAAAAATGGCACAGGGAAAAATCAGAGTAAGACTCAAGAGCTACGATTCAACTATTATTGATGCGGCAGCGCAGAAGATTGTTGAAGTAGCAAAGAGAAACGGAAGCAGAGTCAGCGGTCCTATTCCGCTTCCCACCGACAAGGAGATCGTAACGATACTCAGAGCGGTGCACAAGTACAAGGACAGCCGTGAGCAGTTCGAAATGCGCACGCACAAGAGACTTATCGATATTCTCGACCCCCAGCAGAAGACTGTAGAGGCTCTTATGAGCATCGAGCTTCCCGCAGGAGTTGAAATTGAGATAAAGGCGTAAGCCTAAAGGGAGCTTCAAATCCCTAACCAAAGTCATGTTGGCGAAATCGCTTAGCGAAAATTCAAACTCGTCAACCAATAACAATGGAGGAAAAGAAAATGAAAAAAGGCATTATCGGCAAGAAGCTGGGCATGACTCAGATCTTTGACGAAAAAGGCAACGTAGTACCCGTAACCCTGATTGAAGCAGGTCCTTGCGTGGTAGCACAGAAGAAGACCGTTGAAAATGACGGCTATGCAGCAATTCAGCTTGCATACGAGGATGCGAAGAAGAAGCACCTCACCAAAGCAGAGGCTGGTCACTTTGAGAAGGCCGGCGTGGCTCTGAAGAAGCATCTCAAGGAATTCAGACTTGAAGACACTAGCGCATACGAGGCAGGTTCTGTAGTAACCGTCGATACCTTCGCCACAGGCGAGAAGGTCGACATCACAGGTATTACAAAAGGCCGCGGATACACCGGCGCAATCAAGAGATGGAATCTTCACAAGCTCAGAATGACTCACGGTGTCGGTCCTGTTCACCGTCAGTCCGGATCTATGGGTGTTATCGACCCTGCCAGAATCTTTAAGAACAAGAAGATGGCTGGTCAGTATGGTAACGAACAGGTCACAATTCAGAATTTGCACGTTGTTAAAATCGACGCAGAAAAGAATCTGATCGCTGTAAAGGGTGCGGTTCCCGGCGCAAAGGGCGGCATCGTATTCATTCGCGATTCGGTTAAAGCATAACGGAAGGAGGAACACACAATGCCTAATATGAAAGTTGTAGATATGGCGGGCAAGGAAGTTGGAGAAATCACTTTGTCCGATAAGCTTTTCGGTGCAGAAGTGAACGAAGCAGTCCTCCACACCGCAGTAAGAGCATATCTTATGAATCAAAGACAGGGCACACAGTCCACTCTGACTCGTACCGAGGTTTCGGGCGGCGGCAGAAAGCCCTGGAAGCAGAAGGGCACCGGTCACGCAAGACAGGGAAGCACCAGAGCTCCTCAGTGGACACACGGCGGAGTAGCGCTTGGTCCTAAGCCTCGCAGCTATCGCGTAACCCTCAACAAGAGCACCAAGAGAGTTGCACTTTTCAGCGCGCTTTCTTCTAAGGTTAACGCAGGCGAGATGGTAGTTGTTGATAACATCACCGCTACCGAGTACAAGACCGCAAACATGGTTGAGATGCTCAAGGCTCTCGGCGCAGCAAAGAAGACCCTTATCGTTCTCGCTGACGTAAACGGCTTCGTAATTAAGAGCTGTGCAAATATCCCCGGTGTTAAGACTACTCAGTGGAACACCATTAACGTATACGACATTCTTAACTGCGACAGCTTTGTTGTAGCGAAGGATGCTGTAGCAAAGATTGAGGAGGTATATGCAAGATGAAATCCTATGCAGATATCATTGTAAGACCTCTTATCACCGAAAAGAGCATGGACACCGTTGCAGAGAAGCGCTACAGCTTTGAGGTAGCGAAGAGCGCAACTAAGGCTGAGATTGCTGAGGCAGTTGAAGCAATGTTCAAGAAGACCAAGGTTGTAAAGGTCAATACTATAATAATGAAGAAGAAGCCCAAGAGATACGGCGTACATTTCGGTTACACCGGTGAGTGGAAGAAGGCAGTTGTTACCCTCTCTGAGGACTCCGCTCCTATCGCTTTCTTCGATAGCATGAACTAAGGCAGGAGGTAAATTGAAATGGCAGTAAAGCAGTATAAGCCGACCACACCGTCGCGCAGAAATATGTCGAGCCCTTCTTTTGCAGAAGTAACCAAGTTTACTCCCGAGAAGAGCCTTATCGCTACCAAGAAGAAGAATGCGGGTAGAAACAGCTACGGCAAGATCACCGTTCGTCATCACGGCGGCGGAAACAAGCAGAAGTACAGACTTATTGATTTCAAAAGAAACGTTGATGAGAGCGCAAAGGTTATTGGCGTTGAATACGACCCCAACAGAACCGCGTACATCGCACTTCTTGAGAATGACGAGGGTAAGAAGAGCTACATCCTCGCTCCCGTTGGACTTACTGACGGTGACGTAGTAAGCGCAGGCGCTGATGCAGATATCAAGCCCGGTAACGTTCTTCCTATTGCACAGATTCCCGTTGGTACTATAATCCACAACATCGAGCTCTATCCCGGTAAGGGCGCTCAGCTCGTTCGTTCCGCAGGTGCATTTGCTCAGCTTATGGCTAAGGAAAACGGCACCGCTCAGGTAAGACTTCCTTCCGGTGAAGTTCGTATCGTTCGTCTTGACTGTAAGGCAACTATCGGTCAGGTAGGTAACGTAGAGCACGAGACCGTCAAGCTTGGTAAGGCAGGTAAGACTCGTCACAAGGGTATTCGTCCTACCGTTCGCGGTTCTGTAATGAACCCCTGCGATCACCCCCACGGTGGTGGTGAAGGTAAGTCCCCTGTGGGCAGACCCGGACCTGTTACTCCTTGGGGCAAGCCTGCTCTCGGTTATAAGACGAGAAACAAGAAGGCAAGAACCAACAAATTCATTATTAAG
>JAZNZE010000032.1:0-1905 GCA_045594785.1 Eubacteriales bacterium
GTACGACCTCTATAGAACTATTGTGCGCGAGCTTCTTTCGGCAAGCCACAGAGCTGCTGACGTTAAGGTGTTTGCAAACGATAAGGTAAGATTTTCGGTTTACGGAGAGGGTGACGTTTATCTGCTTAATACCGACTTTGACGTGCCTGCCTTTGCGATTGTTGAGAAAAACGGTGTTAAGACTGAAGTAAGTCTTGCTCCGTGTGAATTAAAACATATAAAAATTTGACGCGAGGAAAGATGGAATTTCTTAATGGAATAAGACTCGGTGAATACGGAATTGAACCCGAAAGAGTTATAGACGAAATATACGAGAAATGCGTTATCGGCAGAAAAAACTATACCGCCATATCTGTAAGACGGACCGACATTCCTGACGAAAGGTTTTACGAGTGGGCAAGGTATCTTGCCGAAAACAAGATATATTTTCACTTTGCCTGGGGACAGTATGAGCCTTCACCGTTTTCGGTAGAGGCAGTATCGGAGATAAAGAGAATTGCGGGAAAGTATTTTCTCGGAATCGAGCTTCCCGAGCTTGGAACTATTTTTGGCTGTGCCGGAAAGAGATATACTCACTCGCCGCACTTTCATAATTATGAAAGGCTTTCCAAAGGAAAGGAAGAATTTATTAAGGTAGTAAAGGCGGCTCGCGACGCTTACGGATATCCCGATGACGCGAAGTTTACCTTTACAGAGGCGACCTCGCTTCTCTCTTATCTTACCGAGGCTGACGTTGCTATGTTTTCTCTTGAAACTATGTGCGGTAACGTTGATATAATGACACCGCTTATCAGAGGCGCGGCGAGGCTTTCCGGTAAGCCATATATGAATTATATCGCTCATGAATGGTATGGCGGTGTTTATAATGACGATGTGCTTAAAAAGAAAAGACTTCGCATGGTTTATGACCATTCTTATATGAACGGGGCATCTGCGGTTATAATCGAAAGCGGCGACCTTTCCATATACAGTCACGGAATGGAGCAGGGATATGACGGTGAGCTTCCCGTATTTTACCGTGCAACAATAGATGAGTTTACCGATTTCGTTGAAAAGGATAAACGCCCCGAGACTCTTCCGAGAGTTAAGGTTGCTTTCGTTCAAGGAAATCTTGACGGCTGGAGTCCTTGGAATGCAGGAAGCTCACTATGGAACAACGTCAACGATGAGGCATGGGGCTACGGTGCGCCTGAATTTACAAATAAGATTCTATATGAGATAGTGAATAAGAGAAGCTGGAGCGATACCTTTAATTTCGGTGAGCGTGACTTTAGCGGATACGTTCCGTACGACATAGTGAATGCGGCGTATCTCACTGCGGATAACATTAAGGGATACGATACACTTATCTTTACAGGCTGGAATACTATGACAGCTGAAATATATAAGGTGCTTATCGCTTTTGTAAAGGGCGGCGGAAGACTCTTTATGTGCGCGGCTCACCTTAATACCAGCGAGAAGAGAAACGGAGAAATAAGTCTTATAAACGGCGGTGACGTTACCGAGCTTTTTGGCTGCGTTCTCAATGCAGATAAGATTCACAGAACTAATGCGGGTGTAAAATTCAATAAGAGTGCAGCAGAGGGAATCATATATCCTGCGGATATGGTTTTCGATCCGCTTCTTTCTTCGGGATATGCAAATTACGCGGCTGTGACCTTAGATAAAGCTGTACCTGCCGCAGTTTTGAGCGATAGCTTTTATGAAAAGAACAGCTCCGAAGGCTTTCCCGCTATGATAGAAAATAAACTTGGCGAAGGCGTGGCAATTCTTCTTACCTCGCTTGACTATCCCGGTGCGGGGCAGACGTACGACCTCTATAGAACTATTGTGCGCGAGCTTCTTTCGGCAAGCCACAGAGCTGCTGACGTTAAGGTGTTTGCAAACGATAAGGTAAGATTTTCG
>JAZNZE010000033.1:0-14251 GCA_045594785.1 Eubacteriales bacterium
GATTTTATAATATAAATATGATAAAATTTATCTATACTTGTTTTGGAGGAAAAACCAATGTTCAAATCAGAATATCTTAACGACCTTATGGCGCGGGTTGAGCGCAGAAACCCCGGAGAGCCTGAATTTCATCAGACCGTCCGCGAGGTGCTCGAATCAATGGAGCCCGGGCTTGAGCAGCGCCCCGAATATATAAAGGCGGGAGTCATTGAAAGACTCGTTGAGCCCGAGCGCATAGTCAAATTCAGAGTTCCGTGGGTAGACGATAACGGTAACGTTCAGGTTAACCGCGGATTCCGTATTCAGTTCAATAGCGCAATCGGTCCTTATAAGGGCGGTCTTCGCTTCCACCCCTCCGTTTACGAGGGCATTATAAAGTTCCTTGGATTTGAGCAGACCTTCAAGAACTCTCTTACCGGTCTTCCTATGGGCGGCGGTAAGGGCGGCTCCGACTTTGACCCTAAGGGCAAGAGTGATGCTGAGGTTATGCGCTTCTGCCAGAGCTTTATGACAGAGCTTGAAAGATATATCGGTGCTGACTGTGACGTTCCTGCCGGAGATATCGGTGTTGGAGCAAGAGAAATAGGTTATCTCTTCGGTCAGTATAAGAGACTTAGAAACGAGTTTACAGGTGTTCTTACCGGTAAGGGAATTCCTTACGGAGGCTCTCTTGTAAGACCTGAGGCTACCGGATACGGTGCGGTTTACTATGCAGTTGAGCTTCTTAAGCACTTCGGTGATTCTATCGAGGGTAAGACCTTTGCTATCTCCGGCTTCGGTAACGTTGCTTGGGGTACGGTTAAAAAGGTTACCGCACTTGGCGGTAAGGTAGTTGCAATCTCCGGTCCTGACGGATACGTATACGATCCTGACGGTATTAACACCGAAGAAAAGATTAACTATATGCTTGAAATGCGTGCTTCCTGCCGTAACAGAGTTGAGGATTATGCCGATAAGTTCGGCGTTAAGTTCTTCCCCGGTGAAAAGCCTTGGGGACTTAAGGTTGACGTTGTTATGCCTTGCGCAACTCAGAACGAGGTTGCTCTTGCGGACGCGGAAAAAATCGTTGCAAACGGCATAAAGTATTATATCGAGGTTTCAAATATGCCTACAACCGATGAGGCTATGGCATTCCTTAAGAAGAATAACGTTATCATCGCTCCTTCTAAGGCGGTTAACGCAGGCGGTGTTTCTGTTTCCGGTCTTGAAATGTCTCAGAACTCTATGCGTTACAGCTGGTCAGCAGAAGAGGTTGACGAAAAGCTTAAGGGCATTATGAAGAACATCTTTAACTCTTCTCTTGAAGCAGCAAATAAATACGGATTTGGCGATGACCTTGTAGCAGGTGCTAATATCGCAGGCTTTATCAAGGTTGCGGAAGCTATGCTTGCTCAGGGTGTGGTATAATGAGTTTTATAAACTACGCTCACAGAGGCGCGAGCACCTATTGCCCCGAGAATACGATGCTTTCCTTTTACACAGGCGTTCAAATGGGAGCTAACGGAATTGAAACTGACGTTCAGAGAACTAAAGATGGAATTCTGGTTCTTTTCCACGATGATATTATAAAGCGCGTTACGGGCAAAGAAGGTTGTATTGCCGATTACACGTATGAGGAGCTTCGCTCGTTTGACGTGAACACAGGTGCTCTTTCAGATAAAATTCCGACATTTGAGGAATTTCTCAGAGCATTTGCTCACTTTGATCTCACTTTTGCAATCGAGCTCAAAGTAGCCGGAGTAGAGGAGGATACCGCTGCGCTTATCTATAAGTACGGACTTGAAGACCGTGTTATAATCACATCCTTTGTGTTTGATTATATTGCCAAAATGAAAGAAGTTGCACCGGGACTTCGTATCGGTTATCTTACTTCTAAAACCGATAAGGAAACCACCGATAGTCTTCTTAAGCTCGGCGCATACGAAATTTGCCCGAAGGCAGAAACTCTTACGCGTGAGCTCGTAGATGAGTGGCATTCGCTCGGACTCGGTGTGCGTGCATGGGGCGTTTTCAACACCGACCTTATGAAAATGGCATATGAGCTTGGAGTTGACGGAATGACAGTAAACTTCCCCGATAAGCTTGTAGAGCTTATTAATAAATAATCAAAAAAGCAACAGGCGAGCTTTTCTCGACTGTTGCTTTTTTCAATAAGTCTTGCATATGACAATGATTGTTTACAAATCTGCTGCGTTAAATAAAAATTCTGCCCGTGCGCTTATGCTATCGCGAGCAGAATTTTTTGCTATTAATCCATATTCAAGTCTACAGGTGACTTTCCGCGAAAAGGTATTTCACCGTAGATTGCCGAAACGAACGCTTTCTGTGTTTCGGGCGTTGCGTTATATCCGTTTACAAATATCGGGCACTCATCCATAAAGTTGTAATGAATGTAAGGATAACCGAGTGAGATTCCTATTGACTTTTCTTTACCCGACGTGAAAGCATATCTGAATGACCACTGCTCGTCACCGTAGAAGCTCGGAGCTCCCTTAGGTGAGTGGAAATGAATATATCCGACATAGATTATAAGGTCGTTTGTTTTGGAGATTTCTTCAATTTCCGCCCAGCTTTCAAGACGTCTTCTGAGCGTAACGGTTGCGCCTCTTTTTTCAAATTCCTCTTTCATTACTTTAAGGCTATTCATTATTGCTTCGTTATGAGTGTAAAGAATTATCGTAACGTTCTTTATTTTTTCTTTCGAGAGAGGAAGGAACGCTTCGTTATTGTTGCGTATAAGAGTTATACCCTTATCTGCAATTTCACGAACAACCTTTTCGGTATCGGGTTTGACTTTTTCAAGGTCAACGCTGCCTCTTGTGTATCCGTCATCAAAAAGACCGAGCTTTTCTTTAAGGTTAAGCACTCTTCTGCAGGCATCGTTAACTCTTTCTTCAGAAAGTCTGCCGTCAAGCACTGCTTTCTCAATAAGGTCAACCGCATCAATACCGACACCGAGAAGAACGTCGTTTCCCGCCTTGAGAAATTCTGCGTAAAGGTCCTCGTGCGAGAAAAATGTGGTATAGCCGCCCATCGTGGTATCGTCGGTTATAACAACACCTTCAAATCCCATTTCTTCCTTAAGAAGCTTTGTTACGATTTTATGCGAAAGGGTAGCGGGGAGATAGGTTCCCATAATTTTGGTGTCATCAATTGCAGGGAATGCACGCGTTGCTGCCATTATTGCGTATACGCCTGCATCTATAAGCGTCTTGAAAACTTCACCTTGCCCCTTTTTCCAATCCTCGTATGATGTACGTATATATGTAGAAACGATGTGTCCGTCTCTAGTTTCCTTAGGGTCAGCACCGGGGAAGTGCTTGGCGGTTGCGGCAACACCATTAGCCTGAATTCCGTTTATATAAGCTTTTGCACAGCGGGTAAGAGTATCAGGCTCGTTAGAGAAGGGGCGGACAATTCCCGAAGCAAATCTGTTGACGAGGTCGACCATCGGCGCCCATACCCAGTTGGAGCCGAATGAACTGCTTTCAAGTGCGAGTTGCTTGCCGAGCTTATAGCAAAGCTCTTCGTCATTTGCCGCACCGACCATAAGACCTGATGTTATAGAGCTTACGTCGGAAACACTTTTTTCCGGATCATTTGCGCAAATAAGCGGAATTTTTGATACGCCTTCAACCTTCTTCAACCATTCGACGTGGGATTTTGCGGTAAATTTAAAAGATTTGTAAGCATCGGTTCCCATTTGGTTAACGTCAACGTTTCCGTGAGTCCAAATGCCGCCGAACTGATTCTTTTCCATGAACTTAACTGCATCTTCTTTGGGGCGAAGTGTGCCGTAGTTTGTTTCCGGATACATAAGAAGATCAGACTGACGAACAAGACAGGTCTGCGCAATTTTCTCTCGCAGAGTCATTTTTTCAATGCAGGGCTTTTTCATTTTTGTCTCCACTTGTATTTTTATAGCTGTAGTGTTTTTAATTCAAGAGAATCCAACGTTACGGTTTTTTCTTTTCCCTCATAAATTATTTTTACGGTTAGGGGAAGATCGTAATCTGTGTTCAAAAGATAGATTTTATTTCCTTCATAGACGGTGTATCGGAGCTTTTCTCCTGCTATAACCTTTATATCGCATTCTCTTGCTGATGAGGAAATAAATTCTCTGAAAAATACAGAATAAAGCGGAGTTAAAGCGGGGTTTCCGGGGTAGTTTTTCGAGGTAATAAAGGTTACCGTACCCTTACCGATTTTATTTTCAATAACTGTTGTGCCAAGACTTGTGGGCTTTGACCAGCTGTCAGATGCAAAGCCGAGCCTTCTTGCGCTTGTAAGCTCAACCTTCATATAATCGACAAATCCCGCGCTCGCTATAGGATCGCATGCAAGGCTTTTTGTGCCCGGGTAAAGATGTTTTTCGTTAAGTGAGTCATATTCAAGCTTTGTTCCGTAGTTGGTTGAAAAATCTTCACCGTAGTATCGGCAGCCGCAGAGAGCTTCCAGCTTTTCGTTAGACGGGGGAAGGAATTCTCCTTCTCTCTTTACACTGTAATTAAGGTGCGCGCCCGAGAGAAGAAGCTTACCGCCTCGTCTTACGTACTCGGTGAGCTTATCCATATTTTCGTCTGTCATTGTATTCCAGCCGAGCATAACGAGGTATTCGTATTTTGAAAGCGCGTTAACGTCTGCCTCAATCGGTACTATATCGTATGTGCCGTAGGCGGGGAACGCTGAGGTATCGTAGTCTCCGTAATTATCTACGTCACCCCATCTGCGCTTAGTGCCCATGCAGTTAAGCAGGCGATAGGAGAATTCCGCATCGATATGCCCCCATTCACGTCTGCCTCCAAACTGCGCCCAAATCGAGCTGTTTGAGTATGCGGCATATCCATCGTAAAGTCCTGAAAGAATTCCAAACGTAACCTTAGGAGAGGGACTCGGTCTGTCATCGTTTTTTGAATAATAAGCAAAATTGTCAATTTCGTCGCGCATATATTTGCAGATTTCCGAATCCCATTCGTATCTTTGTCCATAAGCGCTTACGTAATTATCTCCGCTTTCAAGCATAAGGGAGCGGGTTCCGTGCATAAAAAGAAATTTTGTAAGAAGATTGAGTCTTTTTCTTTTTAGCGTATCCTCATGACGCATTCCGCCATACCATTCGTGAGCGATAAGACTACCCCAGAACGGTGTGTCACTGAGGTTGTTTACCGCACCTCTTGCTGAGGGGATTATAAAGTCGGGATCGCTGTTTGGCGTTTCGATTATGTGTATTTTGATACCCGCTTCTATATTATACTTAGTGAGGGCTGTTGATTCTATACTGATAGAGGCAGGCATACCTATTTTTTCATTGCGGTGTACCAGTTCGCTTACCGTTTTTATATATCGGTCGTGCGCATCTTTAACGTTATCCCATACATAGTTGGGGGTATAGTCAAGGCTTAAGAAGAATTCCCCCTTAGCCGAATATGCAAGTCCGGGCTCTGCGATACAGTCGCCTAGGAAATATTCTCCCGCAATTTCCTTCATTTTTTGAACGGTACGCTCTTCTAGCTGAGATATTTTACCTTCGGGTGCTTTCTGAGCCGTTCTTACAAGGTGAAAATAAATCTTATTTTTGGTAAGATATTCTGTCCATTCAATGAAGTTTTCGTGAGTTGGAAATTCCTCCGGCTTTCTGCAGAAGGTTGTATTTAAAACCGTAAAATTGAATCCCTTAGAGACAACTCTCTCACTTATTTCTTCTATGAGAGTATTTTTGTCGAGTTTGTGTTCACCGATAAGAACGCCTGAAAGAAGCGATGTGTTTTTTAAATCCATAATCATTTATTCTCAAACATTTCGTTTATTTCTTTAAGAGTTTTTCTGACGAGAATTTCACCGCCAACGTGTCCCGTAGCACCGCTTGAAACAAAGGCGCTGTAATGGCTGCCCATTTCTGCTTTTTCGGTGGGAAGGTATCCCCATGAGCCGCAGGAGAGCTGAATAAGGAAGGTCTGAGAAGCAAGGCTTCTCGCTCTTATCTGATTTCCGTAGTTCAAGAATAGCTCGAAGGGGTTTGTGGCAAAAGCGATATCACCAAGCCTCAGAACGTGAGATTCAATCGTGAATATGTCGTGAGTCTGTTGAAGGTGGTATCTTGCAACAGTACCGCTGTGAATTTGCATTCTCGCATTGTCCTCGAAATTAATAGCACCCGTGCATTCCTTTGCAAAATCGGTAAGAGCCTTGTAAGCCTTTTCGTATTCTGCTATTGTAACGCGTCTTAAGGGAAGGTCAATATCGAGCTTTTTATGTTCAAGGGTCGTTTCGCCTACGTACTCAGTAACGTCTTCGAGCGCCCAGAAAATCTCGGTCGCAACTCTTCTTGCCGCAAGATTTGCACCGGCAATATCAAACATAGACGGGTCAGCTTTGTGAAGAACCTTGTTGTCTTGAGAAACGTTGGGGTCATTCAACGTAACAGGTGAGTTCACCCAGCGTATCATATCTCTCGGGCACATATCGCCCGCAGGAGAAATAAGGCCGAGAAATCCTACGTCATTTCCGTATTTTTCGCGGATAAGCTCTTTTGTCTTACCCATATAGTCGGAGGAAATGAAGCTCTGATGCTCAAGCACCTGCGCAGGACAGGCTACGTTAGCAACCACACCCGTGAGCTTTTTATTCTCGTCATAGGTAAAGAGAAGTTCAATGCCCGAGTCGTTACCGGATTCAAGTTCGGTGAAGTTTGCCTGATTTGCATTACCCCACATTTTTGCGCTTCCGTCATCGTAGCAAACTCTTCTGCACATACCTACGGCAGCTCTTCCGAATCCCTGAGCATAATATCCTTCTTTGCGGCTTTCCCAAGCTGCAAGAGCCGCCTTTGCAATCCTCTCAACCAGGAAATCTCTTGCTTCGTCACCTCTCATAACCTCAGGAGAGTTGTCGGTGACGAGAGGCTTATAGATATATTCCTCAGGTAAGAATGCTTTAAGCCCGTAAAGCGAGCTTGAAAGCATATCACTTCTTTTAGAATATCCTAGGGAAGTGTGAGTATGTATAGCGTTGATTATAAGCTTATCCTTAGGAAAGCTCTCGGGAAGTGCGGCTCTCACGTCCTCAAGAAGAGAATGCGAGGTGGAAACGAGGTCGCAGGAGCAGAATATAACCGCATCGTTTCCGCACTCTATCGCAAGAGCATTTACTGCAATCGGAGTTTCAACATCAGCCGAAATTCTTTCGTAAAACTGACCTACAAGGTCAACCTTTCTACCTTCTGGAACGATGCTTTCCTCGCCCCAACCAATTTTTATTTTATTCATTTTGTTTCTCCTCAAATTACGGTTATTCCGAGTATATCGCAGAGATTGGTGATAGCTTCGGTATTATCACCGTAAGAAATAATGTAATGCTGGCACATAACCTTCTCGGCAAAATCCGGAACGTTGTCGAGTAGAATTTCAAGACCGGGAAGCTGAGGCGCAGGCTGAGTCCAACCTGCTTCCTCCCACTTTCTCGGAGTTATACCTTCACCGGTAACCATATGCATAAAATATTCTCCGTCATCATACGTGAGGCGGCACATAGTAACCTTGCCGGGCTTAACCTTACTTACGTTGAGAATACCCTCGCTAAGCTCACCAAATGCCGCAGGCATAACGGTTACACCGCCAAGAGCCACCTCTGCGGGCACGTAGTCGGGAACACCTGCGAGAACTCTGTCGGTAAAGAACTCGTAAAATTCAAGATAGAATGCGCACTGACCGGTAAGGTACTTAACCATAAGCTGAGTAATGCTTCCGAGAGAGTCATTTTCGGGAATGGTGCATAGTCCTGCCTCATCTGCAAGAAGCATAAATATCGGAGCGGGAGGGAAGCCGAGAAGCTTTTTCATTCCGTCAACGTCCTTAAGAGAAATAGCATCGTATCCTCTTTCGTCTGAAAGAGACTTTACAGCAAGATAATATCCTGCCGCCTTTTTCATGCTTTCCGGATTAGCAGGCTTCAAGAACTTCCATTTAGACATAGCCTTGTCGATAACCTGATGCTTTTCGGCATCGCTTATCTTCTGATATCTTTGCTCAATTTCAAGCATTTCAAAGGTCTCAATTTCAGGACCGACAACTCTCTTAAGGGAAGGTCCGTCTGCCTGAGTGCCGTACAGGTTCATATCGCGGTATCCCGCCATACCTGCCCTTGCGTGACGGAGCTTTGCTGCCGCCATAGCCGCGGTACAGTAGTTCTTAACCTTAGCGGTATTCGAGGGAAGACCTATAATATCGTAGACGTATTTGAAATCGTATCCGAGGTCGTAGAAGGTTTTGCGGATAGCAGTTGTACCCGCCTGATCGGCAGTAGTAACAAGTCTGTCGCCCTCTATCCAGCCGCAAAGTCCCCAGAGTACCATAGGCTTATTTCTGAAATGCTCGGTAATCTTAACTACAGCGTGAGTTGGAATCCAGCCTGCAATGCAGATAACGAGAGCGTCAAAGCTCTTGTTTTCAAGAGCAGAGATAGCTTTATTGATATCCTTTTCTTCGTAGTCGTCCGTTACCGGATAAACGCTGATAAGGTCAAGACCTTCCTTCTTAAGTCCTTCCTCGGCAGCCTTGCATTTGTTGATTATTATGTCGGCAGGAGTATTAACCTCACCGAATCCGACAAAAGCAATTTTTGACATATTTTATCTCCTTATGTAAATAATTATTTTCGTTTTAGTTTATTTCGGTTTTCCAAAGGGGAATATTTTTAAGCTTTGACCAAACGAAATTTCCCATGTTTATACCGCCAAGCTCATTTAAATGAATATGGTCGAGCTGATAGTCCTTATTCTTCACTCTGGCATATCCAAAGCCGCCCTCTGCCGCAATATTGATAACGGGTATACCGTTAAGATGTCCTACACGCTCGGCAATTTCGGCAAACTCAAACCAGGTAATATTTCTTGTCGGACTGACCGTTTCGGGTGTGGTATTATTTCCGCCTATCATAATTATAAGAACAATTTGCGCCTTAGTGTTTTCCTGCAGGTATCTTATGCACTGATTTAGGTTTCCGCAGAAGCTAACGCTATCGGTATCATAAATATCTCCAACCACACCTCCCTCGTTCGGCAGAACCTCAAGCGTTATGAGGTCGGCATTTGCCTTTCCGTCATCAAGCGTCATAACTGCAGCCTTTACGTTTCCTTTGCCATATCCGTCAGGGGTAAGAGAGCCGCCGGGGATTCCAAAATTTTTAACCTTCATTCCCGAAAGCTCTTCAACTATCGGCACATATTTGCCTTGCTCTACGCTTGTCATTGACGTGCCGTAAGCGTACCACGTTTTTTTATTCCAATGACTATTTTCCATATCAACAGTCCTCGAAAATCTTGATTAATACGGTATCGTAGTTTTTCATTTTAAGTATGAGAGCAAACTTATCAGAGGTGAAATATTCCTCTTTTACAAGCTCAAGGCTGTGCGCCTCGTTAATCAGATAAAACTCAGCCTTAACGCACTCGCCATGTTTTGCACCGTTCATCTCGATTCTGACGGTCTTATCTTCACTCTCATCATTATCGTTGTAGTAGGTGAGCATAAGAGCAGATTCGTTTTTGTCTGTTGCCGCAATAGCGTAAAGGTCTTCGTCACACTCGCATTTTGCAGCATTTTTGAGCTTTACGATATCACGAGCTGCAAGAAACGTGTAATACGGTTTATATATCACGCTGTACGAGCCGAAAATTCCGTTCCACACGGTAGGCCTTGCATCGTAGTACATAAGCATATCAAGCTTTTCTTTTTGCGCTGTACTCATAACTGCGCTGACAAAGGAAGCTCCTTTATGAGTTTTCAGTGCATTCATTGAATATTCGACCTCGCCGGAACGGCTGTAGTTCCATTCGTTAAGGAAAACGGGAATGTCCCCAAAGCCGTGCTTATCAAGTACTTCCTTTACACCCCGTATAAAGTTGACAAGATAGTTTATATCAACTCCGTACCAATGATAAGAGAAGAAGTCAAGTGCAGCTCCTCGTTTTTTTATTTCTTCAAGAAAAGAGCCGATAACCGCATCATTTTTTCCGTCTGACGAAGCGGGACCGCCGATTTTAAGGTGCGGAAACTTACCTTTGAGATATTTGCTTACGGTGCAGTAAAAATCGTAGAACTGCTCGTTGGTTCCTTGCCAGCAGGGATTTGTGCCGTTTGGCAGATTAAGATCGAATTCGTTCCATATCTCCCAGTATTCTATATCGAATTTATATCCGTCAGCCCAGCCCTCAGTATAGTGACGGATTATATGCTCGCATATTCTCGCCCATTTTTCATAGTCAAGAGGGGGATACGTGCCTTTCTTGTAGCCGTGCTCGATTGATGCACCAAGTCTGTAAAAAATCTTAGTGCCGACAGATTCTATATCCTCAAGGTAGGAATCGGTAGGAGAAAAGATGTAAGATGCAGGACTATTTTCGTCCGCATTGAAATCGGGGAAAATTCTATGCACGTCAACAGAAAATTCACCGCCGTAATTTCCTGCGTAGAAGGAAGCATCGTGAAGTCTTGCGTAGGGGATTTCAAGCTTCTCGTAGCTTTCGAAATTTCCTGTCATATTAACTCTGGAGCCCGAGGGGCCGTTGTTGACTGCGTTAATGCATTTTACCTTGTCGTAAATGTTTTTAAAATCAACCTTAACGTTATTCATAAAAGTCTCCTCAAAGCACTAAAAGTATTTCTACCATTATCTTAACACAGCTTATTTATCTTTTTTTGTCTTTGTGGTAGAAATAATATTCAATTCTTGTCATTTTTTATTTTCTACTTGATAAAAAGTGATAATTTTTAATTTTTATACTTGAAAAATATTCAGAGCTTGACAACGAGGCTTGAAAATTATATACTTATCTTAAGTAAGTTTTCAGGAGTGGCATAATGAATTATCTTCATCTTAATATTCCCGACATTTGCGGCTATAACGTCAAATACTATTACTCAAATAAAGTTACCGAGGAAAACCCGAAAAACTGGATGCCTCATCTGCACGATACGTTAGAGCTTTACGTGCTTATAGAGGGAGACGTTTCCTTTGCGGTAGAGGGCACTAACTATAAGCTTACGCCCGGTGATGCGATAATTACAAAGCCTAATGAAATGCACAACTGTATTCTTAACACAAGGTCTGTTCACCGTCACCTCTGCTTTTGGTTTGATGCGGAAAGCTCGTTTATATTTGAAGAGTTTTTAAAGCATGATTTCGGCAAGAATAATCTTATTCGTCCAAGCGCAGAAGCGCACAGCCGTCTTCTTGAAATCTATGATTCGCTTATCGTAAAAGAAAAAGAGAAGGACACTCACGCTCAGTTTTATCTGACGCTTGAAATGCTTGGTATACTTCGTAAATTTATTAATTCCGAGAATGTCTTGTCTGAGCAGGGAACTGTTTTTGACAAAATACTTTCAGATATAAATAAGAATTTTAAGGCAATAAAAAATCTTGACTATTTTACGGCAAAATATTACGTCAGCCAAAGCACGCTTAACAGACTGTTTAAAACCAATCTGAACACAACTCCAAAGCATTATCTTGAAATGAAAAAGCTTGCTTATTCAAGAAAGCTTCTGAAAGAAGGAAAAACGGTAAACGAGGCGTGCGCGGAATCCGGATTTGCAGATGCCTCAAATTACATAAGGCTTTTTAAAAAACGCTTTGAAAAAACTCCGGGGGACTATAGAGAAAAAAGTCTCGAATAAATAAAACATATAACGTAGGCTAACTAAGTTTGCCCTTACGGGCAAGTGAAGTTATCTTCGATAGTGAAGTTCACTTTGTGAGTGAAGTTTCGCCTGATGGCGAAGTGATGGGCAAACTTAACTTCACTTGTGCGTAGCACAAACTTCACTGCATAGCAACTTCACTTTCACGGCAGCGAAAACTTCACTAACAGAAAAAGAGAGGACATTTCGGCTTAAACCGTTTCGGCGATAAACCGTTTTGTTCTCTCTTTCTGCTTGTATAAGGGTTTGGGTTTAGCCCATTCTGTATTTGTCCAGACAAATGCGATGCTCGCACTTAGTGTGATTTTCAAATTCTCCGCTAAGAATATCACCCTTTTAACAGCACCCTTTTTCGTTATACAAAAAAGGCAATATCAAACCGTTATGGAATGAAATTGCCTTTTCTTATTATTTAATGGTTGCTACGTCAATTCTGTTTAGAGCTCTTTTGAGCTTTGCCTTGGCGAGCAATATTTCTTTATCGGTTTTTGCCTCTTTGAGCTTTTCCTCTGCCTTTTCCTTTGCTGCCTTTGCGCGTTCAAGGTCAATTTTATCCTTGAATTCAAAGGTTGTGGCAACGAGCTTTACTTCACCGTTTGCAATCGAAATAAAGCCGCCTGCTGCAGAGCCGATGCGATTTTCGCCGCCTGCTTTTATTCTTGCTCTGCCTATACCGAGCGAGGAAAAGAGGTCTGCGTGGCCTGCGAGTATTTCAACGTCACCCGTTTCACTTCGCACAAGCAGGCTCTCTGCCATACCGTCAAAGAATATGCCGTCAGGCGTTACTATCTGTAAATGAAATTCTTTCATTTTAATCTCCTTCAGTTAAAATTCACTGAAATGAGTCTTATTCTGCATTCTGCATAAGCGTCTTTGCTTTTTCCACAGCCTCGTCAATAGTTCCTACGAAAAGGAATGCAGACTCGGGAAGAGCATCGTGCTTACCGTCAAGAATTTCGCGGAATCCGCGTATCGTTTCCTTGATGGGAACGTATTTACCCTGCATACCCGTGAACTGCTCAGCAACGGAGAAGGGCTGCGAAAGGAAACGCTGAATCTTTCTTGCTCTGTTAACGACAAGCTTATCCTCCTCGGAAAGCTCATCCATACCCATAATGGCAATAATATCCTGAAGCTCCTTGTAGCGCTGCAGAATAGACTGAACGCTTCTTGCAACCTCGTAATGCTCAATACCGACAACGTCAGGCGAAAGTATTCTTGAGGTGGAATCAAGCGGGTCAACCGCAGGATATATACCGAGAGAAGCAATGCTTCTTGAAAGAACCGTGGTTGCATCAAGATGCGCAAACGTGGTTGCAGGGGCAGGGTCCGTAAGGTCGTCTGCGGGAACGTAAACTGCCTGAACAGAAGTAATAGAGCCCTTTTTGGTAGAGGTAATTCTCTCCTGCAAAGCACCCATTTCCGTGGCAAGTGTAGGCTGATAGCCAACCGCAGAGGGCATACGTCCGAGAAGAGCCGAAACCTCTGAGCCTGCCTGAGTAAATCTGAATATATTGTCTATAAAGAGAAGAACGTCCTGTCCCTCTTTGTCACGGAAGTATTCTGCCATAGTAAGTCCCGAAAGAGCAACTCTCATTCTTGCTCCGGGGGGCTCGTTCATCTGTCCGTAAACGAGAGTTGTATTGCTTAAAACGCCCGACTCCTTCATTTCGTTGTAGAGGTCGTTACCTTCACGGGTACGCTCGCCGACGCCTGTGAAAACAGAAAGTCCGCCGTGCTGTTTAGCGATATTGTTGATAAGCTCCATAATGAGAACTGTTTTTCCTACTCCCGCGCCTCCGAAAAGACCGATTTTTCCTCCCTTTGAATAAGGACAGATAAGGTCGATTACCTTGATTCCCGTTTCAAGAATTTCGGTAGAGGTTGAAAGCTCATCGTAATCAGGAGCGCTTCTGTGGATATTCCAGTGCTCCTCGGTATCGGGAACAGGCTGATTATCAACTGCATCGCCCAGAACGTTGAAAATTCTTCCCAGTGTATCTCTTCCCACAGGAACGCTGATAGGTGCGCCTGTATCGGTAACCTCAACGCCTCTTCTGAGTCCGTCAGTAGACGACATAGCGATACAGCGTGCTGTATTGTCGCCGATATGCTGAGCAACCTCTACTGTAAGCGTTTTTTCGCCCTTGGGAATTGTTAATGCGTTATATATGGAAGGCAGACAGCCTTCTTCAAAACGGACGTCTACAACAGGTCCCATTACCTGTGAAACAACGCCCTTTGATTTTTCTGACATTTATAATCCTCCTTTTACATACCGCTTCCCGCAACGATTTCGGTAATTTCCTGAGTAATTGCTCCCTGACGGGCGCGGTTGTATTCAAGCTGAAGCCTGTCTATCATTTCCTTTGCGTTTTTACCCGCTGAATCCATTGCACATCTTCTTGCAGAAACCTCGCTGGCAAAGCTTTCACGCACTGCTGACACGATTTTTCCTGCTGTGTATATTGGAACAGCCATATTAAGCACCGAAAGCTCATCGGGCTCAAAAACGATACCCTTTACCGCCTCAGACTCTTCACGCACAAGGG